>QHSL01000066.1 GCA_003220435.1 Candidatus Rokuibacteriota bacterium | reverse complement strand
TGGAGCGCGTGCGCTTCTTCCAGGACGAGCCGATGGACCGCTTCCTCGACGCGGTCGCTCTCCACATCGACGCGATCAACGAGGCGGTGGCGGCGATCCCGCCCGATCGCGTCCGCCTGCACCTCTGCTGGGGCAACTACGACGGACCGCACACCCACGACGTCCCGCTGGAGCCGCTCCTGCCCGTCATCTATCGCGCAAAGGTGGGCGCGCTCTCGCTGCCGCTGGCGAGCCCGCGCCACCAGCACGAGCTGAAGGCGTTCCGGCGCCATCCCCTGCCGGCGGGCATGCTGTTCGTGCCCGGCGTGATCGACTCGACCACGAACGTTGTGGAACATCCCGAGGTCGTCGCCGACCGCATCGTCGCGGCGGCCGAGGCGATCGGCGACCGGACACGCGTGCTGGCCTCGGTCGACTGCGGCTTCGGCACCTTCGCCGGCTCCCAGCTCGTCGAAGAGAGCGTGGTGTGGACCAAGCTCCGCGCGCTGCGCGACGGCGCCGACCTGGCCACCAAGCGGCTCTGGAAGTGAGGCGGGCCGTCGCGAATCCCGGATGGGACTCGCGACATCTCAAGGCCTGAGGAGGTCGTTTCGATGGAAACCTTCGTGAAGGTGACGGACGCGAACTTCGACGGCGTGGTGACCAGCGAGCGCCCGGTGATTATCGACTTCTGGGCGCCGTGGTGCGGTCCGTGCCGGGCGATCGCGCCGATGCTAGACGAGATCGCCCGAGAGCTGGGCGACGCCGTAACGATCGGCAAGGTCAACGTGGACGAGCACCCGATGCTCGCCTCGCGCTACGGCGTGCAGGCGATCCCGCAGCTCATGTTCTTCAAGGATGGCGCGCTGCGGGACAAGGTCATCGGCCTCGTGCCCAAGCGCGAGATCGTGAAGCGCCTGGACGCGATTCGAGATTGATAGGGTCCCCTTCCTGCCCCTGACCTGACGGGTGCCGTTTGGAGGTAGCTTCGACGAGTCGTACTGCGCCGTCCCCAACTCCTGGCAGGCCCGTTCGAGAGATTGAGATCGGTCTCTGCGCTATAGTGTCCGACCCCTGGGACAATGAGCTCGTCATCCTCGATGCGTCCAAGGGTTCTCTACAGGTAGACGAGAACAGACGTGTCATTGACGGGTCAGCTACTTAACAAGGCCATCGAGCTGGCAGAGAACCTCGTTTACCCGGGTTGACAAGTCGCTGCCGCCTGGCATCATGCCCGGAACACGCCGATAATCCCTGAACGAAGGAGAGCAAGAGCGATGGCGAACGTGCTGACGGTGGTGGCGAAGATCCGGGCACCCAAGGGCAAGGGCGACGCGCTGGCGGCGCTGCTCAAGGAGCAGGTGGCGGCGGTGATGAAGGCGGAGCCAGGCTGCATCGTGTATCGCCCGCACCGGTCCACCAAGGATCCGGACGTCTTCGTCTTCTACGAGCAGTACAAGGACGACGCCGCCTTCGACGTCCACCGCAAGGCGCCGCACCTGGCCGCGTATCGCGAGCGCCGCGAGCGCGAAGGCCTCACCGAGGGCAAGGCCGAAGTCGAGATCTTCCGCTCCCTCACCGACTAACTCAGATCCACCGGCGCTGATCGGGGACGCCGAGCAAGCGGATCTCCGTGCGCCCGGCGCATTCCCAACGATCCCTACTGGATCACTTCAGGATCTTGTCCACGTGGGTCGCGGCCCGCCGGTACGAATCGACAAGGTCCAGCGGGAGACCTACCAGACACCTAGCCCATACACAAGAAGCACCCACCCGCACAGCAGCCAGCGCCGGCCTGGCATCACCGCAGCCCTCGCTCGACGAGCCAGCCGGCCACCGTGTCTACCAGCGGCTCGCGGTTATTGGCGAAGGAATGCTCCGCCGGGCCGCGGGCCTTGTTCGGCAGCACCACGTACTTGATGGCCGGGACGAGCGAGCCGGCCGTGGTCGCCGCCGACAGCAGCATATAGGGCTCGAATGCCTGGACGACGGCGTCTCCTTCGTCGCGCACCATGAGGAGCGGATACGGCACCCGACGGATCCGGTAGGTGCCGTCGGCCACACTCGTGCTTTCTGAACGGTAGGTGAGAAAGTGGCGGCTGGTCATCGGCACCTTCTCGCCGGTGATCCAGAACATCTGCACCGGCATCACCTCCTCGGTCCTGGCGTCGCGCAGCGCTTGCATCGCGGTCTCGAGCAGCTCTCTCCAGTTCTTCTCGTCCTGCACCAGGAGATGACGCGACTTCCACGGCAGGTTGCCGAACATGCCAGTGAGGATCACGGCCTTGATGTCCTTCTCCCAGTTGGCCGCCGCGTAGAACTGCACCTGGATATTGCCCAGGCTGTGGCCATGGAGCACAAGCGTCCGATAGCCGAGCGCGCGCGCCGTGTACACTGCGGCCTCGAGGTCGCGCCTGACGTCGAGGAAGTTGTCGGTGTTCACGAGCTTGCCCGACTGCCTGGTATTGATGCCGAGCACGCCGTAGCGTTTGGCGGCGAGCCCCTTGGCCAGAAATCCGTTGGGATTTCCGTGAAAGGTCCCGCCACTGCCGTGCACGCTGATGACGAGGGGAGTGGCGTTGACCGATCGGTCGCCGGGCTGCCATAGCGCCGCCTCCACCCGGGAGTCGTCGATCGCCTTGATGTCGAGGAACCGCAGGCTGGTGCCGGCCGGCGCATCATATTCGGCGGGCACGACGGGCGGACGAGCGACGAATTCGTACTCGATGCCAGCAGCGCGCTCCGCCGCTGCCGCGCCGCTGCCTGCGGCCGCCATGCAGAGGATGAGCAATCCGGATGCGAGTCGGAAGGTGGTCACGGGCCCCTCCTTGGTGTGGTTCCCCGATCCAGGGATGAGCATAAGGGAGAGCGTAGGCTACCACGGCCGTCGTAAGATCGCGGCGACCATGTCGCCCTCTCCCGACGTCACCGACGCGATCGGCCGGCTTCTGTCGCCGCTCCTGGGAACGCTCGAGCGGGTGGGCTGGGTCCAGCGTCACCTCTACCCTCCGCTCGCGCCGAAGCTCGCCGAGGAGCTCGCCCCCGGCCACGATGCGCTCGCGGAGCCGCTGCGCGCCCTCGAGGCGCTGGCGTGGCCGGACGACCTCCACTTCATGAGAGACCGCCTCGTCGACGTCGCGCGGCAGACCCTCGAGCTGGTCTCGGCGTTCGTCGATGCCGCGAAGTCGCCGGACGACATGATCGGCCTCTACCGGGCACTGCGTCGGTTCGCGCGCATCCAGGAGACGCTCTATCCGCTGGCGCCGGTCTTCGAGCCGGTGAGCCGCTGGTTCCTCGAGCCGGCGCGCCGCGACGACGACGACCTGGTCAGGCACCTACGCGACGGCGGCCTGCGCGACGACCACGTCCGCGCAGGTGTCCTGCACGCGAAGAACGAGCGCGACGCCCGCGGCGGGTTCTCGCTCTACGTCCCCGAGCAGTGGGACGGGATCACGCCCGCTCCGCTGGTGGTGGCGCTCCACGGCGGCCACGGCCATGGACGCGACTTCCTGTGGAGCTGGCTGCGCGACGCGCGCTCGCGCGCGGTGCTGGTGCTCGCGCCGACCTCACGCGACCGCACGTGGTCGATCATGGGCGGCGGCGACGTCGACGCCGAGCCGCTGCTGGAGATGATCGCGTCGGTGGCCGCGCGCTATCCGATCGACACCACGCGCGTGCTCCTGACCGGGATGTCCGACGGCGCGACGTACGCGATGCTCTGCGGTCTCCGCGAGGGCATGCCGTTCACTCACCTGGCGCCGCTCTGCGGTGTGCTCCATCCTTTCTTGTTGGCGCCCGGCGGGCTGGCCCGGGCTCCCGGCCGTCCGGTCTATCTGGTCCACGGCGCGCTCGACTGGATGTTTCCCGTCTACACCGCGCACCTCACGCGTGACGCGTTGAAAGCGGCTGGGGCGCATGTGGTCTATCGCGAGATCGAGGACCTGTCCCACACGTACCCGCGCGACGAAAACCCCAAGATTCTCGACTGGCTGATGGCCGATCACTGAGGACGACGATCATGGACTTCTCGTGCGCGTTCCCGCCGGTTCCCGAGACCCCCGACCACATCGCGCTGGCCGAGAAGCTCGGCTACCGGCGCGCGTGGGTGTTCGACACCCCGGCCCTGCAGCTCGACGTGTGGATGACGCTGGCCCGCGCAGCCGACCGGACCTCGCGCATCGAGCTCGGCTCCGGCGTGCTCATCCCGAGTCTCCGTCACGTGATGGTCACCGCCGCGGCGATCGCGACGCTCGTGGACCTGGCACCTGGCCGCGTGAACGTCGGCATCGGGTCCGGCTTCACCGGGCGGCTGGCGATGGGCCAGCGCCCGAACTCGTGGGCGTTCGTGGGCCAGTACACGCGCCAGCTCCGCGCGCTGCTCGCGGGAGAAATCGTCGAAGTCGACGGCGCGGCGACCCGGCTGCTGCACGGTCCGGGACAGGCGCCGGCGCGGCCGATCCGCGTGCCGTTCCTGTTCGCCGTCCGCGGGCCAAAGGCTCACGCGGTGGCGCGCGAGCTCGGCCAGGGCATTCTCTCGGTGACGCCGACGAGCGGCTTCGCGTGGTCGGCGCTCATGATCCACGGCACCGTGCTCGAGCCCGGCGAGCCCTTCGACTCGCCCCGCGTGATGGCGGCCGCCGGCGCCGGGGCATCGATCGTGCTCCATCGCGCGTGGGAGTTCCCCGGAGACGCCGGCGAGCTCGCCAGGCTGCCCGGCGGGCAGGCGTGGCGGAAAGCGATCGAGGCGATCCCCGAGCGGGAGCGTCACCTGCACACGCACGAGGGCCACCTGACGTTCCTGAACGCGCTCGACCGGCCGGTCGTCACCGGCGAGATGATCAAGGCGTTCACGTTCACCGGCGAGGCGGCCGCGCTCCGCGCGCGCGTGGGCGAGCTGGCCGCGAAGGGCGTGACGGAGATCGCGTTCCAACCCAAGGGGCCGAACATCCCGCGCGAGCTCCGCGCCTTCGGGGCGATGGCGGGGCTCACCGCGAGCCCCGCCCCGGTCCGCGTGTAGCGCGCGCTACGGCTTCAGGATCACCCGCGTCGCGGCGGTGCCGGCGTTCTTGCCCTGCCACTCCGCGAACGCGAAGGCCCTGTTGACGTCGGCCAGCGGGAAGCTGTGCGAGACGACCTTCGAGAGCGGGTACTTGTCGCGCGTCCGCACCAGGAACTCGAGCGCGGCCGGCATGATCCACGGGTTGTAGTGCATGAGGCCGGTCCAGTGGATCTGCTGCTGGATCACCTTGATGGCCGGGAAGCTCACCGCCTGCGGGACGATGTTGCCGATGTCGATGAACTTGCCGTTGAAGCGCACCATGTCGAGGCCCTCGACCGTCGCGGCGGCGATCCCCACGACCTCGACGACCACGTCGGCCCCGCGGCCGTCGGTGAGATCCTTCACGCGCTGCACCCGGGCTTCCGGCGTCGCGAGCTCGTTCATGTCGATGACGTCGGTCGCGCCGCACTTGCGCGCGAACTCCAGGCGGTTCGGCTGCTTGTCGATCGAGACAACTTTCGAGGCGCCCTTCTCGGCGGCGATGGCGGCGGCGTAGATGCCGAGCCCGCCGGCGCCCTGGATCACCACGACGTCCCCGAACTTCATGTCCGCGTACTCGAGGCCGTGCAGCACCTGGCACAGCGCGCAGTTCACCGGCGGGATCGCCTCGTCGGGCAGGATGTCCGGGACCTTGAACACGTAGTGCCCGGGCGGCAGGTAGTAGTATTCGGCGTAGCCGCCGTCGCAGTAGTTGTACGTGTCGAGGTTGAACTGCATGCTCCGACGATGCCGGTGCGGGCACGCGTGATGCTCGCCGCGGACGCACCAGTAGCAGCGGTTGCACGGGTTGAAGAACGGAAACGCGACGCGATCGCCTTCCTTCAGCGGGCGCCGCAGCGAGTCGGTGTCGACGCCGCGCCCGAGCGAGTGCACGACGCCCGTGAACTCGTGGCCCGGCACGCGGCGCAGGTCCGGGCCGCTGTAGTCCCCGTCGTTACGCCAGTAATGGAGGTCGGACCCGCAGATCGCGGCGGCGGTGTTCTTGATCAGGATGCCTCCGGGATCGATTTCCGGAGTCGGCAGCGTCTCGAGCTCGAGCGGTTTCCCGGGCTGGTTGAGCACGACAGTCAATCCCTTGGGCACGTTCGTTCCTCCTCGGCCACGATCCTAGTGGTGGTGCGCGCCGCAGGCCGTCGCGGGGCTGGGGTCCCCGCCGGCCGAGGCGCGTGATTATATCGGATCTGCGCGCAGAAGTCGCGCGCCTCCTGTACCCTGGTGGCCCCGTGGTGCGCGCTGCAGGCCGTCGCGGGGCTGGGGCCCCGCCGGCCGGGGCGCGGCTATAAAGAAAATGGGAGCACTCGACGGAAGGGTCGCGATCGTCACCGGCGCCGCTACCGGTATCGGCCGCGCGACCGCTCGACTCTTTGCCCAGGCCGGCGCGCGGCTGGTCCTGGCGGACGTGCGCGGCGACGAGCTCGAGCGAACCGCGGCCGAGGTACGCGCCGCCGGCGGCGACGCCCTCGCGCAGACCGCCGACCTCGCACGCCCCGAGGACTGCGCCGCGGTGGTAGCTGCCGCGGTGCGCGCCGCCGGCCGGCTCGACGTACTCTTCAACAACGCGGGCGTCGGCACCATGGTCGTGGGCGGTACCGTCGAGACGATCGACCTCGACCGGTGGGATCTGGCCCTCGACGTCAACGTGCGCGCGATCTATCTCACCAGCCGCGCCGCGGTGCCGGCGCTGCGCGCGGCCGGCGGCGGCTCGATCATCAACACCGCCTCGGTGAGCGCGTTTCGCGGGTCGATGGAGCGCCCGAGCCACGCCTACGCCGCGTCGAAGGGCGCGGTGCTCTCACTCACGCGCGCGATGGCGGCGTCCTACGGGCGGGACCGCATCCGGGTCAACGCGATTTGTCCGGGCACGGTCCGGACGCGGCTCACCGCCGACATCATCGACCGCGTCGAGCGCGACGTGGCGCGGCTGATCCCGCTCGGGCGCGTCGGCGAGCCCGAGGACATCGCGCGCTGCGCGCTGTTCCTGGCGTCCGCCGACTCGGCGTGGATCAGCGGCACCCAGATCGTCGTGGACGGCGGCGCGCTCGCCGCGACCTGAGCCCGCTCAGCCCACGAACACGCCGCCCGACGGGTGCAGCAGCTCGCCTGTGAAGTAAGAAGCATCGTCCGACGCCAGGAACAGCGCGGTCGCCGCGACCTCTTCTGGCTTGCCGTAGCGGCCCATGGGCGTGACGCTCATCGCCCAGCGCGACCGCGCCGGATCCTCGCGCATCGCCGCGGTCATGGGCGTCTCGATGAAGCCCGGCCCGATCGCGTTGACGCGGATCCCGGCGGCAGCGAGCTCCTGGGCCAGACATTTCGTCACCATCCACACCCCCGCCTTGCTCACGCTGTAGGCGCCGCTCGTCGAGGGCATCCGGGACATGATCGACGCGAGGTTGATGATGCTCCCCGGTCTTCCTTTGTCGGTCATCCAGCGGGCCACCGCGCGGTTCGAGAACAGCACGCCGTAGAGATTGACGTCGATGATGCGCCGGAACTGGTCCATCGGAATGTTGAGCATCGTGTACGGCAGATAGGACGTCGCCCCCGGCACGCGCGCGGCGCCGACGCCTGCCGCAGCCACCAGGACGTCCACCGCCCCGAGCGCCTCGACACAGCGCCGGACCATCGCGTCGTTCGCCGCCTCGTCCGTGGTATCGACCTGTAAAGCGAGCGCCTTGCGCCCCTCGCCCTCGACCAGCCGCGCCGTCTCCTGCGCCCCGTTCAGATCCAGATCGGCGGCGCAGACGTTCGCGCCCTCCTTCGCGAAGCGCACCGCGCACGCCCGGCCGATCCCGCTACCGCCCCCGGTGATCAGCGCCACCTTTCCCTCGACCCGTCCAGCCATGAAATGACTCCTTTGCTTCGTAGTGCGCGCCGCACGCCATCGCGGAGCGGAGGCCCCGCTGGCCGAGGCGCAGCTGAAAATCGCTGACTGCGCGCACGAGCCTGCGGCTTCCGCGTCATCTCGTCAAGCTCGTCGCCGTCAGCCGGCCCGCCCCGCGCCGCCACCGCCTGGCGTATGATCAGGGGCCGATGAGCACCCCCGAAATCCTCCGCGTGCGCACGGCCGAGCTGGAGATCGCCTACGAGGCCCACGGTGACCCGCGGGCCTTCCCAATAATTCTGCTCCACGGGTTTCCCGACGACGCGCGCGCGTTTGATGGCGTGTCGTCGCCCCTCGCCGCCGCCGGCTATCGGGTCCTGGTTCCGTACCTGCGCGGCTACGGGCCCACGCGATTCCTCGACCCGGCCGCGCCACGGATGGCGCAGCAGGCGGCAATCGGTCAGGACTTGCTCGACCTGATGAACGCGCTCGAGCTGCGCTCGGTCGGCGTCGCCGGCTACGATTGGGGCGGTCGGGCCGCGTGCATCGCGGCGATCTTGGCCCCCGAGCGCGTGCGCGGGCTCGTCACGATCGGTGGCTACAACGTGCAGAACCCCCAGCGTGAGCCCCAGCCGGCCCCGCCGGCGGCCGAGCGCGCGTACTGGTACCAGTGGTACTTCAACACCGAGCGCGGTCGACTCGGCCTCGAGCGCCATCGTCGCGAGCTCTGCCGGCTCCTGTGGCAGGAGTGGTCGCCGACGTGGCGCTTCGACGACGCCGAGTTCGAGCGCACCGCGGTGTCCTTCGACAATCCCGACTTCGTCGAGGTCGTGATCCACTCGTATCGCGTGCGGCACCGCAACGCGCCGAGCGATCCGCGCTTCGACGCGATCGAACAGCGCCTCGCCGCACGGCCACCGATCACGGTGCCCACCGTGATCCTCCACGGCGCGGACGACGCGGTGTCGTCGCCCCGGCGCTCCGAAAGCGAGCTGTCCCAATTTCCGCCAGGCACCGAGCGGCGCGTCGTCCCACGCGTCGGCCACTTCATGCCGCGCGAGGAGCCCGCCGTCGTGGTGGACGCGCTGCTGAAAGTCCTTCACTGAGGAGCCCCCATGCGCATCGAGGTCATCTGCACCGGCGACGAGGTCCTGACGGGCAAGATCGTCAACACGAACTTCAGCTACATCAGCCAGAAGCTGGAGGACGTGGGGCTGGCGGTCCAGTGGGAGACCACGGTCGGTGACGACCGCGAGAACCTCCTGAAGGCGTTTCAGCTCGCGGGCCAGCGCGCCGACGCGGTCATCGTCAACGGCGGCCTCGGCCCCACCGTCGACGACCTGTCCCAGGAGATCGCCGCGCAGGCCGCGGGCGTCGAGCTCGCGCTGAACGAGCAATGGCTGACCACGATGGAGGAGTTCTTCCGCAAGCGCAGCCGCGTGATGCCCGCGAACAACAAGAAGCAGGCGATGCTGCCCACGACGGCCGAGGTGATCGACAACCCGATCGGCACCGCCTGCGGCTTCGCCATCGATATCGGCCGCGCCCGGTTCTTCTTCACGCCGGGCGTCCCGCGCGAGCTCCGCCGCATGCTCGAGGAGCAGGTCATCCCACGGCTGCTCGCGAAGAGCGGCCTGCAGACCGCGATCTTCCTGAAGCGGTTCCACTCCTACGGGCTCGGCGAGTCGCACGTCGACGCGCTGCTGACCGGGCTTGAAGAGATGTCGCCCGACCGGAGCGTGAAGCTCGGCTTCCGGGCCCACTACCCGCAGCTCGAGACCAAGCTCACGGTGCGCGGCCGGGACATGGACGACGTCCGCGCCAAAGTGGCGCCGATCGAGCAAGAGGTCCGCAAGCGGCTCGGCAACTTCATCATGGCCGAGGACGAGCAGACGCTCGAGGGCGTGATCCTCAAGGAGCTCGCGAGCCGCGGCGGCTCGCTGGCGATCGCCGAGACGTTCACGAGTGGCCAGATCGCCGCCCGCCTCGGCCACCTGCCCGGCGCTGAGAAGATCTTCCGCCGCGGCGTCGCGTCGCGCGACCTCGCCGAGGTCTTCGCCGGAGTCGGCCTGGAAGGCGCGCCAGCGACGGGCGAGCTGACCCGCGAGACCGCCGAGGCGGTGGCGGCCGCGGCGCGTCGCCGCACCGGCGCCTCGCACGCGCTGGCGGTCCTCATTGATCTCGACGACGGTCCCGACCGGATCGACTTCGGCGGCACCATTTGCCTGGCGATCGCCACCGAACAGGGCGTCGACTCCCGGCGCAGCCGGATCCTCGGCGGGCGCGAGTGGGTGCGGCTGGGCGCCTGCGAGATGGGGCTGGATTGTCTGCGTCGCCATCTGCAGGGCTTGCCCGTGTACGAGCGCATCGACTTCGAGAAGACATGATGAGGGGGCCGAGATCAACCCAAACGTTGACCACGGAGGCGTCGATGAAGCGGCGCTCGATCGTTCTCGCGTTGATCCTCTCGCTGGTGGCGGCCCCGATCGTCTCCGCCAGCGGCCTGCCGACCGCCAAGCCCGAGCAGGTCGGCCTGTCCTCGGAGCGCCTCGACCGAATCGGGCAAGCGCTCCACGCCGACGTGGAGCGCGGCCGAATCGCCGGCGCCGTCGTGGTCGTTGCCCGCAAGGGCCGCGTCGCGTATCTGCAGGCGGTCGGTTTCAAGGACAAGGCCGCCGGAACGCCGATGACGCCGGACACGATCTTCCGTCTCGCATCGATGACCAAGCCGATCGTGACCGCCGAATAGCGCGGGAGGACGAATGCGCGACACCGCCAGGTCGCCGCCTTCACGAAAGACGAGCTGCTGAAGGAAATGGACGCACACGGATACCGTGCTCGTGGCGCCAGTGCGTGACGCTGTTCACCGAGGAGCTGCCGTGGCTCAGTGCGCGGGACCGGGAGCTCGTCATGGGACGCGCCATCTGCGATTGGCTCGACTGGAAGTTATAGCGGGAGGCGAGCGATGAAACAGGTCCTGCTCGAGCGGTACGGTCAGCCCGAGGAGGGCGTGCGCTGCGCGGAGGTGGCGGACGTTGGCGCGCCGGGCGCGGGTGAGGTCGTGTTCGACGTTCTCGCGTTCCCGATCAACCCGGCCGACATCTCGATGTGCCGCGGCAACTACCGACTGAAGCCCACGCTGCCGGCGACGCCGGGCGCCGAGTGCGTCGGTCGCGTCACGGCCGTCGGCGTCGGGGTGTCGCACGTCAAGCCCGGGGACCTCGTCATCAACCTGCAGCGCGAGAACTGGGCCCAGCGACGGCGCGTCAAGAGCGACCACCTCATCGTGGTGCCGTCGGGACTCGAGCTTCGCCAGGCGGCCATGCTGCGGATCAACCCGCCGACCGCGCTGCTGCTGCTCACCGACATTGTCGATCTCCAGCCGGGCGACTGGGTGATCCAGAACGTCGCGAACTCGGCGGTCGGCCGCCTGGTGATCCGCCTAGCCCGGGCGCGCGGCGTGAAGACGCTGAACGTGGTGCGGCGCGAGTCGCTGTTCGGCGAGCTGAAGACGCTCGGCGCCGGCGCCTGTGTTGTCGACGGCGCCGACCTCGGCGAGGCGGTGAAGGCCCACACGCGCGGCGCTCCGATCCGCCTGGGCCTCGACGCGGTCTCCGGCCAGGCGACGGCGCGCCTCTCGGCGTGCGTGGGCGAGGGCGGCGTCATCTGCAACTATGGCTCGATGACCGGCGAGGATCCGGTCATGTCCCGCAACGCGCTGATCTCCGGCGCGCAGACGCTGGTCGGGTTCATCCTCGGCCGGGCGCTCGGCACCCGCTCGCTCGACCAGATCCGGACGATCTATGCCGATCTCGGCGAGCAAGTCAGCAAGGGCATCCTCGCGGCGCCGGTCGAGAAGGTCTACCCGATCGAGGAGATCAAGGCGGCCGTGGCGCACGCACAGCGCGGCGAGCGCAGCGGGAAAATCCTGGTCGCGCCGAACGGGCCGGTGTGACGGACGAGCCTCTCTCTCGCGCGCCATCTCCACGGGAACCCTGCGGGCGGCTCGCGCGTTGATGGGGTGGTTCCGGCCGTAGGCAACGCAACCGTCGTTCAACCCGATTGGAGGTAAGGCGCGATGCGTTACCCCTTACCTGTCCCCCTCCAAAAGGAGGCCACGATGCCACACGCGAGACGAATGCGGCTCCTTCCTCTACTCTTCATCCTGCCACTGGCGGCAGTGCCGGCCATGGCCGGCGACGACCATCATGACGGTCGCCACCTTCGCGCCAAGCTCATCGGGTTTCAAGAGGTACCCGCGGTCTCCACCGTCGCGAGCGGCGATTTCAAGGCAACGATCGCTGACGACGACCAGAGCATCGAGTACGAACTCACGTACAGCGGCCTCCAGGGGACCGTGCAGCAGGCCCACATCCATGTCGCGCAGCGCTCCGTGAACGGCAGCATCGTCATCTGGCTCTGCGGGACGGCGGGGTTCGCCGGACCTGCCGGGACTCCCACCTGCCCGCAGTCCGGCACCGTTGGTCCGAGAACGGTCGCCGCCGCCGATGTGGTGGCCGGCAGCATTGCGAGCCAGCAACTCGCGGCCGGTGAATTCAATGAGGTGATCCGCGCCATTCGTGCCGGTGTCGCCTACGCGAATGTCCACACGAACCTGTCAACGGGCGGCGAGATCCGCGGCCAGATCCGCGCGAACGACGACGACTAAACTTCGCGCCGCTTCACCAAGCGCCGGCGGCCGCCCCTCGCGGCCGCCGGTGCCGCATGTTCCGCATACGTTGCTTTGACGAGATCTACCTGGGCAAGCTCGACAAGTTCCTGACCGTCGTCCAGTAACTTGGACTCCGGGGAGCCCGTCTGGGCGGGGCTCGAGCGGAAACGCATGATCGACCTTCGGCCAGGTCTCCCTGCGCCAGATTGCCGCGCCGTGTATGATCCGGCCCGTGATCGGCCAGTCGCCGCGACGCAAGGAGGACGAGCGCCTCATCACCGGGCGTGGGCGTTTCATCGACGACGTCGTCCTGCCCGGCCTGTTCCATCTGGTACTGGTGCGCTCGACCCACGCGCGGGCACGGATCGCCGCGATCGACGCGGTGGCGGCCCGGACGCTTCCCGGCGTGACCGTCTTCGTCGCCGGCGACCTGCCCGAGCTGGCCGACCCGCTGCCAGCGGCCCACGCGGATCGGACGAATCCCTACGTGCGCCTGGACACCCCGCGCCCGGAGCGGCCGCTGGCCTCCGGTGAAGCGCGCTACGTCGGCGAGCCGATCGCCGCCGTCGTCGCGCCGGATCCGTACCAGGCGGCGGACGCGGCCGAGATGGTCCGCATCGAGTACGAAGCATTGCCCGCCGTGGTGGCTGCCGAGGCCGCGATGCGCGCTGAATCGGCGCTGGTCCACGAGGGAGCGAGCAACGTCGTCGGCCGGGTCAGCAAGGTCATCGGCGACGTCGATCGCGCATTCGCCGAGGCAGCCGTGGTGGTCGAGGACCATCCCGCCCACGGACGTGTGTCGTCGATGGCGATCGAGACGCGCGGCCTGTGCGCCCAGTTCGACGCCGCCACGCAGAGCATGACCGTCTGGGCGCCTCACCAGGGGCCGTACAACCTGCGCGCCGCCGTCGCGGCTCGGCTCGGGCTGCCCGTCGAGAGCGTGCGCGTGATCGCGCCCGACACCGGCGGCGGGTTCGGCCCGAAGGAAGGCGTGTACCCGGAGGACGTGCTCGTCCCGATCCTGGCCCGGCGTCTGGGGCGCCCGGTGAAGTGGATCCAGACGCGCACCGAGTTCATCTCGAGCACGCACCTGGCGCGCGAGCAGTCGCACCACGCGCGGCTCGCGGCCACGCGCGACGGGCGCATCCTCGGCCTCGACGTGCGAATCGTGAAGGACGTGGGCGCCTACCACTCCTTCTCCGTTCACGAGCCGACGAACACGATCAACCACCTGCCCTCGCAGTACAAGGTCCCGGCCTTTCGCGCCGAGGGCTTCTCGGTGCTCACCAACAAGACGCCGAGCGCGCCGTATCGTGGCGCCGGCCGGCCCGAGGCGATTCTGGTCATCGAGCGGCTGCTCGATCGTCTCGCGGCGGCGCTCGGCCTCGACCCGGCCGAGGTCCGCGCGAAGAACCTGATCCCCGCCGAGGAGATGCCGTACCGCCCGGGCCTCGTGTACCGCGACGGCGTCGCGGTGAGCTACGACGGCGGCGATTATCCGCTCGAGCTTCGGCACGCGCTCGATCTGCTGGACTACGCCGGCTGGCGGAAGCGGCAGACGGAGATGCGCGCGCAGGGACGGCGCATCGGCCTCGGGATCGCGGGCTACCTCGAGGCGGGCGGCAGCGTTCGTCCCGGCGAGTGGGCCACCGTGAAGGTCGACGATCGCGGGCACGTCGAGGTCCTCATCGGCGTCTCGGGCTCGGGCCAGGGGCACGAGACGGTGTTCGCTCAGGTGTGCGCCGAGTACCTCGGCGCGGCGTTCGACGACATCCGCGTACGCGGCGGCGACACCACGCTGGTGCCGTACGGCTATGGGACCGGCGCCAGCCGCGTCGCCGTGAACACCGGCAACGCGGTGGCCGTGGCCGCCGCGGCCGTGAAGGTCAAGGCGTGCCGCGTCGCCGCGGGCCTGCTCGAGTGCGCGCCGGACGACGTGCGGATCGAGGCCGGCCAGGCGTTCGTGGTGGGCGCGCCGTCACGCGCGATCTCGCTCGGCCAGCTCGCGCGGGTAGCGCTGCGCGACAAGAGCCTGATCGAGGTCGGCGGCCCTGGGCTCTGGGCCACGAACTTCTATGCGCCGCCCACGGTGACGTGGTCGAGCGGCGTCCACGCCGCGGTCGTGGAGGTCGACGCGGAGACCGGGCGGTTCACCGTGTTGCGCTACGTCATCGTGCACGACTGCGGCCGGCAGCTGCATCCCGTGATCGTCGACGGTCAGATCGTCGGCGGCTTCGCCCAGGGGCTCGGCGTCCCGCTCGGCGAGCAAGTCGTCTACGGCGACGACGGCCAGCTGCTGACGAATACGCTGATGGACTACCCGGTGCCGCGAGCGGACGACATGCCGCCGCTCGTGATGGAGCATCTCCAGTTCGCGACCGACCACAACCCGCTGGGCGTTCGCGGCGTCGGCGAGGGCGCCACCGGGCCGCCGGCAGCGGCGATCGCCAACGCGGTGGCCGATGCCTTCGAGGGACGGCTCGAGGTCAAGAGCCCGGCGCTGACCCCGTTCGCGGTCTACACGTCGATCCGCGCGGCGGGCACGACGCCCGACCGCGCGCGGCGATAAACACGAGGCGCGGCTAAACAGAGGAGGAGCTCATGGCAAGGCTGACACCGATCACCCGCAAGGACCAGGTCGCCGCCAAGGATCAGGCGATCGTCGACTCCATCGTGGCGAGCCGCGGCGCGCTGCAGGGCCCGTTCACGATGTTCCTGCACTCACCGGAGCTGGCCGGCCGCCTCGCGCACCTCGGCGCCTACGTGCGGTTCGAGGGCTCGCTGGATATGCGCGTGCGCGTGCTCGCCGCGATGACGGTGGCGCGTGAGTACGAGGCGCTCTACGTCTGGGGCGCGCAGACCGGCGGGGCCAGGCGCCTCAACGTGCCGGAGTCGACCATCACGTCCATCCGCGAAAATTCGAGCCGCGGCCTGCCCCCCGAGGACGCCCAGATCGTCGACTTCACGCGCCAGCTCCTGCGCAAGCACCGGGTCGACGACGCAACGTTCAAGGCGCTGGTCACGCGCTTCGGCAACGACGGGCTGATCCAGCTCACCGGCGCGATCGGTTACTACAGCATGCTCTGCATGACGGTCAACGCCTGCGAGCTCGAGGCCGGCCAGGGCGCCGAGGTGCTGAAGACGTCGTAAGGGTTCAGGGCGGGCCCTGCCCGTTTCTTGGGCTGACCGGTCTGCACGGTCTATAGTGGGTGACGCAGAACCTATGGGGTTCAGGCGATCACTCGCCCTGCTCGTCCTCGTCACGCTCGCCCCGCTCCTTGCATTCTCCGCCGTCGCGGTCTACCGGCACGACCGCGACCAGAACGCCGCTGCGGAGCAGGCGCTCCTGGACGCTGCGCGCACGCTCGGCGTGGCCCTCGACCGACACTTCGAGGCCACGATCACCGCGCTCGCGGTGCTGGGCACGTCCGAGCACCTGGACGCCGGCAATCTGGCCGCGTTTCACCGGCAGTGCATCCGAGCGCTCGCGGCTCGCGACGAGTGGCGGGCGATCAGCCTCTTCGACGTCACCGGCCGGCGACTGTTGATCACCACGGAGCCCTTCGGGTCCGCGCTGCCCGGGCCGCCGCCGGCCATGACCGAGCCGTTCCAGCGATTGATCGAAGGCCGGGCGCCCAACGTGTCGGACCTGTTCCAGTCTCCGCTGACCAAGCGACACGCTGTGAGCGTCGGCGTCCCCGTCGTGCGCGGCGGTGAGGTCCGCTGGGTTCTCTCGGCCGCGCTGAACCCAGACGCGATCGGAAAGCTCGTCACCGGACCGCGGGTCCTCTCGGACTGGACGGCCACCATCGTGGACCGTAGCCACCGCGTCGTCGCGGGCGCCGGCGGCCAGTCACCCATCGGCGAGCCCGTCGCGCCGCGACTCGTCGAGGCGGCGAGGGGCGTGGCCGAGGGAACGTTCCGCGGCCCCACCGCGGAGGGAACGCCGGCGCTGACCGCGTTCAGCCGCTCGCGCACGTTCGGCTGGACCGCGGCGATCACGGTCCCCCTCGCGGGCGGAGTCTTCGGACAACCGTTCCGCGCGGTCCTCGGCGCCGGCGCCGCACTCCTGCTCGTTGGCCTCGGCGTCGCCCTGTGGGCCAGCCGTCGGATCAGCCGGCCCATCGAAGCGCTCGCGCGCGCCGCCGAGCAGATCGGCCGAGGCCAGAGCATCGAGCCGGTCGCGTCGGGCGTCACCGAGATCGCCGCGCTGTCGACGGCGCTGGTCGGAGCCAGCCGCGAGCACGCGCGCGCCGAGGCCGAGCGCAGCAAGTACGCCGAGCGGCTCGACATCCTGCACGAGATCGACCGCCTGATCATCTCCGGGCAACCGCCCGTGACGATCGCCGAGGCGGTGTTGCGCAGGCTCCGCGACCTGCTGGACGTGCCGCGCGCGATCGTCAACCTGTTCGATCTGGAAAAGGGCGAGGTGGAGTGGCTCGCGGCGGTCGGGCGCCGCCGCTTCCACCTCGGCCCCGGCGTCCGCTATCCGCTGGCGCTGGCCGGAGATCTGGAGGGTCTCCGACGGGGCGAGCCGCAGATCATCGACGTCCGTTCGCTGGCCCAGAGCCCCGAGGCGGAGGCGTTGCTGGCCTCGGACGTCCGCATGTACATGGTCGTCCCCATGATCGCCCACGGCGAGCTGATCGGCTCGGTCAGCTTCGGGGGACCGAGCGGAGAGTTCCCGCCCGAGCAGGTGGGTATCGCCCGCGAGGCGGCGACCCAGCTCGCGATCGCGATCGTGCAGACGCGGCTCCAGGAGCGCGTGAAGCACCACGCCGAGGAGCTCGAGGACCAGGTGCGGGTGCGCACGGCCGCGCTGGAGGCGGCGCGCGAGGAGCTGGTGCGCAAGGAGCGGCTCGCGACGCTGGGCCAGCTCGCCGGCAGCGTGGCGCACGAGCTGCGCAACCCGCTGGGCGTGATCAAGAACTCCGTCTACTACATCCGGATGCAGGCGGCCGAAGACGAGCGGATGGCCCGGCATCTCGCGATCCTCGAGCGGGAAGTCGCCACATCGAATCGCATCATCACCGAGCTGCTCGACTTCGCGCGCGTGCCGGATTCTCGCCCGGTGGCGACGAGCCTGAACCGGATCGTCGCCGACTATTTCGAGCGCAACGGCGCGCCGGACGGCGTCGAGCGGGTGCTGCGATTGATGGACGAGTCGTCGGATCTCCACGCCGATCCGCACCAGCTCACGCTGATCCTCGGCAACCTCGTGCGCAACGCCGAGCAGGCCATGCCCGACGAAGGCCGACTCACCGTCGAAACCTGCCGGCGTGCCGATGGGAGCCTCGAGCTCGCGGTGTCGGACACGGGCGGCGGGATCCCACGCGAGGATTTCGAGCGGATCTTCGAGCCCCTCTACACCACGAAGGCCAAGGGCTTCGGCCTGGGGCTGCCGATCGTCAAGCAGCTCACCGCTCTCAACGGTGGCGACGTCGAGCTCGAGAGCGAGGTCGGACGCGGCAGCCGGTTCAGGCTGCGGTTCCCGCCGACCTCATGACGATTTGAACAGCGCCTTGTACTTGCCGTAGCCCGCCTCGTCGAGCTTCGCGAGGGGGATGAAGCGCAGCGCGGCCGAGTTGATGCAGTAGCGAAGACCGGTCGGCGCCGGGCCGTCGTCGAACAGGTGGCCCAGATGGGAGTCGCCGTCCGCGGAGCGCACCTCGACGCGCCGCATCCCGTGCGAGGTGTCGGTGTGCTCCGTGACGTTGGCCTCCTCCAGGGGCCGCACGAAGCTCGGCCAGCCAGTGCCCGAATCGAACTTGTCGGTCGACGCGAACAGCGGCTCGCCCGTCACGACGTCGACGTAGATCCCAGGCTCGTGGTGGTTCCAGAACTCGTTGCGGAACGGTGGCTCGGTGGCGCTGCACTGGGTGACCTCGTACTGCGCCGGCGTGAGCTTCGCCTTGATCTCCGAATCCGTCGGTTTCTTGTAGGTCATGGCATTCTCCTCAGGACCGCCTGGACCATCACGATCCGCTTCTCCTCGCGGTTGCGCTCGCCGGATCGCGCGATCGCCTCGAGCGCGTCACCCATCACGATGCGCTGGATGCTGTGGGCGGGAGCGGCGACGCTCGGCCCCGCGACCTCCGCGGAGACGTCGTCCCAGCGCTCCACCCGAAACCCCGCCGCCTCGACGACCGATCGCATCTCGTCCGGCGTGCGCAGGAAGCTCGCCGAGGCGTCGCGCGCCCACATCAGCGGGAACGCGGGCGGCTGGACGGGCCCGGCCATCGGCTCCTGGATCGCGAGGGTTGCGCCGGAGCGCAGCGCGCGCGCGAAGCCGGCGTAGAGGGCCTCCTTGTCGGCGATGTTCATCCCGCTGTTCTGCGTCCACACCACGTCCCAGTCGCCCGGCTCGAGCGCGAGAGCGTCGCCGACCCGGTGCGTGACGCGATCGGCCAGCCCCAGCCGCGCGGTGAGCGCTTCGCCCGTCCGCACGTAGGACTCGGTGAGGTCGAACACGGTCACCCGACACCCGAACTCGAGGGCCAGCGTGCGCGCGGGACCGCCGAGCCCGCCGCCGACGTCGAGGACGCGCGTACCGGGCTCGAGCCGCGCCAGGCGCGCCAGCCGCTGGGTCGCGCTCTTCCCACCGCTGTGGAACTGGTCCGCCGGCGCCAGATCGTCGATCGTCAGCGCGCCGACGTCCTTGCCGGCGGCCGTCAGCGCGTCGAGGATCCGGCGCTCGAGACCGTCGCGTCCCCAGTAGGCGTTCGTCGTGCGGGCGTCGCTCACGAGATATCTCCCCCGTCGAAGGCATACCGCCCCGGCCGCCGAGCCGTCAAGCGAAGAACGGAGCTAGAATCCTCGATACGAGCCGCGCCTCGGCCGGCGGGGCCCAGCCCCGTGACGGCCTGCGGCGCGCACCACTCCGGACATGAAGGCGATTCGCATCGAGACGACCGGGGGCCCCGAAGTTCTGAGCTTCGTGGAGCTGCCGACGCCGGTGGGCGGGCCCGACGACGTGCTGGTGAAGGCGCACGCGATCGGCGTGAACATGCCCGAGGTGCTCGTGCGCCGCGGCACCTACGGGTGGATGCCGCCGCTCCCCGCGATCCCCGGGATCGAGATGAGCGGCGTGGTCGTCGCGGCCGGCGCTTCCGTTCGCACGCTGCAGGTGGGCCAGCCGGTCTACGTGTCGGCGCGGGAGCTGGTCCACCGCGGCGGCTGCTACGCGGAGTACATCGCGGTGGCCGAGCGCGCCGTCTACGCCGTTCCGCCCGGCGTCGACCTCGACGCCGTCGCGACCCTTTCGGGCTACCAGGTCGCCTATCACCTGCTCCACAGCGCCACGCGTGGGTTCGGCTACGAGTCGGTGCTGGTGCAGGCGGCGGCCGGCGGGATCGGCTCCGCGATCGTGCAGCTCGCGCGCGCGGCCGGGAAGCGCGTGATCGCGCTCGCCGGGTCGGACACGAAGGCCGCGTTTGCGCTGCGCCAGGGCGCGACCGCCGCGATCAACTACCACGCGGCGACACTGAACGAGCAGATCTGGGCGGCCACCGAGGGCAAAGGGGTGGATCTCATCCTCGACCCGGTCGGCGGCCCGCGCTTCGCCGAGCTCTTCGCTCACCTGGCCCCACTCGGGCTGGTGATCCTCTACGGGTCCCTGGCCGGCTGGCCGGGGCCCGAGGTGTTGCCGGCGATGCGGAAATCGGGCGGGAGCCCTGCCCTGCGCTGCTTCTCGATGCATACGTTCGACGACGACCCGGGGCCGCGCCGCGCCGCGACGAACGCATTGCTCGAGATGCTGCGGAACGGCACGATCCGCCCCGCGATCCACGAGCGTGTGCCGCTGGCCGAGGCCGCGCGCGCCCACACGCTCTTGGAGAGCGGGGCGGTGATGGGAAGGCTCCTGCTCAGGCCGTGACGGACGCCCCGGCGAACGCCGGTAGCACCTCGCGCGCGAAGCGACGCAGGGTCTCGAGCCCGCCCACGCTGTTGAGGAGGACGTACTCGATCCCGGCCTCGCGCAGCGTCTGGAGCTTGGCGGCGATCTCGTCCGGCGAGCCGTAGAGCGTGCCGGCTTCGGCCGCTTCGAGGGTCGAGGCGTAGGACATGATGCTCGCCTTGTTCTGGCCGTCGGGCCGCTGTGCGAGCCGCTCGGTCCGCCGCCGCGCGGCCAGCCGCGCCTCGATCGCCTTCTGCCGCTCGGCATCGGTCAACACCACGTTCACCGACCGCGCCACCGCGACGGTCGACGGGTCGAACGGACGGCCGAGCGCCTGCACCTCGGACTTGAAGAGCTTGAAGCGGTCGATGGTCTGGTCGAAAGGCGCGAACTGGTCGAGCAAGAGGTTGTAGCCGCGCGCCGCGACCTTCTTGATCGACTCCGGACGTCCGGCGCCCATCCAGAGGGGCGGATGCGGCTTCTGCGCGGTCGGCGGCTCGACCACGACATTTTCGAACTGCCAGTACTTGCCTCGATGGGACCACGGCACGTCCGACGTCCAGGCCCGGATCAGTAGCCCGACCGACTCGTCGAAGCGCTCCTCGGCTTCCTCCATCGGGACGCAGAAGCCGGCGAACTCGTTGTGGCGGTAGCCCGGGCCGATGCCGAGATCGACGCGGCCGTTCGACAGAAGGTCCATGGTCGCGACCTGCTCGGCCAGCAGCACCGGGTTGTGCCAGGGGAGCACCATGACCGCGGTGCCCAGGCGCAGCGTCGAGGTCCGCGCACCGACCCACGTCAGGAGGTTCAGCGTCGCCGAGATCTGGCCGAAGCCGGTGAAATGGTGCTCGACGACGAAGGAGCTCTGGTAGCCGAGCGCCTCGGCCTGAACGTTGTACTCGACAAAGTCCTTGAACCCTGCGCCGCTGTCGACGTCGGGGACGCCGCGGCGCGCCTGCGCGCTGCCGAAAATCCCGAAGCGCATCAGGCGGCTCCGTTCTTCTGGAACCACGCCTGGAGGCGCTGCCAGCCGTCCTTGGCTTCCTTCTCGCGATAGCTCGGCCGGTAGTCGGCGTGGAAGCCGTGAGGCACGCCGTCGTAGAGCACGATCTCCGACGGCTTGTTGGCCGCCTTCAGCGCCGCCCGCATCTTCTCGACGTCCGTGTTCGGGATGCCCTGGTCGGCGCCGGCGTAGAGCCCGAGCACGGGCGCCTTCAGGCTGTCGACCAGATCGAGCGGGTGCTTGGGACGCCCGTCGTTGGTCGGGCCCGTGATCCCGCCGTACCATGCGACACCGGCTTTGAGCTGGGGGCTGTGCGCCGAGTAGAGCCAGGCGACTCGGCCGCCGTAGCAGAAGCCGGTGATGCCGAGCCGCGCGGTGTCGCCCTTCTCCGTCTTCGCGAACGCCGCCGCCGAGTCCAGGTCGGCCATCACCTGCTTGTCCGGCGCCTTGCCGGCCGCGGCGCGGCCCTCGTCGAGGGTCGTGAGCTTCGTGACGTCGGCGACCCGCGCGAAGAGCTCCGGCGCCACCGCGTAGTACCCCAGCTTGGCGAAGCGGCGGCAGACGTCCTTGATGTGCTCGTGGACCCCGAAGATCTCCTGCACGACCAGCACCGTCGGGAACGGCCCGCCGGTCGACGGCATCGCCCGGTAGGCGGGCAGCTGGCCGTCGGGGACCGGGACCTTCACCTCGCCGGCGGTGAGGCCGGCCGCGTCAGTGGTGATCACGCTCTGAGCGTTCACGGGGCCGGCGACCGCCGTGAACCCGGCGATGAGGGTCGTCGTCAGGAACCCGCGGCGCGAAAAGTGCGTCGGCGGCATGAGGCTCCGAACCTCAGCGTCGAGGTTGTCCGTCGGCATGCTGTCCTCCGTGTCGGTCACGTGCACGGCGGTTGGCCGAGGATAGGCCATCCGGCTGCCGGGCGCCAGGGGTCGGTGGCTTGACGGCCAGGTGCCCATCCCGTATACCGGGGCGAACCGGGAGCGACGGGAGGAAGGGCGCCATGGCCATGTACTGGAAGGAGATCACCGTCAACTGGGGCGAATCCGACCCCTTCGGCCTGGTCTACTACCCCCGGATCGTGGCGTGGTTCAACGACACCGAGCACGAGCTGTTCCGCATCATCGGCTACCCGATCGAGCAGATGATCAAGAACGACCGGACGACCTTCGTGATGGGCGAGATCCACTTCCGGTTCATCGGTCCGGCGGCGTACGGCGACCGGATCTTGACCACGATCACGCTCGCCGAGATCGGCGTCCACACCCTGCACTGGAACTGCGTCGCGAAGAACGCCGTGACGGGCGCGCCCGTCAGCGAGGGGCGAGCCACCCGCGTGTACGCGCGCATCAACGAGGACGGCACGCTGAGCTCCGAGGCGATTCCGGCCGCGATGAAAGAAGCGCTCCAGGAGCTGGGCAACCTGAAGCACCTCCACACGAACAGCGGCGCGACGAAGCTCTCCGCCCGCCGTACCACCGAGAAGGCCCGGCGGCCTACTTGAGATAGCGGTCGAAGAACGCGACGACCTGGCGGATGCTGTCCGCCCAGGCCGCAGGATCTCCGCCGGTCGTGGCACCGCGCCCGCCGGGAGCGTTCGAGTTGACCCGGGTCGCGACGTAACGCACCGGGTTGTGGCTGTCGAACGAGTGGTAGGCTCCCGGGTAAATCTTGATCGTCACGGGATGCTCGGCCTGCTGGGCGGCTTCGGTCAGCACGCGGCAGGGCTCCGCCGGGGTCCAGTCATCCTTCTCGCCGATCAGGATCAGCACGGGGGCGACCGGTCGATACCCGCGGGCCGCCAGCCCCGCGCAACCGGGGTAGAGTGCGACGGCGGCGGCGAAGCCCGCGAGCCGCTCGCGGGCCTGGGGCGATTGATCGTTGTCCGGCGCGGCCATCGTGGTCAGCGTCGTCGAGCCGCCGTGGGAGCCGCCCATGAGACCGACGCGCCGTCCATCGACGAAGGGCAGGGTCCGGAGATGGGCGAGCGCCGCATACGCGTCGCGGTTTCGCCGAAGGGGGCTGACGTCGGCGCGGCGGGGCGACGGGTCGGTGCACACGCCATTGGGAAAGCCTCGCGCCGTGAAGCTGTCCGGGACGAGCGTCACGTATCCGCGTTCCACCAGCTCTTTCGCCCACCGGTCCGGCGCGCCGCTCGAGCGCGGACCGAGCCCGCTGCAGTCGTGCATGATCACGACCGCCGGGAACGGCCCCGGCCCCTCCGGCTTCGAAAGCGTGCTCGCAATATGCTCCGCGGCGCCGGTGGGCGACGTCGTCGCGATGGACAGCTCCGAGGCCGCGCCTGCACAGCCGGCGAGAAGCGCGGCCCCGATCAGGACCACGATGCCGTGGTTCACGGGTGAAGGGGCGAGGCATCGAACACGCCATCGTCCTCGTCCCGCGGGATGTGATGGACGCTACCGGTGTACCAGACCACGATGTCAGCGTCGGTCACGCTCTCGGACGGATTCGTAGGTCGAGACGTCGCATACCGAGACGGACCAGCGGGTCTCCTCGGGTCCGCTCGTGGGGAACTTTTGCTCCAGCACGACGGGGCTCAGGCATGGAGCCCCCGAGCTCGCCCCCGGAGCGCCGAGCCCCCAGGCGATGCACCCGACCACGAGGACCATCCACGGCCGGAAACGACTTCGCATCGGCATGCTGAGAATCCTCCCCAGGGGGTCGTAACCGCGGCGCCGATGATAACTGATGTGTGGCTCGTGGGATGGGTTCGTCCGTACGCTTGCTGTACACTGGCCGGGTCCCACGTCGCGGCTATGGACACAGGAGGATCGCTCGGTATGAAGACCGTCGTGGCGCTTCCCCGGGCAGGGCGTCGGCGTCGAGGTGGTCGCCGCGCGTGAAGATCACGGGCGTCCGGGCCACCTGGGTTCACGTGCCGATCCCGTACGAGCGGCAGCACGTGAGCGACTTCGGGCGCGCCGCGTCCTTCGATTCGGTGATCGTGAAGATCGAGAGCGACGAGGGCCTGGTGGGCTGGGGCGAGGCCAAGGCCGGCGTCGGCAGCGCGGCCTCCGCGTCCGGTCTCGCCGCGATCATCAACGCCGACTACGCGCCGTTGCTGTTCGGCCAGGATCCGCGCGACGTGAGCCGGCTGTGGGACGTCATGTACAACACGCCGCGCGAGGGCTACGCCGTCGACCGCGGCCACGTCCTGCCCCAGCTCGGACGCCGCGGGCTCTCGATCTCGGCGATCGCCGGCGTCGATCTGGCCCTCTGGGATTTGCTCGGCAAGTCGCTCGACGCTCCGGTGTGGCGACTGCTCGGCGGCCGCCGCTTCGAGCGGATGGACGCGTACGCGTCCGGCGGCTGGGCCGACGAGGCGCACATCGGCGAGCAGCTGCTCGGCTACGTCGAGAAGGGCGGATTCCGCGCCGTCAAGATGCGCGTGGGCGTGATGGACGGCGAGCCCCATCGCTCGGCGGCGCGTGTGCGCGCCGCGCGCAGGGCGCTCGGGAGCGACGTCAAGCTGATGGCCGACGCCCACGGCACCTGGACGGTGGCGGAGGCGAAGGCGTTCTGCCGGATGGTCGAGGACTGCGATCTCTACTGGCTCGAGGAGCCGGTGACGGCCGACGACAAGACCGGCCTCGCCGAGGTGCGGCGCGCCTCGTCGATCCCGATCTCGACCGGCGAGAGCGAGTTCACCCGCCACGACTTCCGCGAGATCGCCGAGCTCCGGGGCGCCGACGTACTCCAGCCCGACCTGGCGATCGCCGGCGGCATCAGCGAGGGCGTGCGCATCGGCGCGATCGCGTCGGCGTTCAACCTGCGCCTGGCCCCGCACCTCTGGTCCGGCGCGCCGGCCTTCGCGGCCGGCATGGCGGTGGCCGCCAGCCAGAGCGCCGGGTTCATCCTCGAGTATTCGCTGGGGGCGAACCCGCTGCTGCACGAGCTGGTGCACGAGAAGTTCGAGGTGGTGAACGGTCAGCTCGAGATCCCGGACCGGCCGGGGCTCGGGATCACCGTCGACGAGGACTTCGTGCGCCGTCACGCGCGCGAATGAGCGAGGTGGTGCGCGCCGCAGGCCGTCGCGGGGCTGGGGCCCGCCGGCCGAGGCGCGGCTACAACAGGAGGAGAGGACATGAAGGTCAAAGCGGCGAACGGCTTCGCGCGCATCCTCAAGACGGAAGGCATCCCGTGGGTGAGCTGCTATCCCACCAACCACGTGAACAACGCGCTCGGCGAAGAGGGCGTGCCCATTCTCATGATGGGCGAGGAGCGCTTCGCGGTCGCCGTCGCCGATGCGTTCTCGCGCGTGACCGCCGGCAAGCAGATCGGCGTGTGCACGGTCATGGCCAATCTGAACGCGGCCGGCATCCAGATGGCCTACGGCGCCGTCGGCCAGGCGTGGGAGGACTCGTCGCCCCTGCTCGTCATCGCCGAGGGCGTCGGCGTGGGCGCGAGCCGTCACACCCACTACGACATGGCCGAGGCGTTCAAGTCGGTCACCAAGTGGGTCGGCAAGATCGATCGCGCCGACCTGGTGCCGGACTACGTCCGCCGCGCCTTCACTCACCTGCGCTCCGGCCGGCCGGGCCCCGTCCTGCTCGTGGTGCCGCGCGATCTCGGCGAGTACGACGACGCCGAGCATCCGTATACGCCGGTGAAGGGCTGGCGATCCGGCCCCGACCCCGACGACGTGAAGGCCGCGGTCCGCACGTTGCTGGCCGCGAAGGACCCGCTGCTGTACGTCGGCGAGGGCGTCTACTACGCGGACGCGACCGGCGAGCTCCTGAAGTTCGCCGAGCTGGCGCAGGTGCCGGTGCTGACGACGCTGAAGGCGAAGGGGACCTTCCCGGAGAACCATCCGCTGTCGGTCGGGGTTCGCGGCTCGCACGCCGACCACTTTCTGCGCAAGGCCGACGTCCTCTTCTCGATCGGCTCGAGCCTGTTCCCGAATCGCTTCAGCCACTCGATCCCCGACGCCGAGAAGAAGACGATCATCCAGTGCACGGTCGACACCCTGGACATCAACCGGAGCTACGAGACGCGCCACGCGGTGATCGGCGATGCGAAGCTGACGCTGGAGGCGCTGATCGCCGAGGTCTCGGCGCGCGGCGCGCGCAAGCGGCCGGAGCTGATCGAGGAGATCAAGGGGGCCAAGGCGGCGTTCCTGGCGAAGTTCCGCCCGCTGATGGAGTCGACGGAGACGCCGATGAACCCGTACCGGGTGTTCGGCGACCTCATGAAGGTGCTCGATCCGAAGAGCTCGTTCGTCACCGCCGACTCCGGCAACACGCGCGATCAGACCAGCACGGTGTACGAGGCGCAGATCCCGCGCGGCTACCTTGGCTGGGGCAACGTCTCGACACTCGGCTTCAGCCTGGCCGGCGCGATCGCGGCGAAGCTCGCATTCCCCAACAGACAATGCGTCCACGTCACCGGCGATGCGGGCGTCTGCTACATGATGGGCAACTTCGAGGCGGTGGCGCGCTACAAGATCGGCGTGACGACCCTCCACATCAACAACGGCGGCTACTCGGGCTACGGCCAAGGCTTCTGGGGCCCGGGACACGATCCGTACACGTGGAAGGTGTCCGATCACGGGTCGGCGTGCATGGCGTCGATGGCGCGGTCGGTGGGCTTCCACGGCGAAGACGTGACGAGCCCGTCCGAGATCATCCCGGCGCTCAAGCGCGCCTTCGACGAGAACGCCAAGGGCCGTCCGGCCTTCCTGGAGTTCATCTGCTCGCACCATCCGGTTCACGGCGGCTGGGTCCGGCCGGGGACGGGCGGCGGGCACTAGGAGCCAGACCCATGAGCGCTCTCTCCGGCATTCGCGTCGTCGACGTCACCAACAATCAAGCCGGCCCGTCGTGCGGCCAGATGCTGGCGTGGCTGGGCGCGGACGTGGTCAAGGTCGAGGAGCCGGGCAAGGGTGACCCCGCCCGGACGACTCACAAGGATCGTCCCGACTCCGACAGCCTGTTCTATCTGTCGTTCAACGGTAACAAGCGCAGCCTCACGATCAACCTGAAGAGCCCGCGCGGCAAGGACGTGTTCCGCAAGCTCCTCACGACCGCCGACGTGCTGCTGGAGAACTTCGGCCCGGGCGTGCTCGATCGTCTGGGCTTCGGCTATCCGGCGCTCAGGCAGCTCAACCCTCGCCTGGTGTACGCGAGCATCAAGGGGTTCGGCTCGCACGGGCCGTACAGCGACTACAAGAGCTACGAGCCCATCGCTCAGGCGATGGGCGGGGCGATGAGCGTGACGGGCTTCCCCGACAGCCCGCCCACCTACGTCTGGCCGTCCATCGGCGACTCGGGCACCGGCATGCACTGCGTGATCGGGATCCTCGCCGCGCTCATGCAGCGTCACGCGACCGGCGAGGGCCAGCAGGTCGAGGTGTCGATGCAGGACGCGGTGGTGAACCTCTGCCGCGTGAGCCTGCGTGATCACCAGCGGATGGGCAAGCCGCCGGAGCGAAACGGAAATCAGCTCGGCACGGCGGTGCCCGGCAACACGTATCGCTGCCATCCCGGCGGACCCAACGACTACGTGTTCATCTTCACGCAGCAGCAGATGTGGCATCCCTTCCTCCGCGCCATGGGCCGCGAGGACCTGATCGGCGACGCGCGCTACGAGAGCGGTGACGCCCGCTGGCGCCACCGTGACGAGGTCAACGCCATGGTCGAGGCGTGGACCATGGAGCGCTCGAAGCACGAGGTCATGAGGATCCTGGCGGGCGCCGGCGTGCCGTGCGGCGCG
The DNA here is from genome assembly GCA_003220435.1 of Candidatus Rokuibacteriota bacterium. Lineage (GTDB taxonomy): Bacteria > Methylomirabilota > Methylomirabilia > Rokubacteriales > CSP1-6 > AR31. The sequence continues at coordinate 128,574 of QHSL01000066.1, read as the reverse complement.
TGCCTCGACACCGGCGAGGTCATGAGCGATCCGCACCTGCAGGCGCGCGAGATGATCGTCGAGGTCGAGCATCCCGTCCGCGGGCGCTACATCACCGCCGGCAACCCGGTGAAGCTCTCGGCGTCGCCCACGAAGATCTCGGCGGCGCCGCTCCTCGGCCAGCATCGCCGCGAGGTCTTGAAGGAGCTCGGCTATGGCCAGGCCGAGATTGACGCACTGGAGTCGGAGGGCTCGATCTGACGGAGCGACGCCGCGCGTTCGTCACCGGCGCCGCCTACGGGATCGGCGCGGCCAGCGCGCTGGCGCTCGCCCGCGACGGCTACGACGTGGCGGTGTCCGAGCTGCGCCCGGACGATCTGGCCGAGACCCTCGCGGCGCTCGGCAAGGCCGGCGCCCACGCGGTGCCGGTGGCCCTTGACGTCCGCTCGATGCCGAACATCGAGCGCGCGATACGCGAGGTGGTCGCGGCCTTCGGTCAGCTCGACGTGCTCGTGAACAACGCCGGCGTGCCCCTCACCCGCCCCGTGGTCGACATCACCGAGGCCGAGTGGGACGCGGTCATCGACGTGAATCTCAAGGGCGTGTTCTTCATGAGCCAGCAGATGGGCCGGCATCTGATCGGCGCCGGGCGCCCCGGAGCGATCGTCAGCATCGCCTCGACCCACGGCGTGGCCGCGCTGGCCGGCCAAGCGGTGTACGGCATCTCGAAGGCCGGCGTGAGCCACATGACGCGTATGCTGGCGATCGAGTGGGCCCCTCACAACATCCGCGTGAACGCCGTCGCTCCGGGAACGGTCGAGACGCGCTCCCGCGCCGCGGTCTTCGCGGCGAACCCGCAGCGCCGCCAGTTCATGATCGATCGGATCCCGCTGAAACGCTTCGGCAAGGAAGAAGAGGTCGCGGACGCGGTGTGCTATCTGGCCGGGCCGCGGGCGGCCTACATCACCGGCCAAACACTTCTCCTGGACGGCGGGCTCACGTCATACTGAACGGGTGAGATCGTCGTATCCGCCAGCCCGGGTCCGGCCCACCGTCGCGCGCGTTGATCTCGACGCGCTCAAGTCCAACTACCGAGCGATCGCCGAGCACCTCGCCCGCGAGCAGCCGGCGAAGCCCCCGCGAGTGATCGGTGTCGTGAAGGCCAATGCGTACGGCCACGGCGCCGCGGAGGTCGCGCGGGCGCTCGAAGACGCCGGCGCCGACCTGCTGGCGTGCGCCGACATCGAGGAGGGCGCGGTGCTCCGGGCCGCCGGGGTGCGCGCGGAGATCCTGGTCTTCGGCGCGCTCAGCGTCAGCGATCTCGACGGCCTCTTCGATGGGCGGTTGACCCCGACGATCTCCACGCCCGGCGCCGCGCGCGCCGTGCAGGCGGCGGCCGCGCGCTACAAGCAACGCGTCCGCTATCACCTGAAGATCGACACCGGGATGAACCGGCTGGGCTTCCGGTTCGACAACCTGCGCCGCACGCTGCCCGAGGTGCTGGGCAGCCCCAACCTCGAGCTCGACGCGGTGTTCACGCATTTCGCGACCGCCGACGACCCGGGCTCGGCGCTCTTCGACGAGCAGCGCCGCCGGTTCGAGCTGGCGCTGGCCGACGTGGCCGCGCTCGGCGCGCGCCCGCGCTATCGCCACGCCGCCAACAGCGCAGCGACCGTGCGCGATCCGCGCGTCTGGTTCGATCGCGTGCGCCCGGGCCTCTTGCTCTACGGCATCGTGCCGCCGCCGCTGGAATCGGCGATCCCGCTGAACCCGGTGATGACGCTGACGAGCCGCGTGGTGGCGGTCAAGGGCATGCGTGCCGGCGAGATCACCGGCTACGGCGGTCGGTTCACCGCCCCGACGCCGACGACGATCGCGATCGTGCCGGCCGGCTACGCCGACGGTCTGGATCTGCGCTTGGCTGGTCGCGGCGCCGTGCTGATCCGCGGTCGCCGCGCGCCGATCGTGGGCTCCGTGTGCATGGACATGCTGATCGCAGACGTGACCGGGATGGACGCCTCACCCGGCGACGAGGTCGTCATCATCGGCCGCCAGGGCAACGACAAGATCGACGCGCGCGAGATGGCGGCTGCCATCGGGTCGATCCCGTGGGAGATCGTCTGCCGCGTCGGGACGCGGATCGAGCGCGTCTACGGCTGAGCGCGTTAGCGCGCTAGGTGGCTTGGGATCGCCGGCGTGGGCGGCACGGTCCAGAGGTGGATGTAGCTGACGCGCCCGCGCACCTCCATGCGGACGGTGCGCTCCGGCGCCCAGTCACCCATCCCGTAGTCGTGCGAGACGATCCGCGCACCCGCCCAGAGCTCACGCTCGAATTTCGGGCGTAGGCGCAGATTCAGCTCGGGCGAGAGGTAGAGCGTCACCACGGTGGCGGGCGAGAGATCCGTCTGGAAGAGGTCGCCCTCCCGGAACGTCACCCGGTCGCCCACGCCGGCGCGCCGGGCATTCTCGATGCTGAGCGCGACGAGCTTCGGATCGATCTCGACGCCGGCGCCCCGCGCGCCGAAGTCGCGCGCGGCCGCGATCACCAGCCGCCCGTCGCCGGAGCCGAGGTCGTAGACGACGTCGTCGCGCCCTACGCCGGCCAGGCGCAGCATCTCGGCCACCACCTCGTGGGGCGTCTGGACGTACGGCACGTCCGCCCCGGGATACGAGCACGCGACGGCGCCGACGAGGACGACACCGACGAGGATGGCGAGGCGGCAGGCCCGCCGCCTCCCGGTCACCGTGGGCGCGCCGACATCTGCGACGGATCCATGCCGTAGAACAGCGGAGCGCCGCCGTCACCCGGGCGCGGCCAGGGATGCTCGCGCAGCACGCTCTCGTTGATGTCGGCCCCCCAGCCCGGCGCGTCGCTGAGCCAGATGGCGCCGTCACGGATCAGGGGCGGCTTGGTGACGAGCGAGCCCTTCCACGGCACGTCGTCGATGTCGATCTCCATGATGCGCACGTTGGGCAGCACGGCGCAGAGGTGCAGCGAGTGGAGATCGGCCAGGTGGCTGTAGTAGTTGTGCGGGGCGATGTTGATCTCGCACGACTCGGCGAGCCGCCCGATCTGCACGGACTGCGAGAACCCGTTCCACGGCACGTCGATGATCGCCACGTCCACCGCGTGGCGCTCGAGGAACGGGCGGTACTGGCGCAGCGTCACCAGGCTCTCGCACGAGGCCAGGCGCGTGGTGGTCGACTGCTTGATCTGGAGCAGCGCGTCCGGGTCCCAGTTGTCGTACTCGAGCCACTGCATGTCGTAGCGCTCGAGGAGCTTGGCGATCCGCAGCACGCCCTCGGTGCGGAAGTTGTAGTTCAGGTCGAGGCACAGGCCGACCTGCGGGCCCACGGCGTCGCGGAAGGTGCCGATGAGGCGATCGATCGCGTCGAGGATCTCCACGGAGGGGGCGCCGTCCGTGGTGTTGATGCCGCTGGCGAACCCCGGGAAGTAGACGGTCGCCGGATCCCCGGGGATGACCATGTTGGTCTTCAGCGCCGTGAACCCGCGCGCGACCACCTCACGCCCCAGCGCCGCGATGTCGTCGTAGGTGCGCAGCGGCGGAGTCCCCAGCACGGCGCCCATCCGCGCGCGCGTCGTCCCGCAGTGCGACCAGTAGAGGCGCACCCGGTCGCGCAGCGGTCCGCCGAACAGCTCGTAGACCGGCACACCGAGCGCTTTGGCCTTGATATCCCACAGCGCCAGCTCGATCCCGGCCATGGCCTTGTGCGAGACGCCGCCGCTGTTCTGGCGGACCCGGCGCAGCATGTCCCAGTAAATCCGCTCGACCGGCCGCGGGTCCTGTCCGACCAGGAGATCGGCGAGATCGCGGACGCAGCCGGCGAGGCCGTGCGGGCTCCGGTTGTCGCTGCACTCGCCCCACCCGACCAGCCCGTCGTCGGTCTCGATGCGCACGAACGTCCACGGCCGCCATCCGGCGTCACAGTGCAGCGCCTCCACACGCGCGATCTTCATCGTTCGTCTCCTTCGCTTGGCTCGGCGACCTCGCTCAGCTCCGCCGAAGCTTCTCGAGCAGCCGCGGGTCGGGGTCGACCCCGAGGCCCGGCCCCTGGGGCACCGCGATGCGTCCGCCCCTCGGATGGATCGCGTCCCCCAGAGGATTGTCGGCGAAATCGCAGTAAAAGCGCTCGACCGGTGATTCGGTCGGCAGCGCCGCGATGCAGTGGATCGACGCCAGCAGTCCTGGCCCGAAGTACGCCGAGTGCGGCACCACCTGAACCCCGAACATCTCGGCCAGCGTCATGACCCGGCGCATCTCGGTCACGCCGCCGATCTTGGTCACGCTCGGCTGCGCGTACGTGAGGGCGCCGGCTTCGAGCGCGCGCCGGAACTCCCAGACCGTGCCGTAGTTCTCGCCGGCGGCGGTCGCGACGCCGCCCTGCGACCGGACCTCCGCGAGCCCCTGGAGGTTCTCCGGTGGCCACACGGGCTCCTCGAGCCAGTGCAGGCCGAGCGGCACCAGCCGGCGGGCCATCTCGACGGCCTGCGCCACTGTCCACGGGCAGTTCGTGTCGACCATCAGCGGCATGGACGCGCCCATGACGTCGCGCGCCGCCTTGATCTCCGGCACGGTGATCTCGTGCACCTTGACGAGCCGATAGCCGCGGGTCAGCGCCTGCTCCGTGTAGTGGCTCACGGCGGCCGCGGTGCCGTAGCGCAGCAGGCTCGCGTACGCCGGGAGATCCGCGCGGCTGCTCCCGCCCAGCAACCGGTAGAGCGGGGCGCCGGCCACCTTGCCCGCGATGTCCCAGAGCGCGATGTCGATGCCGGACAGCGCGTAGATCGCGGGCCCGCTGCGGCCGATCCCGTGTAGCAGCCGCTGGATCTCGTCGTTGAGCTGAGCGATCTGGCTCGGGTCCCGGCCGACGCACATCGGCCCGAGCAGCGTGTCGATCGTGGCGCGCGTCGCCGGGAAGATGCGGTGGCCGAACGCCTCGCCCCACCCGGTGACGCCTCCGTCGGTGTCGACGCGGACCAGCAGCATGTCGATGCTGGTCCGCGCGCGCCCGCCCAGCATCGGGGTCGCGCCGTCGATCAGCATCGGCAGGTTGAGGACCATCGTCTCGACCCTGGTGATCTTCATGCGTTCCGGCCTCCGTGGTTCGGTGACCCGCCCCCGCGCCCCCGATCCGCCTACTCGAGCGCCCGAATACGCAGACGGACGTCGTCGATGTGCGCCGCCCGGATCACGCTCCCGGCATCGACGGCCGGCAGGCCGAGCGGCAGCCGGAGCGCGTTGATGTGGGCCAGGAGCACCGCGCCGCCGCCCGTCGGCGCGGGGATAGACCAACTCAAGTTCGTCCCGGGCTGCACGGCGTTGATCGCGTCGAGGAGCTCGGTGAAGTGCGCGAGCTTGATCGGCGTCCCCGCCGGCAGCCGATCGTCGCCGGCCGCATCGGTGAAGATCACCTGGAACGTCGCCGTCACCGACGCGACGTCGTTCAGCGTCAGGGTGCACGTCGCCGTCGAGCCGCTGCACGCCCCGCCCCAGCTCTTGAAGCGCGCCCTGGCCCCCGGCGCCGTCGTGAGCGTCACGGTCGTCCCGGCGGTGAAGCCGGCGGCACAGCTCGGCGCGCAGCTGATCCCGACCGGGACGCTCGTCACCGTGCCGGCGGCCGAGCCGTTGACGACCACGCTGAGCGAGACGACGACCGGGAGCGCCGGGGTGGTCGCCGTCGCCTCGGCCGAATAGTCGGAGCATCCGACGGTGTTGCAGGCCCGGACCCGGTAGACGTAGGTGGTCGCCGGACTCCGTCCGGCGTCCGAGTACATCGTCGAGTTCGCGCCGGTCACGGCGATCTGACCGAACGTCCCCCCGGCGCCCGTCTTGCGCTCGATCCGAATCTCCGTCTCGTTGCCGTTGTTGTCCAGCCACGCGAGGTCGATCTGGCTCGGCGACACCGCCGTCGCGGTCAGGGCGGCCGGAGCCACCGGCGACACCGAGATGCCGCTCCCGCTCACGCTCCTGGTGGTCCCCGCCCCTCCGCCGAAGGTCACGCTGCCGGTGAACGTGGCGACCGAGGTCGGCGCGAAGCGGACGGTCACCTGCTGGCTCTGGCCGATGGTGAGGGCGTAGGCGCCTCCGGCGACGACCGCGAACGGCGGGCTCGTCGTCGCGCTCCCCGTGATCGTGCCGCCGCCGACGTTCTGCACCGTGAAGCTCCGGTCCTCCGAGCCGCCCAGGGGAACGTTGCCGAAGCTCCGGGAGCTCGGACTCACATTGAGCGCCGGCGATCCCGCCGTGGTCGTCCACAGCAGCGCCAGGCCGCTGCTCAGGCTCTGCGTGTTGAAGCTGAACGAGGTCCCGAGACCCGCGCCCGTCTGCACGCCGACCGTCGCCGAGGCGCCCCGGTCGTCGAAGGCGCAGCCTCCGCCAAAGGTGGCGTCCGCGTAGTTGAACAGGATGTTGCTGCTCCCCTCGAAGAACACCGCCTGAAACTTGACCGTGGTGGCGGCGCTCGGCCCGCATTCGTAGTGCGGCACGTCCCTCCATTCGACGACCAGCTCCCGGTTGGGCGCGGTTCCGGTCACGGCCCAGAAGACGTTCTGGCTCGTCCCGACGAGCGGTAAGAGATCGTCCCACCAGGGCGCGACGAGCGTGGCGATCTGTGTGGTCGGGATCGGCTCGTTGAGGTAGGCGATGAACGGCGCGGTGAAGCTCACGTTCCCGTTGCTCCCGACGAAGACCACGCTGAAGCTCCCGCCGGCGAAGGCGATCGGGAACGGCAGGCCGATCCCGACGGAGGAATCGTCGTCCAGGTTCAAGTTGCTTCCGCTGATCGTCCGGTAGCTGAACGCCGTCGGCGTCACGGTGTAGCTCGAGAGGACCTGAACCGTCACCGTGTCGCCACCCGGAAACGTGAGGAAGTAGGTCCCGGTGGCCGTCGGCGTCCACTGGCCGGAATAGATCCCGTCGCCGGCGGCGCGATCGGCACCGAGCCCGTCGTCGGTGAGGACGACGCTCTGGCCGCCCGGGTCGACGGTCACGGTGAGGTTCCCGTTCGGGATGGCGCAGTTGATGTGCAGCGCCGCCAGAACGACCGGCGTCCCGACCGCGCCGGTGATCGCGCCGCCGGCCGGCAGCAGACGCGACAGGACCGTGGTGTTGGCGCAGGCGAGCGCGCCGCGGGCATTGAGCCGCCTCTGCGTGATGGTGTTCGTCAGCGAGAAGTTCGGGTCGCCGCCGGCCAGGATCAGGTTCTTGAGCGCGCGCCAGTCGCGCGATGGATCCTGTGCCTTCAGCAGCGCCGCCACGCCCGTGACGTGGGGCGTCGCCATCGAGGTCCCGCTGAACACCGAGTAGGTGTTCCCCGGCGTGGTGCTCAGGATCTCCTGGCCGGGGGCGCCGAGATGGACGGTCCGCCGGCCGAAGTTGGAGAAGGACGCCAGCGCGTCCGTACGGGTCGTCGCCGCGACCGCGAGGATGTTTGGGAGGTTGTAGCCGGCCGGATAGGCGGGCGTGACGTCGTTGTCGCTCGAGTTGTTCCCGGCCGCGGCGATGAAGAGGATCCCCCGTTGCAGGTGCGCCTCGATGGCATCGAGGAGGGCCTGGGAGAATCCGCCGCCGCCCCAGCTGTTGTTGGTCGCGACGATGTTCACGCCCCGGTCCTTCATGAGCTTGACGTACTCGAGGCAGTCGATGGCGTCGCTGGTGGTGCCGGAGCCGCTGGCGTTCAGGAACTTGCACGCCATGATCCGAACGGTCCAGTTGACGCCGACGACGCCGACCCCGTTGTTGCCGACGGCGCCGATCGTGCCGGAGACGTGCGTGCCGTGCCCATGGTCGTCCATCGGGTCCGAATCGTTGTTCGCGGTGTCGATGCCGAAGCAGTCGTCGATCTGGCCGTTGCCGTCGTCGTCGATCCCGTTGATGACGCAGTCGCGCGCGCTCCGGTACATGTTCGCGGACAGGTCCTGATGGTTGTAATCGACCCCGGTGTCGATCACCGCCACGACGACGTCGCTGCTGCCGGTGGTGATGTTCCACGCCTCCACGGCGTCGATGTCCGCGTCGGGGACTCCGCCGCTCTGACCCGTGTTGTTGAGCCCCCACAGCTCGCCGAAGCTAGGATCATTGGGCGTCGTCTGGCGCTCGACGATCCAGTCGGGCTCGGCGTAGACGACCGCGGGATGGCGGCGATACGCCTCGAGAGCCGCCTTGACGCGCATCCCGGGCGGCAGCCGCACCACGTGCAGCCCCTCGACGATCGTGAAGCTCTTCAAGACGCGGGCGCCCACCAGCGCGTGGGCGAGGGCCTGCTCGGACGGCGGCGTCGAGGGGGCGAACCTCACGAGCACGGTATCCGGCGCATGGCGGGGAAGCGGCTGCGCCGCGACGCTCGACGCACCGAGCAGCAGGAACGACACACCGAGGACCAGCCCGACCCGCACCCCCGCGCGCCGCCGGCTCACCGGGCGGGCTCCTCGCGAAGGAACGTCACGGGGCGCTCGTCGCGAGCGAGGCGGATCAAATGAAATGGCTGGGTCAACGCCTGGGTGAGCACGGCGCCGGGCTCGGGCGCCCTCGTCACATACCGAACGCGAATCCCCGATTCCGTCCGCTCGATTCCGGAAATCTCGATCCGGTAGCCGCCCGTCTCGCGCTCCCCCATGAAGACACCCACGACCATCTCGCGCGAGAAATCCACCGGCGGCGCCACAACGGTGCCGACGGACCGCGCGTGGCGCGCCCAGACCAGGACCCACTCGCGAGAGGCTCGAACGACGATCTGGCTCGGTTCGCGGATTCCGCTGGCCGCTCCGCGCTCCACGGTGGCGAAGGCCACGGGCTCCCCCGGCGTTCGGCCCGCGCACGCCGCCGGCAGGACCAGCACGCCGAGCACCAAGGGGGCCATCTTCCTCATCGCGCGCCAGTGTAGCGCGTTCGGCGCCTCGGTCCGTCTACCCCTTCACCGCGCCCGCCGTCAGCCCCTGCACCATGTACTTGTGCAGGTAAATGTAAACCACGATCACCGGCAGCGAGGCCAGCGCCGCCGCCGCCATGAGCTGGCCCCAGAACGCGAAGTCGGAGACCACGAACTCCGAGAGGCCGACCGGTAGCGTCTTCAGACTGTCGTCGCCGATGAAGATCAGCGCGTAGAGGAACTCGTTCCACGAGAGCGTGAAGCAGAAGAGGCCGGCCGCCAGCAGTCCCGGGGCCGCCAGCGGCAGGACCACCCGCACCATCGCCTGCAGGCGCGTGGCACCGTCCACCAGCGCCGCCTCCTCGAGCTCACGCGGGATCGAGCGGAAGAAGCCCATGAGCAGCCACGTCACAAACGGCACCAGGAAGGTCGGATAGGCGAGGATCAGGGTGCCGAGCGAATCCGTGTAGCCCATCTGGATGAAGGTGCGGTAGAGCGGGATGAACATGAGTCCCGGCGGCACCAGGTACGTGATGAGCACGATTCCGCCGAAGGTCCGGCGCCCGGGGAACGACAGCCGCGTCAGCGAATAGGCGCCGGCGGCGCCGATCACCAGCGAGAGCAGGGTGCTGGCGGTGGCGGTGATCGCGCTGTTGCGGATCCACAGCGCGAAGCGGCTCTCCTGGAACAGATAGACGTAGTTGTCGATCGTGAACGGCCACGGCACGTAGATGCGCTCGGAGAGGAGGATCTGCCGCCCGGTCTTGAACGAGGTCACCAGGATCCAGTACATCGGCACGAACACGACCAACACGATCAGGGCGAGCACGATCCAGCGCGCGAGCGTCGCCGGGCGCATCGTCACTCCTCCTCCCGGTGCAGGTACCGCACGACCGCCACGATGAGCAACGCCACCAGCGGCAGCGAGGCCAGCGATGCCGCCATCGCCAGCCCCCAGCGCTGCGACATGATCCCGAGCTCGTAGCTGTAGGTCGCGAAGATGTGGGTGGCGGCGCCGGGGCCGCCGCGGGTCATGATGTAGACGATGTTGAAGTCGTTCAGCGTGACGATCGTGCTCAGGAGCGTCACCACCGCGACGACGCCCTTGATGCTGGGCAGCGTGATCTGCCAGAACTTGTGCCAGCCGCCGGCGCCGTCGACCGCGGCGGCGTCGTACAGTTCCTGGGGCACGGTCTGCATGGCCGCCAGGAACGAGACGCCGAAGAACGGAAAGCCGCGCCAGACGTTGGCCATGATCACCGAGACCATCGCCAGCGTGGGATCGCCGAGCCAGTGCACGCCGCTCCGCACCACGCCCACGTCGATCAGCGCCACGTTGATGAGCCCGCGGAACAGATCCATCAGCCACTTCCAGGTGAGCGCGATGACCACGGTGGGGATGACCCACGGCAGCAGCAAAATCCCCCGGATGAACTGGTTGCCGCGCACCACGTGGTGGAGCGCCAGCGCCATGGCCATGCCGATGACGAGCTTTACGACGATCGAGCCCACCGTGAAGGCCGCGCTGTTCCACGCCACGATCCGGAAGCGCCCGCTCTCCAGGAGCGATTCGTAGTTCTTGAGCCCGACGAAGTGGGCCGGGTAGCCCACGATCTTCTCGGTGAGGCTCAGATAGATGGCGGAGAGGAACGGATAGGCGACGAGGCCAGCGAGGAAGATCGCCACCGGGGCGATGAGCGCGTAGCCGAGCAGCCGCTCCCGGTGGCGGTCGGTCAGCGCATTCACTTTACCGGGAGCCGATCGTAGATCTCCTTGATCCGCTTGTTGGCCTCGTCGATCGCCGCCTCCGGCGCCACCTTGTCGACGATCACGCGCGTGATCATGTCGGTGAGCACGTTGCCGGAGACGACCTCCGCCGCCGCCGGCGTCGTCGGGCCCGGCCAGCCGACGGGATGGCCCTGCTTCACGGTGTCGACGATGATCTTGCCGGAGGGCGTGTTCCAGTACGCGTCGTCGAGCGGTTTGGCGAAGAGCGGCACCATCTGGCGGAACGAGCCGGTCATGTACTTCACGAAATTCTCGCGGGCCATCACGCACCCGATCAGCGCCTTGGCCTCCTTCTGCTGCTTGCCGTCGGACGGCACCGCCCAGTTCATCACGAAGGTGAGCGCCAGGTTGCGTCCCGCCGGACCCTTCGGCATGACCTTGATCGCGGTGTCCTTCAGCAGCGGATGCTGGGTCGACTCCTCCTGGAAGAGAATACTCGGCCCGTTCGGGGTGAAGGTGATCTTGCCGGCCATGAACGCCTCGTTGTTGGTGGCGCCCGACCACGAGAGGTAGTCGAAGGCGGCGGTCTTGTCGGCGAGGTAGGCGCGCGTCACGACCTTGAGCGCTTCGAGGCCCTGGGCCTTCGGGATGCCCGTGAACTTCCCGCTCTTGTCGACCCACGCGGCGCCGTAGCTCCACAGCAGGCTCATCGCCGGGTCGTAGCCGTCGCCGGTGCGGTTCCAAGGAAAGCCGTTGGGGAAGTCCTGCACGCCGGCCTTCTTCACCTTCTCGGAGACCTTCTGGATGTCCTCCCAGGTGTCCGGCGGCTCGGCGCCGACCTTGGTGAGGATATCCGAGCGGTAGAACAGCACGAGCGGGATCGCGTAGTGGGGCACCGCGTAGTACTTGCCGCCGAACTTCACCGCGCCGTCGGCGTTGGACAGGATCGGGCCGAGCTCCTTGGTGGCCGCCGCCACCACGTCGGACACGTCCGAGAGCCGTCCGAGATTGGCCAGCCGCGCCGGCCCGACGGCGTCGAGCTCCGCGATGTCCGGCAGCGTCTTCGCCTCGATCGCCGCGGTGAACTTCGTCCACATGTCGTCGAAGGTGTAGGTCTGGATCGCGAGCTCGATGCCGGCCTTCTTCGCGCACTCCTGGGCGTTCGCGTCGAGGATCTTGTCGGCGGGCGGGATGTAGGTCTTGAGGCGCCAGAGGCTCAGTTTGCCCGCCGCGGACGCGGGCTCGAGGAGGGGCACGGCGGCGATGGTGAGCAGCGCGATCAGGACGCCGAGCATCTTCGCGAGCGTCGTCATGTGAGCCTCCTGTGGCAGTGCGCGCGCCGCAGGCCGTCGCGGGGCCGGGGCCCCGCCAGCCGAGGCGCGCCCAACAACTCGGTTATGATGGCGGCCGGGCAGCGAGTGGCTCACGTCTAACAGCGAGGTCACGAAGGTGTCAAGGCAAAAAGGGAACGCGGTCGATGCGTAGCATCGACATCCACGCGCATCTGATGCCGCAGTGTCTGTGGCGAGCCGTCGACGCTGGGCGTGACTGGTACGGGACGACGTACGAGCCCGGCGAAGGGCTGGGCACCACGGTGACCAGCGGCCGGCGCAGCCGCGTCCAGACGCCCAAGCTGCGCTTCACGCCGGAAGAGCGGCTCCAGGACATGGACGTGCAAGGCATCGACGTGCAGGTCGTGTCGATCCACACGCCGCTCTTCGGCTACCACCTGGACGCGTCGCCGGGGCGTCAGCTCGCCCGCGACGTCAACGACGAGATCGCCGGCATGACACGCCAGTGGCCTCGGCGCTTCGCGGGCCTGGCGACGTTGCCGCTGCAGAACGTCGGCGCCGCCGTCGGCGAGCTCGAGCGCGCGGTGACGGTGCTCGGCCTCAAGGGCGCCGAGCTCGACACGGTGGTGAATGACTCCACCTGGGACGAGCCGCGGTTCTTGCCGCTGTTCAAGGCCGCCGAGAGCATGGGCGCCGTCCTGTTCTTCCATCCGCAGCCGCAGCACAACCTGCTCTTCGCCAGCCGCGGTCGCTACGGGATCCCGAACTCCATCGGCGTCATCGTGGAGGACTTGCTGATCGTCGCGACGCTCATGTTCGGCGGAATCCTCGACGCGTGCCCCGCCCTCAAAGTGTGCATCGCCCACGGCGGCGGACCGGCGTGCTTCGGTATGGGTCGCCTCGACCACGGCTGGCGGGTCCGCACCGAGGCGCGCGAGCACATCCACAAACCTCCCAGCTCCTACCAGCGCCGTCTCTACTACGACTGCGTGACCGACAGCGAGCCGGGGCTGCGTTACTTGATCGATCACGTCGGCGCCGACCGGGTGGTGCTCGGAAGCGATTGGCCGTTCGTCGGCTGGAGCCCCTCACCCGTCGGCTGGGTGCAGGGGCTCGCGAGCCTCACCCAGGACGAGAAGAACAGGATCCTCTGGCAGAACCTGGAGGCGCTGCTGGGCCTCTAGCCCGAGCCGCCGTCGGGCGATCGACGCCGCCCTCCATTTCTTACACGGACTCTTACACGGCAAGAGTTACCAAGTCGGCCGCATCCGGCGTCGCCGAACCGCCCATCACACGCTTCTCCCGCGATTTTTCGGCCCGGTGACCGCCGGCATGCGTCTTGCTGCAGCCGATCACCCAGCGAGCAAAACAGTAACCGAAGAAAGGAGAACGACCATGGTTCGATTCATCCTGGGCGCGGTGGCAGGCGGGCTCGCGGTCTGGTTCTGGGGCGATCAGGTTCGAGAATTCGCCGAGAGCAAGACCAGGGGCGTTCGCGTGGGGGCGATCGACACGCTCCAGGCGCTCGAGAAGAGGCTCCAGACGGTCGAGAAGCGGACGGAGCATGTGCTGGACCGGACGAAAGAGCACGTCAGCGCGGCGCTCCAAGCGGGACAGCGTACGCTGAGCGCGGTGTCGAATCGTTCCGGGCAGTGACGGAGGGCATCAAGGAGTCGGCGAGGAGGTCCGGCCGGTACCCGAGGGGTAGCTAGTGCAGTAACATGAGGGGCCCCGACATGGCCCCTCATGCGCGCCTCGCCGAACCCGAGGGCTCCTGGACCGCGCTGCTCGAACCTCCGTACACGCTGTCCGCGGTCATCGTCGTGCTTTGCATCCTGGCGCCCGCGTTCAGCGCGTTCATCACCGCGACGGTCCTGCCCTCGGCCATCGCCGAGATCGGCGGTCTCGCGATCTACGCATGGGCCTCGACGGCCTATGCGATCGCCTCGATGCTCGGAAGCGCCGGGAGCTCGGTCGCCATCGGCCGGGCGGGGATGCGCCGCGCGTTCGTCCTCGCCGCCGCCGTGTTCGTAGTGGGCACGGCCGTCTGCGCCACCGCGCCGAGCATGACCGTCCTGGTCGCCGGCCGCGCGCTACAGGGCCTCGGTGGCGGGATGCTGATCGCCGGCGCCCACAGCATGGTGCGCGAGGTCTTTCCCGAAGTTCTGTGGCCACGCATGCTCACCGCGATCTCCTGCACGTGGGCGATTCCGGCGCTGAGCGGGCCGGCGGTCGGAGGCGTACTGGCGGGGCTCGGGCTCTGGCGCACGGCGTTCTGGGCGGTGGCACCGATCGCCGTGCTGGTCGGCGTGCTCACGTGGCGCATCCTGCCCGCGAGGGCGAGCGTGGGCACCGAATCGGCGCGCGTCCCCTTCGGACGCCTGGCGCTCGTCTGCACGAGCGTCCTCTGCGTCGGCTCGATCGCGAACGCCGGCGGCGCGGCGGCGCGCGTCGCGCTCTTCGCCGCGGCGATCATCTTCGTGGCCGTCATGCTCCGGCTCGACGGCAAGGCGCCGGAGCGGCTCTTCCCGACGGGTATGCTCTCCCCCGCGAACCGCATCGGGAAGGGATTCTGGATGATCCTCCTGCTCGGCATGTCGACCACGCCCGGCGGCATCTACCTCCCGCTGCTGGTCCAGGTGCTGCACGGCGTGACGCCGGCGGCCTCCGGCTATCTCTACGCGCTCCAGTCACTCGCGTGGACGGCGGGCACGCTGGCAAGCGCGTCCGTGGCTGCGAAGCGAGTGCGGTGGGCCGTGACCCTCGGCCCGCTGCTGACCGCATCGGGATTCATCGGCCTCTTCCTCACGATCGGCTCGGGTCCGGTGGCGGCGATCGCGGTGGCGCTGACGCTGGTCGGTCTCGGGATCGGCACGTGCTGGGCGCACGTCGCCGCGGCCGTCCTGTCGGCAGGGCGGCCGGACGAGGGCGCGGTCACGGCGTCGATGATCCCGAGCACGCAGCTCTTTGCGGTCTCGCTCGGCGCCGCGCTGTCCGGCATCATCGCCAATGCCGCCGGGCTCGGGGGCGGCCCCTCGAGGACGGCGGCGGCGCTCGCGGGCGCGTGGCTCTTCGGCGGCTTCGTGGTGGCGCCGATGGCGGCGCTCGTCATCGGGTCGCGCCTGCGTCCCGCGGTGCCGCGCGCCGCGGCGTAAGAGTCGAGCGCACGGCGCGAAGGGAGCGCGCCGTCGTGTGGGCTCGCGTACTCGGTCAGATCCGCGAATGCCCTCAGGAGGGCTTGCCGGCGATGCGCGCGAGCGTGATGCGGAAGCAGCGACTCGTCGTCGCGGACGTACCCCTGCCCGCGCCCGGGCCGGGCGAGGTGCTGGTGAAGACGCTCGCGTGCGGAATCTGCGGCTCGGACCTGCACGCGCTCAAGCACGCCGAGAAGTTCGTCGAGGCCGAGCGCCGAGCCGGCAGTCGGTTCGTGATGGACCTGAGCCGCGACATCGTGATGGGCCACGAGTTCTGCGCCGAGATCATCGAGCACGGTCCCGAGACGCGCCGGCATCTCCCCCGCGGCGAGCGCGTCTGCTCGCGACCGGGGCTCGTCCGCCCGGACGGCGTGTGGACGGTGGGCTACTCCAACGACACCTCAGGAGGGCTTGCCGGCGATGCGCGCGAGCGTGATGCGGAAGCAGCGACTCGTCGTCGCGGACGTACCCCTGCCCGCGCCCGGGCCGGGCGAGGTGCTGGTGAAGACGCTCGCGTGCGGAATCTGCGGCTCGGACCTGCACGCGCTCAAGCACGCCGAGAAGTTCGTCGAGGCCGAGCGCCGAGCCGGCAGTCGGTGCCGATTTCTCGCCGCGCCGGCGCGAGCTGGCGGCGACGCTCGGCGCCGACGTCGTCGTGGATCCGAAGGCGACCACGCCGTGGCAGAGCTGGCGCGAGGTCGCCGTCTGGCGCGACGCGAGCCGCGCGCCGAAGCTCCCGCCGTGGATCCCGGGGCCGCCGCTGCGCCCCGCCGTCGTGTTCGAGTGCGTGGGCGTACCGGGCGTGCTCGATCAGATCATGGGCGCCGCACCGCGCGGTACGCGCATCGTAGTCGTCGGCGTGTGCATGGAGCAGGACGCGATCTCTCCGATGCTGGGGATCGTGAAGGAGCTGAGCCTCCAGTTCGTCCTCGGCTACACCGCCGATGAGTTCGCCGCGACGCTGGGTGCGATCGCGGCGGGCGCGATCGCGACGGCGCCGCTCGTCACCGGCAAGGTGGGCGTCGAGGGCGTCGCGGGCGCGTTCGAGGAGCTGGGCTCGCCGGAGCGTCACGCCAAGGTCCTCGTCGAGCCCTGGAGAAGCTGACCCGAGCGGAAAGGAGCCGCGCATGACGTCCCTCTCACGGTCGCTCCGGCTGATCCTCCTCGGCTGCGCCCTGGTGGTGCTCGCGGCCGGGCCCGCCGCCACGCAGACGCCGGCACGCGGCCACGGCGCGGAGGCTCACGATATGGAGCTGGTCGGCCACGACGACCTGCAGGGCCGCTCGGCCTACCAGCCGACGATCCACCCGCAGCGCGGGCGCTTCATCGCCTACGTCGGCCATCACGGCGGACGCGCGCGCAACCCGCTCACCGGTGCCGAGGAGGACAACGGCACGTCGATCGTCGATGTCACCGATCCCGCGAAGCCGCGCTATCTCTTCCACATTCCCGGCGTGCCCGGCGGCGGGGAACAGGGCGGCGCGCAGATGGCCCGCGTGTGCGACCGGCAGGGCCGGACATATCTGCTGAGGACCATCGGCAACTCGGTTCCGAACTCGGGCCACGAGGTGTGGGACGTCACCGATCCGGCGAAGCCGCAGAAGACGAGCACCGTCGTCACCGGCCTCACGTCGACGCACAAGAACTGGTGGGAGTGCGACACCGGCATCGCGTACCTGGTCTCGGGCGATCTCGTCAAGGTAGACCCGCTGCAGCTCGGCCCCTCGGGCTGGCGCACGTGGCGGATGACGAAGATCTACGACCTCAGCGATCCAGCGAAGCCGGTGTTCGTCCGCGACTTCGGGCTGGCCGGCCAGCAGCCCGGCTCGACCGGGCCCATCACGGTCGCCCACGGCGTCCACGGGCCGATCGTCTTCGGCAACCGTGTCTACTTCGCCTACGGGACCAGCGGCGAGGGCGCGCTGCAGATCGTCGACCGGCAGAAGCTGCTCACCGGTCCCAAGGAGCCGACCGCGGCGAACCTGAATCATCCCGAGATCGGCCGGCTCTACATGTCGCCCAACTGGGGCGGCCACACCTCGTTCCCGATCCTGGGCGTGACGATCGGCGACTGGGCGCCCAACACCAAGGACCGGGTGCGCGACTTCGTCTTCCTGGTCTCCGAGGCCATCGCCAACGAGTGCCGCGAATCCCGGCACGCAAGCTTCCTGGTCGACATCACCGCCGAGACCAAGCCGTTCTCCGTGTCGACGTTCCAGGTGCCGGAGTCGAAGGGCGCCTTCTGCCGGCGCGGCGGGCGATTCGGGCCGCACTCGAGCAGCGAGACGTTCGCGCCGATCTTCTACAGGAAGATGGTGTTCGTCGCCTACTTCAACGCCGGCGTACGGGCTGTCGACGTGCGCGATCCCTATGCGCCGCGCGAGGCCGCGTTCTACATCCCGGCGACGACCGAGCGGACGGCGGAGCGCTGCGTGCAAAACGGGACGCGCAGCTGCAAGGTCGCGATCCAGACGAACAACGTCGAGGCGGACGAGCGCGGGTTCGTCTATCTCGCCGACCGGGCCAACACCGGGCTGCACATCGTGCGGCTCGCCGGCGAGGCCGCGAAGATCGTCGGCGCCCGCTGAGGCGCGCTACTTCGCCGCATACTGCAGCTGCCACACCTCGAGCCCGTAGGGGCCTTCCCCCTGCCCGTCTCCGGCGTGGAGCAGGGCCACGGTGCTCGCGGCGGTGACGATCGCGACCGCCTTGTAGAAAGGCACGTCCGTCTTCAAGACCGGGTAGGCGGACGCCACCATCGCGCCCGCCCGCTCTATCTGCGCGCGTGCGACCTCGATCGCAATTGGTGCGGGCGCGGGCGGCGCCGGACGCGTCGATCCCGTGGACCCCGGAAGAGCGCCAGCGCCTCACGCGTGGTGGCGGCAGCCGATAAGGGCCCAGCTAGACCCTTCTCGGCCGCCTAGGTCAGCGGGATGATCGCGTAAAACCTGGGCTGGTCGCCGACCACGCGCGTGACGTGGCCCTGGCCGGTGAGATCTTCGGCGAGAATCACGTCGCCCGGGCCGACCTGGGCTTTCGTGCCGTCGCCCACCTCGATCTCGGCGCGGCCTGACAGTGAGATCGAGTACTGGCGCCGGGGCGCGCAGTGCCAGCTCAGCACGTAGCCGGGTGGCGAGACGCGAAACGCGATGCCCGAGGCGTTCTGCATCGCGGTGCCCTCGCCGTACGCGCCCTCGACGTCCTTGAACGGCTTCATATCGAACGGCACCTCGGCGACGCGCGACTTTCCGTCGGTCCCGCTGTACACGCGAAACATCTTCGGCATCGCTCGTGACCCTTTCCGGCGGTGGCGCGGGCGCTCAGCGCGCCGCCCCGGTCTTGTGCACGGCGTCCTTGGCCAGGTTCGCGCTGAACAGCTGCTTCGACTCGCTCATGGTCGTCGCCTCCTGTGGATGGTCAGGGTGAGGGCGCGGCTCCGTCGGGCGCCGCGAACTCGAACGTGGTGCCCACCGAACTGGCGGTGAAGCGTCCGGGCAGCCGGTGGGCGATGCTCGCGATGGCCTCGATGCCGGTGCAGTGCTGGGGCACCATGTGCTCGACGTCGAGGTCGCGGAACGCGTCGACCACCCGGGTGACGCGCGCCTCGTCGAGGCCGCTCAGGTGGAAGCCGCCGATGACCGCGTGCACTTGGGGAACGCCGGTGACGCGCACCGCGTTGCGGCAGATGCCGACGATGCCCCGGTGCGAGCACGACGTGATCACGACGAGGCCAAGGTCGCGCACGTTGGCCACCAGCGTCTGCTCCCCGATGAACGTGTCCTGGATCAGCTCGCCGCCACGCTCGACGCGCAGGTTGCTCGGGATGGTCTCCCAGTCTTCGGCGGCGTGCATCTCGCCGGAGAGCCACACGCCCTCGGCGAGCTCGGTCGGCTTCGCCACCAGCGTGATCGGTACGTCGTAGCGCTCGATCTCGTCGCGGTTGAGGCGGCCGCTGTAGACGCGTCGCTCGCCGCGCTGCTGCCAGCGTGGCTCGAAGTGGTCGATGCCGCCATAAAAGGGCAGGTCGCGCCGCAGGCGCCGCCGCCACGCGTGCAGGAAGCCGGTCAGCCCGCCCCAGTGATCGCGATGCCCATGGGAGAGGGCGAGCGCGTCGATCGCCGACGGGTCGATGGCCAGCTCGCGGAAGTTGTGGTTCAGCGTGTCCGGCGTGAGGCCGAAGTCGAAGGCCATCGTGAACCGGTCGCGGCCGCGGGTGATCTCGACCAGGTGCGCCAGGCCGTGCTCGGCGCGGAGATCCGGCATCTTGCCGGCCACGAACGCGCTATACCGGCGGGCCACCGCGTCGTCCTGGCGCAGGTTGTCGATGTAGTTGTCGACGACGGTCGTCACGCGGACGCGGTCGACGGCGCCGGGCATGCGCGTATCCTATCAGGACGCTCCCGCGGCCGAGGCGGAGAAGACGGAGCCTGTCGATTTCGGCGGGTCATCGTCGTCGTACTGGTTGAGATGGAAGCAGGCGCCGCAGGCCGTCGCGGGGCTGGGGCCCCGCCGGCTGAGGCGCCGCTATAACCACCGCAGGCGCCGCAGGCCGTCGCGGGGCTGGGGCCCCGTCGGCCGAGACGCCGCTATCAATAGGAGGATCCCATGCGCTACATGCTGCTCATCTCCGGTGACGAGAAGGCTCAAGCCCAGGCGCCGCAAGCCGAAATGGCCGCGGTCCTGCAGGGCCACATGCGGTTCGCCCAGGAGCTCCAGGCGTCGGGAAAGATGGTCCACGGCGAGCGGCTGCGGCCCGACAGCGAAGCCAGCCGCATCCGGATCAAGGCCGGCCAGCGGCAGGTCACGGACGGCCCGTTCGCCGAGACCAAGGAGGCCCTGGGCGGCTTCTACCTGATCGAGTGCGCCACCAAGGAGGAAGCCGTCGAGTGGGCGAAGAAGATCCCGCTCCGCGAGGGCGGCTACATCGACGTGCGGCCGATCTGGCCGATGTGAACGGTCGCCCGAGGAGGGCTCCCCGCTTCGGGTAACATCGATGCGTGCCGGACGGCGGCGTGCACTCGCGCGTGGCGGAAGTGTTTCGCCAGGAGTACGCGCGCGTCGTCGCGTCCGTGGTCCGGATCGTGCGCGACATCGATGCGGCCGAAGAAGTCGTCCAGGAGGCGTTCACCCAGGCGCTCGATCGCTGGCCCGCGGGCGGAACACCGGATCGGCCGGGCGCCTGGCTCCTCACCACCGCGCGTCGCCGCGCGCTCGACCGCCTGCGCCGTGACCGGCGGGCCGGGGCGCGCGCCGACGCGCTCGCGTACGAGACCGGGCTCGGCGCGCTCGATGAGGGCCCCGACGTGAGCGATCCCGAAGCGATCGCCGACGACCGGCTGCGGCTGATCTTCACCTGCTGCCACCCGGGGCTGCCGCCCGACAGCCGCGTCGCGCTCACGCTCAAGCTGGTCGGCGGCCTCTCGACCGCGGAGATCGCGCGGGCCTTCCTGGTGCCCGAGCCCACGATCGCTCAGCGGCTCGTGCGCGCCAAGCGGACGATCCGGGACCGCGCGCTACCGTACGAGGTGCCCGAGGGCGACGAGCTGGCCGAGCGCCTGCCGGCTGTGCTCGCGGTCATCTACCTGGTGTTCAACGAAGGGTACTCGGCGCACACCGGCGACACCCTGGTGCGTCACGACCTCTGCGAGGAGGCGATCCGCCTCGGGCGGATCCTCGCCGAGCTGATGCCCGAGGAGCCCGAGGGGCTCGGGCTCCTGGCGCTGATGGAGCTGCAGGCTTCACGGGCCGCAACGCGCGCCAACGCCGAAGGGAACCTGATCCTGCTCGCCGACCAGGATCGCTCGCGCTGGGACCGGACGCGCATCGCGCGCGGGCTCGACGATCTCGACCGAGCCGGATCGCTCGCGGGCGCGGGCCCCTATCAGCTGCAGGCCGCCATCGCCGCCTGCCACGCCCGCGCCGCCTCGTGGGAGGAGACGGACTGGCCGCGGATCGTCGACCACTACGACGCGCTCATCGCGGTGACGCCGTCGCCGGTGGTCGAGTTGAACCGCGCGGTCGCGATCGGGTTGGGGTACGGGCCGGCCCGCGGGCTCGCCGCGCTCGACGCCGTGGACGCCTCCGCGCTGCGGAGCTATCACCTCTTGCCGGCCGCCCGCGCCGACTTCCTCCGTCGCCTCGAGCGCTGGGCCGAGGCGGCCGAGGAGTATCGCCGCGCCCTCGGTATGGCCGACAACGCGAGCGAGCGGAAGTTCCTGGCCGCGCGCCTCGCGGCGTGCGAGAAGAACCTGCGTTAGGGCAAGAGATCGGCGACGGCGATCCGAATGGCCGAGAACGCGAGTGGCGCGACGACGGCGGGCGGAGTCATCGCCGTCATGACCTGATACCGCCACGCGTACGGCGCCGCCGCGTCGGGCACGGGATCGCGGTAGACCTCGAGAGCTCGATCGACGAGGTTCAGGATCCAGTAGTCCTGAATTCCCGCGCGCGCATAGAGGCTCCCTTTGACCTCGCGGTCGAAGGCGAGACTCGACTCCGCCACCTCGATCGTGAGCACGGGCCGTCCAGGATGCGCCAGGCGATAGTCGGCGGGACGACCCGGCACGACAACGAGGTCGGGTTCCGGCTCCGACTCGTCGTCGAGCCACACCGGTGACTGCGTCCTCACGATCCAGCCCGGCGGCAGCACGGCTCTCAGCGCGTAGTCCGTGCTGCTGACCGCGGACGCGTGATAGGGGCGCTGCGGCTCGGCGACGACCAGCTGGCCAGCGATGAGCTCGATCGGCTCGCTGTCGAAGACGCCCAACTCGACGAGCCGATCGTACTCCGCTCGCTTCCACCGGCGTACCGTGAGCGGCGGTTGCGTCATGTGCCCACTCTAGACCGTTCTGCGCGGTCCGATCAATGCCGGGCGGCGGATACGCCCGTCATGGCGCTAGGGTATCATCGGCCCCGGAGGCCCCCGATGAAGATCAAGGCGCTCGACACGTACTTCCTGTCCGCGACGCTGCCGCAGCCGGTCCGCACGTCCACCTCGACGATCAGCCGGGTCAGCGAGCTCGTCGTCAAGCTCACGACGGACGCGGGCCTCGTCGGGATCGGCGAGGCGCACGGCCCGTTCCTGTCGCAGGGCGGCCCCGAGGCCATGCGCGCGGTCGGACAGATCCTCGAGCGCGTCACCCCGCTCGTCGTCGGCCAGGACCCGTCCGGCATCGAGCGGATCTGGCAGGACCTCTTCGCGCTGACCTACACGAGCGTGCGGGGCATCCCCACGCTGGCGCCGCAGCGGCGTCAGCTCGTGACGGCGATCAGCGCGATCGACATCGCGCTCTGGGATCTCGCGGGCAAGGCGACCGGCCGGCCGGTGCACGCGCTGCTCGGCGGCGCGCTGCGCTCGCGTGTGCCCGCCTACGTCACCGGCTTCTACTACCGCGAGGGCGAGCGCCCGGACGACCTGCGGCGCGAGGCGGCGATGTACCTCGAGCACGGCTATCGCACCGTGAAGGTGAAGGTGGCGGGGTTGCCGCCGGAGGCCGATGCCGAGCGTGTCGGGGTGATCCGCAAGGCGGTGGGTGACGACGTCGCGATCATGCTCGACGCCAATCAGGGCTGGGACCTGCCCACGGCCGTCCGCGCGACCAGGCTCTGCGAGCCGCACAACCTCTTCTGGCTCGAGGACCCGATGCCCTGGTACGACGAGCGCCATGCGCTGCGCCGGCTGAAGGACGAGGTCGACGTGCCGATTGCCGCCGGCGAGACGGAGTTCACGCCGTTCGGCCTGCGCACGATGGTGGCCGAGGGCCTCGTCGACTACCTGATCATCGACTCCACGTGGGCCGGAGGGCTCACGACCTGGCGCAAGGCCGCGGTCATGACCGAGCTCTATCAGATCCCACTGGCCGCCCACCACGATCCGCAGATCCACGTGCACGCGGTGGCCGCCAGCCCGACCGGCTTCATCCTCGAATCGTTCGCCGACCCGACGCGCGATCCGCTCTGGTTCGAGCTGTTCCGCGAGCGGCCGAAGATCGTCGATGGGTTCATGGCGGTACCGGAGACGCCGGGGCTCGGTCTCGAGCTCCGTGAGGACACGCTCGAGAAGTACGGCGTGAAGCTCCGGTGAGTCAGGGCGCGGTCTGCCACGCCTGGGCGTCCTCGGCCAGAACGCGCGCCAGCACGGCGTAGTGCGCGCGGAATTGCCGCCGGATGACCCAGACGCCGAGCGGGATCCTGACCAGGCCGAGCACGCCGCGCTCGCGCGCGCGCACGCGCATCGCGACCACGCAGCGGCTGGCGCCGACCTGGGTGAACTCGAACGTGGAGTAGCTTCGCGGCAGCTTCACCCCACCACGCATGAGAGGCGTGCCCTCGAGCGTGAGGTACTCGAACGGGCGCCAGTCCACCGCCCGGTGCACGAGCGTATAGCCGCCGTGATCGCAGTGGCTCTCCCAGCCCACCCCGGCCCGACCCGCGGCGTTCGGCCGCGCCTCGATCTCGCGCGCGTCGAGCTGCCAGCGCATCCGCTTGCGCGGGTGACGCGCCCGTGCACCTCACCGAGGTCGTCGAGCGCTCGGCGTGCGCGGGCGGACCCAGCGTGGAGCCGGCACGCTCGAGCAGCGCGTCGGTCAGCAGCGCGTACGCTCGCGTCCCCAGCATCTCGATCACCCGGTTCTTGAGCAGGCGGTGGACCAGGATCACGTCGGGCCCGATCGGCTTGGCGCCGGTGGGCGTCTCCTGGAGCACGAAGCAGCCGAGGTGGGCGATGAACTTGAGATCGAGGGCGCCGATGGCGGCGCACGCGGAGCACGTGCACGTGGTGGCGCGGCGCATCTCGTCGAGCCGCAGCTGGAACGCGACGTAGCACGCCTTGATCATGTCGAGCAGCCGCTCGGGATCGGCGAACGCCGCGGCCGGCGCGTAGGCGAAGACGGCGTCGCCCTCGAGCTCGACGAAGCGCAGCGGGTCGCCCAGGCGCGCGATGACCAGAGACGTGAGCTCGGCCACGATGCCATGGGCGTGCTCGAGCTCAGTGTGCGTCAGGAACGAGGTGTACCCGGAGATGTCGGCGAGGACCAGATAGCCCTGCGCCAGCGGGCGGGTCGCCGCCAACGGCGTTACGCGAGCTTCGGCATGACTTGATCGGCGAATCGCCGCATCGTGCGCTCGACCTCCTCCCGCGGCAGCTGCGATCCCTGGTCGAACCAGCAGATGATCTGCGAGAGCCCGAACTCGTCGCGTGCCGCCTGCAGCCGGTCGACGACCTCCGCGACGTCACCGAACACCGCCTGATCGCGGCAGAACCTCTCGAACGGGAGATTGGCGATGGTCTCCTCGATCGACCGCAGCCGCGGCAAGTGGTCGGCGTAGGACTCGGGCAGCTGGGCGAAGATCGTCCGGAGGTTCTTGTAGTACTGGAGCACGCCCGGCCGCATGGCGTCGCGCGCGGCGGCGCCGCTGTCGCCGACGTGCACCGGCAGCATCAGCGCCATCTGATCGCGCTGCCACGGGTGGCCGCCGGCCGCGAGACGCTTGCGATAGAGCGCCATGCACTCACGCAGCTGCGGCAGCGGCGTGGTCGTCGTGCCGGAGTAGATCGGCAACCCCCTGTCGCCGATGTGGGCGAAGCTCTCGGCGGTGTGGACCGCGACACGAATCGGCGGGTGCGGCCGCTGCACGGGCTTGGGCACCACCGCGAGGTCCTCCACCTGGTAGAACTTCCCGCGATAGCTGAAGCGCTCCTGCGTCCACGCCAGGCGAATGATGTCGAGCGCCTCGTCGAACCGGGCGCGGTTCTCCGCTACCGGCACGCCGAATCCGTGGAACTGGCTCGGGATCGAGCCCCGGCCGACGCCGAACTCGAGACGTCCGCCGGACAGGAGATCGGCGGTCGCGGCCTGCTCGGCGCAACTCAGCGGGTGATGGAGCGGCAGCAGGACGACGGCGGTCCCGATGCGAATCCGCCGGGTGCGCTGCGCGATCGTCGGCACCGCCATCAGCGGGCTCGACAGCAGCGAGAACGCGCCGCCGAAGTGGATCTCCGCCAGCCAGGCCACGTCGAAGCCGAGCGAGTCGCCGAGCTCGATGAGATCGAGCATCTCGGCGAACCGCTCGGCGTGCGAGCGACCGGGGGCTTCGGACGCCTGGAAGAACAGGCCGAATCGCGTCACGAGGCGCGCGCCCACACTGCGTAGAGCGGGTCCGCGCCGCGCCCGGACGACCGGTCCTCCCCCGTCACGTCCACCCAGCCGCCGGCGGCGTCGAAGTAGGCGCGCACGAGCTGGAGGTGCTGCTCGTCGACGGTGTCGAGCCAGACCGCCACCGCCTTGGTGGGAAAGCAGCGATTCGAGAAGGACACCACGAAGGGCGCGCCCGGTCTCAACACCCGACGCATCTCGCGCAGGACCATCACCGGATGGAGCACGTACTGGATCGAGACCGCGCACATCGCGCCGTCGAACTCCCGGTCGCCGAACGGCAGCCGCGGGTCACGGTTCAGGTCGTGCACGACCGACCTCGTCAGCTGCGGGTTGTCGTCCATCTCCTCGGCGTTGAGCCCGAGCCCCACGACCTCTTTGACGTGGAAATCCTGCGGCAGATGGCTGCGCCAGCTGCTCATCACGTCGAGCAGGCGTCCGGCGGCCGGCAGCACCTCGGCGTACAGGCGGCCGAGCGCGGCGATGGCGCCGTCGTCGATGTGGACGACCTTGCGCGGGACGTCGTAGAAGTGGGCGTCCGGAGACTCGTCGTCACGCGCATAAGCGGCGGGCGGAAACAGGCCGTCGCCGCGCACCAGCTCGGAGAGCATGGCTGCAGATTGCACGCCCGCTCGCGGCGAGTCAATTCTTCTCACCGCGCGGCCGGGAGGCGCACGGGATCGAAGGGGCGAAGATCGATGGACGATGCGGCGCCATCGGCGATCAGCTCGGCGAGGGCCCGGCCGGTCGCGGGCGCGTTGAGGATGCCCCACGGCCCATGACCCGTGGCCACGTAGGCAGCGGCCACTCCGGGGACGCGGCCGATCAGCGGCAGCCCGTCGTCGGTGACGGGTCGGTAGCACGCCTGGCGTCGCGAGATCCGCGCCGCCGCCAGCGCGGTCGACACGCGGCCGGCCGCGCGGGCCAGCGTGTCGCATGCGGCCTCGCTCACTTCGACCCGCTCCGGCGAGTCCGGCAGCGGCGCCGGATCCGCCATCCCGCACACGTAGACGTCGCCGTCGGGCCGCGGAAAGATCTCGGGCTCGAACGCGCGGCCGTCAGCCGCGCGGTAGTCGACGAACAGCGCGTGGGCGGGTACGTCGGCGCCGACCAGCGTCACGCTGTAGCCCTTCAGCCCGTAGATGTTGGGCAACGGCACCCTGCCGCCCAGGCGCCCCGTCCACGGCCCCATCGCCAGGACGACGGCGTCGGCGTCGATGGTCTCCCCGCCGACTCTGACGCCGCGCGCGGCGCCGCCGTGCTGGACCAGCGACTCGACGAGCCCGATGCGCAGCGTGCCGCCGCGCGCCTGCGCCGCATCGAGCAGCGCGGCGGTGAAGCGCGCCGGCTGGACCTGGGCGGTGGTGGCGGTCGATCCGAGCGCGGCGGTGACGACACCCGCGCCGTCGAGCCAGCTCGGCGCCGCGATGCGATGGCCGCCGCTCGGCGTCCCGCGCTCGCGCGCGGCCAGCATGAACGTGTCGACACGACGGTAGCCGTAGTCGGTCGCGAGCTCGCGGGCCAGCTCGGCGTGCAGGGTGAAGCTCGCGCGCGCCAGCGCGCCGAGCGGCGAGCCGTCGCACCAGTCCAGCGCCAGGAATCCGCCCGACTTTCCCGACGCCGCGCAGGCGACGCCCGAGCGCTCCACCACGGTGACGGGGATGCCGCGTCGGGCCAGGAAGTAAGCGACGGAAGCGCCGATGACGCCGGCGCCGCACACGACGACGTGGCGGGGAAGTGCCATAGCCGTCCCCTACTGTGCCAGCCTCCTAGCTGGCGGCCATTCGCGCGAATTGTCGCTTCAGGCCATTGACTCGCGAAAGGTAGCTCGCGACGTCGTGGTCGCCGCACTTCTGGCCAGCCGTCAGCCGGAACGCGCGGCGCGCGTAGGCATCGCCCGGGCCGGCGCCGCACAAGTGGATGATCGCGGCCAGGTCCTGCTTCTGCTGGAGCGTGGCGGCGGCGACCCGCTGGCGCGCCAGCGTGCTCGAGACGCTGCGATCCAGGAGCGCGGCGGTCATCTCGACGGCGTGGCTCGGGATCACACGCGTGTAGACCATATTGAACCAGCACGATCGCAGGTCGTGCCAGGGGCCGTCTTCCACCACCACGTGGTCGTGGATGCAATAGCGCTTGGCCTCGAGGAACGTCGGGTCGGTGATCTGGTACATCCCGACCGCGCTCGACGCGGGCCGATAGAGCTCGAAGGGATTCCAGGACAACCGCCACCGCCAGTACGTCCGGGCCACCGGGTTGCCCGAGCCCTCGACCTGCGCCAGCGCCGCCAGGAGCTCCGGCGTCATCACGGCCGTGGAGTGCGCGCGGAACAGCCGCTCGTACTCGCGCCACGTCTCGGGGGGCGTCTTCGACAGCGCGCCGCTCACCGGGAAGAACAGCTCGGTCGGCTTGCGCACCGCCTGGTAGGTCCAGTTGACGATCCACCACACCGTCAGGATGACGCTGGCGCCCACGAGGAGCCGGATCGCCAGCGGCGCCGCCCGGAACGCCCGCAGGGCGCGGCGGGCCAGGCGCCACAGCTTCCGGGCCTTCGTCATCCCGGCCGCGAGCTTGGTCCTGACTCTCGCCGGACGCGTGCGCGTCCGGCGCGCCGTGGTCGTGGCTTTGACGACACGCATGTGGGCCATGGCGGTCCTTTCACTATGCCCTAGCCGGCGCGCCCCCACCAACCAACCGCGCGATACCGCTCCGTGGTAAGTTCGGAGCCACGTCATGCCCACCCACCAATCGCTCGCGGGATCGACGGATGAAGAGCTGCTCCGGCGCATGGTCGACACCCACGCGGACCGCTACGGGGACACGTTCTGGGCGTTCTTCACCGCGCGCGTCGCGCCCTCGTTGCCGACGCGGCCGGTGATCGTCGATCTGGGATGTGGTCCCGGACTCTTGCTGCGCGATCTAGGGCTGCGCTATCCGTCGGCGTCTCTGCACGGCTACGACATCACGCCGGCGATGATCGCCTACGGCCGGCAGCTGGCGGGCGCCAAGCTGACGCTCGAGCTACACGACGTAACCGCGAAGCCGCTGCGGCACCCAGCCGGCAGCGTCGATCTGGTGTCGATGTCGTCGGTCCTGCACGTCTTCGACGAGCCGCTGCCGGTGCTCGCCGAGATCCGGCGCGTGCTGGCGCCGCGCGGGATCTTCCTGCTGCACGACTGGGTCCGCCAGCCGCTCGAGACCTACATGGCGTACCGACGAGACGTGATCGGGGAGACCGGACCCGACGCGATGCGGCGGGGCTTTCGCCTCTTCCCCGTCCACAACAAGTACACGCCGGACGACTGGCGCTGGCTGCTCGCGGAGGCCGGGCTGGCCCTCCGCGATCACACACAGCTACGCGCTTCGCATCAGATCTTCGTGGCTGGTTGATATGGGGGGCCTAGAAGGGCTTCGGGGTCACCTTCCTGCCCTTGACCTGACCGTGCCGCTCGGAGGTAGCTTCGCCGAGTAGTACCGCGGCCGCTGATGCGCAGGCGTTAGCTGGACGACGGACAATGAAGCGACGATTCTCAGGCACCCAGCTCCGGCCGGCACCTCGCGTTGCTCGGTGCCGCCGGCAAGCTCACGAACCCGACGACGCCAGCCGCCAGGTGCCGCCCGGTCAGCCGCCTGACGGTGGGGTTGACACAGGATGTCTCGGTGCGCCCCCCGGCGCAGCCGTGACGTTCCTCGATCGCCCTCTGGCGTGTTCCTAACTGCTCTTGAAGGCGTTCATCGCGGTCACCAGCGCCGGCGTGCCGCCGAACAGGTACGCGACTTCGACGGCCTCCTGGATCTCCGCCTCCGAGGCGCCAGCACCGCGCGCGCGGTTGGCGATGTTCGTCACGCCGTCCGGGTGGGACTGGAGCGCGTCCACGATCATCGTCATGAGGTGCTTGTACTTGGCCGGAATGGCGCCGTCGCGCAGGACGTGCTCGCGCTGGGTCATGTAGGTCTCGACGAACTTCGGATCGCGCTGCTGCAGGGCCTGGATCCACGGTGGCAGTGCCGGTTGGGCCATCGGTCCTCTCCTTTATATACGTCGATGGACGTCAGCTGACTACGACGGTGGCCGGGAGGCCTTCGAAGTCGGCGTCGCTGGTGACGAGGGTCGCGCCGAAGCGCCTGGCGGATCCACCCGCTCGAATCGACGAGAGTCAGAGGCGGTCCTTCTTCTCGCGCAGTCCCCTGGCGCTCACCCCACGGGCGATGCCTCGGTAGGTCGCCAGCGGCCGTTCGGGGATCAGGAAGATCACTCCCCCCTTGTCGAGGACGGTGATCCGCATCCCCGGCCGGAGGCGCAGCCGCTCGCGCGCGCCGGGCGGCACCACGAGCCGATACTTGCTGGACAGCGTCACCGTCTCCATCCTCTTACCCGGATACTATCGATGGGCAATCGGGAGTCAAGCGCGCTCACTCGAGCGGCGTGCCGTTGAGCAGGGTGCGCCCCGTCACCGGCACCGGGTTCTGCAACGCCTGCAGAACGAAGCAGCCGCGCTCGGCGTTGCGCACGACCCGGGCGACGCGCTCGGGCGGATCCGGCGAGTCGATCTCCAGCGTGGTCTCGGCGCCCACCATCCGGCCCTGGACCGTGTCGTTGAGCACCGAGCCGTCGACCCGGTAGCGCGCCGTCACCTTCATCCGCATCCCGTTCACCGTGACCTTCAGCATGTGCCCGTACCGGGACACCTGGGTCATCAGTCAGAACGCGAGCGCGGCGCTGAAGTACATGAGCGGCGTGGGCGCCGAGCCGAGCCCGCCGAGGCTCGGCCCCTCGTCGGAGGCGAACGTCATGTGGCCGGCGCCGCCCCGGCTGACGGTCGCGAGCTTGAGAAACGGCGTGACCAGGTCGACGCTGGCGTCGAACACGATCTCGCGGCTCTCGATCCGGGGGTTGAGGCCTTCGGGCACGGCGCTCATGACGCGCCTCCGTCGCGGAGCCGTTTCAAAATCTCGACCGTGTGCGCCGGCTCCGGGCGCCGCGTGTAGTCCGGGTCGGCGTCGACGGCGCGGATCACGCCCCCGCGGTCGATCACGAAGCGGGCCGGCACCGGCAGCCGCCAGGTGCCGTCGCCGTTGCCCCGCGCCAGGTCGATGCCGAACTTGAGATAGATCGCGCGCAGGTCGTCGGGCAGCGTGAAGACCAGGCCGTACGCCTCGGCCACGCGGTTGCCGAAGTCGCGGAGCAGCGCGAACTCCATGGGCTTCGGCTCCTCGGTCTCACGCGGTGTGCGGGCCACCTGGGGCGAGATCACGGCCAGCGCCCCGCCGGCCGCGGCGATCTCGGGCAGGGCCTGTTGCAGAGCCTCCAGCTCTGCGTTGCAGTACGGTCACCAGCGGCCGCGGTAGAACGACAGCACGACGGGTCCACGGGCCCGCAGCTCGGCGAGGCTGACGGTGCGGCCGGCCGCGTTGGGCAGCGCGAAGTCGGGCGCCTTCTGGCCGACGGCGGCGATCCGGGTCATGATCCCGGAAGATCGTAGATCTGCGACGCTGCGCTCCATGACGGCGCGCGCCTCCGGCGGGATGCGCGCCTTGGACGCCTCTCGCATCGTGTCGAGCCTTTCACGAAGTGTCATTGGGACCTCCAAGGGCGGAATTCGCGTCGCCCTCGGTATATCATGCGCCCCGAGTGAGGAGGTGTTCCATGGGTGAGATCATCCACGTGACGAAGGCGCGGGTCGTCAAGGAGCCGGGACGCGGCATGAAGACGGCGTACCTGGACGCGTTCCCCGACACCCCCGTTCCCTACGGCATCCACGGGGGCATCAAGAAGTTCTACAAGACGGAGCCGGAGGTCGAGCGGCCCGCGACGCTGGACCATCTCGTGATGGCCGTCGCCGGCTGACTCACCGGGAATATGGGAAGCGCGCTGGATGCGCGCGGAATCAAGAGCGCTCCGGACAATCTGGTCGCCCACGTCGAGGGCATCATCGAGAACGTCGACGGCGTGGCGCTGATCACCACGATCCGCGTCCGCTACACGTGCAAGATCCCCAAGGGCAAGCGGGCCGAGGCCGAGCGCGCGCTCGGCGTGCACGAGAAGGGCTGCCCGGCCAGCCAGAGCGTGCGCCGTGGGATCAACGTCGAGTACAGCGCCGAGTTCGAAGAGGTGTGAGGCGTTACGACGCCTCCCGGTAGGCAGGCGATACTACCATCGGCTAGAGTAGGGTCTGGAGAGACCATGTCCGACCGCGACCGCAAGTATCGCCAGCAGGGCTATCGCTCCCAGCCCGCCGGGGAGCGCCGGCCAGAGCCGCCGCCGGCCGATGCGCCGCGAAGCGGCGGCATGCTCGCCAAGCGCACGGTCTCCCGATGCGGGGCATGCGGCGCGGTGCTGCCGATCGCGACCGCTGCGCTCGAGCAGTGTCCGAACTGCCGCGCCGCCATCCGCGCCTGCCGCCAGTGCACCCACTTCGACACGAGCCGGCGCTTCGAGTGCGAAGAGCCCATCGCCGAGCGGGTGGCGGACAAGAACGGTCGCAACGACTGTGCCTCGTTCTCGCTCCGGGTGACCGTCGAGCGTGATGCCTCGCCCGACTCGACGCGCCCCGGCGACATCCGCCGGGGTTTCGACAACCTGTTCAAGAAGTAGCTGGGCGGTGGCGGCACTCCTCGTTGCTGTGATCCTCGTCCTGGGGACCGCAGCCGACGGCGAAGAGACGCCGACCCGACGATCGCTCGCCGGACGCCTGCTGGTCGCGACCGACGTGCTTCGCGACCCGCGCTTCGCCCGGACGGTCATCTACATCGTGCGGCACAACGCCGACGGTGCGTTCGGGCTCGTCGTCAACTGGCCGCTGACCGACGTGTCCTACGAGCGCGCGCTGCGGCCCTTCGGGCTCGAGGCACCATCCGAGAGCGGTGACGTCCGGGTCCACTACGGCGGGCCGGTCCAGGAGAGGCGCGGCTTCGTCCTCCACACGCCCGACTGGAAGGGCGAGGGCACGACCGTGGTCGACGATCACTTCGCGCTCACCGAGGATCCCAAGGTGCTGCAGGCGATGGCGAAAGGCGCGGGTCCGCGGCGGGCGCTGTTCATGCTGGGCTACGCCGGATGGGCGCCGGGTCAGCTCGACGCCGAGCTGAAGACCGGCGCGTGGGGCGTCGCCCCCGCCGACGAGCGGCTCGTGTTCGACGAGGACCCGAAGCAGAAGTGGATCGAGGCGATGACCCGCCGGATTCTCGACCTCTAGGGAGGACGCGCTCATGAAGACCATCGACATCCACGCGCATCTGGTGCCGCGCTCGCTGTGGCAGGCCGCAGAGGCGCGCCGGGAGTGGTACGGCTTCCGTCACGAGCCCGGCGACGGGCTCGGCACCGTCGTGGGAAACGGAAAGCGCACGCAGTTCAACTCGCCCAAGGTGCGCTTCACCCCGGAGGAGCGGATCAAGGACATGGACACGCAGGGCGTAGACGTCCAGGTGGTCTCGATCCACACGCCGTTCTTCGGCTACCACCTCGAGTCACCGCAGGGACTGGCGCTGGCCCGCGAGGTCAACGACGAGATCGCCGGGATGGCCCGCCAGTGGCCGACGCGCTTCGCGGGCCTCGCCACGCTCCCCCTGCAGGACGTCAAGGCGTCGATCGACGAGCTGGAGCGCGCGGTGAACGTGCTCGGCCTCAAGGGCGTCGAGCTCGACACCGTGGTGAACGGCGAGAACTGGGACGAGCCGAAGTTCCGGCCGTTCTTCAAGGCCGCGGAGGCCATGGGCGCGGTGCTGTTCTTCCACCCGCAGCCGCAGCACAACTTCATGATGCAGCGCACGACCCGCTACGGGCTCTTCAACAGCCTGGGCGTCATTGTCGAGGACGCGATCGTCCTCTCGGTCATGATCTTCGGCGGCGTCTTCGACGCCTGCCCCGACCTCAAGGTGTGCATCGCCCACGGCGGCGGCCCGGCGTGCTTCGCGATGGGCCGCCTCGACCGCGGCTGGCAGGGCACGCCCGAGGCCAATCGCGTCATCAAGCAGGCGCCCAGCACCTATCAGCGCCGCCTCTACTACGACACCGTGGTCGGCAGTGAGAAGGCGCTCCGTTTCTTGCTCGACGAGGTCGGCGCCGACCGCGTGGTGCTCGGCAGCGATTGGCCCTTCGTGCCCTGGCACCCCTCGCCCGTCACCTGGCTGCAGTCCATGAAGACGGTGACCCAGGACGAGAAAGAGAAGATCCTCTGGCGCAATCTCGAGTCGCTGCTGAAGCTCTAATACCACTCACGAAAGGTTGGTGCTCGCATGACGCCGGAGCGCTTCGCTCGAGGCATGACGTTCGACGACTACGTGAAGTTCACCGGCTCGCCTGAGAATCTCGGTCGCGAGGGGTTCGACATCCGGCGGTTCAGCCTGGTCCGCCCGCGCGTCGACTGGAGCGGCTTCTTGCGCGAGCGTCACGCGAAGGCGAGTCTCACCAGCGAGCAGGCTGCGGCCATCACGTGGCTGGCCGCCCAGCCGGGCGGGCCCGCGAAGGTGCTGGTCATCTCGGAGGACTGGTCGTCCGACTGCCGCCGCGACGTGCCGTACCTGGCGCGGCTGGCCGAGGCCGGCGGCCTCGAGCTGCGGATCTTCACCCGCGACGGGGACGCGATGCTGATGAAGGGGCTGCCGGACGCGACGGCCGGCAGCAATGCCGACTTGGTGGTGGAGTACGCCAACGAGAAGAAGGGCCAGAAGTGGGCGACGATCCCCGTCGCCGTCTTCTTCACGCAGGACTTCGTCGAGCTGTACCGCTACGTCGAGTATCCGGCCATTTACCAAAAAGACCGGGTGATCGGCCACCTGCGCGCGCCGCGCGCGGGCGAGACGGACGATCAGGTGAAGGCGCGCGGCGGCCGCGATATCGCGACCCTGCTCGAGTCGCCGTTCTTCGACGTGTGGGCCCACGCCGGGATCGCGGAGATCCTCAGCGCGCTTCACGAACGGCTGGTCATTCGCCCTTGAGCCGCGGATCGAGCAGGTCGCGCAGGGCGTCGCCCACCAGGTTGAACGCCAGCACCGCGACCATGATCGCGAGCCCCGAGAACGTGGTGATCCAGGGGCAGCACTTGATGTACTGACGGCCCTCGCTGAGGATGTTGCCCCAGCTCGGCGTGGGCGGCGGAATGCCGAGCCCGAGGAAGGACAGGCTCGCCTCCGTGCGAATGGCGGTGGCGATGTAGAGCGTGGCCACGACCACCAGCGCGTAGAGGGCGTTGGGGAAGACGTGGCGCGCCATCACCCGCAGCTGGCCGCTGCCGAGGGCGCGCGCGGCCAGAATGTAGTCTTGCTCGCGGATCGTCAGGGCCAGACTCCGCGAGAGCCGCACGAAGTTCGGCGTCAGCGCCACACCGATGGCCAGCATCTCGTTGCTCAGCGAGCCGCCCAGCGCCGTCACGATGATCAGCGCCAGCAGCAGCGTCGGGAACGCCATGAGCATGTCCGCACCGCGCATGATCAGCATCTCGACCCGCCCGCCCAGCACGCCGGCGACGATGCCGAGCGGCACTCCGACCGCGAATGCGAACACCACCGACACGAGCCCGACTTCGAGCGAGACGCGCGCCCCCCAGATGATGCGGCTGAGCACGTCCCGTCCGAACTCGTCGGTCCCGAGAACGTGACGATCGGCCGCCCCCGGGCCCTTGAGCACCGCGTCGGCGTACTGCGCGGACGGGCTCAGCGGAGCAATGAGCGGCGCCGCTGCCGCGACCACGACCATGGTCGCCGCCAGCACGATCCCGATGCTGATGGGGAGCCACCGGCGCAGGCGGCCGCGTCTCGCGCTTCGCGCCGCCTCACCGGCGGTGGCGATCGCCAGGTCGACCGGATCCGCGCGTCGAACGATCGCCATACGGTCTCCGCCTAGCGGTACGTGATCCGTGGGTCGACGACGGCGTAGAGCATGTCGACGACCAGGTTGACCACGATGATGATCATCGTGAAGACCGTGATGGCGCCCTGGGCCAGCGGGTAGTCTCGAGCACCGATCGCGTCGACGAGCATCTTGCCCAGCCCCGGCCGCGTGAAGACCGTTTCGGTGAGCACGGTGCCGGTGAGCGCGATGGCGACGAAGATTCCGATGATCGTGAGCAGCGGGACCAGCATGTTGCGCAGCGCATGCTTGTAGACGACCACGCGCTCCACGTGACCCTTGGCGCGGGCGGTCCGGATGTAATCCTGGCTGATCACCTCCAGCATCGCCGAGCGTGACAATCGGCTGACCGTCGCCGCCAGCGTGAAGCCAAGCGCCAGGGCCGGCAGCGTGAGGTGGTGGAGCACGTCGCCCACCGCGACCAGGAAGTCGCGAGGATAGAGGAAGACCTCGCCGGAGCCGATCATGGCGAGCACTCCGTCCAGATCGCCGGCGCCGATCAGTGGAAAGATGTTCAGGCGGAGCGAGAAGACGATGAGCAGCAGGATGCCAAGCCAGAAGACGGGCATGGAGAGTCCCAGGAGCGCGAAGATGCGAAGTGGATAGTCGATGAGCGGATTCCGGCGCTTGAGCGCCGACACGATCCCGATCGGAATGCCCACCAGGGCGGCCACGATCGCGCTCGCCATGACCAGCACGAACGTGTGCGGGAACATCCGGGCGATGTAGTCGCGCACGGGGTAGCCCTGGCGGAATGAGTTGCCGAAGTCGAAGCGCACTGACCGCCAGAGGTAGTCCGCGTACTGCACCGCCAGCGGCCGATTCAATCCGAGGTTCTTCGTGCAATCGGCCAGGGCCTCCGAGGTCGCCTGGTCACCCATCATGGCGACGCACGGGTCACCGGGCAGGACCCGCATCGCGAAGAAGACGATGCTCATCGCCCCGATCAACATCGGGACTGCGATGAGGATGCGCCGGAGAACGTACTGGAGCACGGTGGCGCCCCGCCCGCTAGTTGAGCACCTTCAGCAGCTCGGGATAGTTGTAGCTGTAGTGCAGCGAGAACTCCCCGTAGTCGGCCGGGAAGGGCGTGCTGACGCGCTTCGGGTTCCGCGCCCACTGCCCCGGCACGTCGTTCAGCGGCAGACAGACCAGGTCGCGCTCCATGCGTTTCTGCGCCTCGGCATAGATCGCGGCGCGCTTCTTCACGTCCCGCTCCACCCGCCCGGCCGCGAGCAGGTCATCGATCGCCCGGTAGTGCGAGAAATTCGTCCCCTTGTTGCCGGTCGCCGGATCGGGAATCTCCTTGGAGTCGAAGAACAGCGACAGCCACGCGTCGGCGTCGGTGATGCGCGTGCCGCCGTAGAGCACGAAGGGGTTCAGGTTCTTGCGGATGTTCTCGTGATAGGTCGCGTGCTCGACGACCTGCAGCTCCAGGATGATGCCGACCTTCCTGAGCTGCTCCTGGGCCAGCGTGAGCACCTTGGGATAGAAGAAGGACTTGCTGATGAAGTAGTTCTTGATCGTGAATCCGTTCGGGTGACCCGCCTCGGCCAGGAGCTTCTTGGCCAGCTCGGGGTTGTACTCCGGGAACTTCATCGGGATGTGACCGAAGTAGCCCGGCGGCACCACGCTCGTCGCGACCTTCGCCAGGTCACGGCAATACAAGGTCTCCTTGATGGCGTTGCGATCGATGGCGTGCATGAAGGCCTTGCGGACGCGGATGTCGTCGAAGGGCGGCTTGGTGATGTTGATGTAAAAGCGCTCCTGGCCACCGGGGCCGCGCCGATCCATGACCATGCCCATCTTCCTGACCTGGTCATCGAAGTCACACGTGACGGCCTCCGGATACAACAGGTCAAAGGTCCCCTTCTCGAGCCCGATCAGCTTGGTCGCGTCCTCGGGAACGTCGAACCAGTGCACCTCGTCGATCTGGGGCCGGCCGGCGTGGAACTTGTCGAAGGCCTTGAGGACGATCTTCTCTCGTGGCGAGTGCCGGTCGAAGTAGAACGGCCCGGTGCCGACGGGGTTCCACTTGAACTGGTCACCGAGCTTCTCGCTGGCCTTCTTGGACAGGATGTAGCCCTGCTGGTAGCCGACCATCCTCAGCAGGAAGATGGGGTCGTAGGACTTGAGCGCGATCTGCACGGT
The DNA here is from genome assembly GCA_003220435.1 of Candidatus Rokuibacteriota bacterium. Taxonomy (GTDB): domain Bacteria; phylum Methylomirabilota; class Methylomirabilia; order Rokubacteriales; family CSP1-6; genus AR31. The sequence goes on along the minus strand of QHSL01000066.1, from coordinate 91,343 downwards.
GTGCGGGTTGACCACCTCGATGGACTTGATCACGTCGAGGTTGACCCCATAGCGCGTGCCTGGCGCCTTGTTGATCTGCCGCTCGAAGCTGAACTTGACGTCCTCGGCGGTCAGTTCACCGTAGCCCTTGTGAAACTGAACGCCCTTCCTGAGCTTGAACGTCCAGATCGTGCCGTCGGGCGAGAGCGTCCAGCTCTCGGCCAGGTCCGGCTCCACCTCGGCGGTGGTGACCTTGCCGTCCTTGATGGCGAAGCGCGCGAGCCCCCGGAACATGAAGCGCGCGATCGCCTGGCTCTGTCCGAGCGTGCTGGAGTGCGGGTCGAGCGTGTCCGGCTCCTTGGCGGCGATGTTGACGACCTTCTTCTGCGCCTCTGCGAGGGGCGTCGCGACGAAACCCAGGGCCGTGAACGTCAACAGCAGCACCAGGCATGCAGAAATCCGCATGGACGGTGACATCGATCTTTCCCCTTTCACTGAGCGGACAGCTGGTGAGCGGGACTGAGTCCCGAACGTGCCGAGGAAGAGCGCGATTCGAGCATTGCCGCCCCGTCGAATCGATTCAAATCCACGTCAAAAGTGCCCGCTACGATATACGAACGCCACCCGCCCGACAAGCGATCGCGGTCCGGCGGTCGGTCAGCCCGCCTGACGCATGAGTCTTGCGCAGCGGTCGAGCGTCGGCAGCACTTCGTCGGCCTTCGCCGGCGGCAGATTGAACACCAGACGAGCGACGCCGGTGTCGCGGTACCGCTTGATGAGGTCGCCGTCCTCGGCGACACCGAAGACCGTGATGGGCAGCGTCGCGGGGTCGCGCCCGGCCTCGACGACCAGCTTACGGAAGTCCGGGAGCAGGCCGAGCACGTCGCCGTACTCCGGCCGCCGCGCGTGCGGCATCCAGCCGTCGCCGAAGGCGATCGCGCGGCGCGCCCCGTAGGGGAACGCGCCCCCCACGATCACCGGCGGATGCGGCTTCTGCACGGGCTTGGGCCAGGTCATCATCGGCGGGAACTTCACGAACTCGCCCGTGTATTCCGGCTTCGACTTCGTCCAGATCGCCCGCATCGCCTCCACGCGCTCCCGCATCACCTTGAAGCGCGACTTGAACTCGGTGCCGTGGTCGGCCATCTCCTCGGCGTTCCACCCGGCGCCGATACCGAACAGGAAGCGACCGCCCGAGACCTGGTCGAGGCTCGCGACCTGCTTGGCGGTCTGGATCGGGTCGCGCTGCACGACCAGACACACGCCGGTGGCGACCTGCAGCCGCGTGGTGGCGGCCGCGGCGGCGGCGAGCGTCACGAACGGGTCCATCACGTCGTAGTACTTCTTCGGCAGGTCACCGCCCTGCGGGAACGGCGAGCGGCGCGACAGCGGGATGTGCGAGTGCTCCGGCGCCCAGAGCGAGCCGAACCCCCGCGCCTCCAGCGCCCGGCCGAGCTCGGCCGGTCCCATCGAGTAGTCGGTGAAGAAGATCGCCGCGCCGAAGTCCATATGTCCTCCTATGTTCATGGGGGCCCCGACATGGCCCCCATACCCCCACACGTTCGGCACGCCCCGGCGAAGCCGTGGCGCGCCTCTGTCTCGCGACTACGGGGGCCCCGACATGGCCCCCTACCCCCACACGTTCGGCACGCCCCGGCGAAGCCGTGGCGCGCCTCTATCTCGCTACTCGCCAGCTCTTGTCCACATAGCGATGCCCGTGGACGACCGACACCTGGAGGGCCGCGGCGTACGCGTGGGCCTCCACGGTGTGGACACGCGTGTCGACGGCGACCTGTGCTTCGTCTCCCCCGCCCGCGAGCGCTTCGGCGAGGACGCGGCCGTCGAGGCCGTCGCCCTCCACGATCCCCAGCAGGGCGAGGATCGTCGGGGTCACGTCCACGTTGCCCGCCGGCACCTCGATCACCGCGCGCTTCTTGAAGTCCACGCCCCACGCCAGGAACGTGTTCCGCACGTTCCACGGGCTCATGCTGCCGTGGTCGCTCGCGAGCGGCGCGCCGCCCCGGCTGACGTTGGCCAGATCGCTGCCCCGCACGCCGAAGCCATTCGGCGTCGAGCTCCACGGAAACGTCACCAGCAGATCGGGGCCGCGCTCGCCGTTGGCGATGTGAATGAGCTCGAGCGAGAAGGTGCCATCGACGACGCCGTGCGGCTCCTCGGGCGCGCGGCCCGCCGCGAAGAGCACCCCGCCCCAGTCGCGCGACTGGACGAACCGAGCGATACGGGCGATCCGCGCGGCGTCGTGCCCCTCGACGTGCAACGCGACCGCCTGCCCGCTGCTGGCGAGCACCACGTCGCGGGAGTCGGGCGCGGCCTTGAGGCCGTCGTCGATCAGCGCGCGAGCGACGTCGACGCCGGCCGTGTTGGTGGTGAAGCCGTGGTCGGACACGACGAACACGTCGGTCGATCCCGTCAGGCCGAGGTCGTCGAGGGTCGCCAGCACGCGCTCGATCTCACGGTCGTCGTTCCGGAGCGCCTCGCGCGTGGACGGCGCGCCCACGCCCAGGTGATGCTGACTGTGATCGGGCTCGGTGAGCCAGTTGATCACGACGGTCGGTTGGAGCTCGGGAACGACGTACTCGCGCAGGACGCGCTGGGTCCACGTGACCGCCGCGTCGTAGCGGTCACCGCCCGTCTTCGCCGGCGCCGGCCCGAACTTGGCGAGCACCGCCTCGCTCACGTGCGCGGGCCAGGCCACCACGCGGCCGGGATCGAAGTACCCGTTGATCAGCACGCCGACGCCGGCGACCGCCCGGGGATTGGTCAGCAGCGCGCTGCCCGTCGAGCCCGAGCTGACCGCCGCGAGCCGCAGCCCCTGCGCCGCCAGGCGCTCGGCGAGCGTGCCCACGAGCACGAGGCGGCCGCCGGTGGCGCGATCGAGGGCGAGCAGGTTGCGGTAGTCGCCGGTGTCGAAGGCGCGCCGCGGATCGACCGCCGAGACGTACATCTGGTTGCCCAGGATGCCGTTGGTGCCGGGCTGCGTTCCGGTCCCGAGCGCGGCGGCGTTGACCCGGGTCACCGTCGGGAACACGGCGTGACTGTTCGTGAACTCCACGCCCTCGGTCTTCAAGCGAAAGAGCGTTGGCGTGTTCTCCGCCGTAATGGCGTCGGGCCGGAGCCCGTCTACCACGAACACGATGATGAACCGCTTGCCGGTCGGCATGGGTGGGCTATGCTAGCGCGCTGGAGGGAGGATTGACATGGGCAATCACGCGCTGTTCCTGGTCCGGATGGACGTGGCTCACGATCACGACGCGATCTTCAACGAGGTCTACGAGCGCGAGCACGTCCCCAATCTCCGCGCGGTACCCGGCGTGCGCCGGGCCAGCCGCTACCGGCAACCCTCCCCGACCGAGCCGCGCTATCTCGCCGCCTACGAGCTCGACGGGCTGAACGTCCTCGACAGCGGCGCCTGGAAGGCCGCCGGCGAGGCGGGGCGATGGCCGTCGGTGGTGCGCCCGCACACCATGAACCGCCATCTGACCAGATACGAGTGGGTCGGCGGCAGCGCCGCCCTCACCGGGAAGACCCCATACGTCTTCTGGGTCATGATGGACGTCGAGTCCCACCGCGAAGCCCTCTTCAACGACCTCTACGACAACGAGCACCTGCCGCTCCTGCTCAAGCTGCCGGGGGCGGTCAACGCCGTGCGCTACCGCACGACCGCCGCCGGCGAGCCGCGCTACCTCTGCGCCTACGAGGTCGAAAACACGAGCTTGCCGATGTCGAAGCTCTGGAACGACACCTCGGACATCGGGCGCTGGAAGCCGGAGGTGCGGCCGTACACGTTCAACAAGCGCTACATCGTCGGCGAGCGGATCCTCTCGGCCTGAGCGCGAGCACATCATGTCCGGCCGATTCGCGGGCCAGGTCGCGATCGTTACCGCGGGCGGCTCTGGAATCGGCGCCGCCACCGCGCGGCGCCTCGCCGGCGAGGGCGCGGCGGTCGTGGTCGCCGATCTGAGCGGCACGCGCGCGGAGGCCGTCGCGTCGGCGATCGCGACGAGCGGCGGGCGTGCCGCCGCCATCAAGATGGACGCGTCCGAGCCGGAGGCGGTGCAGCGCACGCTGCAGCGGGCCCTCGACACGTTCGGCCGGGTCGACGTCATGGTCAACAACGCCGGCCTGGCGGAGCCGGCGCCGCTCGACGAGATCTCCCTCCAGAGCTGGAACCGCGTGATCGCCGTCACCCTCACCAGCGTGTTCCTCGGCCTGAAGCACTGCCTGCCGATCATGCGTGCCCAGCGCAAGGGGGTCGTCGTCAACACCGCGTCGATCTCGGGCATGGGCGGCGACTACGGGCTCTCGTCCTACAACGCCGCGACGGCACGCCCACGCCGCGGAACATCCGATCGGCCGCGTCGGCAAGGCCGACGAGGTCGCGAGCACCGTGCTGTTCCTGGCGTCCGCCGAGGCCTCGTTCATCACCGGCGCCGCCTTCGTCGTGGACGGGGGCCTCACCGCCCACACCGGGCTTCCTCACTTCCAACGGCCCGACGGGTAGGACGCGCCGAAGGCCCTCGCGGGGCTGGGGCCCCGCCGGCCGAGGTGCGGCGATAGGGAGAGGTCGCGATGATCGATCCGACGTTCACGCTCGACAAGAAGACCGCCGTCGTGGTCGGCGCCGCCAACGGCATCGGGCGCGCGACCGCGCTCGCCTTCGCGGCGGCGGGCGCCCGGGTCGCTTGCGCCGACGTCGAGGAGGGCGGCGCCAAGACCACTGCGGGCCGACATCGAGAAGGGCGGCGGGCAGGCGCTGCCCGTCCGTCTGGACGTCACCGACGGCGAGAGCTGTCGCGCTGCTGTCGCGGCGACCGTCACGCGGTTCGGCGGGCTCGACGTCCTGCTTTACGGGGCGGCCGACAGTGACCGGACCGCCACGGTCCTGGAAATGGACGAGGCGGCCTGGGATCGCGTGATCCGGATCAACCTCACCGGCGCGTTCCTGATGGTCAAGGCCGCTGTCCCGGCGATGATCGCGCGCGGCGGCGGCAGCGTGATCCTCATCGCCTCGCAGCTCGGCCGCGTCGCCTCGCCCGGGCGAGCGGCCTACTGCGCCACCAAGGGGGCGCTGATCCAGCTCGCCAAGGTGCTCGCGGCCGACCACGCGGCGCAGGGGATTCGCGCCAACACGATCTCGCCCGGGGCGATCGAGACGCGGCGCATGCTCCACCGCTGGAAGGACATGGACGAGGCGCGCCGGATGATGGGGCCCAAGCACCTGCTCGGCCGGCTCGGCCAGCCCGAGGAGATCGCGCGCGCCGCCGTCTACCTGGCCGGCGACGCCTCCGCGTTCATGACCGGCAGCGACCTGCTCATCGACGGCGGGTATACGGCGGTGTAGATGCGGCGAGTGACCATGGCGACGATGGGCTCTCGCTCGTGACCGCGCGCCCCCTCGCCGCGGTGCTCCGGTCCATCGGTTTGGGCACCGGTCTCGCGGTCGCCGCGATCGGCGCGGTCGTGCTGGTCGGCTGGGTGTTCGACGTCGGGCTCCTGAAGAGCGTCCTGCCCGGGTTCTCGACCACGAAGGCGAACACCGCAACCGGCCTGTCCCTCGCGGGCATCGCGCTCGCGCTGCTCGCGCGATCCGCGGTCGGTCCGCGCGGGCGACTCGTTGCGCGGATCCTCGCCGTGACGGTCGCGCTGGTTGGGCTGCTCACCCTCGGCGAGTACGTGACCGACCTGAATCTCGGTATCGACGAGCTCCTGTTCGCGGACACGCCCTCGACGGTTCCCCCTTCCTCGCCGGGACGCATGGGAATCAACACCGCGCTGACCTTCGTCCTGCTCGGCTCGGCATTGCTCCTGCTCGATGTGGCGCGATGCTCCGGACTCGCCTCCCAGCTCGCCCTGACGGGCGGGGCAGTGGCGCTCGTCGCGGTCGTCGGATACCTCTACGGCGTCGAGCCGCTGTACGGGATCAGCTCGTACCCGCAGATGGCCATACACACGGCCCTCGCGCTCACGCTGCTCGCTGCCGGGATCATGTTGGCGCGGTCGGAGCATGGCATCATGGCGGCCCTGACGAGCGACGGGGCGGGCGGGCGCATGGCTCGCCGCTTTCTGCCGGCCGTGCTCGGCGTGCCCCTGGTGCTGGGGTGGTTCACTCTGCGCGGTGAGCGAGCCGGCGTCTACGCGACGGAATTCGGTCTCTCACTGCTGGTCACGGTGATCATGGCCGTCTTCGGCACCCTGGCGTGGGTCAGCGCCGTGTCGCTCAACCGCGCCGACGCCCGGATGCGCGAGAGCGAAGCCCGCAAGGCGGCGACGCTGGAAGCGGCGCTCGACTGCATCATCACGATCGACCACCGAGGGCGCATCACCGAGTTCAACGCCGCCGCCGAGCGCGTGTTCGGCTATCGGCGAGCCGACGTGATGGGTCGGGAGATGGCGACGCTCATCATTCCACCCGCGCTCCGCGAGCGGCACCGCGAAGGCCTCGCGCGCTACCTGGCGACGGGCGAAGGGCCGGTCCTGGGCCGGCGGCTCGAGATGCCCGGCTTGCGTGCGGATGGCACCGAGTTCCCCATCGAGCTCACGATCACCCGCCTGCCCTCCGACGGCCCGCCGATGTTCACTGGCTTCGTCCGCGACATCACCGAGCGGAGGCTGCTCGAGGACGAGCTGCGCCAGGCCCAGAAGATGGAGGCGGTGGGCCGCCTGGCCGGCGGGATCGCGCACGACTTCAACAACCTGCTCACGATCATCGCGGGCCGCGCCCGCTTCGCCCTGGAGCGGCTGGCGGCCGGTGGATCGGCGCAGCGTGATCTCGACACGATCATCGGCGCGTCGGGCCGGGCGGAGATGCTGACGCGGCAGCTCCTGGCGTTCGGGCGTAAGCAGATGCTCAAGGTGCAGATGCTCGACCTCTCCGAGGTGGTCGAGCGAATGCGCACCCTGCTGGAGCGGACGATCCCGGAGGACATCGTGATCGCGACGATCGCGGCCCGCGACGTGGGAAGGGTCACCGCCGATCCGACGCAGATCGAGCAGGTGATCATGAACCTCGTGGTCAACGCGCGCGACGCGATGCCACGAGGCGGACGGCTGACGATCGAGGTGACGAACGCCGACCTGGACGACACCTACGCGCGGACCCATCCGGAGGTCAAGTCGGGAGCCTACGTGATGCTCGTGGTGAGCGACACCGGCATCGGCATGGACCGTGAGACCCAGGCGCGGGTCTTCGAGCCGTTCTTCACGACCAAGGAGCCGGGTAAGGGTACCGGCCTGGGGTTCTCGACCGTCTACGGCATCGTCAAGCAGAGCAACGGGCACATCGGGGTGTACAGCGAGCCGGGCCGCGGCACGACGTTCAGGATCTATCTGCCGCGCGTGGACGACGCGACGGCGCCCGCGTCACGCGAGCCGACGACCACCGGAACGACGCGCGAGGCGGAGACGATCCTGATCGTGGACGACGACGAGGAGATTCGCGGGCTTGCGAGCGAGATCCTCGCCTCCGAGGGCTACACGGTCCTGGTGGCCCAGCACCCCGACGAGGCGCTCCAGGCGTCCGCCCGGCATCCGGGGACCATCCACCTCGTGATCGCCGACGTCGTGATGCCCGGGATGAACGGCCCCCAGCTCTTCGAGCGCCTCAAGGCGTCCCGACCGAACCTGCCCGTCCTCTACATATCCGGCTACGCCGACGGCGCGATGCTCCACTACGGCGTGCTCGAGGCAGCTCGAACGTTCCTTCAGAAGCCCTTCACGCGGCAGAGCCTCATGGCGAAGGTGCACGAGGCGCTCGAGGCGTCCCGGGCTTGACGATGGCCGCGGCGATCTCGCGGGCCATCGCGGCGCCGCGCTCGGCGAACTGACGGCAGAGCCCGGTGTAGCGCGCCGGGTCGAGCAGCGCATCGACCTGCGGCGCCGTGAGCCCGGCGCTCACGTGAGGCTCCTCGGCCAGGGTTTCGCGGAACGGGCGCGCCTGGGTCACCGCGGCCTGCGCCGCGTCGTAGACCGCGTCGTGGGCGCGCTGCCGGCCAATCTGCCGGCCGAGCTCGAGCATGAGCGCCTCGGCCATGATGAGGCCGCCCGACAGGTCGAGGTTCTCTCGCATGCGCCCGGGGAACACCTGCAGGCCGTCCAGCAGCACCATCAACCGCTGCAGCAGATCGCCGGTGAGCTCGCACGCCTGCGTCAGCGCCCGGCTCATCATGATGCTGGTGGTCCGGTCGGCCTCGTGCTCCGTCTGCATCGCCTCCAGCGCCAGCGGCACCAGGGCGCGGATCTGCGCCGCGGCGGCGATGATGTCTTGCGAGAGCTTGGGATTACGCTTCTGGGGCATGGTGCTGCTGCCCACCGTGCCGGGCGGCACCGGCTCCTCGAGCTCGCCGAACTCCTGCTTCATCAGCGTGAAGATCTCGTGTCCGATCTTGCTGCCGGTGGCGGCGAGCATGCCCAGCAGCGTCACGTATTCGGCCTCGTGATCGCCGATGGTGCGCGCGGGCACCGTCATCGGGCGCATCCCGAGGCGGGCCGCCATCTTCGCCTGCGTCGCCAGCCCGCCTTCACCCAGCGACGCGAGCGTCCCGGCGCCGCCGCCGAGCATCGTCACGAATACGCGCCCCTCGCAGCCGTGCAACCGCTCGACGTGGCGGCCGAGCTCGTCGATCCACACCGCCACCTTGAAGCCAAACGTCGCCGGCACCGCGTGCTGGCCGTGGGTGCGCCCCGGCAGCAGGACGTCCTTGGTCCGCTCGGCCAGGTCGGCGAGCGTGGTGAGGATCGTCGCGAGCTGGTGCAGGAAGATGTCATGGGCCCGGCGCACCTGGAGGAGCAGCCCGGTCTGCGTGACGTTCTGAGTCGTCGCGCCCCAGTGCACGTAGCCACCCGCGTCACCCTCGCAGGCGCGGTCCAGCGCCCACACCAGCGGCACCAGCGGATGACCGGTCTTCGCCAGGCCGGCGCGCACGGCCGCGAGGTCGAGGTACTTCAGGTGGGCCTTGCGAACGATCTCGCGGGCGGCGCGCTCGGGGATGATCCCGAGCTCGGCCTGCGCTTGGGCGAGCGCCGCTTCGACGTCGAGCCACGACTGGAAGCGCGCGGCCTCGGTGAACAGCGACCGCACGCCGGGGTCGTCGATCCGGAGGGAGGTCGGCTCCTCAAGCATGACTGGCCGGCCGCGGCACGTCGAAGCGGTAGAGGCGCGCCGTGTTGCCGCCGACGATCTTCGCCTGCTCGACGTCCGGCACCCCGGACAGGATCTCGGCCAGGATCCGCCGAGACCGGGGGAACGTGGACTCACTGTGGGGATAGTCGGAGCCCCACATCATGTTGTCCACGCCGATGATGTCGCGCAGCCGGATCCCGACCGCGTCCTCCTGGAAGCTCAGCACGACGTTGCGATGGAAGAAGTCGCTCGGGCGCATGCCGTCCTTGAACCGATAGATCGCCTCGCCGTGGCGCTCCCGGTACGTGTAGTCCATCGCCGCGAGCACGTGAGGCGCCCACGACAGCTCGAACTCCACGATCGCCAGCCTGAGCCGCGGATGGCGCTCGAAGACGCCCGAGAAGATCATGTCGCACATCGACAGCGCCGGATAGAACGCCTTCGTCGCGCGGCTGCTGGCGTCACGCAGCGTCTTCTCGCCGGCGCCGCGGATCTTGCCCTGGCGTCGCGTGGCGGTGTGCAGGCTCAGCGGCATGTCGAGCGCCTCGGCGGCGGCCCAGAACGGCTCGTACTCGGGCTGGTCGTAGCGTCGGTGCTCGAGTGGGTACTCGGTGATCATCGCGCCGGCGAGGCCCAGGCGGGCGGCCCGCTCCAGCTCGCGGATGCCCTCCTGGACGTCGTCCAGGTTGACCATCGCGATGCCCTTGAGTCGCGCGCGATCGGCACGGCAAAAGTCGGCGAGCCAGTCGTTGTAGGCGCGGAAGATCGCCGACATCAGCGGCGTGTCGGCCACGCGGAAGTAGAAGAGGCCCTGCGACGGATAGAGCACCTCCCCCGCCACCCCGTCGAGCTCCATGTCCTTCAGGTGCTGGTCGGGGTCGTACCCTCCTCGCGGCACGTCGTCGAAGCGCCCCTGGCCCGAGATCGTCTCGGGCGCCTCGAACCGTGCGCCGGCGTTCGAGATCAGCCCGATTCCGGAGATGACCTGGTCGGCCTCGACCACGAGCTGATCGGCCCCGTCGATGCGCTCCATCCGGGGCGCCCGGGCGCGAAACGGGGCGTCGATGCGGGTCTTCCACAAATCCGGCGGCTCGAACACATGAGAATCGGACGAGAGGATCAAGCCCGGCGCCATCGCGTGCATTGTAGATCAATCGCGCGCGCCGGCGCTCGGCGTCGGCCGCCCCCGCTCGACCCCGACCGGGCCGCGCCACTTGCGAACGCCGTCACCCTACGGTATCGTCACGCGCGACGCCCCGCGGCCCTGCCTGCGCTTTGATCGGGGGCGGACGGCCGGACGTACTCCAGACGATCGAAGTCCCTGGTGCGGGAGGAGCTCATGCAGCGGTTTATCGCGAAGCGGGCTCTGCAGAGCTTGCTGGCCATCTGGGTCATGAGCCTCATCGTGTTCACGCTCGTGCGCGTCACGGGCAACCCGCTGGACGTGATGCTGCCGCTCGAAGCCGGTCCCGAGGACTACGAGCGGGTCAGGAAGCACTGGGGCCTCGACAAGCCAGTCTACGTCCAGTACGCGATCTTCCTCGGCAAGGCCGTCCAGGGTGATTTCGGGAACTCCTGGAAGTGGCACGGCCACTCGGCCATGAGCCTCGTCTGGGAGCGCTTGCCGGCGACGCTCCAGCTGGCCGGGTTTGCCTTGCTCATCAGCGTGGTCATCGCGTTGCCGGTCGGCGTCCTGTCCGCGGTCATGAAGGGCACCGTCTGGGACTCCGTGGCGAAGGTGATCGCGCTGCTCGGCCAGTCGCTGCCCGCGTTCTGGCTGGGCATCGTGCTGATGTGGATCTTCGCGGTCAACCTCGGCTGGTTTCCAACCTCGGGCAAGGGCGGGCTCCAGTACATGATTCTGCCCGCCATCACGCTCGGCTGGTTCCAGGTCGCCGCGATCATGCGGCTGATGCGCTCGTCGATGCTGGACGTGCTGGACAGCGAGTTCGTGAAGCTGAGCCGCATCAAGGGGCTCTCGGAGTGGAAGGTGATCTGGAAGCACTGCCTGCGCAACGCCGCCATCGCGCCCCTGACCTTCTTCGCGATCATCGCAGGCGTCCTGATGACGGGCTCGGTGGTGACGGAGAGCGTGTTCTCCTGGCCCGGGACCGGACTGCTCGTGGTCGACGCCGTGCGAGCTCGAGACTTTCAGGTGGTCCAGGCGGTCGTGATCGTGTTCGCGGGAATCTTCATTCTCACGAACTTGCTCGTCGACATTCTCTACGCCTATCTCGACCCCCGCATTCGCTATCAATAGGGAGGACGGTCAATGGCGACCGTGACAGCGAGAGCGCTTCCGTGGTACGCGGCGCCCCGAGTGGCGCATGCGCTGCGCCAGGTCAAACGTTATCCCGTGGTATCGCTGTCGATCCTCATGCTTTTTCTGGTGATCCCCGCCGTATTCGCGCCGTACGTCGCGCCGTACGACCCGCTCAAAGGGTCGCTCGCCAAGCGGCTGCGGGCGCCGGCGTGGCAGCAGGGCGGCTCGATCGAACACCCGCTGGGCACTGACAAGCTCGGGCGCGACATCCTGAGCCGGATGATCCACGGGGCGCGGGTCTCCCTGATGGTCTCGCTGGTCGCGATCTTCGTCGGCGGCACCCTCGGCACCGCGCTGGGGTTGACGTCGGGCTACTTCGGCGGCCGGGTGGACTCGGTGCTGATGCGGCTGGTCGACATCTCGCTGTCCTTACCGACGATCTTGTTAGCGCTGGTCCTGGTCGCGGCGGTCGGCCCGAGCTTCGGCACGGTGATCACGGTCCTCGTGGTCCTCTTGTGGGCGCGGTACGCCCGGCTCGTCCGCGGCGAGACGCTGACCATCAAGGAGCGCGACTTCATCGCGCGGGCGCGGGTGGCCGGCGCCTCGCACGTGCGGATCATGACGCGGTACATCTTCCCCAACGTCGTCAACTCGCTGCTCGTGCTCGCCACGCTGCAGGTGGGGTACGTGATCCTGCTCGAATCGGCCCTGAGCTTCCTGGGCGCCGGCCTGCCCCGTCCCATGCCCGCCTGGGGTCTCATGATCGCGGACGGGCGTGAGCTGATCGTCACGGCGTGGTGGGTCTCGATGTTCCCCGGTCTGGCCATCATGTTGACCGTGCTCTCGTTGAACTTGTTGGGTGATTGGCTCCGCGATCACCTGGATCCCAAGCTCCGACAACTCTAAGAGGAGGTTGCGATGCGACGCTCCCTTATCTTTGTCGCCCTCGGGCTGGTGCTGGCCCTGGCGATGACGCTCGGGACCGCGCCGTCGCGGGGATTGGCTCAGGACGCGAAGGTCCAGAAGCTGGTCTTCGCCTCCGCCGGCTTCGACGAGGGCAACCGGTTCTGGGTCATCCCTCGTCCCGATCACCTCCAGTACGACCCGTTCCTCGAGACGCTGCTCGACGTCGATCCGAAGACCGGCGAGTACGCGCCGCGGCTGGCCGAGAAGTGGTCCAACAGCCCCGACTTCAAGCAGTGGACCTTCATGCTGCGCAAGGGCGTCCAGTTCCACAATGGATTCGGCCCCTTCACCGCCAAGGACGTCGTGCACTCGCACTCGCTGATGCTGCGTCCTGAAGCGACCGCGACGCTGACCGGGTTCTGGCGCCAGGTCGAGAAGGTCGAGGTCGTCAACGACTACCAGGTCGTGTTCCACTTCAAGCGGCCGACCACCGTCATGCCGTACGCGGCGTCCCGCGCCGGCGACCTCCGTATCGTCAGCAAGGCGCAGTGGGACAAGGAGGGCCAGGAGGGATTCGAGAAGCGCCCGGCCGGCACCGGCTCCTACCGGTACGTCGGACGGCAGCCCGGCCTCTCCATCAGCTTCGAGCGGATCGACAACCACTGGAAGGGCGAGAAGCCGGCGTTCAAGGAGCTCGTGTTCCGCCTCGCGCGCGAGGAGTCGACCCGGCTGGCGCTGCTCCTGTCCGGGGAGGCCCACGTCGCCGACCTGCCCCGTGAGCTGCAGAAGGACGCCCTGAAGAAGGGCATGAAGGTCTTCTCGTCGTCGTTCCCGGTGGACTGGATGACCGTGTACCTGGGCGGCCAGTACTACTTGCCGAACGATCCGGCGTTCAAGCCCGACGTGGCGTGGACGAAGAAGCCGGTGCGGCAGGCCCTCAACATGGCCATCAACCGCAAGGAGCTGCTGAACACGGTCTTCGCCGGCAAGGGCACGATGACGTACGTGACCGGCTGGTCCGATAAGTCAGAAGGCTACAGCGTCGAGTGGCAGAGCCGGTTCGACCGGATGTACGGCTACAACCCGGCCAAGGCCAAGGCGCTCCTGAAGGAAGCGGGGTACGCCCCCGGCCAGCTGAAGTTCAAGATCCTCGCCTTCACCGAGCCCGGCGAGTCGGAGGGACCGCAGGTGGCCGAGGCGCTGGGCATCTACTACAAGGACATCGGCGTCGAGACCGAGATCGAGGTGCTCGACTGGGCCAAGGTCCGCGAGATGTTCAGGAAGAAAGTGATCCAGTGCTGCATCTGGCCCAACATCATCTCCTGGCGGCCGGCCGAGGAGTGGATCCGCACGAGCTACTACAGCAAGAGTCCGAACCACCACTACGAGAACGAGTTCATCGACAAGCAGTACGAGCTCCTCACCAAGACCGTGAATCCCGCGGAGCGGCAGCGCATCGCGCGCGCGATCGCCGATCACCTGTTCGAGGAGTTCGCCGACATCCCGCTGTTCTGGTTTGCCAACGAGGTCGTCGCGGACCCGAAGGTGATCGGCGAGTGGGTCTACCCCGGCCTGGCGGCCGGACGGTCGACGCACTTCAATCTGATCAAGCCGGCGAAGTGAAGTAGGTGTCGCGACCGGTCGGCGACGTCATCCTCGAAGTCGACGACCTTCACACCTACTGCTTCACCCGGTGGGGGGTGGTGAAGGCCGTCGACGGGGTGAGCTTTTCGCTCCGACAGGGTGAGACGCTCGGCATCGTCGGCGAGTCTGGGTCCGGCAAGACCATGACCGCCCTCTCGCTGCTGCGGCTGGTGCCTCGCCCGGCGGCGCGGATCGTCAAGGGATCGATCCGCCTCGCCGGCGAGGACCTGCTCGCGAAGAGCGAGCGCGAGATGCGCGCGGTCCGGGGCCGGCGCATCTCGATGATCCTCCAGGACCCGCAGACGTCCCTCAACCCGGTGTTCACGATCGGCAACCAGCTGATCGAGGCGATCCAGATCCATCACAAGGACGGCCGCGGCTCGCTGGTGCGGCGGGCGATCGAAGGCCTCAAGCAGGTGCGGGTCGCCGCCCCCGAGCGTCGCGTGGCGGACTATCCGCACCAGATCAGCGGCGGCATGAAGCAGCGCGTCGTCGGCGCCATCGCGATCTCCTGCGAGCCGAAGGTGCTGATCGCCGACGAGCCGACGACCTCGCTCGACGTGACCATCCAGGCGCAGTACCTGCGCCTGCTGCGCGAGATCCAGCAGGCGACGAACCTCGCGCTGATCTTCATCACGCACGACTTCGGCATCGTGGCCAAGATGTGCGACCGGGTTATCGTGATGTACGCCGGCCGCGCCGTGGAGAGCGGCCCGGTCCGCGACATCTTCAACCGTCCGTCCCATCCCTACACCCAGGCCCTGCTGAGCTCCGTGCCCAGCATGGACGAGGACGTCGCGCGGCTGTACTCGATCGCCGGCCAGCCGCCGGCGCTGTGGGATCTGCCGGAGGGATGCCGGTTTGCCGCCCGGTGCCCGCACGCCGACGACCGCTGTCGGCACGAGTATCCCCGCGCGTTTTCCGTCGGCGAGGGCCACACCGCCGACTGCTGGAGGCTGGAGAAGGAATGGACGCCGCGCCCGTTCTCCGCGTCGACGAGCTGACGAAGCACTTCCCGGTGACCGAGGGCCTTCTGTGGACGAAGGTCGTCGGCTGGGTCAAGGCCGTGGACGGCATCGCCTTCTCCGTCGGGCAGGGCCAGACGCTGGCCCTCGTCGGCGAGTCCGGCTGCGGCAAGACGACGACCGCCAAGCTGATTCTGAGACTGGAGCGCCCGACCGCCGGCACCGTGACCGTCGACGGCGAGGACGTCCACACGCTCGGCGGTGAGGCGCTCAAGCAGTACCGGGCGAAGGTGCAGGCGGTCTTTCAGGATCCGTGGTCGTCCCTCAGCCCGCGCATGCGGGTGCGGGAGATCGTGGCCGAGCCGCTCGTGATCAACGGGCTGGCCTCGTCGCACGAGATCAAGGAGCGCGTCGCCGAGATCCTGAGCGCGGTCGGCCTGCGGCCGCAGCAGGCCGATCTCTACCCGCACGAATTCAGCGGGGGACAACGCCAGCGGATCGCGGTCGCCAGCGCGCTGGTGTCGAGGCCGAAGCTCATCGTGCTCGACGAGCCGGTCTCCGCCCTCGACGTGTCGATCCGCGCGCAGATCATGAATCTCCTGGTCGATCTCCAGCGGCAGTACGACGTGAGCTTCCTGCTGATCGCCCACCATCTGGCGACGACCCGCTACATGGCCCACGAGGTCGCGGTCATGTACCTGGGCCAGATCGTAGAGAAGGCCCCGACCAAGGAGCTGTTCACGAGCCCGCTCCATCCCTACACCAAGGCCCTGTTCTCCGCTGCGCTGCCGGCGCACCCGGACATCGCACGCGAGGAGATCATCCTGAGCGGCGAGGTCCCCTCGCCCATCAATCCGCCGTCAGGGTGCCGCTTCCATCCCCGCTGCCCCTTCGCGATGCGGCAGTGCTCGGAGACCGAGCCGTCGCCCAAGGAGATCGCCGCCGGCCACATGGTGGCCTGCCATCTCTACTGACCGCCGTGTATGATCGGGCCCATGCCCACGCCCACCCCGCGCGATCTCATCGGTTACGGCGGCAGCCCTCCCCACGCTCACTGGCCCGGCGAGGCGCGGATCGCCGTGAACTTCGTCGTGAACTACGAAGAAGGCTCGGAGTACAACGCGCAGGACGACGGGTTCTCGGAGGCCACGCTGACGGAAGCCGGAGTCGCCGACTCCGGCGTCACGGGCCGCGACCTGGCGGCCGAGGGGTTGTTCGAGTTCGGCAGCCGGGTGGGCTTCTGGCGCGTCTTGCGGATCTTCAAGGAGCGCGGATTGCCGCTGACCGTGTTCGGCTGCGCGCTGGCCCTCGAGCGCAACCCGGCCGTTGCCACCGCCATCCGCGAGGCCGGCTTCGACGTCTGCTCGCACGGCTGGCGATGGATCAAGCACTGGGAGCTCACGGAGGACCAGGAGCGCTCGCACATCCGGATGGCCATCGAGTCCCTGACGAAGACGGTCGGCGAGCGGCCGCTCGGCTGGTACTGCCGCTCCGGGCCCAGCGTGAATACGCGGCGCCTCCTGGTCGAAGAGGGCGGCTTCCTGTACGACTCCGACGCGTACAACGACGAGCTCCCGTACTGGGTGCGCGTGAACGAGCGCCCGCATCTGGTGGTGCCCTACAGCCTCACCACCAACGACTCGAAATTCGGTCGCGGCGGCTTCTTCACCGCCGACGACTACTTCACGTTCGTGAAGGACGGCTTCGACGTGCTGTACCGTGAGGGCCGGACGCAGCCCAAGATGATGTCGCTCGGGCTGCACCTGCGGCTCATCGGGCACCCGTCGCGGGCCGCCGGGCTGGAGCGCGCGCTCGACTACATGAGCCACCACAAGAATGTGTGGTTCACGCGGCGTCTGGACATCGCGAAGCACTGGGCCGCCACGCACCCGGCGCCCGCGCGGTAGTGCGAGCCGCAGGACGTCGCGGGGCTGGGGACCCGCCGTCCGAGGCGAGCCTATGAACAAACAGGAGTGATCGACATGGGAAAGCTGGACGGAAAAGTCGCGCTGATCAGCGGCGGCGCGCGCGGACAGGGCGCCGCCGAAGCCGAGACGTTCGCACGCGAAGGCGCGAAGGTGGTCTTCGGCGACGTTCGGGACGCCGAGGGGCAGAAGGTGGAGGCCACCATCCGCGCCCACGGCGGTGAGGGCGTCTACGTGCACCTCGACGTCACCAGCGAAGCAGATTGGAAGAGCGCGATCCAGACCGTGACCGGGCGCTACGGCAAGCTCGACATCCTGATCAACAACGCCGCGATCGTCATCCCGCGCGTCGCGATCGAGGAGCGCACGGTCGAGGAGTGGGATCGGGTGATGGCCGTCAACGCCCGGGGGGTGTTCCTCGGCACGAAGCACGCCATCCCGGCGATGCGTCGCGCCGGCGGCGGCTCGATCGTGAACATCTCGTCGGTGGCGGGGATCGGCCAGTCGCTCCACCAGGAGCCGGCCTATGCCGCCAGCAAGGGTGCGATCCGGATCTTCACGAAGGTGACGGCGAGCCAGCACGCCAAGGACCGCATCCGCTGCAACTCCGTGCACCCCGGCCCGGTCGACACCGACATGCTCCACAGCGCGATGCCCGATCCGGAGGTTCTGAAGAAGCGGCTCGAGCGCGTGCCGCTGGGACGGATGGGCACGGTCGCCGAGATCGTCACCGCGGTCCTCTACCTGGCGTCGGACGACTCGGCCTACATGACAGGGAGCGAGTTGGTCATCGACGGCGGAGCGCTCGCGCAATGATCAAGGTCATGGTGAGAGAAAGGGATAGGAAATGACGCGGCAACAAGCGGAGCCCCCGAGTCTCTCCCCGCAACAGCTCGAGCACCTGTGGGCAGAGCATCTCAAGGGGGAGTTCGACAGCAAGGACGTCGAGGCGACCCTGGCCACCATGGTTGACGACGCCTACGTCAACCACATGCCGGTGAACACCGGGGGCCGGGGGAAGGATGCGTTGCGGGCTTTCTATCGGGATGACTTCATCCCCTCATGGCCCGAAGATCTAGAGATGACGCCCGTGAACCGTGTCGTCGGAGAGGGACAACTCGTGGATGAACTGCACCTCACGTTCACCCACAGCAAGCCGATGCCGTGGCTCTTGCCGAACGTACCACCGACGGCGAAGAAAATCGCCATCGATGTCGTGGTGGTCGTGCAGTTTCGCGGCGACAAACTCGCCTGTGAGCGGATCTACTGGGATCACGCCGCCGTCCTTCGCCAAGCGGGTCTCGTCGAAGCGGGGTGAGGTCGGACGTCATCGAGGTCGAGAGGAAGACGCTATCGCGAGATCGCCGCCAAGACCTCGCGGGCCACCATCTCCATGGCGGACCGCGCCTCGCCCGGATCGGATGTGTGGGCCGAGATCACCAGCGTCTCCACGCCGAGCGCGGCATACGCCTTCGCGTTCTTGACGATCTCGGCCGGATCTCGGCCGAGCGCGGCGCGCCGGGGCGTGGAGGCGCCGAGCGACATCGCGATCGAGACCGGAACCTTCGTGACGTCGCGGCCGCAGGCCCGGGCCTCCTCGCGGAGCATCGCCATGGCCTGCTCCAGCGCCTCGGGCGAAAGACCGAGGGGGTGCCAGCCGTCGCCGAGCCGTGCCGCCCGCCGGATGGCGGCTCGGCTGACGCCGCCGATGATCACGGGGATGAACGGCTTCTGGAGCGGCTTCGGCGAGAACTTCATCCCTGAAAAACGCGAGTACTTGCCGTCGAACTTCGGCTCCTCCTCGCTCCATAACGTTCGCATGACGGCGATCGCCTCGTCGGTGAAGGCGCCGCGCTCGGAGAACGGCGCGCCCATCGCCAGCGTCTCCTTCTCGATCAATCCCACGCCGACGCCCATAATCAGCCGACCGCCGCTCAGCACGTCGAGCGTCGCCGCCGTCTTGGCCAGCCGGATGGGGTTGTGGTACGGGAGCACGAGCACGGAGGTGCCCAGGCGCACGCGTTCGGTTCGCGCCGCCACGTAGCCGAGAACCGTCAGCGGCTCGTAGTACGGCTTGCCGCCGATCCGATCGAACACGTGGCCCACGTTGAACACGTGGTCGTGGACCCAGACGGAGTCGAAGCCGAGCGTCTCGGCCCGGCTCGCGAGGCCGACCAGCGCCTGCGCGTCGTCGATCCCCTGGTTGTTGAGCAGCGAGAACCCGATGCGCATCTCAGGCCGGCCGCCCCGTGGGAGCTTCGGCCGGGATCTCGGCGCCCCACGGCTCCATCGCCGGCCGCAGCGGCGTGAACTCGCGCACGCGGCCCGCCGCGGCACGCAGGATCAAATCGATCTTCGCGCGCTCGCCCGCGGTCAGATCCAGCTCGGCGCCGGCGGCGTTGGCGTCGACCTCGGCCGGCGTCCTGGCACCCACCAGCGCCGTGCTGACCGCCTGGTGGCCGAGCACCCACGCGAGCGCGATCTGGCTCAGCGGCACGCCGCGTGGCTCGGCGACCTCGCGCCGGAGCCGCTCGACGACCGACACGTTGGTCTTGAAGTTCTCGCCGCGGAAGATCGGCTGGCCGAACACCACCCCGCCGCCGCGCCAGTCGCGGGATGGGTCGCCGAAGCTCGTCGCGGCGGTGAAGGCGCCAGTGAGGAGACCGTGGCCGAGCGAGCCATAGCCCATGACCCCGATGCCGTGCGTGAGGCAGGTCGGGAACGTCTCCCCCTCCTGGCGCCGGTCGAACATGTGATAGCCGACCTGCGAGACGTCGACGCGTCGGGTACGCAAACATTCCGCGATCATGGCGCCATTGAAGTTCGACACGCCGACGAACCGGGCGCGCCCGGAAGTCACGACGTCCTCCAGGCCGCGCATGGTCTCCTCGAACGGCGTCCCGGCGTCGGGCCAGTGGACGAGGAGCACGTCCACCCAGTCGGTACGCAACCGCTTGAGGCTCGCGTCGATCTCGCGAGCGATGTTCCCGCGGCTCGAGTCGCGGAGCGGCCCGAGCTGGCCCGGGGGCGGTGCCTTCACCCCGCACTTGGTGACGAGGATGACGTCGCGCCGGCGCTTCTCGAGCGCGCGGGCCACCACCTCTTCAGAGTGGCCTCCGCCGTAGGCCGGTGCCGTGTCCACGCAGTTCACGCCGAGGTCCAGCGCACGATGGATGGCCTTGACGGCCTCGTCGTCTTCGATTGCGCCGTAGCGGTCGCCGGCCATCGGCCAGCAGCCGAAGCCCATCACGGACACCTGGAGCCCGGTCCGGCCGAACGGACGGTAGCGCATTCCTCCGCCCGCCTACGCCGTCGCGGCCTTCAGATCGTCGAGCTGGCGCCTGACGCCGGCGACCATCGACGCGAGATCCGACGTCAGCATGATCATGTCGAAGCCGCGCTTCACGGCGCCGGCCGCGAACGCCGCGCTCGCGCAGTGCATAACCGCCTTGATCCCGGCCTTGTGCGCCGCGTCGCGGATCTTGTCGCACGTGGCGATGTGCACCGGATCGGGGTTGTCACCGCGCGGCGCCATACCGAGCGCGAACGAGAGGTCGGAGGGACCGATGTACACGGCGTCGAGCCCGGGGGTGGCGCAGATCGTGTCGAGGTTGGCGAGCCCTTCCTTCGTCTCGATCATCGCCATCACGACGATCTCGTCGTTCGCCTTGGCGAGGTAGTCGCTGCCGCCGTAGTGGACGGCGCGCACCGGCCCCGACGAGCGCATGCCGACCGGAGGATAGCGGCACGCCGCCACCGCCTTCGCGGCGTCCTCGGCGGTGTTGACCAGCGGCACGATGACGGCGTAGGCGCCCAGGTCGAGCACCTTCATGATCGTGGGCGGATCGTTCCACGGCACCCGCACGACCGGCACCGTGTCGGTCTGCGAGATCGCCTGGAGCATCGGCCAGACGTCGTTCATGTCGGTCAGCCCGTGCTGCATGTCGACCACGAGGGCGTCGAACCCCTGCCGGGCCATGACCTCCGCCGTGAACCCGTGGGACACCGAGAGCCAGCCGAGCGTCACCCACTTCTTGTCGCGCCACATCTGCTTGATCTTGTTCGGACGCACTGTCACACCTCGCGTTGTGGTGCGCGCCGCAGGCCGTCGCGGGGCCGCAGTGCGAGCCGCAGGGCCGTCCGGGAGCTGGGGCCCCCAGGCCCGAGGCGAGCGATGCACAGAGACCCCGCCGGCCGAGGCGCGACGATTAAGTACGGTGCGGCCGGTCTCCCGGCGAGCACGCGCAGCGTAGCACACGCCGAACCTCGTTCGCATGGCGCCCGCGTCTGGATTAGTATCGGTCCGGCGCGAAGCGGCCGCGCGCGTCGCCCCAGGAGGGACCGATGATCGTCGACATCCACGCCCACTACTTCCCCAAGGAGTACAACGAGCTGCTGCTGCGCATCGGCGGGCGCAGCCTGCCGGAGGCGGCGCGGCCGACCACCGCGCGGCCGATGCGGAACGACGACGCGGCCAACATTCCGACGCGTCTGCAGCAGATGCAGGAGGCCGACGTGCAGCTGCAGGTGCTCTCGCCGGCGGCGAGCCCGCCGTACGCCGAGAAGGAAGCCGACGCGGTCGCGGCCGCGCGGCTCATCAACGACAGCTACGCCGATCTGGCCCGGAAGTATCCCGGCCGCTTCAACGCGGTGGTCTCGCTGCCGTTGCCTCACATCGACGCCTCGCTGCGCGAGATGGAACGTGGGCTCGATCAGCTCGGCATGCTCGGGGTGTCGATGACGTGCTCGTGCTTCGACCGCTCCACCGCGGAGGCGGAGTTCGAGCCGCTCTACCAGGAGATGAACCGGCGCCGGACCGTGCTGAACTACCATCCGATCCAGAACGGCATCTGCTCGCCGATGATCAACGATTACGGCTTCACGGTCTCCGTGGGCGCCTCGCTCGAGGACGCCGCCATCGTGCTCCACCTGATCGCCCGGCGCGTTCCGGAGCGCTTCCCGAACATCACGTACGTCGTCCCCCACCTGGGCGGCATCATCCCGATGCTGCTCCAGCGCCTCGACAACCAGGCGCCGCGCCAGCATCCGAATCTGCCGGAGCGCCCGAGCGTCACCGCGCGTCGGTTCTACTACGACATCGTCGGGCACGGCTCGCACGCCGCCGTGCTCTGCGCCTGGAAGGCGTTCGGCGCCGACCACCTCGTGGCCGGCAGCGACTACCCCGTGCTGCTCGCTTTCGAGAAATACCGGCAAAACTTCTACTACCTCAGCGAGGCGGGCCTGCCGGCGGCCGACGTCGAGAAGATCCTGCACCATAACGCCCAGATCGTCCTCGGCCTCCCGCACTGAGCACGAGACGCGGCCAAAGGAGCGCGCGCGCATGATCTATATGGTCGAGATGGCGCTGCTGGACAACGCGCGGCGCGCCGAATGGGACGCCTGGTACACGAGCCACCAGCACCGGCTCCTGTCGATCCCGGGCTTTCGCGCCAGCCAGCGCTTCGAGGCGATTCATGCGACGTCGTCCCCGTTCGTCGCCCTGCACCAGGTCGACTCGGCCGATATCTTCGCGGGCCCCATCTACAAAACGAAGCCCGGGCCCTCCAACACCGGCGAGTGGCAGGCGAAGATGAGCAACTGGCACCGCAACCTGTTCGCGATGGACCGGAGCCCGGACGTCCCGGCAGACGCACGGCTGGTGGTAGTGGAGGACGGCACCCCGTCGACGCTCGGGGATCACGCGCCGGTGCAGTGGATGGAAGCGGTCGGCCTCGACCGCAGCGTGCGACGACGCGGACTCGCGGTGATGCCGCCGGCGGCGGCGGATCGGCTCGTGGGCGCGCCGGGCGTCCGGGTGCTGAAGCCGATCGGCCCTCGGCTGCTGAGCTAGACCCGCTCCAGAATGACCACCGGGATCTCGCGCGTCGTCCGCGCCTGATACTCCTCGTACGGCGGCCAGATCGCGGTCATCGTCTTCCACAGCGCCGGCTTCTCCGCCGACGACGCGGTGCGGGCGCGCGCCTTGAAGCGGTCGGCCATCACCTGCACGTACACCTCCGGCTGCGCGACGAGGTTCTGGTACCAGTCCGGGTGCGCCGGCGCACCGCCGCGCGAGGCGACGACCAGGTAACGATCGCCGGCGCGGCCGTAGATCAGCGGCGTGGTCCGCGGCTGGCCGGAGCGCCGGCCGGTCGTCGTCAGCAGCAACGTCGTGACGCCCTCCCAGATGTGTCCCTCGCGGCCGCCGGTCTCGAGATATCGCTTCGCGTGCGCCTGCTGCCAGCCTGGCGGCCGGCCTCCGGGTCCGGGTCGGACGGTCGACATGTCGCTACCTCCCCTTTTTATAGGCTCGCCTCGGCCGGCGGGGCCCCCGCCCCGCGACGGCCTGCGGCGCGCACCACCCCTTCATAGGCTCGCCTCGGCCGGCGGGGCCCCTGCCCCGCGACGGCCTGCGGCGCGCACCACCCCTGCGGCGCGGCGCGCCGCGCCGGGCGCGTAGACTTCGGGATTCACCACGTTGAGGGGGCGCTGCCCGGTGAGGACGCGCGCGATCTCCTCGCCACATCGCCGCGGCACCTGGGCGACCGCGGCCGAGGAGAAGTAGGCGGCGTGCGACGTGGCGATGACGTTGTCCATCTTCAGCAGCGGGTTGTCGCCGGCGACCGGCTCCTCCTCCCACACATCGAGCGCGGCGCCCGCGAGGCGCTTGGCCTCGAGCGCCCGAGTCAGCGCCTGCTCGTCGACCACCGGGCCTCGCGAAGTGTTGATGAGGATCGCCGTCGGTTTCATCCGGCGGAAGAACGACTCGCCGATCAAATGATGCGTCTCCGCGTTCAGCAGCGTGTGCACCGAGACGTAGTCGGAGCGCTCGGCCAGAGTCTCGAGGGAGACGCGCTCGACACCGAGCGCGGCGAAGCGCGAGTCGTCCACGTACGGATCGCACGCGATCACCCTGGTCTCGAACGCCGCCACGCGACGCGCGAACGCGCTCCCGATGTTGCCCAGGCCGACGATGCCGACGGTCTCGCCGTGGAGCGCCCCGGTGTGGGCGCCGGGCACCGCCCCGCTCCACACGCCCAGGCGCACCTGCCGGTCCATGGTGAGGATCTTGCGGTTCCACGCCAGGAGCAGGGCGAGCGCGTGGTTGGCGACCTCGCGCACCCAGAGGTCGGGGATGTTCACCACGATCACGCCGAGCTCGGTGGCGGCGGGCACGTCGATGACGTCGTATCCGACGCCGGTGCGCACCACGGTCTTGAGCCCCTCGATCGCGCTCATCACGCCGCGGGTCACCGGCGAGAACGAGACGACGAGGGCGTCGGCGTCGCGCGCGCGCGCGATCAGCTCGTCCTCGGCGGCGATGTACGGCAGCGAGAGCATGCGTGCGGGCACGTGGTCGAGCGCGGCCTGGCAGTCGCCGAAGTCGCGCAGACCGCGCCCCTGGATGACGTAGACGTGGAAGGGCTGGTCGGTCATGATGGCTCCGGTCTGGGGTCGAGCGGCATCGTCCGGGCAGTGTACACGAGGAGGAAACACGATGGAGTTGGGACTCAAGGGCAAGACCGCGCTGGTGACGGGCGCCAGCGAGGGCATCGGCAGCGCGATCGCGCGCAAGCTGGCCGACGAGGGGGTGCGCGTCGCCATCTGCGCCCGGACCGAGTCGAAGCTGAAGGAGACGGCGGCCGAGATCGCCCGGGCCACCGGCATGCAGATCGTGCCGATCGCCGCCGATCTACGAACCCTCGACGGCTGCCGGGGCTTCGTCGACCAGGCGGCCCAGCGGCTGGGCGGGGTCGATATCCTGGTCAACAACGCCGGCGCCTCGACCTTCGGGCCGTTCGTCGATCTCCCGGACGAGGCCTTCGTCGATGCGATCAACGGCAAGCTCCTGGGCTACATCCGGTGTGCGAAGGCCGCCATCCCCCACATGCGGCGCCGCGGCGGCGGTGCGATCGTCAACATCACGGGCACGACGCAGCAGGCCGTCCCCCTGCACACGCCGGGCAGCGCCTGCAATGCCGCGCTCCGGATGTTCAGCAAGGAGCTGTCGATCGAGCTCGGACCGCTGAACATCCGGGTCAACAGCCTGGCGCCTGGGCGCATCCAGACCGCCAGGGGCGATCAGCTCCTGAAGGCGACCGCAGCCGCTCAGGGCGCCACACCCGCCGACGTCCTGGATCAGCTCGTCAAGACGATCCCGTCGGGCCGCCTGGGCGCGATCGACGACATCGGCGACGCGGTCTGCTTCCTGGTCTCCGAACGGGCCACCTACGTGAACGGCGCGGCGCTGGTGGTCGACGGAAGCAAGTCGGTCGTGATCTAAATAGAGTGTGCGCCGCACGTCGTCGCGGGGCCTCGAGCCCCGCCGACCGAGGCGCAGCGAATCATGGACTTCCCGATCATCCGACATCCCGCGCCGGCGAAGTGCACACCGGTGCTGGTGAGCGTGCCCCACTACGGCACGCAGCCGCTCCCTCACGTCACCCGCGAGGACTATAGCGAGCCGTGGTTCGAGACCTTCGCCTACGGCTTCGCCGACACCTTCGTGGGCGATCTCTACAGCGACCTGCACGAGCACGGCGCGACCGTCCTCACCACACCGTTCTCGCGCATATTCGTCGACGTCAACCGCCGCCGCGACGACTTCGAGCATCAGGACGGCGAGGTGCGCTCGCGGCGCGGGGTGGTGCGCACCCACACCATGCGCGACGTGCCCATCTTCCGGCAGCCGCTGGCACTCAGCGATCTCGAGGAGCGCTTACGGGCGCTCTACGATCCCTACTACGCGACGCTGGAGCGGCTGCTCGTCGAGCTCTATCGCGCCCACGGCCACGTGCTGCTGCTCGACGGCCACACCGGGAGCCCGCGGCGGATGAAGGACCATCAGGTCATCATTGGCACCCGCCACGATACGACGTGCGCCCCCCGGCTGGCGGCGACGGTGGCCGAGATCTTCACGCGCCACGGCTTCGAGGTGCACCAGAACGTCAGCGGCTACTCCGGCGGCAACATCGTGGCCACGTTCGGCCAGCCCCGGACCCGCCGCGTCCACGCGCTCCAGCTCGAGGTCAACGCGTCGCTGCTGATGACGACCACCCGTGACGAGTTCATCGCTCAGGTGTCGCGGGGCGAGATCCCTCTGAAGGCCGACGCGAACATCGCGCGCGTTCGGCGGTGCCTGCAGGAAGTGCTGGCCGCGCTGCCCGCCGTCCTCGCCGCGGTCGGCGACTAGAGCCGAGCGTAGCGGTCCGAATCTCGCCGCAAGGTACTTGACGGCGGGCCCGTTTGCGCTGACTCTCGGGGGCATCGGAGACCGCTCCGCCGAGCTCGGACTGATAGGGGCCTTTCGTGTCGTAAAGGAGGCGCCCATGTCGAACAAGGTGAGGGTCAATCAGGCGAATCCGGCGGAGCTTCTGGAGCTCCCGGGCGTCGGTCCCGAGCAGGTCCGGGCAATTCTCACGTTTCGCGCCGAACACGGGCCCATCCAGGATGCGAGCCAGCTCGCGAAAATCCTGGGAATGTGGCCCGTCTCCGAGGCGATGTGGGAGCGTGTGGAGTTCATTCCCTCGGACAGCACCGCTCCCGAAGCACCGGGCGCGTAGACAGGAGGTCAGCCATGGTGATCCGCATTACGTGGGGCAAGCTTCGCGCTGGCGCATGGAAGGACTTCGAGCGCACCTACCGGGAGAATGTCCTCACCAAAGGCAAGAGCCTCAAGGGGCTGCGCGGCCGCTGGCTGGCCCAGGACGAGGCGGACAAGGACACGGGATTCGCGGTGAGCCTGTGGGACAACACCGCGGACATGCAGGCCTACGAGCAGAGCGCGCTCTATCGGGAGATCATGGCTCCGCTCCAGCCATTCTTCGTCGGTGAGTACAAGACGTATCGCTGCGACGTGAAGTACACCGACGTCGGCGCGTAGCCGCTGACGCCGGCGCAGTGCGGCGTGGGGGCGCGGCAGCGTGTGATCGCGCCCTCCCGTCGTGGCGACGTCTCGCGCCCGCCGGGCTACGAGAGAAAGAGCTCGCAGGTGTCGAGCCAGGCCTGCGTCGTAAGCGCCAGCGAGTCGACGTCGACCCTCTCGTCGTTGCCGTGGAAGCGACCTGACATCGCCTCCGCGGTCAGGGCGCGGGAGAACAGGCCGAAGCCGTAGGCGACCGCGCCGTGCTCGCGGAAGTACGGCGCGTCGGTGAAGCCGACGATCAGGCGCGGCAGCAGCTTGGCACCCGGGTAGTGCGCGCCGACCACCCGCCCCAGCACGTCCCAGAGCGGCGTCCCGGTCGGCGAGACCGACGCCTGCTTGGAGAAGAGCTTCTCGACGACGACTTCTTCGGACAAATCGCCGAGTGCCTTGTCGATATGCCGCCGCACCTCGTCCTCGTTGTCCCCGGGGATCGTTCGGATGTCGACCTCGATATCGACCGTGTCGGGAATCACATTCGTCTTCACGCCGCCGCGGCACATGTTCGGCGAGAACGTCGTGTGCGTGGTCGACCACGCGAAGCGCGCCAGGCCCGCCGGCAGCGTTGCGATCGTCTCGTCGACGCGGGAGGGATCGCCCAGCGCGGCCTTGACGGCCGGGTCGAGCTCGAGCGAGCCGACGAAGTTGCGCCATAAGTCGTCGAGGTACGGCGCCGGCCGGTAGTCGGCCAGACGCGAGACCACGTGGGCGGCCTTGACCAGCGCGTTGTCGGAGCCGTACGGCATCGAGCCGTGGCCGGGGGTGCCCTTCACGCGAAGCCGGCGCCACGCCACGCCCTTCTCGCCGACGTGCACGGTGACGTTCAGCTCGCCGCCGTGCGCGCTGACGGTGCCGCCGTTCTCGGTCAGCAGGTAGTCAGCCCGCAGCGAATCCCAGTGGCGCTTGCACACGTGGCCGGCGCCCAGCGCGCCACCGGCCTCCTCGTCGGCGCACGCTAGATACACGAGCGTGCCTCGCGGTCGCCACCCGCGCCGGGCCAGCGCCTTGAGGGCGACGGCCTGGGAGGCCGTCAGGTTCAGCATGTCGATCGCGCCGCGCCCCCACACCTCGCCGTTCACGAGCTCGCCGCCGAAGGGATCACGCGTCCAGTGCTCGGGCGTCACCGGCACGACGTCGGTGTGACCCATCAGGCACAGCGTCGGCGCCGCCGGATCGCTGCCCTCGATGCGGGCCACGAGGCTCGTGCGGCCCGGCGCCCCGGCGGGCTCGTAGACTTCGAGGTCGAGGCCGCTGCCTTCGAGATAGCCGCGCAGCACGTCGCTGGTGCGCACCTCCTGGCCGGAGGCGACGGTGCCGTCGTTCACGCACCGGTTGCGGATGAGCTGCTGCAGCAGCTCGACGGTCTGCGCGGTCAGCGCGTCGTTCATGCCGCTGACTAAGCTGTCGGCGTGTTGCGGCTCAGGAACTCGCCGACGCGGCGGATCGACTCGGCCAGATGCGTGGGCGCGCGCCAGTCCTTCTGGATCTCGAGGTTCGGGGCCAGCTTCGCGATCTCGGCGCTGGTCTCGGCCGGGTGCGGCTTGTCGGTGCCCGGCTGCAGCAAGAGCGGCGTGCGGCAGCGGCGCACGAACTCGCGGCTCACCGAGAAGACGAAATCGCCGCCGAACAAGTTGTGACCGAACTTCTTGATGGTGGCCTCGGTCAGGCTCGAATCCTCGGCGAGCATCTTCTTGGCGAAGCCGGTGACGATGTCGTCCCACGTGTCCCGGTTCTCGTGGAAGCCGATCGGGTTCTGCAAGACCGCGGCGGTGATGCGCTCGGGCGCCAGCTCGCAGAGCGACAGGCAGTACGAGCCGCCGATGCAGCCGCCCATCACGTGGAAGCGGCGGAAGCCGAGATGGTCCATCAGCGCCAGATGATCGCTCGCGAAGGTGTGCCAGCCGTGGGTCTCCGTCAGCAGGCCGTGCGACTTGCCGGCGTTGCGCTGATCCATGCCGATCACGGTGAGCTTGCTGCTCAGATCGGCCATCGGGTTCATCCACGGGGGCGGCGCCGACGGGTTGCTCGGGCTCTGCCGCCAGTAGTCGAGCTGCGACTTCAGGCCCCCGGCCGCGAAGAGCAGCAGCGGGAACCCCGATCCGTGGACTTCGTAGTAGATCTCGGCATCCGGACGCGTGAACACTGGCATGGTGTGTCTCCCGACTCCCATTTTGACGCGCGAGTATTACGCCGATCGCCCCCTGGCCCGGCGGCAGCGTATCTTACGGGACGGCGCGATTCCAGCCAAGTCCGAGCATCTCAGGGGTAGTGGGCCACTCCCCCTCTCAAGACAACCTGGACTTGCGACTCGAATGTCTCGATAATCGGCCCCCGGCTGGGGCGCGAGCCCGCCGTCCCAAAACGCTCGAAATCAGGGGAGGCGTCATGACGGAACCTCGGTGGCGGAGGCCGCATACGCGCAAATTCCGGTCCCGGCTCATCGCCGCTCTCGTGGTGGGGGCTCTGGGCGCCGTCGTCGCCGCCGGGGCGCTGGCCCAGGGCGTCGGCAAGAGCAGCTTGATCGGCAAGCTCGAAGGCCCGGAGGTCGTGACCGACTCCGCGAAGTTCCCCAAGACCCTGAAGGAAGCGCCTCAGCTGGCAGCACTGGTCAAGGCCGGCAAGCTGCCGCCGGTGGCCGAGCGCGTCGGCCAGGATCCCCTGGTGATCAAACCGCTGCACGAGATCGGCAAGTACGGCGGCACCTGGCGCGGCGGCTTCACCGGCCCGGCCGACTTCTGGAACGGCTACCGCTGCTGCTCGGGCCCCGACCACCTCCTCTTCTGGGACTACACGGGCGACAAGGTCACGCCGAACATCGCCAAGGGCTACGAGATGCAGGACGGTGGCCGCACGCTCGTCTTGCAGCTGCGCCGGGGGATGAAGTGGAGCGACGGCAAGCCGTTCACCGCGGACGACTTCGTGTTCTGGTTCGAGGACATCTACAGGAACAAGGACCTCGTGCCCACGCCCGCCGCGGCGATGGCGATCAACGGCAAGCAGGGCGAGGTGCAGAAGGTCGACACCTATACGGTGAAGTTCAAGTTCCCGGAGCCGTACTACCTGCTGCCCGACGTGCTGGCCGGCTCCACCCAGATCGGCGGCCATGCCCAGCAAGGTCTCAACGGCATGGGCGGCTACGCGCCGGCCCATTACCTCAAGCAGTTTCACCCGAAGTACCTCGGCCAGGCGGAGCTGGACAAGAAGGTCAAGGAGGAGAAGTTCGACAGCTGGGTTCGCATGTTCCTGTTCAAGAACGACTGGGCGAAGAACTCCGACCTGCCGGTCGTGACCCCCTGGAAGACGGTCACGCCGAGCAACACACCCACCTGGACGCTGGAGCGCAACCCCTACAGCGTGTTCGTCGACCCCGAGGGCAACCAGCTGCCCTACATCGACCGGGTGGTGCTGACCTTGGCCGAGAACCTGGAGGTCATCAACCTGCGCGCGATCGCCGGGGAGTACGACTTCCAGCAGCGGCACCTCGATCTGGGCAAGCTGCCGGTGTTCATCGAGAACCAGGCCAAGGGCGCCTACAAGGTCCACCTGGATCCGGGTGACTACGGCGGCGACATGATCATCAAGTTCAACCTGAGCTACGAGGCCGACCCGGAGATCGCCAAGTGGATGAACACGGCCGACTTCCGGCGCGCGCTCGCGATCGGGATCGACCGCGACCAGATCAACGAGACCTTCTGGCTGGGCACCGGCACGCCGAGCTCGGTGGTGCCGGCGGACTCCAACAAGTACAATCCCGGGCCGCAGTACCGGAAGATGTGGGCGACGCTCGACGTCAAGAAGGCCAACGAGATGCTCGACAAGATCGGCCTGGCCAAGAAGGACGCCGAGGGCTACCGGCAGCGCACGGACGGCAAGGGCCGGCTGCGCATCGAGATCATGACGTTGGGCGGTCAGTTTCTCCAATTCACGCAGATCGCGGAGATGATCCGCGAGCAGTGGAAGAAGATCGGCATCGACCTCGTCGTCCAGGAAGTGGAGCGGAGCCTCGCCATCCAGCGCACCATCGCCAACGAGCAGCAGCTCGCCGCGTGGAACAACGACGGAAGCGAGCACCTCTTCACGTTCCCGACCCACGTCTTCCCCTTCGACCTGATCGCCGTGGTCGCGACTTCGGGACCGCTCTACGCGAAATGGTTCCAGTCCGCCGGGACGCAGGGGAAAGAGCCGCCCCCGCGGTTGAAGGAGCTGATGGAAAAGTTCAAGAAGGCCTACGGTGTGCCCGAGAAGGAGCGGATCGCGCTCGGTAAGGAGGTCTGGAAGATCGCGGCCGAGGAGGTCTTCATCATCGGCGTGATCGGCATAGGCCCGGCCTCCATGGGCGTGCGCGTGGTCAAGACGAACATGGGCAACATCCCCTCCCGGCAGTACAACAGCCCGGACGGCAAGACCCCGACGATCTCCCGGCCGGTGACGTTCTTCTACAAGAAGTAGACGACCGACGCGCCCGGGTCGCCGCCGCTCCGGGAGCGGTGACCCGGGCTCCCCATGCTGACGTTCATCGGCCGTCGCGTCGTGCTCGCGATCTTCACCGTCTGGGCGATCTCCGTCCTGGCGTTCGCCATCATCCAGCTGCCGCCGGGCGACTACGTGACCTCCTACATCGCCCAGATGGCGACGATGGGCAGCGTCGTCACCGACGAAGAGGCCCAGAACCTCCGGATCCAGTACGGGCTCGGGCGGCCGATCTACGTTCAGTACTACAAGTGGGTCAAGCTGATCGCGCAGGGAGACTTCGGCATGTCGATGGAGTGGCGACGGCCCGTCACCGAGGTGATCGGCGAGCGCCTGTGGCTGACGGTGGTGGTCTCGGTGGCCGCGTTGATTCTCACATGGGCGCTGGCGCTGCCGATCGGCGTCTACTCCGCGGTCCGCCAGTACTCGGTGGGCGACTACCTGGCGACGTTCGTGGGGTTCATCGGCCTCGCCGTCCCCAACTTCCTCCTGGCGCTCGTGCTGCTCTATCTCGGATTCGTCCTGTTCAACGCCCACATCGGCGGGTTGTTCTCCCCGGAGTTCAACGATGCCCCCTGGAGCTGGGCGCGGGTCTGGGATCTGCTCAAGCATCTGCCGATCCCGGCGTTGATCCTGGGCCTGGCCGGGATGGCGCAGCAGATCCGGATCATGCGGGCGAACTTGCTGGACGAGCTCCGCAAGCCCTACGTGGTGACGGCGCGATCCAAGGGCCTGCCCGAGCCCAGGGTGATCACGAAGTACCCGGTGCGGGTCGCCCTCAACCCGTTCGCGAGCACCATCGGCTACACCCTGCCCTATATCGTATCGGGCAGCATCATCGTGTCCCTCGTCCTCGGATTGCCGACGGTCGGGCCCCTCCTGCTCAAGGCCCTCATCGCGCAGGACATGTTCCTGGCGGGGACGATCGTGCTGCTGCTGGGCGTGATGACCGTGATCGGCACGCTCGTCTCGGACGTTCTGCTCGTGTGGATCGACCCTCGCATTCGGCTCGAGGAGACCTGATGGCCGTTGCGCCGGAGCAACGGGTCTTCGTGGCCTCGCAGTGGCAGCTGACCTGGTGGCGGTTTCGCAAGCATCGGGTGGCCGTAGCCAGCGCGGTCGTCGTGGCCGGATTCTACCTGGCCGTCCTCGGCGCGGACTTCCTGGCCTACGCCGACCCCAACGCTTCCGAGGCGCAGCGCGGATTGATGCCGCCGCAGCGCGTCTACTGGTTCGACGACGGCAAGTTCGGCCCGTACGTCCACGGGGTCAAGGGCGTCCGCGACCCCCAGACCTTCAAACGGGTCTATCGCACCGACCCCAGCCAGAAAATCCCGCTTCGCTTCTTCGCCCAGGGCTTCGAGTATCGATTCCTCGGCATGATCCCGACGACGCGCCACCTGATCGGCGTCGGCGGGAGCCTCGACGCCACCAAGACGATCTTCCTGCTCGGCACCGACGTGCAGGGCCGCGACCTGTGGTCGCGGCTCATGTACGGCACGCGCATCTCGCTCACGATCGGCCTGCTCGGCGTGACGATGAGCCTCGTCCTGGGGGTCGTGCTCGGTGGGCTCTCGGGCTTCTACGGCGGGATCGTCGACACGCTGATCCAGCGGACGATCGAGATCCTGCGCTCGATCCCGACGATTCCCCTGTGGATGGGGCTCGCCGCGGCTCTCCCGCGGGAGTGGTCGATCTTACAGGTCTACTTCGCCATCACGATCATCATCTCCATGCTGGGCTGGACCGAGCTGGCGCGCGTCGTCCGCGGGCGCTTCCTGGCGATGCGCGAGGAGGATTTCGTCGTCTCGGCCCGGCTGGTCGGGTGCAGCCAGATGCGCACGATCTTCGTCCACATGGTGCCCTCGTTCACGAGCCACATCATCGCGGCCACCACGCTGGCCCTGCCGGCGATGATCATCAGCGAGACCGCGCTGAGCTTCCTGGGCCTCGGCCTGCGCCCGCCCGCGATCAGCTGGGGCGTCCTGTTGCAGCAGGCGCAGAACGTCCAGACGGTGGCGATCTCCCCGTGGCTCATGCTGCCGGCCGTGCCGGTGATCATTGCCGTCATGGCGTTCAACTTCCTGGGCGATGGACTGCGAGACGCCGCAGACCCCTATGGACGGTAGGCTCGGAGGGGGGCTTCGCCCCCCTTCCGACGGTCGTCGCGCGCCTAGCAGCGCACTCCTCCGTGCCTCCCCCCATGATTGCGCCGGCGGAGCCGGCGCTCGAAGCGGACCATACGATGGTTGACGTCGGCCGTGAACCCGTGACGTCTCTCCCCCGGGAGACGCTGCTGTCCGTTCGGAATCTGAAGACGTATTTTCCGCAGGACGAGGGGTTGGTAAAGGCGGTTGATGGAGTCAGCTTTGACTTGTACCCGGGCGCGACGCTGGGGATCGTGGGCGAGAGCGGCTGCGGGAAGAGCGTCACGGCCAGGTCCATCTTGCGCATCGTCGATCGGCCGGGCCGGATCGTCGACGGAGAGATCCGTTTCCGGCGGCCCGCTGCCGACGGCGGAACGGGGACCGGCCACGTGGTCGACCTGGTAAAGCTCGCGCCGGACGGCTCCGAGATGCGGTCGATCCGCGGCGCGGAGATCGCCCTCATCTTCCAGGAGCCGATGTCCTCGTTCAGTCCGGTCCACACCGTCGGCAACCAGATCATCGAGGCGATCCGGCTCCATCAGCCCGTCGATCGGCGAGGGGCGCGAGACAAGACCATCGAGATGCTGCGGCGAGTGGGCGTCTCGTCGCCGGAGCAGCGGGTGGATCAGCTCTCCAATCAACTGAGCGGAGGCTTGCGCCAGCGGGCCATGATCGCGATGGCCCTCTCCTGCCAGCCGACGCTCCTGATCGCGGACGAGCCCACCACCGCGCTCGACGTCACCACCCAGACCCAGATCCTCGAGCTGATGCGCCAGCTCCAACAGGAAGACGGGATGGCCATCATGCTCATCACCCATGACCTCGGCGTCATCGCCGAGATGGCGACCGACGTGGCGGTGATGTATCTGGGCCGCGTCGTCGAGCAGGCGCCGGTCGACGCGATCTTTCACAACCCCCGGCACCCGTACACGCGGGCGCTTCTGCGGTCGATCCCCCGCATCCGGTCCCGGTCGCGCGAGAGGCTGACCCCGATCGCGGGCTCGGTGCCGCACCCCTACGATCGGCCGACCGGGTGCCCTTTCCATCCGCGCTGCGCGGACTTCATGGCTGGAAAGTGTGATCGGCTGGAGCCCAGCCTGCGGCCGGTCGGCGATCAGCACGCCGTGAGCTGTTTCCTCTACGAATGAGCACGCCGCGCGAGCCGCTGCTACGGGTCGCCGGGCTGCAGAAGCTCTTCCCCATCCGGAAGGGCTTCCTGAAGCGGACGGTCGGGCACGTCCGCGCGGTCGACGGGGTCGACTTTCACATCGATGAGGGTGAGACGCTGGGCCTCGTCGGGGAAAGTGGCTGCGGAAAAACCACGACCGCTCGCTGCATCCTGAGAGCCATCGAGCCGACCGCGGGAGAGATCTTCATCCGGGTGTCGGGAGGCGCGGTGGTCGAGATGGGCCGGCTCCGCCCGGCGGAGCTGCGTGCGCTGCGGCGCGAGATGCAGATGATCTTCCAGGACCCGTTTACTTCGCTCAACCCGCGCATGACCCTGCTCGACCTCGTGGGCGAGCCGCTGCTCGTCCACGGCATGAAGAGCCGTCAAGAGCGCGAGGAGCGTGTGGCGGACCTCCTGCGCCGGGTCGGGCTACGCCCCGAGTACATGCGGCGGTTTCCCCACGCCTTCAGCGGCGGCGAGCGCCAGCGCATCGGCATCGCGCGAGCGCTGGCCCTGCATCCCCGGCTGGTGGTTGCCGACGAGCCGGTCTCGGCCCTGGACGTCTCGGTGCAGGCCCAGATCCTGAATCTCCTGTTCGACCTGCAGTCGGACTTTCGGCTGACGTATCTGTTCGTCGCGCACGACCTCAGCGTCGTGCGCTACATCAGCAATCGCGTGGCGGTGATGTACGTCGGACGCATCGTCGAGCTGGCCGAGACCGACGAGATCTTCAGCGCCCCCAAGCACCCCTACACCGCGGCGCTCCTGTCCGCCGTGCCCGAGCCCGATCCGCGCACGCGCTCGCGACGCATCGTGCTGCAAGGGGAGGTAGCGAGTCCGGCCTCTCCGCCCCCGGGCTGCTACTTTCACCCACGTTGCCCGCACGCCATCGACGTGTGCCGCACCCAGGCGCCGGCGTGGCAGGAGATCTCGCGCGGCCACTTCGTGAGCTGCCACCGTGCCCACGAGCTGCAGCTCGCGGGCGTCGATTAAGTCGAATCGCCCTTCGCAGCCTCCTGCACGAGCTTCTCCAAGACCTCGTACGGCTGCGCGCCGACGACGCCCCGACGCCCGGCCACGAACGTCGGCACGCCGGTGACGCCGTAGCGGCGCGACAGCTCCCAGTCACGGTCGACGGCCGCCTTGAACGTGCGCTTCCCCAGCACCTCGCGCGCGCCGTCGACCGACAGCCCGACGCGCTCGGCGATCTCGAGCAGGACCTCAGGGTTGGAGATGTCGCGCGACTCGACGAAGTAGGCGCGGAACATCGCGTCGTGGAACGCCTCGCCGCTGGGCTGCGTGTCCGCCCACTTGCCGAGCTCCTGGGCCAGGCGGCTGTTGTAGGTCATGGTGCGCTCGCCGTAGGGCAGGCCCTCGGCGTCCATGCGCGCCTTCATCTGCGCGTGCATGGCCTTTCGGTCCACGTTGCTACGCCCGGCGAACAGCTCGGCGAGCGAGCGGCCCTGCGGCGGCGTCTCCGGGTGCAGCGGGAAGTGCACCCACTCGATCTTCACGTTGTGCTCGGTCCTGAGCTTCTCAATACGCACGGTACTGAGATAGCACCAGGGTCAGACGTAGTCGGAGAAGATCTGCAGCGTCACTTGCTCAGCCACGGTGCCTCCCGTCGTTGTCTCGGTTGCCTCAGCGTACGGTCTCCCGGAATTTACGGAGCACGCCCAGGTGCCCGTCCGGGAAGCTCAACCCCGCTCCCCGCGCCTCGCCGATGACGGAGGTCGCGCCGAGAGCTTTCCACGCCTTCACTTGTTTCGTCCATTCATCCGGGCCCTGGCCGCCGATGCGGATGCGGCCTTCCAGCGGCAGGCCGGCGGGATCGCGGCCGGCCTCGCGGGCGTACGTGCGCACGCGCTCGACGACGGCCTGGCCGTGGGCGTCGGGCGTCAGGTTCGGGCTCCAGCCGTCGGCCAGGCGCGCGATGCGACGCAGCGCCGCCTCGGGCGGCACCGCGTGATCGCGGCTGCCGACCCCGAACCAGATCGGGATCGGCCGCTGGATCGGCATCGGGTTGAGCCCGGCGTGGCTGATCCGATGGAACTCGCCGCGGAAGTCCACGACCGGCTGCGTCCACAGCGCGCGCAGCACCGCGATCTGCTCTGCGCTCCGCTTGCCGCGATTGTCGAAGGTCTCGTTGAGCGCCTCGTACTCGACGGCGTTCCACCCCACGCCGATGCCGAGGCGCAGCCGGCCGCCGCTCAGCACGTCGATCTGGGCCGCCTGCTTGGCGACCAGCGCGGTCTGGCGCTGCGGCAAGATCAGGATGCCCGTCGCCAGCGTGATCCGGCTCGTGACGCCGGCCAGGTAGGCCAGCAGCGTGAGGGCCTCGTGGACCACCGCCTCGTGCGAGTAGTTGGCCAGCGACGGGTGCGAGTGGAACCTGGGATCGGCGCCCAGCACGTGATCGGCCACGAAGAGATGATCGAACCCCATCGCCTCGACGGCCTGGACGAATTCGCCGATCGCCTTGACGTCGGTCCCGCACTCCGTCTGGGGAAAGATCGCGCCGACGCGGAGGGTTCGATCAGTCACGACGCGCGTAGGTCGCGATCTCGATCGAGTTGTCGTCGGGGTCACGAAGATAGATCGAGTCGATCGGCCCCTCGGCGCCGCTCCGCTTGACCGGGCCCTCGGTCAGCTGAACACCACACGACGCGAGGTGGGTCGTCCAGTCGGCAAGCGGCGCGTCCGTGACAAAGCAGAGATGGCCGGGGCCGGGCCGGGGCCCATCCGCCGGCAGCCCAGGGGCGCTCTCGAGGTTGATCTTCTGTCGGCCGAAGCGGAGCGCCGTCCGACCTCGCCCGAACGTCTCCACCTCCATGCCCAACACGCGGCGATAGAACGCGCAGGCCGCGTCCACGTCCCGGACGACGAGCACCAGATGATCCAGGCGGTCGATGGATGGCGTGTTCATGGTCCGGATTCTACCCCAGCCTTGACACGTGAGGCGACGCGGCGCAATGTCTTGGCCGTCGGCAGCGTCTGACGTCTTCGGGCGCGGAACTCAGAGAAGGAGGCACTCATGGCGATCACGCTCTCGCATGGCGGCCCCACGATCTATCGCTCTCCCGCCCCCTCCCGGCAGGTATTGGTCGGCACCATTGAGGGCGTGGTGTGCCTCGAGCGAGAGTCCGCTGGTTCCGGCTGGCGCGTCGCCCGCCGGACCTTGACCGACAAGCACATCCACGCGCTACTGCTCGAGCCCGAGAGCGGCACGCTTTTCGCCGGCTCCAAGCACGGCTCGATCATGGCCAGCGCAGACGGCGGCGAGACCTGGGAGCGGCGGGACCATGGGCTCACGCAGCACAATGTCTACAGCCTCGCCTGCACTAGTCTGGCCGGTGGCGTGCGTGTCTTCGCGGGGACCGAACCCGCGCACCTGTTCTTCAGCGACGATCTCGGAAGGAGCTGGACCGAGCTGCCGGCTCTCCGGTCGGTGGACACGTCGAAATGGAGTTTCCCGGCACCACCGCACGTCGCCCACACCAAGCACATCAACTTCCACCCGGACGACCCCAACACGCTGTTCATCGGCGTGGAGCAGGGCGGCCTCATCAAGAGCACCGACGGAGGAAAGACCTTCCGCGCGATCCCGGGGATGGACGACGACGTCCACCGCACGCTGTTCAATCCGATGAATCCCGGGCGCATCTACATCACGACCGGCATCGGGATGTACGTGAGCAGCGACGGCGACAAGACGTGGGAGCAGTGGACCGACCTGAAGCACGAGATCGGCGGCTATCCCGACCTCCTGGTGCTCCACCCGCGGCAGCCCGAGCTGATGTTCGTGGCGTCCGCCGAGAAGGGACCCGGCTCCTGGCGTCGAGAGCGCTACGCAGGCTCGCGCATCTCCCGGAGCACCGACGGCGGAAAGACTTGGCAGGTGTTGCTCAATCACGGGTTGCCGGATCGGCTGCGGACCGCCTTCGAGGCGATGTGCCTGGAGGACTGGGGCACATCCTTCTCGCTCTTCGCCGCGACGGCCACCGGCGAGGTGTGGTGCAGCGACGACGGCGGAGAGCACTGGAGCGAAGTCGCGAGCGGCCTGGCGCCCATCTCCAAGGGCGACCACTACGCCGCCTTCGTCACCGCCTGACCACGACGCGGTCGGAGCGTCAGCTCACCTTCACGAGCTTCTGCAAGCTGCGGAGCCCGGGCGGGTGCGGCTGGCCCTTGTAGCGGTTGCCCCAGTTCGTGTAGGACACCTCGCCCACGTAGATGTCGCCGCGCGAGTCGACGGCCAGCCCGTGCGGCGAGATGAACTGGCCGGTCTCGAGGCCGGCCGGACGCTGGCCGAGCCGCACCAGCAGCTCACCCCTGTGGCTGTAGATGCTGACGCGCGGGCCGATGTTGGGCATGTCGTAGTTGACGCCCATGCCGCCGCCGATCTCGCCCACGAAGAAGCGCCCCTGCCCGCCACGCTCCATGAACAGGCCCGAGGGGCGGTGCATGTTGATCCACTGGGTCTCGAACTTGCCGTGGCCGTCGAAGACCTGGACGCGATGGTTCTCGCGGTCGGCCACGTACACCCAGCCGTCGGCGTCGCAGCAGATGTTGTGCGGGATGTTGAACTGGCCCGGATCGGTGCCGGGCTCGCCCCACGAGCGCAGCAGCGTGCCGTTCGGCGCGAACTTGTGGACGCGCGAGTTGCCGTAGCCGTCGGAGACGTAGAGATCGCCCTGCGGCGAGAGCGCCGTGTGGGTGCAGCGGTGGAACGGCTCGCCGCTCATGTAGGGCCGCGGCGTGCCCGGGATCCCGAGCGTCAGCAGCACCTTGCCGTCGAGCGTGCAGTGGCGGACGGTGTGGTCCCCGTCGTCGGTCAGCCAGATCGTGTCGTCGGGCGCCATGTACACGCCGTGAGCGCGCGGGAAGAGCCCTTCGCCCCACGAGCGCAGGAAGTTGCCGTCGCGGTCGAGCACGACCATCGGGTGCTTGCCGCGATTGAACGCGTACACGCGGTCCTGTTGGTCGACCCCCACCGCGGCGACGTCGGCGTTGAACTCGTGCCCCGGCGGCACCTTCGCCCAGTTGTCGACGACCTCGTAACGATGCGCGCCCGTGCCCAGGATGATCGCCATGATCTGGTCAGCCTCCTCGGAGGAAGTCGGCGAAGTACTCGTCGGTCGTGACCCGGCGGCGCGTCAGGCCCAGCCGGAAGGCTTCGTCGGCGAACGCGTCGATCTGCGCGCGGTTCCGCTCGAAGCCGAACGCGTGGAAGTCCTCGCCCATCACGGCCACCGTGTCCTCGAGCTCGGCCTCGAGCCACGGCGTCGCGTACGGGAACCCCTTCTGCGCCGCGGTGAAGCAATCGTTGGCGGCGCTGAACGCCTCGGTGAGGCTGCGGGCGATCCAGGGGTTCGCTTCCCAGGCCTCGCGCCGGAGGACGATCAGATGCTGTGGAGGAAACGCGCCGGTCTTGAGAAAGTACTCCTGCTCGATGTAGCGGAACTCCGGGAACACCCGCACGATCGGACCGGCCTTGGGGTGGTACGCCTGCGGGCGCGGCGGGCTGTAGATGGCCTCCAGCT
Source organism: Candidatus Rokuibacteriota bacterium (assembly GCA_003220435.1). Taxonomy (GTDB): domain Bacteria; phylum Methylomirabilota; class Methylomirabilia; order Rokubacteriales; family CSP1-6; genus AR31. The sequence goes on along the minus strand of QHSL01000066.1, from coordinate 51,272 downwards.
CCCCCGCGATCAGCATCTCCGAGAGAGACCTCCCGGGCGGGGCCGCGTTCACGCCCGCCGGCAGCTTCTGGTCCGTCGGCGCCGACCAGGGCGTGTCGATCTCCCCGATCCACCACTGGATGGTCGTCGGATCCAGCCCCACGAAGCGCAGGAAGTGGCGGTACCAGATCGACCCGCTCGCGGTGTAGCTGTACATGCCGATGCGCTTGCCGGCCAGGTCCGCCGCCTTCCGGATCGGTCCGCCGCGGCGGATGTAGAGATCGCGCGCCGTGAAGTTGCGCAGCGGGAACACCGGGAGGCCGACGAAGCGCCGGTCCCCCTTGTCGATGCGATAGAGGTACTGCGCCATCGACCACTCGCCCCCTTGCACCGCGGGGTCCTGCACGGCCCGCCGCAGCATCTCGGCGCGGCCCGGCCACGAACCTCGGCTGCTGAGGATCATCGTGAGCGCGATCCCCTCGGGCTTCACCTCGCCGGTCGCGAGGGGCATGACGCGAGCGTAGTCGGCGCAGGTCAGCGAGATCGGTAGCTCAGCCATCTTCCACCATCATTCCTTGTCGCGCCTCGGGCTCACGATAGCACGCTCCCGTAGTCAGCGACGGCGCGTCGGAGTCGCCTCGAAGATCGCGCGCGGGTTGCGCACGAGCATCTGGTCGATCTGGTCGTCCTTGACGCCCGCCTTGCGCAAGGCCGGCAGGATGTCATCGGAGATGTGGTTGTAGTTCCACTGCGGCCGGGTCCGCCGCTTGGCGTCCTCGGAGAGCATGTCGGTCCAGCAGTTGGCGTCGTGCGAGAGCACCATCTTGCCGGCGTAGCCCTCGGCGCTGAGCCGGGCGATCACGTCGACCCGCTTCGCCGTCGGTAAGTAGTTGTCGAGACCGAAGCGGTCCATCCCGATCGTGCTCCCCCGCTCCATCAGCCCGCGCAGATAGCCGAGGTCCTCGCTGTCGCCGCTGTGGCCGATGATGACGCGGCTCAGGTCGACGCCCTCTTGAGCGAAGATCGCCTGCTGCGCCTCGCCGGTTCGGCCCGCGGCCCACGTGTGCGTCGAGATCGGCACCCCCGTCGCCTTCTGGGCCCGGGCCGACGCCCGCAGGACGTTCTCGATCACCGGGGTGACGCCGGCGGTATCGGTGGCGCACTTGATGATGGCGGCCTTGACGCCGCTCGCGCCGATGCCCAGGGTGATGTCGCGGATGAACAGCTCGGCCACCGCGTCGACGCCGTGCACGCTGAAGTACCGCTGGGGCCTCCACCAGACACCCGTGGCGACGATCACGTGAACGCGCGAGCGGCGCGCGACCCCGACGATCAAGTCGATGTCGCGCCCGAGGTCGACGGTGGTCAGGTCCACGAGGGCGCGGATGCCGCGACGGTAGAGGTCGGCCATCTTCTGCTCGGCCAGCGCCAGGATCGCGTTTCGATCCCAGAGATGGGGCCAGTTCTCCTGGACTCCGGGCGAACGCGTGACGATGTGCTCGTGCATCAGCGTCGGTCCGAGCTCGGTCGTCGCCACCGGGCCGAGCGCCGTCTCTACCGTTGCCATGCGGTCCTCTTTTCATCGCCGCGCCTCGGCCGGCGGGGCCCCAGTGATTGAAGCACTATCGCGTGCACAGCTCGAGCACGGGCTTCTCGCCGCGCACTGCGGCCAGCACGACCGAGTGAATCGCCGGCTCCCGAAGGAGGCGCTCGGCCGTCTCGCGCGCCGGCGCCCGGTCCGGGAGGCGCTCCACCTTGTTGATCAGGACCACGACGCGAGCGCCGGCCGGCACGCCCTTCCGCCCGCCGTCGGGGTGCGCCAGCACCCGCGCCACGATCTCGGGCGTGATCGACGCACCCAGCGGGGCGCCGCTCAAGTCGCTGACGCGCTCGGGCCGGTGGACGTTCACGTCATCCAGCGGTTTACCGAAGACGTCGGCCCCGACGACGGGAATGACGAGCGTCGTCTCGGCCGGGATCACGGGCTCGTGAGCAGCCGGGGCCTTGAACGGGCGCATGCGAGAGCCGTCGGCTTCGTTGAGAAGGCATACGCCCGGGCACCACGCCCGCAGGCTCCGGAAGAGGTCCGGTGCGACGCCGCCGGCTCGGCCGGACCCGGCGTCGGTGGCCCCGATGACCAGCACGTGGCCGTGCGCCGACAACGCGGCGGACACGCTGGCCTGCGTCGCCTCGGCCGCGGCGACGTGGGCAGGCGCCAGCGCGATCTGCGCGGCGAAGATGTGCGTGGTCGTGGTCGTGATCGCGCGCCCGCCCTTCTCCACCATCTCGCCCGCCAGGCGAAACATCGCCGTGGTCTTCCCACCTCCGCCGACGAACGCGACGACCTCATCGCGCGCCACTCCGAACGCGTCAGTCAACCTCACCCGCGCGCCCGGATCTCGTCGAGAACGGGCAGGATGCACTCGCGGAAGAACCGTCAGCCCCGGGCTCCGGCGACGCCACGCTCGATCAGCGCCTTCGCGCCGGACTGGATCCACGGGAAGAAGCTCGTCATCACCACGCGCACGCCCAGCCGGGTGTAGCGCTCGACGGTGTCCAGGCTCACGAGCATCCCGGCCACGCGGGCCGACTGCGCGATCTTCGTCAACGCGCCATCCACCGTTCGCTGGACGTCCGGATGGCCCATGTTGCCGATGTGGCCCATCGAGGTCGCCAGATCGTTCGGCGCCACGAAGAAGCAGTCGATGTGGTCGACCTTGACGATCTCGTCGAGATTGCGGACAGCGACGATGTCCTCGATCAGCACGATCAACAGGCTCTGGTCGTTGGCGGTCTTCAGATAGTCGCCCACGCCAAAGCCCTGGCGGCTCGTGTACATGCCGCGCTTGCCCAGCGGCGCGAACTTGCCGGCCGCGACGACCGCTTCGGCCTCGGCGCGGGTGTTGACGTGCGGCACCACGATGCCCTGGGCGCCGCGGTCGAGCGTGCGGTAGATCGTGGCGTAGTCGTTGTCCATCACCCGCACGACCGAGGTCTTCCCCCAGAGGTCGCAGGCCCGCGTCAAGTTGCCGAGATCGGCGTAGTCGACGCCGCCGTGTTCGCCCTCCAGCCAGATGCCGTCGACGTCGAGCGTGCCAAGCTGATCGATCAGGTCCGGGTCGTTCGCCCCGGACAGGATCGTCGCGACCTGCCCGGCCGCGAGCTTCTCTTTGACGCGATTCGGTCGGATGTTCACGTTTCCCCCTTGCCTGCTAGCCGCGCTTCGGCCGGCGGCGCCCCAGCCCCGCGACGGCTTGGGGCGCGCACGACCGCGGTCGGGCGCGGCCCCGCCGCCGGGGCGAATTCTAGCATCGTGACCACGCGCGCAGTGGGCTTCCGCTGTCCCCCCGGCATGGTGTATGGTCACGCAACGGCGAAGGAGGACACCCCATGAAGCGTTGGCTCTCCGTGGTACTTGCCCTGACGTTCGCCGCGCTCGTCGCCGTGCCGATCGGCGCCGCCGCGCAGGGCAAGGATACGCTGACCGTCGCGTTGCCGTCACACGCGCCGACCCTCGACCCGCACATGCACTTCGAGCGGGTCGGCATCCTCGTCAACATCAACATGTTCGACTCGCTGCTGCACCGCACCGCCAAGCTCGAGTTCGAGCCCTCGCTGGCCCTGTCGTGGAAGGCGCTCAACGACACGACGTGGGAGTTCAAGCTTCGCAAGGGCGTCAGGTTCCACGACGGCTCGACCATGACGGCCGAGGACGTGAAGTTCTCGTTCGACCGGGTGCTGGAGCCGGGCAAGGAGAAGAAGAAGTCGCCCCAGTACGGTAACGTCCGCGCCATCAAGGAAGTCAAGATCGTCGACGCGGACACCATCCATCTCGTCACCGACAAGCCGTTCCCGCTCCTGCTCGAGCGCGTCGTGTTCTTCCCCATCGTTCCGAAGAAGCACCTCGAAAAGGTGGGCGAGGAGGCCTTCGGCAGCACGGCGGCGGTCGGGACCGGCCCCTGGAAGCTCGTGGAGTGGAAGCGCGACCAGCACATCCGGCTCGAGGCCTTCGACGGGCACTGGCGCGGCAAGCCCGCCTTCAAGTACCTCGTCTTCCGGGCGATCCCCGAGGTGTCGACCGCGGTGGCCGAGCTCAAGACCGGCGGCGTCGACATCATCCGCAACGTCAACGCGGACCTCCTGCCCGACATCAAGAGCCATCCCCTGACGGGGATCAGCACGACGCCGATCCTGCGCGTGCACTACATTTCCCTCGACATGCGGAGCGCGCCGTTCGACAAGAAGGCCGTCCGCCAGGCCGCGAACTACGCCATCGACAAGCAGGCGATGCTCCAGAAGATGATGGCCGGGCTGGGGCGGCAGGTGGCGACGGTCGTCCAGCCGGCCGCGTTCGGGTACGACCCTTCCGTCCCGCCGTACCCGTACGAACCCAAGAAGGCCAGGGAGCTGCTGGCGCAGGCCGGCTATCCGAACGGCGTCGACATCACGCTGCACAGCGCGGCGGTGGACTGGCGCCCGCACTTCGAGGCCCTGGGCCAGATGCTCACGGACATCGGATTGCGCACGACGGTGAAGATGTGGGACCCGGGCCCGGCGTGGAACAAGTTCCTCCAGGCCGAGGGCAAGGCCACCAACGGCGCGTACGGCAGCTGGGGGAACTACTCGGTCTTCGACGCCGACGCCGTGCTGCACCCGCTCTATCACACCGAGCCCGGCGGCTGGATCGGCAAGCACTACGCGCGCGTCGAGGGCCTCGACAGGCTCATCGACGAGGCCCGGTCGAGCGTCGATCAGGCCAAGCGCAAGCGGATCTACGCGGAGATCCAGCGGATGATCCGCGAGGAAGCGCCGTCGGTCTTCCTGTACACGCAGAACGACACGCTCGGCATCTCGAAGAAGGTCGCCTACGAGGCGCGCCCCGACGAGTGGCTCTGGCTCTTCGCGGCCAAGCCGAAGAACTGAGGCGCTGACGGAGGGGCGCCGTGTCCGCGTTCCTGATCCGGCGCCTCCTCCGCTTCGTCGTCGTCTGCATCGGCGTCTCCGTCGTCACGTTCGCGATCCTCCACGCCAGTGGCGACCCGGTCTCGCTGATCATGCCGGAGGCCCCCGAGGCCGACCGCGTCCAGCTCCGCGTGGCCCTTGGCCTCACGGATCCGCTTCCCACCCAGTTCGTTCGCTTCGTCGCGAACGCCGTGCGCGGCGACTTCGGCAAATCGTTCTTCCACCGCGAGCCGGCGTTCGGTCTCGTCGTCGAGCGTATGCCGACGACCCTGGCGCTGACGTCCATGGCCGTCGCGCTGGCGCTCGGGGTCGCGCTGCCCGTCGGCGTCTACGGCGCGGTGCGCCGCAACACGATCGCCGACCATGCGGCCACGGTCGTCGTCTTCCTCGGCCAGTCCATGCCCGTGTTCTGGATCGGCATCATGCTCATGCTGCTCTTCGCAGTGCAGTGGCGGATCCTGCCGGTGTCGGGCTGGGAGACGTGGGCGTCGATGGTGCTGCCGTCGGTCACGCTGGCGGCCTTCACCACGCCGCTCTTCATGCGGCTGATTCGCTCGAGCATGCTGGAGACCATCAACCTCGACTACGTGCGGACCGCGCGGGCCAAGGGCCTCTCGGAATGGCTGGTGATCTTCCGCCACGCGCTCCGCAACGCGGCGCTGCCGATCGTCACCGTCATCGGCTTGCAGTTCGGTCTGCTCCTGGGCGGCGCCATCCTGACCGAGACGGTCTTCGCCGTGCCGGGCGTCGGCCGGCTGCTCGTCCGGTCGATCGTGCAGCTCGACTTCCCCATCGTTCAGGCCGGTGTGTTCCTGCTCGCGATCATCATCGTGACGGTCAATTTCTTGGTCGACGTCCTCTACGTCTACCTCAACCCCACGATCAGGCTGCGCTGATGGCCGTCACGCTCGATCGGGAGTCGGTCGTTTACACGCCGAGCGCGCCGCTCTTCAGCCGCTCGCGGGCCTGGCGACGGTTCGCGCTCAACCCCGCTGCGCTCGCCGGCTCGCTGATCCTGCTCGTGGTCGTGGGCGTCGCGCTGGCCGCGCCGTGGGTCGCGCCGCACGATCCGGCCAAGCAGAGCCTCCTCCGGCGCTTCACGCCGCCGGTCTGGCAAGCGGGCGGCAGCGCCGCGTACCTGCTCGGCACCGATCAGGTGGGGCGCGACGTGCTGAGCCGGATCGTCCACGGCGCGCGGGTCTCGCTGCTCGTCGGCGTGTCGGCGGTCATCGTGAGCCTCCTCGTCGGCGTCACCGCGGGGCTGGTCAGCGGCTTCGTCGGCGGCAAGGTGGACACCGCCATCGGCACCGTCGTCGACATCTTCCTGTCGTTCCCGCAGATCTTGTTGGCGCTCGCCTTCGTGGCCGCGCTGGGGCCGAGCCTGGTCACCATCATCGTGGTGCTCGGGCTGACGGGATGGGAGCGCTACACGCGCGTCGTGCGCGCGGAGGTGATGGCGCTGCGCGAGAAGGAGTTCATCGAGGCGGCGCGCGCGATCGGCGTCGGACGGCTGCGCATCATCGTCCGCCACGTCCTGCCCAACACGGTGTCGTCGATCGTGGTGCTGTCCACCCTGCAAGTGGCGCAGGCGATCCTGGCGGAGGCGGCCCTCTCGTTCCTCGGCGTGAGCTCGGGGCGCGCGTACCCGACGTGGGGTCATATGATCTCGCTCGGACGCGATTTCGTGACCGTCGCGTGGTGGCTCCCCACGCTCCCGGGGCTCGCGATCCTCCTCACCGTGCTCGCCATCAACCTGGTCGGCGACCGGCTGCGCGACGCCCTCGACCCGCGGGCGACCTAGTGCTGAGGGCGGGCATCGAATCCGCCAGGGTTTGCGCTTCGTGCTACGTTCTGTCCTCGGGAGGGTGACATGAACCGAATCGGCCTGTCGATCCTGGCGTCGTTGGTGCTGCTCCTGCTCGGCGGATCATCCGGCGGTCAGGCGCAGCAGGGCGGGGTGAGCTTCTTCATCACCAGCGTCGGCTCCGGGAAGGGTGGAGATCTCGGCGGTCTCGCCGGTGCGGACCGGCACTGCCTGCTGCTCGCGGCGACCGCGGGCGCGGGAAGCATGACCTGGCACGCCTATCTGAGCACGCAGGGCGCCGGCGCGGTCAACGCGCGCGATCGGATCGGGAGCGGCCCCTGGCAGAACGCCAAGGGCATCATCGTCGCCAAGGACGTGGCCGAGCTGCACGGTCAGAACAACATCAACAAGCAGACGGCGCTGACCGAGAAGGGCGAGACGGTCAACGGCCGGGGCGACACGCCCAACATGCACGACATCCTGACGGGATCCCAGCCGGACGGCACCGCGTTCGCAGCCGGAGAGGATCGTACGTGCGGCAACTGGAGCAAGAGCGGTCAAGGCGCCGCGATGGTCGGGCATCACGACCGGCAGGGCCTGCGTGACGACGACGCGTCGAAGTCCTGGAACTCGTCGCATCCTTCGCGCGGCCCCGACGGCGGCTGCAGCCAGAACGATCTCAAGAGCACCGGGGGCAACGGCCTCTTCTACTGCTTCGCGACGAAATAGCTCGCGAGACGCAGGCTAGCGCGGGAAGCTGAACACGTTCGCCGGCTCGTGGTGCGGGTCATGGTCGCGGCGGAGGCGACGCGCCATGCTCAACGCGTACGGTGCACCCTCCAGGAGCTGAGCCAGCATCAGGTCGTCGAGCTGCAGGCCTGCCCGGCGGGCGGCCTTCACGCAGAGGTCGCGCGTCTCTCCGTCGACCTGATCGACGGGACCGGACAGCACGGGCGGCGGGACCACCTCCGGCGCCGCCGCGCCGCGCGCAAGCTGGGGACGCCGGGTGGACCACGCCGTGGCGCGCTGGTAGGCGTGACCGATGCGGAGCATCGTCTCCTCGCCGAAGGGCCGGCCGACGATCTGCATGCCGAGGGGCAGCCCGTTCCGCCCGAATCCGTTGGGAAGCGCGAGGACGGGCTGGCCCGTGACGTTCCAGGCCGTGAGCAAGCTCGGCTTCTGCCAGAACGAGACGCTGCGGTAATCGGCCAGCCGCGGCGCCTCGCCCATGCCCGCCGTCACGAACGCGTCGAACCTCGAGTAGAGCGGTTCCATCTCCACCATCATCCGGCGATGCTCGCGCGTGGCCTGGACGTAGTCGTTGGCGGTGAACAGCACGGACGGGAACGCGCGGGATCGAAAATCGGCGCCGAAGTCCTTGGGCCGCGCGACGAGATTCGTCTGGTGGACGCTGAAGATCTCGCTCTCGGCGATGATGATCTTCACGTCGAAGTAGCCGCCGAGCGGCCTGACGCGGCATTCCTCGAGCTCGGCGCCCAGCCGGCGGAGGACGTCGAGCGACGCGTCCATCGCCCTGCGCACGTCTTCGGAGGCGGGAAGATCCTCCTCCCAGTGGTAGCGGAGAACGCCGATCTTGAGGCCGCGCAGATCCTCGGTGAGAGCCCGACGATAGCGGGGGATGGGACGGCTCAGGCTGCCCGGGTCGTGCGGGTCGTAGCCGGCCAGCGCCTCGAGCGCCAGCGCGCAGTCCGCGACGGTGCGCGCGAGCGGCCCGCAGTGGTCGAACGTGTAGGAGTTGGTGATGACGCCCGCCCGGCTCACCAGACCGAACGTCGGCATGAGACCCACGACGCCGCAGAACGACGCCGGGCCTCGAATCGATCCGCCGGTGTCCGAGCCGAGCGCCAGCGGGACCATCCCGGAGGCCACGGCCGCGCCCGACCCCGACGACGAGCCCCCGGTGAAGTGCGCCAGGTTCCATGGGTTGCGCGCGGGTGGCCAGGGCAGATCGAACGACGGCCCGGCGTGGGCCATCTCGTGCGTGGCGAGCTTCCCGAGTAGCACGGCGCCGGCATCGTAGAGCCTGGCGGTGGTCGTCGCGTCCTCGCGAGGAATCCGGTCGATGAAGACGCGCGAGTGGCCGGACGTGAGGATGCCCTTCGTGTCGTAGATGTCCTTGAGCGCGAACGGGATCCCGTGCAACGCGCCCCGATACCTGCCCGCCGCGATCTCGGCCTCGGCCCCGCGCGCCTGCCGCCGCGCCAGATCGAACGTGGGGGTGACGAAGGCGCGCGTCTGCGGGTCGTAGTGCTCGACGCGCTGGATCAGCGCCTCGACCAGCTCCAGCGGCGAGAGCTTCCGCGCCGCGATCAGATCCGAGAGCTCGGCGATCGAGAGGTCGTGAAGCTCAGCCATGGACCGCGATCCTCCATCGGAAACGGGATATCGTCAAGCGACTCCGGTCACGCTGCCGTCGGGCGCCATCACGCTGCCATAGCGGTGCAGAACGCGGGAGACCGTTTGCTCGCGGAGGTACCGGCGGAGCTCCAGCCGTCCGTTGGCGAGAACGGGCGCCTCGATGACGGTGACGCCCGTCCCGTTGGCGGCGGCGCGGGCCGCGGTCGAGATCGGCTCCCACACCCTCAAGCGCTCCGCGTCGCCCGGGTGCGCCAGGCGCTCCACGAGCCCCGCCTCGGTCTCCACGGAGACCTCCACGCCATCGCACTCCGCCAGCCACGCCCAGGGCTCCGACTCCGGCGGAAGGCTCAGCGTCAGACGCACGCCGGCCATGCACGCCGCCAGCAGGACCTGACAGAGCGCCGTCGCCTGCCGCCGCGCCGTGGCGCCGCGCGCGATCACGCGACGGCACGGGCGGTAGCGAAACGCGTTGCGCTCGCCGCGGATCGCGCTGGGATCGTGCTCGAGGCCGAAATGCAGGCGCCAGGCCCGGGCGTAGCTCGCCGCGCTGGCTCGCACGAGCGCGCGCGCGTCGGCGTCGGCCAGCTCGGCCACGCATCGCTCGAGCAGCGCGGCCAACGACTCCGGGAGAGGCTCGCCGCCACCGGCCGGGTGCGACACCTGCCGCCAGCGCGCGAGCTGCAGCACGTAGTTGGGACCGCCCGCCTTGGCGCCGGGCCCGACCGATGAAGCTTTCCAGCCGCCGAACGGCTGACGGCCCACGATCGCCCCGGTGATCGGGCGGTTGACGTAAAGGTTCCCGGCCTCGATGCCGGCGACCCAGCGGTCGATCTCACGCTCGTCCAGCGTCTGGATCCCGCTCGTGAGACCGAACGGCTGGGCGTTCGCGAGCGCGATCGCGTGATCGAGATCCTCGGCGCGCATCAGCCCCAGCACCGGGCCGAAGCACTCCGTGCGGTGAAAGAACGAGCCGGGACGCACTCCGAGCTTGATCCCGGGGGACCAGAGCTGAGGGTTATCCGCAGCCGGGCGCGGCTCGAGCAGCCAGTCCTCACCCTCGTCGAGGACGGTGAGGGCGCGCCGCAGCGCTGCGCCCGGTGGCTGCGTCAACGGCGTGAGCCGGCTCGCTGTCTCCCAGGCGCTGCCCACGCCCAGGCTGGCCGCCGCGTCGCGAAGCTGACGGCGAAAGTCGGGGGCGTCGTACACCTCGGCCTCGCAGATGGCGAGGCTGGCCGCCGAGCACTTCTGGCCGTTGTGGCCGAAGGCCGAGCGGACGAGATCGCGGATGGCCTGATCCCGGTCGGCGAGCGAGGTGACGACGATGGCGTTCTTGCCGCTGGTCTCCGCGAACAGCGTGAGGTCGGGCCGCCAGCCGAGGAAGAGGCGCGCGGTCTCCACCGAGCCCGTGAGGATGACGGCGCCGACGCGCGCATCGGTCACCAGCCCGCGGCCGACCTCGTCGTCGGGGCACGGCAGAAACTGGAGGATCTCGCGTGGGATGCCCCCATCCCACAAACAGGTGGCCAGCCACCAGCCGACGAGCACCGCCTCGGGCGCCGGCTTGAGCACGACGGCGTTGCCGGCCGCAAGCGCGGCGAGCACGCCGCCCGCCGGTATCGAGAGCGGGAAATTCCACGGTGGCGTCACGACCACCACGCCGAGCGGGTCCATCCGACAGTCGCCGAGCTCGCTCGCGGTCACGCGCAGCGTGCGGGCATAGTACCGAGCGAAGTCGACCGCCTCGGAGACCTCGATGTCCCCTTCGGTCACCGTCTTGGCCCCGTCGAGCATCATGGCGCCGATCAGATCGCCGCGCCGGCGGTTCAGCTCGGACGCGCACGCCTCCAGGCGGTCGCCTCGCTCCTCGATCGAGAGCGCGGCCCACCTCGGCTGCCCGGCGTGCGCGACCGTCAGCGCGCGATCGACATTCACCTGGCTACCCAGCGCATACCGGTAGACCATGCGCCCGGGACGTGACGGGTCGCGTCCCTCCCCGGCCCGCGCTCCCGCGAGGCGGTCGCCGCCGATCTGTAGCGGAACTTCATCCGGCGGTCGCTCGCGCCAGCGGCTGACGACGTCGTCGATCCACGCGCGGTTGGCCGCCAGCGTCCAATCGGTATCGGGATCGTTCTGGAACGTCGCGCCGAGGGGGCGCGACGCCGGAGCGCCGTCCGCTTCCTTCCGCCGGTCCTGAGTGCGGCGGGGCGCGTCGGACAGCGTGGTCTCGAGGTCGAACGCGCCGCGGAATCGATCGCGCTCGGCGAGCCATTCCGGCGAGTCCGGCTCGAGGTCGAAGACGTGGCGCAGGAAGTTCTCAGGGGCCGTGTTCTCGTCCAGCCGCCGGACGAGATAAGCGATCGCGCTGTGAAAGTCCTCGGCGCGAACAACCGGCGCGTAGAGCAGCAGGCCGCCCGCGCGCGCCTGCACCGCCCGCGCCTGATGGTTGGCCATGCCCTCGAGCATCTCGAACTCGACCCACGGCTCGACGTGCTGGGTCTCGCGCCGCACGAGACCGTAGGCGACGTCGAACAGATTGTGGCTGGCGACGCCGAGGTGCACCGCCTCGGCATGCTCGGGCCGGCAGCCGTACTCGAGCATGCGCTTGAAGTTGGCGTCGACCTCGAGCTTCGTCTCGTACGGGGCCTGCGGCCAGCCGTGCACCGCGGCCTCGATGCGCTCCATGGCGAGGTTCGCACCTTTGACGATGCGCAGCTTGATCGGCGCGCCGCCGCGGGCCCGGCGGGCGAGCGCCCACGTCGTCAGCGCGCGCTGCACACGGTGCGAGTCAGGGAGATAGGCCTGGAGCACGACCCCGGCGCTCAACGCCATGAACTCCGGCTCGTCCAACACCTCGCGGAAGGCCGTCACCGTGAGGTCGAGGTCGCGGTACTCCTCCATGTCCAGGTTGATGAACTTCGGTGTGATGCGCCCGTCCGGGTGGTGGTACCGATGCCGCGCCGCCGCGCGGTAGAGCGCGCGGAGCCGCTCGGCGACGCGCGCCACCGTCGCGCGGAACGCGACGAGCTCGATCTGGCTGAAGACCGACGACACCTTCACCGAGATGTACTCGACGTCGTCGCGGGCGAGCAGCGCCAGGTACGCCTCCAGCCGACGCGCCGCCTCCGCTTCGCCGAGGATCGCTTCGCCGAGCTGGTTGAGATTGAGCCGCGTGCCGGTACGGCGCCGCTCCTCGAGGTAGCGGCGCAGGTCTTCCTCCTCCCCGGGCAGGATCACGTTCTGCGTCTCGTGACGCAGCCGGCTCACGATCGGCGGGACGACCAGACTCGGCAGATAGTGCGCCATGGCCCCACCGAGGAGGAGCGCAACTCGCTCCCACCAGTCCATGTACCGGGGCACGCCGTATCGCTCGAGCAGGTGGGCGAGCTGATCGGCGATGCGCTCGGGCCGCCGGCTCCGGAAGGCCTGGTCGGCGAGGGCGATCGTGAGCTCCTTGCCGTACGGGTCGGTCATCATGCGGGCGAGCTTGCGCGCCTGGGCGCGCTCGTCGGCTGTCTGGTGGGCGCGCGCCTCACGCAGGAGCGCTTCGGCCAGCTCGACCGCGCGATCGGCGAGGCGCATGGCTCGTGTGAGCGCCAACGCGCCGGTGGCTCGACCAACCGCCACCGGCGCGGCGCACATCGACGCTACTTCGGCTGGGCGACGAAGCGCAGGTAGGGCTTCACCGTCTTGAAGCCGGCGGGGTACGTCTTCTTCGCCTCGTCGTCGGAGACCGCCGTGACGATGATGACGTCCTGCCCCTGCTTCCAGTTCACCGGCGTGGCCACCTTGTGCTTCGACGTCAGCTGGCAGGAGTCGAGGAGCCGCAGCACTTCGTCGAAGTTGCGGCCGGTCGACATCGGGTACGTGAGCATCGCCTTGATCTTCTTGTCGGGCCCGATGACGAACACCGACCGCACCGTCGCGTTGTCGGCGGGGGTTCGGCCCTGCGAGGTGGTGCCCGCGCCCTCGGGCAGCATGTCGTAGGCCGTCGCTATCTTGAGCTCGGGATCGCCGATCATCGGGTACGTCACCGCGTGCCCCACCGCGTCCTGGATGTCCTTCGACCAGCGCTGGTGATCGGCGACGGGGTCGACGCTCAGGCCGATGATCTTGCAGTTGCGCTTGTCGAACTCGGGCTTCAGACCCGCCATGTACCCGAGCTCGGTCGTGCACACGGGCGTGAAGTCCTTCGGGTGAGAAAAGAGAATCGCCCATCCGCTGCCGATCCACTCGTGGAAGTTGAGCTTGCCCTGAGTGGTCTCGGCGGTGAAGTTTGGTGCCTCACTGTTGATCCGCAATGCCATGGTGCGCCTCCGTGTTGCGACTCAGTGGTGAACGAGTTGTTGGCCGATGGCCACAGCTTACCATTCAGTGCAGAACGTTTCACTGGACTACACGGTGGGCCTGAGGCAGCATACGCGCGCCGAGGAGGAACCCCATGGCACGCACGCTGCTCGACAAGGTTTGGGAAGCTCACACGGTCCGGACGCTGCCGTCGGGCCAGACGCAGCTCCTGATCGGCTTGCATCTAATCCACGAGGTGACGACGCCGCAGGCCTTCCAGATGCTGAAGGACGGCAAGCTCAAGGTGCGCATGCCCGAGCGCACCTTCGGCACCCTCGACCACATCATCCCGACGACCGATCAGACCCGCCCCTACGCCGATCCGCTGGCGGAGGAGATGGCGGTCCACATGATCCGGAACATGACGGAGTTCAATCTGCCGCTCTTCGACATGTCGACGGGCAAGCAGGGCATCGTCCACGTGATCGGCCCCGAGCTCGGCCTCTCCCAGCCGGGGATGACCATCGCCTGCGGCGACAGCCACACGTCCACGCACGGCGCCGTCGGCGCCATCGCCTTCGGCATCGGCACCACGCAGGTGCGCGACGTGCTGGCCACGCAGTGCCTCTCGATGGCCAAGCCCAAGCTCCGTCAGGTACGCGTGGAGGGCGCGCTATCCAAGGGCGTGTATGCCAAAGACGTGATTCTGGCGATCATCAACAACCTGGGCGTCAAAGGCGGTGTCGGATACGCCTACGAATACGCGGGATCGGTGATCGACCGCATGACGATGGAGGAGCGTTTAACAATCTGCAACATGTCCATCGAAGGCGGCGCGCGCTTCGGCTATGTCAATCCGGACGCGACGACGATCGAGTATCTCCGCGGCCGGCAGTACGCGCCCGCCGGGGCGGCCTTCGACAAAGCGGCTGCCTGGTGGAAATCGATCGCGACCGAATCGGGCGCCGCGTTCGATGACGTGGCGCGACTCGATGGCGCGGCGATCGAGCCCGTCGTGACATGGGGCATCAACCCGGGCATGTCCGTGGGCGTGAGCCAGCGGATCCCCGCGCCGGAGTCGGCGCCCGAGCCCGATCGGCCCACGTTCCGCGAGGCGCTCGCCCATATGGGCTTCCAGGCCGGCCAGCCGATCAAGGGCGCCAAGATCGACGTGGCCTTCGTCGGCTCCTGCACCAACGGGCGCCTGTCCGATCTGCGCATCGCCGCCGAGGTCGCGAAGAAGGGCAAGGTCGCCAAGAGCGTGCGCGCGCTCATCGTGCCGGGCTCTCAGCAGGTGGCGAAGGCCGCGGAAGCCGAGGGCCTGCACGAGATCTTCCACGCCGCGGGCTTCCAGTGGCGCAAGGCCGGCTGCTCGATGTGCCTGGGCATGAACCCCGACCAGCTCGTGGGCCGCGAGATGAGCGCGTCGTCGAGCAATCGCAACTTCATCGGCCGCCAGGGGAGCCCGACGGGCCGTACACTGTTGATGAGTCCAGCGATGGTCGCCGCCGCCGCTATCACCGGCGCCGTCGCCGACGTGAGGGAGATTCTTCGATGAATACGACCGACTACAAGCGGCGCCAGATGACCGGCCGCGGGATTCCGTTGCCGGGAAACGACATCGACACCGACCGCATCATTCCAGCGCGCTTCCTCAAGGAAGTGACCTTCCAGACCATGGGCGAGCACGTCTTCGAGGACGCGAAGAAGCAGAACCCCGAGCACCCGTTCAACTCTCCGGTGTACAAGGGCGCGTCCGTGCTGGTGGTCGGCCAGAACTTCGGCTGTGGGTCGTCGCGTGAGCACGCGCCTCAGGCGCTGATGCGCTGGGGCATCGCGGCCATCGTCGGCGGCTCCTTCGGCGAGATCTTCTTCGGCAACTGCGTGATGCTGGGGATTCCGTGCCTGGTCGCCTCGCAGGCTGATCTCGAACTGCTGCAGCGCGAGATCAGCCGCTCGCCGCAGTCGCCGGTGGCGGTGGATGTCGAGAAGCAAGAGGTGCGCTTCGGCGACCGCACGATCAAGGCGACCGTACCCGACGGACCACGCAACCAGCTCGTGGGCGGCACGTGGGATTCGACGGCGGTGCTGCTGGAGGCGGGGACGGCGATCGAGACGACGGCGAGGAAGCTCCCCTACGTAGCGGGGTTCTAGTTCGCCCCGTCCCTCCTCACGGCTCCGGCGGCCGGCGCGCCATCCAGCCGGCGGCCTGTTCGTAGGCCCAGCCGATGCGCAGCGCTGTCGCCTCGTCGCCGGCGTGGCAGAGGATCTGGAGCGACGTCGGCATGCCATCCGCCGAGAAGCCGCTGGGGACGGCGAGGCCGCAGAGCCCCAGGTAGTTGCCCGGTCGCGTGAAGTGCGCGGCGGTGCCCGACTGGTCCGCCCGATCGATCGGGATCGCCAAGGTCTGGGCGGTCGGCGTCAGCAGGGCGTCGACGTCGGCGAGCGCCGTGGCGAAGGCACGCTTGTGCTCCTCGCGCGCCGCGAGGGTCAGCAGGTAGTCGCGCGCCAAGATGGTCCGGCCAAGCTGGATTCGCGGACGCACGTGCGGGTCCGTGGGAAGACTCTCGTCGTCGACGAGGTGGCCGACGAATCGGTAGCCCTCGGCGCCGATGATGCGTCCCGTCGCCGCCGCGTAGTCGCTCAGGCGGTGCGGAAGCTCAAGGCGGACGATGCGGGCTCCGAGCTTGGCGAGCGTGTCGACGGCGGCGTCGTACGCGACCAGCACCTCCTTCTCGACTCCCGTGCGCTCCACGTCGGGCAGGACGGCCAACCGCAGACCCGCGACGCCGCGTCGGAGGGCGGGAAGTGGATCGGTCGGCGCCCACGCGAGGGTCTGTGGATCCCTCGGGTCAGGACCGCTGAGCGCGCGATAGATCAGCGCGGCGTCCTCGACCGAGCGCGCCAGCGGTCCAGGCGTGTCGAGCGTCGAGCTGAGCGGCAGCACACCGTAGGTGCTGATTCGTCCCGCCGTCACCTTGAGCCCCACGATGCCGCACCAGGCCGCGGGAATGCGCACGGAGCCGCCGGTATCGGTGCCGATCGCGACCGGTGCGAGGCCCGCGGCGACGGCGACGCCCGACCCGCTCGACGAGCCGCCGGGCGTGCGATGCACCTTGAGATCCCACGGATTGCGCGGAGCGCCCATGTGCGTGTTGGTGCCCCAGCTGCCCATGGCGAACTCGACCGTGTGCGTCTTGCCGAGGATGATCATGCCGGCAGCGATGAGCCGCTCGGCGAGCGTCGCGGTGACCGGCGACACACGCTCGGCCCACACCTTCGACCCGCCCGTGGTAATGCGCCCCTCGAGATCGACGAGATCCTTGAGCGCGATGGGCACGCCGTGGAGCGGTCCGACGCGATGGCCGGAACGAATGGCCTTGTCCGCGGCTTCCGCAGCCAGCCGCGCCTCGGCCTCGTACACCGCGATGTACGCGTGCAGGACCGGGTTGCGCCGGCGGATCCGGCCGATCAGTGCCTCGACGGCGTCGACGGGCGAAAGCGTGCGCGCGCCGAACGCGCGGGACAGTTCGGCGACGGTCGCCCACACGGGATCGATCGTAGTCATCGGGTATGTTCTCCCTTCCGGCGTAGCGGCTCGAGAGCTTGCCGCCGAGTCTACTACCAGATCGCCATCCCCCCACGGCTGCCGTCAGGCGACGCGCTCGTCCTATATAGTCACAGGGATGGGAGCACGCATGCCCACCCTCTGGATCGCAGGTGTGCTGGTCCTCCTGGCCGTCTCCGGCTGCGTTACACGACCCGGCAAGCCGCGCCTCGCCACCGGCTACATCGGCTATGTCGTCTGCTCTTACGCCTCCGTCTTCGGACTGGACCCGGCTCGAGTGAATGAAGAAGACATTGCGGACAATCCGGTCTTCAGCGGGTGTGCGACCTACGATCTCAGGATGGCCGGGGTCGACATGTGCCGGCTCGTCGCCGACACGATCGGCGCGCGCTAGTGGGAAGGCGCTGAGTGCAGATCTGGGTCGACGCCGATGCGTGCCCCCAGGTCATCAAGGAGATCCTGTTCCGCGCTGCCGAGCGCGCGCAGGTGCTGACGACGCTGGTCGCCAACACGCTGCTTCGCGTCCCGCCATCCCCTTTCATCAAGAGCGTCCGCGTGGCAAAGGGCTTCAACGTCGCCGACCATTCGATCATCGAGCAGATCCAGCCCGGCGACCTGGTGATCACGGCCGACATACCCCTGGCCGCCGAGGTGATCGGGCGGAGAGCTCACGCGCTCGACCCGCGAGGAGAGCTGTATACGGAGGACAACGTCCGTGAGCGTCTGGCCGTGCGCAATCTCATGCAGGAGCTGCGGTCCACCGGCGATATCCTCGGCGGCCCGGCGCCATTCAATCAGAGCGACCGGCAGCGCTTCGCCAATCACCTCGATCGTCTCCTGACCCGCTCGGGCCGCGATCTCGCGTAGGTCGCCGGAAGAACGCTACGCCTTCAGCTCGATCTCGATGAACGCGAACTCGAAGGCGTTGGCGTTGCGGACGTCGTGCTCGACGCCGGCCGGCCGGAAGTACGGCACGCCGGCGACCAATTCATTGAGCGTCTCGCCGGCAGCCCCGCTCGCCGCCAACCGACCCGTGGTCAGCGGCACCACCACGTACGCCATCTCGTGACGGTGCGGGCCGGTACTGGCCCCCGGCGCGAAGCGCCACTCGGTCACCCGCACGCGCTCGTTGTCGATCCTGACGGTCGCGACCCCGCGCACCCCCGAAAATGCGGCGCCCCCGCTCAACCTCCGATCGCGCCCTGGGTGTTGACGTAGAGCGAGTATAACGACGTGCTCGCGGCCATGAACAGGCGGTTGCGATACGTCCCGCCGAAGCAGAGGTTGGCGCAGCGCTCGGGCAGGTTGATGCGGGCGATCAGCTTGCCGTCGGGATTGAAGACGTGGACGCCGTCCAGCCCCTCCTGCCCCATGCCCCAGCCGCACCAGAGGTTGCCGTCGACGTCGCAGCGGAAGCCGTCGGGCGTGCCCTGACCGGCGTCGATGAACTTGCGCTTGTTCTGGAGTCTGGTGCCGACGACGACGTCGAAGACGACGATCTCGCGCGGCGTCACGCCGGCCTCGACGACATAGAGCCTCGATTCGTCCGGCGAGAACGCGAGGCCGTTGGGCCGGTTCACGTCGCCCGTCGCCACCGTCGGCGCGCCTCCCTTGCCGTCGACGCGATAGACGTTCGTCGGCAGCTCTGGCTTGGCGATGTAGCCCTCGTAGTAGCCGAAGATGCCGAACGGCGGATCGGTGAACCAGATCGAGCTGTCGGACTTGCACACGATGTCGTTCGGTGAGTTCAGAGGCTTGCCGTCGAACTTGTCAGCCACGGTCGTGATCGTGCCGTCGTACTCGGTGCGGGAGACGCGACGCGTGCCGTGCTCGCAGGTGATCAGGCGCCCCTGGCGGTCGCGCGAGTTGCCGTTGGCGAAGTTCGACGGCTTGCGGAAGACCGACGCGGTCCCGGTCTCCTCGTCCCAGCGCATGATGCGATTGTTCGGGATGTCGCTCCACAGCACATAGCGCCCGTCGCCGAACCACACGGGCCCCTCGGACCAGCGGAAGCCCGTCGCGAGCCGCTCGACCTTGGCGAGGTTCAGCCGGTAGCGCGCGAAGCTCTGATCGACGATCTGCACCGAGGGATCGGGATAGCGCTGGCTCGGCTGCCACTGCGCGAACGCGCGCGACGCGACGGCGAGCGCCGCCGCGGCACCGCTGCCAGCGAGGAACGAGCGTCGGCTCACCATGGAGGCCTCCTTTGGCCGGGCCGCATGATGAGCGCCGACGGCCGCGTCGTCAAATGGGCCTCCCATATCAGTATGGTAGTATGGCAGGGTATGGTAAAGGTGACCTTCACGCTCGACGACGAGACGGTGGAGCGGATCCGCCGCCTCGCTACCCGGCTGGGCCGCCCGCAGAGCCAGGTCGTGCGGGAGTCCATCAAAGAGTACGAAGCGCGCTCGGACAAGCTGACTGACGAGGAACGCCAGCGGCTGCTGGCCGTCGTGGACCGGATCATGAAGGCGCCCCCGACCCGGCCGCAGGCCGAAGTGAACGCCGAACTGCGTGAGATCCGGGCCGCGCGGCGCCGGTGGGCCCGCTCGCCGCGGTGATCCTGCTCGACACGTCTGTCCTCGTCGACGCGTTGACGGGCCGGCGCCACTCGTCCACGGCGCTCGGCGGCGCGATCCGTCAGGGCGAACGGCTCGGCCTGTCGGCGCTCGTCCTCTACGAGTGGCTCCGTGGGCCGCGCAACGAGGCAGAGATCCAGGATCAGGAGGCGCTTCTTCCGGCGAACGCCGCGTTTCCCTTCGGCGCGAGCGAGGCGGTGATCGCTGCCGGACTCTATCGGCGTGTGGCGCGCGCACGACAGCGCGAGCGCGACCTCGCGATCGGGGCGGCCGCCATCGCTCGGGATGCGCTGCTGTGGACGCTGAACGCCGCGGACTTCCGCGACATTCCCGGCCTTCGGCTCTACACGCCCTTAACCTGACCAGCGAGCTTTGCCAGCGACCCGACGGAGTAGAATCTGCCGGTGTCGCCGAATTTCCTGGAGGGAGACCACATGGACGTCCACCCGCCGTACCTCTATCCCGACTACAAGAGCACGCGGCTCCGGGCGCCGTCCGAGCCGCTGGTACGCGTCGCGCCGAGCCCGCTCGAGGCGACGGGCCCGGTGTTCCCGAAGCATTTCGTGAAGGACAGCGAGGCCGATCTGACGACCTGGGGTCGGAGCGCCCCCCTCGGCGAGAAGATGGTGCTGGTCGGCCGTCTCCTCGACGAGGACGGCCGGCCGGTGCGGCGGTCGCTCATCGAGGTGTGGCAGGCCAACGCCTCCGGAAAATATCCGCACCCCGTGGACGACCACGAGGCGCCGCTGGATCCGAATTTCCTCGGCAAGGGCCAGGTGCTCACGGACGACGAGGGGCGCTACCGGATCGTGACGGTCAAGCCCGGCGCGTATCCGTGGCAGAACCACGCGTTCGGGTGGCGCCCGGCGCACATCCACTTCTCGCTATTCGGCAACGCGTACGCGCAGCGGCTCATCACACAGATGTTCTTCCCCGGCGATCCCCTGCTGGCGATCGATCCGATCTTCCAGAGCGTGCCCGAGGCCGGGCGCAGGCTCTTGATCGCCGATCTCGATCTCGAGCAGGGCGTCGAGGGCGTCGCGCTCGGGTACCGCTGGGACATGGTGGTGCGCGGGCCGCGCGCCACGCCGATGGGGGTGTGACGATGCCGAAGCCCACACCGTCGCAGACCGTCGGCCCCTTCTTCGCGCGCGAGCTGCTGTGGAAGGACGGCGGCGGCGTCCTGTTCCCCGGTCGCGGCGATCGCATCACGCTGACCGGGCGCGTGTTCGACGGCAATGGCGCGCCGATCTACGACGCGCTCTTCGAGACCTGGCAGGCGGACGCGGTCGGCAAGTTCCCCTCCGGCGACGATGGATCCAGACCGTACGGCTACGGCCGCGTCTCGACGGACTCCGACGGGCGCTATGCCGTCGAAACGGTCATGCCCGGATCCTTCACGGGCCCCGGCGGCGAGAGATATGCGCCCCAGATCAGCGTCGCGATCTTCGCGCGCGGCCTCCTGAAGGGACTGCGCACGCGCGTGTTCCTCGCTCCGCTCGAATTGATCAAGGATGATCCGCTCGCTCGCGCCATCGGCGATCCTGACCGGCTCCGCACGCTGATCGCGGCTCGTGATGCCGGCGATCCCAAGATCTATCGCTGGGACGTCCGACTGCGGGGAGCCGGCGAAGCGGTCTTCATCGAGTTCTAGCGCGCGAGCGCCCATCGTCGTGAGCCTCGTCGGCAGGAGCTTCGCGCGCGACACGTTCACCCAGGCGTTTTCCGCCGACGCGTTCGTGCGGGCGATGCTCGACTTCGAGCGCGCGCTGGCCGGCGCCGAAGCAGAGGTCGGCGTCATCCCCCAGGATGCCGCGCGGATCATCGCCAACGTGTGTGCTGACCTGAGCCTGAACCCCGAGGCGCTGGCCGGTGAAGCCAAGCGCTCGGGCTCGCTGGCCGTTCCGCTGGTCAAGGCGCTCACGGAGCACGTCGCATCCGTTGACGCGCGAGCGGCGGCCTTCGTCCACTACGGCTCGACGAGCCAGGACGTGCTCGACACCGCCCTGATCCTCTGCCTGAAACCGTGCCTCGCCGACGCCGACGGCGTCCTCGCCACGGCGGCGAGCCGCCTGGCCGGTCACGCGCGGCGCCACGCCGGCGTCGTGATGCTGGGTCGGACGCTCATGCAGCCGGCCACACCGATCACGGCAGGGCTCAAGATCGCGCGCTGGGCGGCGGCGCTCCACCGCTGCCGGCTGCGCCTCGCCGAGGCGCGCGAGCGGGCGCTCTGCATCCAGCTCGGCGGCGCCGTCGGCACACTGGATGCCCTCGGCGGCACGCGCGCGGGTGTGCGCAACGGCCTCGCGATGCGGCTGCACCTGCACGAGGCGCGGGTGTGGCACGACCAGCGCGACGAGCTGCTGCGGGTGATGGCCGAGCTGGCGATCGTCACGGAGACGATCGGTAAGATCGCACGCGACGTCTCCTTGCTCTCCCAGGCCGAGGTCGGCGAGATGCTCGAGTCGGCGCCGACCAAGGGCGTGGGCGGCTCCAGCGCCATGCCCCACAAGCGCAACCCCGTGGCCTGTCTTCAGGCCCTGGCCGCGGCGGTGCGCGCGCCCGGCCTGATGGCCACGCTGCTCTCAGGCTCGCTCGGCGAGCACGAGCGCGCGCTCGGTGGCTGGCAGGCCGAGCTCGTGACCATCCCCGCGCTGGTGGACGCCGCGGGCAGCGCGCTCGATGCCCTGGAGCGGATCGCCGGCGGTCTCGTGGTGAACGCCGAGCGTATGAGGGCCAATCTGCAATCGCTCCAGGGCCTCGTGTTCTCCGAGCGGCTGGCCCGCGTGATGGCACGCGATCTCGATCGGTCGAGCGCGCAGGCGCTCGTCGACGACTGGTCCACGGTGGCGGTCAAGGAGGGTCGGCATCTCAGGGACGTCGCCATCGCCGCCCGGCCGTCGCTGGCCGGACACATCGACGGCGTGTTCTCGCTCGAGGCGGTCGTCACCGAGCTGGCGCCCGTCCTCGACGAGACGCTGGCCGGCATCCCGGGTTAGAATTCGCACCGGCTGCCGGGCTGCCTCAGAACGGGAGGTAAGGAATTCATGATCGGAGTGCTGACTCATCATTGGGCCAAAGCGGACAAGGTCAACGAGGCCAAGAAGCTCCTGGACGGCAACGGCCTCGCACAGAGTCGGGCGCCGGGCTTTGTGAGCCGCCAGACGTTGTACTCGACGGGCGATGCGACGAAAATCACCACGCTGGTGGTGTGGACGAGCAACGACATCTACGATGGATGGCGGGCGAGTCCGGAGCGCGCGGTGGCGATGCGAGGTGCCGAAGAGCTGTGGTCGAAGCCCCCTGAATCGGAGCGCTTTCACGTGGCTTGACCGCCGACGTCCAACGCGCCGGCGGTCAATCGCCCACGCTTCGGCCGCTTCGAGGGTTCCTAGACGCCGCGATCCATCCCCGCATCCACGGCGGCCGACCGCTTGTCCATCGATGCCTCGACCTTCTTGCGGAGATCCTCCCACATCTGGTCATGGTCGACACTTTCGTCGCCATGCGCGGTCATCAGCTTGTCTCTGAATTCCATCAGCACCCAGTCCTCGGACCTGCCGCGCGGCATCTTGAAGAAGTCCGCGTCGAAGCTCGGCAGTTGGCCTGATCCGAAGTAGCCCTTGTCGTGAAGCGTGTAGCCCTCCAGGCTGTCGGTCCCCTTTCCGAGGACTTCCCCGGTTTCGACGTAGTGCTCCATCACCGGCTGCATCCCGTACTTCTGAACCGGGCAGACCTTCATGCAGATTCCACAGCCCAGGTAGCGCGCCATGACCGGGCGGCAGCGCTTGAAGACCAGCTTGTTCTTTTCGACGCCTCTGTACCAGACCTTCTCGGGCATCAGGGCACGGCCGGGACAGCGCTGCACGCAGACCTGGCAGACCTGGCAGAATTTGTGGATGCCATAGTCAACCGGCTGGTCGTGGGTCACCTTCGCGTCGGTGAAGATGATCTGGAGCCGAGCCCTGGATCCGAAGTGAGGCGAGAGCAGCTGTCCGTTGGCGCCGAGCTGACCCAGGCCGGCCTGCACGAACATCGGGATCATCGGGCCGTAGTGCCAGGTGGGCCCCGACACCTGCACCCGGTAGCCCAGGGACAGGATGAAGTTCGCGAGCGCCATCGTGAGCGGCCCCTGGTTGAAATAGGTGCCGAAGTGGGTCTCTTCTCCCGCCATGCTGGGAATCGACTGGGTCTTGTCGTAGTCCTGCTCGAGCGCCAGGCAAATGGCGTGAGGCAGGTCGGTCTTCAACAGCGGCTTTCGGCTCTGATACACGTAGTGGCGGTCGTTCCGGGTGAAGCCGACCTCACCGTAGCCGAGCTCGCGCGCCTTGCGTCGTATCGCCTCGGTCACATCGTCGCCGTTGGGTGTGCCCGTCGGCTTCAGGTCGCCGCTGTTCTTCACCCACTCCACGATCGGTTCCATGTGATGCTCGTGCTCTTCGTAGAACGCTCGCAATTCTGGGGAATAGCTACTGCGCTGCCGCCGCGCCCAGTCTGCCGAGGCGCTCTCGGCCACGGCCATGTTCTCCAGGGGATCCTCTCTCGCGAAGAAGGCGACGTCGCCATCGCGAGTCGGAATCCCCGGAACAGACAGCAGGTCTTCAGCGACAGGAATCGTGATCGGGGGATCTCCGAGATGCTTGCCCGGGCGCGTCACGTAGTGACTGACGTTTTTCTTCCCCATGGCTCTTCCTCTGCGTATAAAGGAACTCCTCTTCAGCGCCATTGCGCTTGGCGCTCGAATCGTAATCCGAGCGGCACCACCTATACAAGGTCATTTCTGAAAGGTTGGAAATGGCACACTTGACAGGTGATGCGGAATGTCAGGCTTGCGTCCGAGTCCGCTACGCGGATTGCCTTTGAAAGTCCAGGAGGCGGATAATCGGCAGCCCAGAGGAGGCGCCATGACTCCCGAGACCAGGCACAAGCCCCAGGTGGCGATCATGAACGCGGTCCACGACCTGCCGGTACTGGTCGCCCGCGACAAAGGCTTCTTTCGGGACGAGGGTCTCGACCTCGAGTTCGTGACCACGCCGGGGATGGCCCAGGTCACGACTTCGCATGCCGTCAAGTTCGATTCCGTCTTCGAGCGCCCGCTCGACTCGGTCTACAACGAGGGCGGCATCGACTGCTACCGCATGTGCGAATGGGGCATCATGAAGCGCGCAGTCGAGGCCAATGCGCAGGGCTTGCGCGGGCGCAAGATCGTGGCGCTGGGCGCCTCGATGTCGAAGTTCGCCGTCGTCGTCGCCCGCGACTCCAAGATCTACGAGCCCGAGATGCTGAAGGACAAGCCGATCGCCGTGACGCCGAACAATGGCTCGGAGTTCACCACGCTGAAGATGATGGAAGGCTTCCTCGCGCCCGAGCACGTCAAGCGGATCAACGCCGGCTCGATGCTCAAGCGCCTCGAGGCGGTGCGCGACGGCGCGGTCGCGGCGGCGAGCCTGATGGAACCCTGGATCAGCGTGGCCCAGAAGTGGGGCATGCGCATCCTCATCGAGTCGCACTCGACGCGCAGCGAGGCGGCCGGCGACGACCTCGACGGGCCCACCCTGGCCCGGATGTTCCGCGCGCAGGCCCGGGCGGTCGAGCTACTCGAGAAGGACCCGACGCCCTTCGTCCACTACCTCGCGCGCGAGACGGGCGGGCTGCTCGAGCCGCACGAGCTGCAGGCCTGGCGTCTGCTGCACGCGGCGCCGCAGCCCTACACCCGCGAGCGCTTCGAGGACACCTACACCTGGACGGTGAAGTGGAAGATGACCGTGCCCGGCGCGACCTTCGAGAACACCGTCGACAACCGGGCGTGGGCGTAGCCCTTACGGCCGGATCCCCTTCCAGTCCCCCGCCTTCTCGAACGCCGACGCCGCCCGGTAGATCGATACCTCGTCGAAGTGCTTCGCCGTCAGCATCATCCCGGCCGGCAGCCCGTCGCTGAGCCCGCACGGCACGCTCATCGCCGGATGGCCGGTGACGTCGAACGGCGCCGTGTTCGGCAGCATCTCGAACCCCCGCTGGATGATCTCCATCCGCGGCGCCCCCGGCTTCGGGATCGGCGTGGCCTTCAACGGGAGCGTCGGCATCAGCAGCAGGTCGTAGTCCCTGAGCACCGCGTCGTAGGCGGCGCGCAGCGAGCGCGCCAGGTTCTGGCACTTCGCGTAGTAGTGGCCGCGGTACTTGTTCAGCGCGTACTGGCCGAACAGGATCGTCGTCTTCAGCGTGTCGGAGAACTCGTCGGCGCGCTGGCGCCAGGCCGAGTGGGCGTCGATGAGGCTCGTGACGTACAGCGGCGATCGGCGTCCAGATGGCGGGACCGGCCAGGTGGAACGGGATCGACACCTCGTCCACCTGCGCGCCGAGCTGCGTAAGCGTCGCGGCCCCCTTGCGCACCAGCGCGTCGACGTCCGACTCCGAGTTCGCGTGACCGAAGCCTTCCTTCACGACCGCGATCTTCATGCCGCGCGCGTCGCCGGTCAGCGCGTTCGTGTAGGCGGCGGTCTTGACGTTCATCTGGCGCGGATCGAGCCCGTCGGGGCCGGCCAGCACCTCGAGCAGCAGCGCGTTGTCGGCCACCGTCGCCGTCATGGGGCCGGTGTGATCGAGCGTCATCTCGATCGGGAAGATTCCGGTGTACGGCACCAGACCGTGCGTCGGCTTGAGACCGTACACGCCGCAATAGGCGGCCGGGATGCGGATCGAGCCGCCCTGGTCGCCGCCGATGGCCATGTCGACCTCACCGGCCGCCACCACCGCCGCGCTGCCCGACGACGATCCGCCCGCCGAGTAGCCCGGCTTCCGCGGATTCTGCACGGGGCCGGCCGCGCTGGTGTGGCTGCCGCCCGAGAAGCAGAAGTACTCGCAGTGGACCTTGCCCAGGATGGTGCCGCCGGCGTCGAGCATCCGCGTGACGATCGTCGCGTCGACGTCGGGTACGTAGCCCTCGAGCGTGGAGGCGCCGTTCATCATCGGCACGCCGGCCAGGCACACGTTGTCCTTCAGCGCGATGCGCTTACCCCGGAGCTTGCCCGAGGACGCGCCGTGGACTTCGCTCTTGTAGTACCAGGCGTTGTACTTGTTCTCCGCGCCCTCGGGGCGAGAGCCGGGCGTGCGCGGATACTTCACGGGCGGGATCGGGTCGGCCATGGCCTCGATGGCGTGATAGGCCGACACGTTGCCGCCCATGGTCTCGAGGAAGAACGCGACGTCGGCGTCTGACAGATTCAGCCCCAGTTGCCGACCGACCGCCCTGAGCTCATCGGGAGTCGGAAGTTTCGCGCTGGCCATGACTCTCTCCTTTCAACGCCTGGACGGCGCTCACTGCTTTTTCAGGCGCATCTCCTCGTACGGCGCGGCGAAATACAGCAGCGAGTTCAAGCCCACGGCCGGCTCTTCGAGTCGGGGCCCGATGCCGTGCAGCGTGGCGGGCTCGAAGATCGGCGCGTGCATGACGCGCTCGTGCATCAGCTGCTGGATCTGGTGAAGGATCGCCTCGCGCCGCTTCCGGTCGCGCTCCCGCGCTTGCTGGATGAACAGGTCGTCGATGTCCCCATAACCACCGTACGCGTAGGTCGCGCCGGTGATGACGAACGCCTCCAGGCGGGTCGCCGCGTTGCCGAGCGCCGCGGTGGCGCCCAGGATCATGCCCGTGGGCTTCTTGGCCCGCCAGACTTCGAAGAAAGTCGCTCGCTCCACGGGCCGCACGCGCGCCCGTATGCCGACCGTGCCGAGCGAGTTGGCCACGGCCTCGGCGAATGAGCTGAACTCCGTCGTCGAGCGGAGCTCCCCGACGTCGAGGCCGTTGGGATAGCCGGCCTCGACTAACAGGCGCTTGGCCTGGGCGGGATGGTGGCCGTACGGCTCAATGCGCAGCGCGAAGTCCAGCACGCTCGGGATGATCGATCCAGTCAGTCGCGAGAAACCCATGCGCTCGGCGTCGTTGATGGCCTGCGCGTCGATCGCCAGGGCCGTCGCCAGCCGCACGCGGCGGTCGCTCCAGGGCGACTTCGGATTCCATTGCTCCGGGAACTCGAGCCACCAGGTGGCGGCCGGGATCACCTTCGCCAGGCGAAGCCTGGGATCGGCTTTGACGGTCGCCGCCTCCACGCCGATCATCAGGTAGGCCAGATCCGCCTCGCCGGTTTTCAGCATGGCCAGGCGCGTCGTGCGGTCGGGGATGCCCTTGATGACGACCGTCTTGATCGTCGGCTTCTTGCGCCAGTACTGCTCGTTCGCCTCGAGCACCAGCTCGACGCCCGGCGTCATGCGCGCGAAGCGATAGGGCCCGAGCCCGACGGGTTGACGCTTGAAGCCCTCCTCGCCGACCTTCTCGATATACTTCTTCGGCACGACCCACGCAGCGCCGGTCGCGGGGGTCGCGTAGAACACGAGGAAGTCCGGCCACGGCTCTTTCAGCACGAAGCGGATGCGGTGCGGATCGACGATGTCCACCGACTTCACCCGTTCGTGCAGCAGCTTGAAGGACGTGCCCTTGTAGCGCTGGAAGCTGAACTTGACGTCCTCGGCGGTGAACGGATCGCCGTTGTGGAACTTGAGCCCCTCGCGCAGCTTGAACTCGTACACGAGCCCGTCGGCGCTCTCCGTCCATGATTCAGCGAGACAGGGCGCCATGTTGTTCCCGGGCAGCGGCTTGATCAGCGCGTCGTGCATCGCGTACAGGAAGACGAACGGCGTGCCGATGCCCGGCGTCTCGGCCGGATCGAGAAACGACGTGGCGATCGAGGCGTCGAAGGCGATGGTGATCTGGCCAGTCGCCTGATTCTGTGCGCTGACCTCTCCGCCCGACAGTCCAACAACGAGGATCAGGAGGGAGACGAATGCCGTTCTGGCCATGGCAACCTCCTCTTGCGAGCGGACGCCCTTCCGCCGGCTCACCTCTAACGCCGCACCCGACGCGCTGTCAAGCGCCGACCCGGATCAGAGCGCGACGTCGCCCAGGAAGATTCGCTTGACCTCCGACGAGCGCAGGAGCTCGGCAGATGGGCCGCTGAGGATCGTGCGCCCGGATTCCAGGACGTAGCCGCGGTCGGCCAGGCGCAATGCCACCTCCACGTTCTGCTCGATGAACACCACGCTGATCCCTTCCTCCTCCCGGATGCGGCGGAGGAGGAGGCCGATGTCCCGGGCGACCTGCGGTGCGAGCCCCAGGAACGGCTCGTCGACCATCAGCAGGCGGGGCCGCGCCATGAGGCCGCGGGCGATCGCGACCATCTGCTGCTCGCCGCCCGAGAGGGTGTGAGCGAGCTGCGCGCGCCGGACCCGCACCACGGGGAACAGCGCTTCCACCCGCTCGAGCGTCTCGGCGCGATGCGAGCGCGCCCGGGGGTTGTGGGAGCCCAGCAGCACGTTGTCGAGCACGGTGAGGAACGGGAACAGGCGCCGGCGCTCGAGCACGTGCGCCAGGCCGTGTCCCGCCGAGCGGTGCGCGGGAAGCCCGTCGACGCGCTGGTCGAGGAACGTGACGCGCCCGGCGCGTGGCTTCACCAGCCCCGAGATCGTGTTCATCAGCGTCGACTTGCCGGCGCCATTCGGGCCCAGCACGCAGACGATCTCTCCCTCGTCGACGCGGAGCTCGGCACCCCACAGCACCTGGAAGTCGCCGTAGGCGACGTCGAGCCCCTCGACCGTCAGCATGGGAGTCGCCGCGGGATGCGTCACGGCACGTACGCCAGGCCTAGATAGGCCTCGACCACCCGGCGGTCGCGCGTCACCTGGTCGGGTGGGCCGTCGGCGATGACTTCGCCGAGGTGGAGCGCGACGATGCGCTGGGCGACGGCGGTGATCACCCGCATGTTGTGCTCGATCACCAGCAGCGTCAGGCCGCCCGCGTGCAGGCTGCGAACGAGCCGAACCAGCTCGGGGATCGTTCGCTGGTCCACGCCGCCGGTGACCTCGTCGAGCAGCAAGACGCGCGGCTCGGTGGCGAGCCCGCGCGCCAGCTCCAACCGCTTGCGCTGGCCGGTGGAGAGCGTGCGGGCGTGGGCCTCGGCCTTCTCGGCGAGCCCGACCTTCCCCACCAGCTCGCGCGCCCGCTCGCGCGCGTGCCGCACGTCCGTCGTGCGCGTGAGCGCCCCGACCATCACGTTGTCGAGCACGGTGAGCCCCTGGAACGGCCGGAGCTTCTGGAAGGTGCGCGCGATGCCGCGCCGGCAGACGACGTCCGGCGAGAGCCCGGTGAGCCGTGCGCCGTCGAGCCTCACCTCGCCCTCGTCCGGGCGGTAGAAGCCGGTGATGACCTCGAACAGCGTGGACTTGCCCGCGCCGTTCGGCCCGATGATGCCCACGAGCTCGCCCGGCTCCACGTCGAACGAGATCCCCCGGTTGGCGACGATGCCGCCGAAGCGCTTGGAGACGCCGGAGACGGAAAGGAGGCTCATCGAGCCGCCGGCGCGGCGCGCCGGCGCAGCCCCTCGCCGATCCACCCGACGAGGCCATGCGGAACCCATCGCACCATCACGATGAGCGCGCAGCCGTAGACGATCAGGTAGATGCCGATGAGCCCGGTGCCGAGGCCGCCGAACTGGGCGCGCAAGTACGTCTCGACGGTCGTGATGAGGGCCGCGCCGAGGAACGGGCCGAGCGCCGTGCCGAGGCCGCCGATGATGGCCGCCAGCGCGAACTTCACCGACAGGTCCACCGAAAACACGTAGAACGGATCGACGAAGCCGATGTATTGAGCCCACAGCGCGCCGCAGGCGGCGGTGAGCGCAGCGCTGACGCAGATCGCGGCGACCTTCAGCCAGCGCGCCGGCACGCCGAGCGAGAGCGCCGCGTCCTCGTCCTCGCGCACCGCCACCAGCTGGTAGCCGCGGCGCGACCGGTCGAGGTAGCGCTGGACGAGATAGGCGAGAACCGCGAGGGCCAGCGCGATCCAGACCCACACCCGCTTGTCCGCGATGCCGAGGGTCCAGAACCCGGGGCGGAACGGGACCGGGATGCCCTCGGAGCCGGCGGTGAAGCCGCGCCAGCGGCTGCCGACGATGAGCAGCACCTGCGAGAACGCGATGGTCGCGAGCACGAAGTACGGGCCGCGCAGACGATTCGAGAGGTAGCCGACGACGAGCCCGATCGCGGTCGCCACCAGGGCGCCGACGGCGAGGCCGAGCCACGGCGAGAGCTCCCATCGGGTGACGATCAGGGCGGCGGCGTACGCGCCGATCCCGAAGAACGCGGAGTGGCCGAGCGAGATCTGGCCCGCGTAGCCGCCGGCCACGTTCCACGCCGCCGCCGCGCTGCCCCAGATCAGGACCAGCACGAGGCTGTCGAGCAGGAACGCATCGCGCACGACGAGCGGCGCGAGCCCGGCGCAGAGGAAGACGACCGTGGCCGGCGCGACGGCCTTCACGCGCCGAGCGCCTCGGCGCCACGCTGGCCGAAGAGCCCGGCGGGGCGCACCACGAGGATCCCGATGAACAGCAGCAGGTAGAGCACTTCCTTCCACGCCGTGCCGATCGTGTACGAGCCCACCACCTCGACCGCGGCGACCGCCAGCGCGGCGATCAGCGCGCCGGCCATGTCGCCGAGGCCTCCCAGGACGACCGCGACGTAGGCGATCAGCACGAACTGCAGGCCGGCGGTCGGATAGACGGGATAGATCGGCGCCAGCAGCACCCCGGCGGCGCCGACGCAGGCGATGCCCACCGCCCAGGTGATCGCGTAGACCCGGTCAGTGTCGATGCCCATGAGCGCGGAGGCGTCTCGATCTTGCGCCGTCGCGCGCATCACCTTGCCGGTGTAGGACCAGCGCATGAACGTGAAGAGCCCGGCGGTGAGGGCAACGGCGATGGCGAACGCCACGATCTGCGCCACGTTGAACGCGGCGCCGGCGATCCGCACGACGACCGCGTAATAGTCGGTGCGCACGAAGCGCGCGTCGGCCGTGAACAGCACGAGCGCCAGATTCTGGAGCGCGATCGAGAGCCCGACCGTGGTGAACACCTGCACGTTGTGCGAGGCGTGGACGATCGGGCGCATCACGCCGCGGTAGCTCGCCCAGCCGACCGCGAACGAGATCGGCAGCGACACCACCAGCGTCAGGTACGGGTCGAAGTGGAGCAGGGCGAACGCCCAGAAGGCCAGATACATGCCGAGCATGAGGAATTCGCCGTGGGCGAAGTTCACGACGCGCAGCACGCCGAAGATCAGCGTGAGCCCGACGGCGATGAGCGCGTAGACGCCGCCCAGCAGCAGCGTCGAGACGATCAGCTGCGGAAGAGCGGTCACCTACTTCCGCTGATCCCAGGGACCGAGCGGAATCCACTTGGCGCGATGGGTCGTGAATTCCTCCGGCCACACCGTGACGAGGGAGCCGTTCTGCCATTGCAGCATGTAGTGCTGCACGCGCGCGTTCGAGTTCTGCCCGGTCTCGTCGAACTTCACGCCCCAGCCGTTGACGGCGGACCCGACCGGCAGATCGAGCGACAGGACGGCGGCGCGGAACTTGTCGAGGTCGTCGGTCTTCGCGGCGTCGAGCGCCAGCTTCAGGACCCAGAGGCCGCCGCCCGCGAGCTGATGTCCGCCCGCGAGCACGTCCGCGCCCGTCTTCGTCTTCACCGCTTCGCGGAACGCGCGCTCGACCAGCTGGCCTTCTGGCCGGAACTTCTCGATGATCAGGCCCGGGCCGGGCTCGAGCAGCGCGAAGGGCCCGTTGGCGTCGTTGCCGAACGCCTTGCCGAAGCCCGGGTTGCCGTAGCCGGTGGCGCCGGCGTGCACGACCGCCTTGACCTGGAAGTTCTGCTCGCGCGCCTGGCGCCAGAACAGGATGGCGTCCTGATCACGCGAGATGTGGTGGAGGATGTCGGGGTTGGCGGCCTTCAGCTTCAGGAGGACCGGCGTCAGATCGTTGGTGGTGAACGTGTAGTACTCGGGCCCGACCTCCTGCATGCCGAACTCCTGCTTGGCGCGTTGGCGGGCGGACTCGGTCACGCTCTGGCCGTAGGAGGAGTCCTCCGAGAGGTAGGCGATCTTGAGCTCGTTCGTCTTCTTGCCGAGGCGATGGGCCAGGTGCTTGGCGATGAACTCGATGTTGTACCAGCCGAACCCGGTGCCGTCGATCTCGGTGCGGAACACGTTCTTGAGATTGCGCCGGGTGAGCCGCGGGTCGACGCAGGACGTCTCCCAGTAGATGACGTTCTGCCGCGCCGCCGCCTCGCTGGCCGCGCCGCAGAGCGTGGAGGAGAACGTCCCGGTGATGATCTTCACGCCCTCGCGCGCGGCCAGCCGGGTCGCTTCCGACGCGGCCGCGGTTGGATCGACGGCGTCGCCGACCGCGAAGACCAGCTTCTTGCCCATCACTCCGCCGAAGCGGGTGTTGATGAGGTCGCGCATGATCTCGTAGCCCTCGACGTGCAGCTTCCCCTGGACCGCGAGATTGCCGGTGAGCGGCTCGAGCACGCCGATCTTGTACTCGCCGCTCGGTGGCTGCTGTCCCTGCACGAGGCCGGCGCCCAGCGCCAGCCCGAGGATTCCGAACACGATCACGACCCGTGTCGCAGTCTTCATCACGGCGACTCCTCTCTCGAGAGTGAGCAAATCGGCGGCAACGTCTCGGCGCAAAGCGCGAGAGGGATTCTAGCATTTCCGCTAGAATCCACCCGGGAGGAGCACCACCATGAGCGGTCAGCTGCGCGTCGTGCACTACGTGAACCAGTTCTTCGGCGGCATCGGCGGCGAGGACCAGGCGCACGTCGGCGTCGCGGCGAAGGCCGGCGCCGTGGGCCCGGGCCGCGCGCTCGAGAAGGCGCTGGGCGACGGGGCGCGCGTCGAGGCCACGCTGATCGGCGGCGACAACTTCGTCAACGAGCGTGGCGAGGAAGCCTCGCGCGCGATCGCCGCCGAGCTGGCGCGGCTCGAGCCCGACGTGCTCGTCGCCGGCCCGGCGTTCGGCTCCGGGCGCTACGGCCTGGCGTGCGCGCTGGTCTGCAAGGTCGCGCAGGCCCAGCGCGTGCCCGCGATCACCGCGATGCATCCCGAGAACCCCGGCGCGTCGGCCGCCCGCCGCGGGATCTACATCGTGCCCACCGGCTCGTCGACCACCTCCATGCAAGCCGCGCTCGACGCGCTGGCGCCGCTGGCGCGGCGTCTCGGCCGCGGCGAGGCGCTCGGCTCGGCCGAGGTGGAGGGCTACATGCCCCGGGGCGCGCGCCGCGTTCACGATCGCGGGCGTCCGGGGTATCAGCGCGCGCTCGACATGCTCCTCGACAAGCTCCACGGGCGGCCCTACCGGTCGGAGGTGCCGTACGCCGCGCCCGAGCGCGTCTCCCCCGCCCCGCCCATCGCCGATCTCTCGCGCGCCCGCATCGCCATGGTCACGACCGGCGGCCTGGTGCGAAAGGGCAACCCCGACAAGCAGGTCTCGGCGAATGCCGTGCGCTATCACCGGCACGCGGTGGCCGAGCTCGAGTCGCTCTCACCCCAGGAGTGGGAGGCCTATCACGCCGGCTACTTCAATCACATCGTCAACAGCAACCCGAACTACATCCTGCCGCTCTCGTTCCTGCGCGATCTCGAGCGCCAGGGGAAGATCGGCCGCGTGCACGAGCACATCTACGCGCTGCCCGGCGTGAGCACGCCGGTGGCGGTGTCGGTGGGGCACGGGCGCAGCATCGCCGCGGATCTCAAGGCGAGCGGCGTGGACGGCGCGCTGCTCGTCGCCACCTGAGGGACCTGCAATCGTTGCGGCGCAACGATAGCCAAGGAGATCGAGCGAGCGGGAATCCCGGTGGGGATGATCTCGGCCATCTACAACTTCGCGCTCACGACCGGCGCGAATCGCGTGATCCGCGGCGCGCGCATCGAGCACGTGTGCGGCGATCCCACGCTCAGCCCCGAGAAGGACTACGCCTTCGGCATGCGCATCGTGACCACCGCGCTCAAGACGCTGACCATCGCCGTGCCCGGGCCGACGCTCTTCGACCCGATGACGCCCGGCAAGACCGAGGAGGCCGCGCATGCGTCTTGAGATGGGCACCTTCCCGGTGACGGACATCGCCTTCGGCCGGACCACGCGCTACGACGCGGGCCGGCTCACGGTGGATCGCGACGCCGTGCTGGCGGCGGTCCGACAGGATTCACGAATCGCCAGCGCCGAGCTCGAGATCGCGCGGCCGGGCGAGTCGGCGCGGATCTGGCCGGTGCGCGACGTGATCGAGCCGCGTATCAAAGTAGAGGGCGTGGGCGTCTGCTATCCCGGCATCTGCGGGCGTGAGATCGCCACGGTCGGTGAAGGCCGCACGCATCGCCTCGCCGGCATGGGCGTGGTCGAGGTGTCGAGCGTCAACTGGCACGACGCCGGCGGCGACTTCGTCGAGACCTATCTGGACATGTCCGGGCCCTACGGCGAGATGTACCCCTACCAGAAGCTCGTCAACCTCTGCCTGGTCGTCGAGCCCGACTCGACGCTGAACGAAGAGGTGAAGAACTATGCCGTGCACAAGGCCGCGCTGACGGTCTCGGACCAGCTCGGCGAGGCCGTGCGCTCGCTCACGCCGCCGGAGCGCGAGGTGTTCGAGCTCACACCGGTCGATCCGTCGCTCCCGCGCGTGGTTTACATCTGGTGCGTCCATTCGCCACAGGCGATGTCGGGCTCACCGACCGCGTTCTGCACGGCCACCTACGGCCTGACGCAGCTCACGCCGCCCTGGTATCTGCACCCGAACGAGATCCTGGATGGCGCGCTCACCGGGCCCTATCGCACCGCGTTCGCTATGTCGTGGACCGTGGCGAACAATCCCCTCTTCCTCGACCTCTACCGCCGCCACGGGCGGGACTGGAACTTCCTCGGCGTGATCTCGCTGCGCACGGAATGGACCACGCAGACCGAGAAGCAGCTGATGGCAAATCAAACCGCCAAGCTCGCCAAGCAGCTCGGCGCGCAGGGCGCGGTGGTCACGTGGGACGCGGGCGGCAACGAGTTCATCGAAGTGGTCCGGAGCATCCAGGCGTGCGAGCGGCTCGGCATCAAGACCGTCTTCCTCACCAGCGAGGACGACGCGACCGACGGCGCGCCCACGATGCTCGAGCCCCTGCCCGAGGCCGACGCGATCGTGAGCACGAGCTTCTTCAAGAACGTCACGCTGGCCGTGCCCGAGGCGCCCGCCGTCTCGCGCGTGATCGGCCTGCCGACGAAGATCGTGCGCCGCGGCTCGACCATCGGCCTCCACGGCGGCGTCGATGGGGCCACGCTCCCCACGTCCGGGCCGCTGCCGCCGCCGTGGCGCTACGACGATCA
Source organism: Candidatus Rokuibacteriota bacterium (assembly GCA_003220435.1). GTDB lineage: Bacteria > Methylomirabilota > Methylomirabilia > Rokubacteriales > CSP1-6 > AR31. The sequence continues at coordinate 15,471 of QHSL01000066.1, read as the reverse complement.
TTACGGCTTCGGCAGCCTGAGCTGCCGCGAGTAGCTGACCCGGGCGCGGGCCGTCGTGGTCGGAAACGGCGAGGCCCCGCCGATGCCTCGGCGGGGCCTCCGTGAATCGAGTGCGAGCGGTTCGAGCTTGTGTCTAGTTGTCGCCGGCCTGGAGCGAGTCCAGGGGGTCGCGGCTGCCATCCAGTCCCAGCGGGCGGCGGCCCAGCTGGATGACCATCTTCTTGTCGCCCTTCATCTCGTACGACGCCTGGATCTGGTCACCGAGCGAGAGGTTGGCGAACTGGCCTTCCGCCACCCAGAGTCGGGTGCCGTTCTCCAGAACGATCGAGTGGTCGGCAGGATTGATCATCCGGATCGTCCCCTGCGCCTCTTCGGCGGCAGCAGCGATCGTCAGCCCGAGCGTCAATGCGAGCGCGAGTCCTAGCGCCTTCTTCATGTGGTCTCGTTCTCCTGTGGGGTGAAGTTCGAACATGCAGTCTTATGGAGCAATCGGCGTGCCGAGTGGCTCGAATTTCGATGTGACGTCTTTCCGCAGAGTTAGGCGTGTAAGCGCGTCCTGCTGCGCGGTCTCCTCTGTGGCGAACCTCCGCAATGTGGCAAAGCGCCACAATGCAACCTCCCACCGCTACATCAATCTCATCTCGGCAGAAAGTCGCTCAGACCAGAGTCCACGAGGAAACGGAGGATCGCCGGCGCCGAAATCAGCGTCGTCTCGCCCGCGATCGGGATCTCGAGCACTCGGTCCTTCATCTCGGGGATGGCCACTTTTGCGGTGCGGTAACTCTCGACGATCCCAACCAGCTCACCGGTCTGCGCGTCGAAGACGCCCCCGCCGCTCGATCCGTAGCTGACCGAAGCGTCCACCATCCGTGCGGGTCCGGTGATGCTGGCGAGCGTGGAGACCTGACTGACGACACCCCTCACCACGGTGAACCGCTGGCCCCACGGGAACGCGATGACCAGGATCTCGTCGCCAAGGCTCGCCGCCATCTTCAGGCGAGCGGGGGCGACGTCGAGGTACTTCGCTTCGATGACGGCGAGGTCACGGTCCGGGCTCACGAAGGCCAGCGTCGCCGGCGTGACGCCGATGCGACCCGGCAACCGAACGTAGATGTTATGGGGCGGGGACGGATCGACGAAGTGCCGCGCGGTGATGATCCACGAACGGTCCGACCGAGGATCCGCCGCGACGACAACTCCCGACGCCGCCCGGTGGATGGCCCCGTCGCGTTCGGACCGAAGCTGTACCGTCGACGTGAGGATGCCGCGGATGAGCTCGCCTCGATCAGGAGGTCGCGGTGGCGAGACGCAACCGGCCCCGGTGAGAGCCAGGGCCGCCAGCGTGAGCGCACGCTTCACGCCTCGTCCTCGGTCGCCTGACGCTCGAGGATTCGGTAGAGCGTGCGCCGGTCGATTCCGAGGAGCTCGGCGGCCCGGACCTTATTGCCCCCGGCCTCGTCCAGCACCTTGTTCACATACCAGCGCTTCACGTCCTCCAGCGTCATCCCGGCCGCCGGGAGCCGAGGGGCGCGGTCGGGCTCCTCGCGGAGATGAAGCGGAAAATCGTCGGGCAGGAGCGTCTCCGCGGGCGACAACGCCACCGCGCGCTCGATGACGTGCTCGAGCTCGCGCACGTTTCCCGGCCAATGGTAGGCGGCGAGCAGCGCGACCGCCTCGAGCGCGAGCCGCTTGACCGGGCGGCCGGTCCGGTGGGCGAAGGTGTCGAGGAAGTGCAGGGCGAGCAGCGGGATGTCCGACGACCGCTCGCGCAGCGGCGGCACCGTGATCGTGACGACGTTCAGCCGATAGTAAAGATCGTCCCGAAATCCTCCCTCGGAGGCGAGCTTGCGCAGGTCGCGGTTGGTCGCTGCCACCAACCGGACGTCTATCGGGATCGCGTCGTTCCCACCGACGCGGCGGATGGCGCGCTCCTGAAGCGCTCGCAGGAGCTTGCCCTGGAGCGGCGCGGTGAGCTCGCCGATCTCGTCGAGGAAGCACGTGCCACCGACCGACGTTTCGAGGAGGCCTCGACGCGTGGCGAACGCGCCCGTGAACGCGCCACGCTCATGGCCGAACAACTCCGATTCGAAGAGTGTCTCGGGCAGCGCGGCGCAGTCCACCACGACGAACGGGCGACCCGCGCGAGCGCTGGCGTCGTGGATCGCTCGAGCGACAAGCTCCTTGCCCGTGCCGGTCTCCCCCTGGATCAGGACCGTCGTCTCGAGACTGGCGACGCGCGCAACGAGCTTGTAGATCTCCACCATCTGGTGCGACTGGCCGACCAGGGTGTCGAAGCCGTAGCGCGCCTTGAGCTCTTGCCGGTACTGCAGATTCTCGCTGGCGAGGCGTCGCGCGGCGAGGGTACGCCGGGCGACGACCTTGATCTCCTCCATCCGGAACGGCTTGGAGAGGTAGTCGGAGGCGCCCGCCGCGACGGCTTCGATCGCCGTCTCGATGGTGGCGAAGGCCGTGAGGATGACGACCGGCAGGCCGGGCTGGATCGTGGCCAGCCGCTTCAGGACGCCGAGCCCGTCGAGATCGGGCATGCGGAGGTCGACCAGGGCCATGTCGAAGGGCTCGGCCTCGGCCAGGCGAAGGCACTCCTCGCCGCCGGCGGCGACGCGTACGCGGTACCCTTCACGCTCGAGCGCCTCGGCCAGCAGCTCGCGCGCGACCTGATCGTCGTCGGCGACCAGGAGCAACGGGGATGGCCCGCTCACGCTCCACTCCGCACCGCGGGCAGGATGACGCGGAAGGTGCTCCCCTGTTTCTCGTCGCTCTCGAGCTCGATCTTGCCCTTGTGCTCGCGCACGATCTCGGCCGTGATGAACAGGCCGAGCCCGGTGCCGCCTCCGGTTTCCTTCGTCGAGAAGAAGGGCTCGAAGATGTGCTTGCGATCCGCCGACGAGATACCGACGCCGGTATCGGCGATCGCGATCTCCACCTCCGCCCGGGCCGGCCGGGAGCGGGTCGTCACCTCGATCCGTCCGCCGGACGGCGTGGCGTCGATCGCGTTCGTCAGGAGGTTGAGAACCACCTGTTGGAGCTGATCCCGCTGGCCGAGCACTGCGGGCAGGGCGGCCTCGGCGCGGACGTCGAGATCGAGCCCGGCGCTGGCGAGCCCCGGGCGGACCAGCAAGGCGGTATCCCGCACCAGATCGTTGAGGTCGACTGCGCTCGGCGCTCCGGGGGCCCGCCGCGTGGCATCGAGGAGCCGGCCGATGATCTCGATGACGCGCGCGACCTGGGCCTCGATGACAGCGAGGCGGCGCGCGACGTCATCGGACACCAGAGCGGCGGGCAGGTCCTTGCGGAGCAGCTCGAGATGGCCCGCGACCGAGTGCAGAGGCGTGCCGACTTCGTGGGCCACCTCCGCCATGACCCGCCCGCTGAGAGCCAGCCGCTCCGCGTGCCCGAGCCGGCGCTGCATCTCGAAGAGCAGCGCGTTGAGCCGCTCGACCTGCTGATACCGCCGGTCGAGCTCGCCGGTGGCCTCGGCGATGCGCGTCCGGAGCTCCTCGCCGAACCGACCGATGCGCGACACCATCTCGTTGAAGTGCCGAGCGAGGACGCCGAACTCGTCCGTCGTTGTCACCGCAACCGTGCCCGGCACGCCCTCGTCGGCGGCGGTTGAGATCGCGTCCATGAATCGGCGGATCGGACGGTCCACGACGACCTGGATCGCCACGCTCATCAACAGCCCCGTGAGCACCAGCGACACCGCGGCCAGCGTGAGCGCCCACAATCGGATCCGCCCCGTGAGCTCCTCGGCGCGCCGCGCAGAGAATTTCACCGCCACCGCACCGACCACCGCGCCCTCGAGGGTAATGGGGGCCATCACCTCTCGACGGTCGCCGGCGTCGGCGGGGATTGCGCGCGAGACAACGCGGCCCGCCTGCACCTCTTCGGCGTCGCGCCGACTGAACGGCAGCCGGACGGTCGGCTCGTTGGTGGCGACGACGGTCGCCCCCTCGGGCCCGAAGGCGAGAATGTCCAACTGGAGGACGGTGGGGCGGATCTCGAGGAGGCGCGCGATCAGCCGGGTGAGCTCGGGACCGCGCTCGAGCTCGCGGCGGCCGCCGATGGCGGCGGCCACCTCACGCGCGTAGACGATCGCGCGCGTCCTCAGATCTTCTTCGATTGCCCGGCGCGCAAGGACGAGGTTGACCCACGTGAACCCCGAGGAGACGACCAGGATGACCAGCGCGCTCAGAAGGGTGAGCTTGTGCCGGACGCTGAGGCGCACGCGCTTCCTCGCCCGTCACCCGAGGATGACGACGACGCGGTCTCCGCGCTCGGCGCGCCGACCGCGGCACCGACGCACCACGTTCGCGGCAGTCACGTTCGGACGGTAGCATGCTGCCTCGGCCTCGGCAACGCGGCCTGCCCCCGCGTCCGCTCGGATCGGGGGCCGAGCTGCCCTCCGTCCGGATTGCATCGCGCAGGCCGAACGGCTGGCGTGTGGCGGGCATCGGCCAGCACATGTTCAGACGATCAGGTCTTCTTCTGGTGGCGCTCGTCATCTGAGGATGGCGACCCGGGTGGAATTCCGGAAATCTTCACACGCATTCCGGTCGGTCCCGCCGCCATCTGGCGCTCAGCAAATCCCTCACCTACAGTTCCTTAGAAATCTTGGGCGAAATTCAGTGGTTCTCGCAATTGTTCTTTATGCCGGCCGCCGTATCTTGATGCACAAGACAGACGCCGAGCGCGGGAAGGAGGACTCCAGCTCACTGCGCAACCGGCGCGATCACCGGCGCGCTCATGGAGTCGCTCGCCATAGGCCAGGCGAGCGGAGCGCCCACCAACGACAACGGATCGCATGGAGGTTCAGGAATGGGTCACACAGTTTTCTATCGCACAGGTGTCGTCGCGGTCGCCGCGACGATCGTGGCTCTGCTGGTATGGCCAGCAGCCAGCGAGGCTCAACTCGGCGGCCTGATCGACACCGTTACGGGGACGACGGGCACCATCACCGGGACCCTGCTCGGCACGACGGCGGTGCTGGCAGGCACCGGGACTCTCGTGGCCGGGACCAGTGACGCTCTCGGCGCTTCGTCGTTGACAGGGAGTGTCGGGTCCCTTGTCGCGGGGGAGGTTCTCCACGCGGTCACGATCGGCTACCCGGATCAAATCGACTCCGAGGCCTCGCTCGCTGCCCTCGCCCTGAACGTCGCCGGGACGAGCATCGGCGCCGACTTCGTCATGTCACGGGCACTCGCGGTCGCGGACGGCGCCTCTGCCGTTTCCAACATCGGCGGCCTCGCGATCAACGGTATCCCGATTCCCGTGACCGGAGACCCGAACCAGACGATCGGTATTGCCGGAGGCGTGCTGATCATCAACGAACAGTCAGTGGGGTCGGACGGCACCATGGTGGTGAACGCGCTTCACGCGATCGTCTCCGGCGTTGCGGACGTGGTGGTCGCGTCCGCGCAGGCCGGCCGCAGCGGCGGGAGCGCCCAGGCGCTGCGGGCCTCCTACTAGGCGCCAGGACCTCTCCTTGAGACTACCAGCGAACCGTCTTGACGCGAGCGGAGGAAGAACGATGCGTAAGCTCATCAGCGTACTTGGAATAGCGGCGTTGGCGCTCGCCGCCGGTAACCCCGCCAGCGCCTGGGTCAGATGCGACTTCCTGACGGGTGGCGGCTTCATTGTTCGCGACTCGGGCGCGAAGGGGACCTTCGCCATCGGTGGCTCATGCAGGCCAGGGGGAGACGGGCACGGGCTGTGGGGTCATCTCGAGTACCACGACCACGGCACGGGCCTGAACGTCCACTGGCTCACCATCACGGCGTACATCGACGGCGGAGACACGAGCACTGACCCCAAGACACACCAGCCGACCGGGACCCGCATCATTTGCGGCACGGCCAGGACGAACCAGTTCGGTGACGTCGATTGGGCCGTCAAGGCCAAAGACGTCGGCGAGCCAGGCGTCGACGACGAGTTCGTCATCAAGCTGAGCCAGGGCGGCGTGACCGTCTATAACACGTTGCACGATTCGAACGACACGTTAGGCGGCACCGGTCCCGGTGGCGGCAACATTCAGCTCCACAAGGAGAACCCGTCAATCACGGAGTCCTTCACGGCGCTGAATCCAACGACCTGCCCCGCCTTCTTCGCGACGCCGTCGTAATCGACGTCTGCGGCCGCTCTCAGGGTGTTCGTCGCGAGCGCCCTGGGGGCGGAGGCAGCAGGATGCCGCGCGACGGTCTCAGCGGGCGGCGGGGGGATCCACTCAGCGCCGGCGCGACAGGAGCCAGTCGACTGCTGCGCTGCCGTCGCCGGCGTCGGTAGCGACCGGGCGAGCGGCCGAGACCGTCTGCGGCGGCGGCGCTGCCGCTTCGGCCACGGGCGCCGGTGCGAAGGGCGGTGCCGGCGCGATGGGTGGTGCCGGCGCCGGAGCTGATGCGGTGTTGAAGGTGGCCGATTGCCGAGCCGCCGGTGAAGGCGGCGAGGCGTTCTCCGTGACGACCTGAATCCTGGTCACGTACCTCACGTCGTTCCGGACCTCGTAGAACGCCCGCACCGGCAGATCCTTCGTGAGGTCACGGAGGCCACGCGGCTGGCCGCGCACCGTGATCGATGTGTCATCGGTCACGGTCATCGTGACCGGGCGCTGGCCGAGCCGGTCCTCGGAGACCTCGACCGTCCGCGCCTTCTGGTCGACTCGCCCGACGTAGCCTGTCAGATCCCCGAGCACCGGCCCCTCGGTCAGCGGTGAGGAGGGGGAGGGATCCGACCGGTTCATGTTCGACCACGCCACCATCACCACGACCGACAGCGCGGCCGCGGCCACGACGCCGCCAACGATCCTGGAAATTCTCTGCGTGTTCATCGGCTACCTCAGCGCGACTTGGCGCGCCGCTTCACTTCCTTGCGCGTACGGGAGATCAACGTATGCTGGATCGTCGCGGCGTCCTCCGGCTTGAGAAGCTAGTCCGCGTGAGCGGCCCTGTCAAGGCGTCCGGCGCGACCTTGAGCTAGAATGCCGCCTGGAGCGGAGGAGGTTGAGCCATGCTGACCCAGAGCGAAATCGACCAGCGCGTCTTCGATCTCTACGACGAGTACTGCCACGGAGGCATCGACCGGCGCGAGTTCCTGCAGCGGGCCGGCGCGCTGACGATCGGCGGCGTGTCGGCGCTGGCCATGGCGGAGGCGCTGTTGCCCCGCTACGCGCTGGCCCAGACGATCTCCTTCACCGACCAGCGGATCAAGGCCCGCTACGTAGCCTACCCGTCGCCCGGCGGCACATCGGGCACCATGCGTGGCTACCTGGTGCAGCCGAATGCGCAGGGGCCGTTCCCCGCGGCTCTGGTCGTCCACGAGAACCGGGGGCTCAATCCTTACATCGAGGACGTGGCCCGGCGAGTCGCCACCGAGGGGTTCCTGGCCCTCGCCCCCGATGGGTTGGCGCCCGTCGGCGGGTATCCGGGCAACGACGACGACGGCCGGACCCTCCAGGCCACCCTCGACCAGGGCAAGCTGCGCACGGACATGGTCAACGGCGCGCGCTTCTTGAAGGCGCACGCGCTGTCCACTGGCAAGCTCGGGGTCACGGGCTTCTGCTGGGGCGGCGGGACGACCAACTTCCTGGCGGTCACGCTCGGCGCCGACCTGAAAGCGGCCGTCCCGTTCTACGGCGCGGCGGCCGAGACCACGAGAGTGTCGGACATCAAGGCATCCCTGCTGATCCAGTACGCCGAGAGCGACGAGCGCATCAACACGATGTGGCCGGCCTTCGAGGGGGCGCTGAAGGCGAGCGGCGTTCAGTACGAGATGCACATGTATCCCGGAACCCAGCACGGTTTTCACAACAACTCGACGCCGCGTTACCACGAACCGTCGGCCAAGCTGGCCTGGGAGCGGACGATCGCTTTCTTCAAGAGGCACCTCGCATGATCCCGACAGCCGAGCCCGATCCCGCGAGCCTGATCGAAGCGTACTTCGAGCGCGGATGGACCGACGGGCTCCCGGTCGTCCCGCCCACCGAGAAGTCCGTCGCCGAGATGCTGGCGGGCGCCGGGCTGCGGCGCGACGAGATCCTGGGCGAGATCCCCGGCCGGAACACCGTTGTCGTCGGCGAGAAGGTGGCGATCAATGCCGTGCTCGCGGGCTGCCGCCCGGAGTACATGCCCGTGGTCGCCGCGGCGGTCCGCGGCCTCTGCCACCCCGACTTCGCCTACCACGGGCCGGCGTCGAGCACCGGCGGCTCGGCGATGGTGTTGATGGTCAACGGCCCGATCGCGCGACGCCTCGGGCTCAACTCCGGCAACAACGCCTTCGGCCAGGGCTGGCGCCCCAATGCCACGATCGGCCGGGCAGTCCGCCTGGTGATGATGAACGTCATGCAGACGCGACCGGGCTTGCTCGACCGCGCCGCGCTCGGCAACCCCGGGAAATACTCCTTCTGCTTCGCCGAGAACGAGGACGACCACCCGTGGGAGCCGCTCCACGTCGCGCGCGGGCTCAGCCCGGGACTGAGCGCGGTGACGGTCTATGCCTCCAACAGCCTCTACCAGGTCTACAACCAGCTCGCCGCCGAGCCCGAGCCGCTCCTGCGCTGCTTCGCCGACGCGCTCTCGAACCTTGGCCTTCCCAACGTGAAAGGCTTCAACCAGGCCCTGCTGGTCGTCGCCGGCGAGCACGCGGAGGTTCTCCGGCAGAGTGGGTGGTCACGACGGCAGGTCCAGAGCTTCCTGGTCGAGCACACGCGCCGCCGCGTGGCCGACCTGAAGCGCGCCGCACGTCTGCCCGGCGACGTCGCGCCAGCCGACGAGACGACCTGGCGTTACCTCTTCGAGAAGCCGGACGACATTCTGATCGTCTGTGCCGGCGGCCGCGCCGGGAGCTGGTCGGCGTGCCTCCCCGGCTGGGGCAACAAGTGGACGAAGGCGGTCACGATCGCGATAGGAGGGATCCCATGAGCTCGCCCCTCTTCGACCCCACCGCGGCGCCCGTCGGTCGCGAGGCGATGATGGCACCGCGGCCGGGCAAGCTCGACGGGCTCAGGATCGGGCTCGTCGAGAACACGAAGTTCAACTCCGACAAGCTGCTCCTACGGCTCGCCGACCGCCTCGGCCGCCGCCACGGCATGACCGTGGCCCGCATGGTGCGCAAGCGCTCGCCCAGCCACGAGGTGGACGAGGCGGCAATCGACGCGCTGCGGAGGCAGAGCGACTTCGTCGTCTCCGGCATCGGCGACTGAGGGTCCTGCTCGTCGAGCAGTGTGCTCGACGCGATCCTCTTCGAGCGGGCGGGTGTGCCGGCCATCGCCGTCGTGACCGAGCCGTTCCGGCCGACGGGTGAGGCCATGGCGACGAGCTGGGGCATGCCGGGCTACCGGTTCCTCGAGGTCCCGCATCCGATCGCGAACCTCGACGACAAGGAGCTCGACGAGCGCGCCGACCGGCTGGTGGAGGAGGTCGTGACGCTCCTGCGAAGGGTCTCGGGCTAGCGTCTATCCAGCCTGGACCATTGCTTGCCCTCTCGCTTCCACTTCGGTGAGCTTGCGAGCGATGAGGCCTTCGTCGAGCGCGGCCGCCACCGTCGGGTAACCGGCGCGCGTCAGCATGGCCGGGAGCCTCCCGCTCTTGAACTGGTCGAGGGCCCACCTGAAGGGATCCGGCACCAGCGTCTTGTCCAGGTAGATCCGCTCGTTCTTGTACCGGGGCCCGTAGTGGTAGTGCGGGTAGATGCGGAAGCAGTCGAAGGCGAGCAGCTCGATCTCCTGGCCGGCGATGTCGCCGAGCACGTGGATGGCGATACCGCCGTCGCCCTGGCCGGCGACGCGCATCTCCAGGCCGAAGCGGATGTTGCCCGCCTCGATCACGTCGGTCCCCCGATTGTGGCGAACCGTGCGGCGCTTGCTGATCGCGATCTCGCACGCCTTGGCCTCCACCTCGTCCAGCGCGGGCATCAGCTGCGAGGGGTCGATCTGCAGCGCGATCTGCTCGTACCCGGCGTGCCCCAGCATCGCCGGCAGCTTCCGGCGCAGCTGGGTCATGGCCCACCGGAGCGGATTGCCGGTGACCGTGGGGTCGAGCATGACGCTGACGTTCTTGTTCGCCGGGTCGTAGTGATAGTGGGGATGATTGTCGAAGCACTCGAAGCGGAGCAGCTCCCGTTCGGCGCCGTCGACGACGCCGACGACTTGCAGGCACACGCCCTGGTCGGCATGGTTCCCGCCTCCGGCGCCCTGGCCGTGCGGTGCGCCTCCGTCGATGTCGCGATACTGCAGGGCGAAGCAGACCGGGCCGCAAGCGATCCGTTCCTTGCCGACGTCCATCGTTCTTCTCCTCTCACATGATCAGGTGCGCGTTGGTCCTCTTATTTCCGCCTCCGGAACGCCGTTGTCAAGGGTTTCCAGACGCCGGCGCGCGCAGCCAAAATTGCCCTTCGACAGGATGGCCGGAGAGGGGTACGCTTCGGCGACACTGGACCTTGATCTAACCTGTCGAGGAGGGACCCATGGACGTATCGCGTCGTGACGTGGTGGTCGCAGGCTCGTTTGCTCTCGGCGCTTCCGGCCTTCTGCTCAGCGGCTTCGCCAGCGCGCAAGCCAACGACGAGGCGGCGGTCAAAGAGAGCGTCGAGGTCCTGCGAAAGGCCCTGTTCGAAGCCGACAAGGCCAAGTTGGAACAGGTCGCATCCGCTCAGATCAGCTACGGCCATTCCGATGGGCGAGTCGAGACCAAAGAGCAATTCATCAACGGGGTGATGACCCGCAAGCAGACCGTCAAGTCGCTGGCCTTCCCCGAGCTCAAGGTAGCGGTGGTCGGCAATGCCGCCATCGCCCGCCACATCTATCTGGCCGAATCGGAGCTCGAGGGCAAGCAGACGACCACCAGGATCGGCGCCCTTCAGGTGTGGCAAAAGCAGGACGGCGCCTGGAAGCTGCTGGCGCGCCAGGGGTTCAGGCTGCCGGCATAAATCTCGAGGAGCGGCACGGCTCCGCCGGGCCGCTTCCGAGCGTTGGGGGGTATGGGGGGCCATTTCGTGGCCCCCCATGTCACTTGAACGCCGGCATGACCTGCGCCGCGAAGCGTTCCAGCTGCTCCAGAATCACGGCCTGGGGTGTGCCGACCGGCTGGCCGACGTTGACGACCTCCAGGCCGGGGTACTTGTGCTGGATGTCCATCAGCTGCTCGGTGATCTGCTCCGGCGGGCCGATCAGCCACGTGCCCGCCTTGATCGCGTTGCGCAGGGTGGGTAGCCCGGCCTGACGCGCCCGCTTGGGGTCGGCGACCGCGTCGATTTGCTCGGGCGTCAGGCCCGGCACGAAGCCGAGCGGCGCGAACATCTTGATGTTCTCCTCGAAGAACGGCGTCGCCTCCTTGATGCCTTGCTCGACGCTGTCGGCGATGTGAAACGAGAACCCGATGCAGAGGTCGCCGCCCAGCTCGGTCTCCCGTCCGGCGCGGGCGCGCGCCTCGCGAAACGCGTGCACGACCTTCTCGTTGGCGCCGCCCTGCGCGGCGCCGCCACCGATGATGCCCTTGATGTTGTGCTTGGCCATGAAGTCGAGCGCCCGTGTGCTCGCGCTGACCACCGGCTGCCAGCACTCGACGGGCAGCGTCTTCGGGCGCGGCACCAATGTGATCTCGGAGAGCTCGTACCCGCGGTAGGGCATCTGGGGTGGTGGGATCGTGTAGTACTTGCCCTGGTGCGAGAAGGCGCGCTCGTTGAACGATTTGAAGATGAGGTCGACCTGCTCCTCGAAGAGCTCGCGGTTGGCGTCCTGGTCGCGCAGCGGCGCGCCGAAGACTTCGACCTCGCGCGTGTGATAGCCGCGGCCGACGCCGAAGATGATCCGGCCTCCGGTCAGCCAGTCGGCGGTGGCGTAATCCTCGGCCATCCGCAGTGGATGCCACATCGGCGCGATGTTGAAGCCGCAGCCGATCTTGATGTTCTTCGTGATGTGACACAGGTGCAGGGCCAGCATCAGGATGTTCGGGATGCACTCGTACCCTTCGCGCTGGAAGTGGTGCTCCGCGAGCCAGAAGGTGTCGTAGCCCTTCCGATCCATTAATTTCGCGATGGCCTCGCTCTTGGGAAACACCTCCGCCAGTCGCTCGTCGGAGAGCCAGCGGTCGTTCGCCGCCGTGCCGTCCAGCCCCTCGTCGTCTAGGTCGACGTGCCCCGCGAACAGGCTGCCAAATTGTGTGATCATGTTCGGATTCCTAGTCGAGGGCCGCAGAGACGCGGTTAGCGTCCTTCGTCATCGCGGCCGCCGGCGTTCGATGTTGTAGAGGCGCGCGCAATTGTCCCAGGATCTTGCGGCGGACTGCTCCATCCTCCATCCCCATGATGGTATCGGCGTTGCCCTTGTCCTCGGCGCTGTCGCTGAGTCTTTGCCGCTGCCCGCCGAAGAACCGCGGCGGACAGATAGCCGTCGCGTGCCATGTCGCACCGGTTTCGAGAGACTGCGCCGCCGAACGTCCCATCGCGTTCGCCAGCAGGCTACTACATCTCGATTCAGCTCGCACTCGGCGTGCTGGCCCCGACTTACTGGGTTCCCGGGGCCGCGTGTCCCGGCGCCCGCCGATCATCTCCAGGAGAGAGGTCTTTCCCGTCCGAGGATCCACGTGGCTAAAGCAGAACTTTCGTCACGGGGATATCGCCTCCGCGGCCGCTACTGCCGTGGAGCTTCCCTCCTGCCCGTAGTCGGGGCTGGCGAGCGCCCCGGCGCCTGCTCCGGCTGCGGCGGAGGACGTTGCGGGGGTGACGGGCGCCGGTGAGGCGATCTTCCCCGGCGGGGCGACCTTCAACGGCGTCTCGCTGAGCGGCTTGACTCTTGGCCAGGGTGTTTCCATCGCTCAGGACGGCTCGGCGACGGGCCAGTTTCATGCCGTGCTTCTGGGCACCTCACTCCTCTGGGCACGGCAAGACGTCATCGTGGAAGGAGCGGTTCGCAATGGGTCCGTCGCGGGGGACGGGAGCGCCACTCTCGGCGGCATCGCGACAGTGGACATGGGCGATGGGACCCTCCTGCTACCGGGCGTGCCCTTCACGGTAACGACCTCGGCGGCGAGTCTCGCGCTGATCCTCGACACGGTGGCGTTGCCGACCGCGACGGTGACTGCGGGGAGCATCACCATCGAGTAGTTCGGTCCGAGACGTCGGCCGGCGACGCGGGCGGGGCCAAGGTGGCCCCGCCCACGCGTCCATTCAAGACCGGATCACGACCAACTTCACGATGGCGCAGGAATCGGCGTAGACGAGGGACCTGGCGCGATCAGGCAGCGGCGGGACGCTTCCAGCCGAGCCAGTCGACGACGGCCCCGCCCATCACCCGCTCGAGGTCGCGGCCCTTCAGCCACGGCAGCTCCTCGGTGAACATCGTCACGCATTGCCGATACGAGCACGGCATGCGGGTGATGTCGGTGCCCCAGAACGAGCGCTCGGGCCCGAACGCCTCGAAGATCTGACGCAGATAGCCGTGGATGTTCTTGTACGGGTACGGCTGGCTCGAGTAGCTCGGCGCGCCCGACATCTTGACTCCGACGTTAGGGTACTTGGCGAGCGCGAGCATGTCCTTGAGATCGGCGAAGGCCGCGCCGTCGGTTCCGGCGCTGCCGCCGCCCCCGCGCCCGAGGTGATCGATGTGCAGCTTCAGACGAGGATGCCGCTCGGCGATCTTCGCCAGCGCCGTCATGTTGCCGCCGGCCAAGAGCCCGATGGGCAGTCCGGCCCTCTCGGAAGCCGACCAGAACCACTCGAGCGAGCCATCGGTCCACCACGCCTTCTGCTGCGGCTGGTTGAAGGTGAACCGAAACCCGAGCATGCCCGGCCGCTCGCGCCAACGCGCGACGATGCTCTCGCGATCCGGGTTTTCTAGGTCGAAATGCCCGAGGATGCAGAATTTGTCGGGGTACCGGCGCGCCGCCTCGACGGCGAGAACGTTGACCGCCTCGCCGAGCGAACTGGGCGGATGGATCACCGCGCAATCGACCCCGGCCGAGGCCATTTCAGCCAGCGCATCATCGACCGAAAAAGTCGGGATCTGACGATGCTGCGCGCTCATCTTGCCGTTCTGCCAGAGGTGGATCTGGGAATCGACGATCAGCATGGCGTCCTCCTATCCGAAGCGTGAGTCGCGGCACAGCCTACCTCAACGCGACTATACTATGGCGGCTCAGCATCCAATCCTCAGGAGGAGATCGTGACCAAGATCCTCACGCCGCCCCAGCCCGCCCCCATCATGGAAATCGCGCGCGAACTGCTACCGCCCGGCATGGAGCTGGTCGTCGTCGATCCGGGCAAGCCCGAATTCTACGATGCGGCGGTAGACGCCGAGTACTATCTCGGCTCGCCGCGCCAGGGCATCGGTAACGAGTTCTTCCGCGCCGCGCCCAAGCTGAAGCTCGTGCAGCTGACCAGCGCCGGCTACGATCGCGTCGACATCGAGGCCGCGCGCAAAGCCAGGGTGCCGGTCGCCAACAACGGGGGCGCCAACTCGGTCGCCGTCGCCGAGCACGCCGTCATGCTGATGCTCGCCGTGCTCAAGAAGCTCGTGTACCACCATAACAACGTCGCCGCCGGCAAGTGGCGCGCCGCCGACTTCGCCGCCAACCGCACCTACGAGGTGGAGGGGAAGCGACTCGGCATCGTCGGTCTCGGCAACATCGGCAAGAAGGTCGCGCGCCGCGTCCAGGGCTTCGACATGGACGTGCGCTACTTCGACATCCTCCGGCTGACGGAGGATCAGGAGGACGCGCTCGGGGTCCGCTTCGCCCTCTTCACCGAGATCCTCCGCACCTCCGACGTCGTGACCCTGCACGTGCCGCTGAACGACGTCACTCGAAAGATGATGTCCACGCGCGAGTTCGCGATGATGAAGAAGGGCGCGATCCTCATCAACACGTGCCGCGGCCCCGTCGTCGACGAGGACGCGCTACACCAGGCGCTCACGTCGGGAACCATCGCCGCCGCCGGCCTCGACGTGATGGTGGAAGAGCCGCCGAAGCCGAATCACCCGCTCTTCTCGCTGCCGAACGTGACCCTCACGCCGCACAGCGCGGGACCGACGTGGGACAACTGGACGAAGGCGTACCGCAACGGCTTCGACAACATCCAGCGCGTAGAGGCCGGGCGGATGCCGCTCTGGGTGGTCCCGGAGCTACGCAGCCTGGTCGGCTAGATCGGGCGGGCGTACCTAGAGATACTGCCCGGTGGCGACGATGCGCTCGATGCTCGGTGGCTGACTCGGCATCTCGCTCGTCAGCAGCTTGACGAAGGCGATACGCTCGCCCTTCTTGCCGGCGATCTTCGCCCAGTCGTCGGGGTTGGTGGTGTTGGGCAGGTCTTCGTTCTCCTTGAACTCTTCGCGGACCGCGGTCAGCAGGTCGTCGACCATGATGCCCTTCTCGCCGCGACCGATGTAGCGCTTGAGGGCGAGCTTCTTGGCCCGGCGGACGACGGACTCGATCATGGCGCCCGAGGCGAAGTCCTTGAAGTACAGGACCT
>QHSL01000009.1 GCA_003220435.1 Candidatus Rokuibacteriota bacterium | reverse complement strand
CCCGGCCGGCCCAACGCGACGCTGTGGAGTCTCGCGACCCACCCCGCCGACCCCGCGCGGATCGTGGCGTTCACGCTCTTCGGCGAGGTCTACGTCACCGAGGACGCGGGCGAGTCCTGGCGCAAGGTCGCCCGCGAGTTCGGCGAGATCCGCACCGTGGCGTGGCTGCCGGCGTGACGATGCCACGGGGGCCGGGCGCGCTCGGGGCGCTCGCGCTGCTGGCGCTCGTGCTGATCGTCGTGAAGCACCTGGCGGGCGGCGACCTCCCGCTTCGCCTCGACGGCATGAAGCCGCGCTACCTCATGAACCTCAACCCGCGCGATCCGGGGCCGCAGCGCGCACAAGAATTCGCGCGTCACGCCGACACGCGACACATCCGCTACGACATCGACCCGGGGCTCGGCGTCGACGCGGCGACCCTCAATCGCGAAGTGCGCCGGATCACGCCCGCGGCCGGCGCACGCTCGCGCGACGCGAATCCGGTCTTCGCGGAGCTGAAGGGCAAGATTCGCGTGCCCCTGATGACGATCCACGAGACGGCCGACTTCCGGGTGCCGTTCCGCCTCCAGCAGGACTACCGCCGTCGCGCCGAGGCCGCCGGGAGCGGGCACCTGCTGGTCCAGCGGGCGATGCGCTGGCCGGCGCACTGCAGCTTCGACGGCGCCATGCGCCAGCAGGCGTTCGACGACCTGGTGGCGTGGATGGAGCGGGGGTGGTGCCGGCGGGCGACGACGTGCTCGGCGACGTCATGAGGCTCGGCCTTCGGTGGACGCCGGCGCTGCACCTGAACGACCCGGCGCGCCGGCCGTGAGGGCCGACATGTTCGAAGGGAGGACATCATGCCTTTGCTTGTTGCGGTTCTCGTGGTCCTGGGCGCGCTGATGGCGTCGCCCGCGCGCGCCGCCACGTTCGTGTACGTCGGCAACGCCGAGAGCAGCGAGGTCTACGTCCTCCAGCTCGATCGGCAGCGCGGTGATCTCACGCTCGTGGAGAAGGTGCCGATCCCCGGCATCGAGAAGGCGGGCATCTCGACACCGATGTCGCTGAGCCCCGATCGCCGGTTCCTCTACGTCGGGACGCGCGGCGAGCCGAAGATCGCGGCCGGCTTCGCGATCGACCCGACGAGCGGCAAGCTCACGCACGTCGCCAGCGGTCCGCTCGCCGACAGCCTGGCCTATATCGCCACCGACCGCACGGGCCGCTTCCTCCTCGGCGCCTCGTATCCCGGCCACAAGGTCACCGTGAACCCGATCGGGCCGCCCGGCACCGTGCAGCCGCCGCACCAGGTGCTGCCGAACTATCCGAACGCGCACGCGATCATGGCCGACGCGGCGAACCGCCACGTGCTCGTGCCCACGCTCGGCAACGACCGCGTCAACCAGTTCACGTTCGACGCGGCGACCGGCAGGCTGGCCCCGACGACGTCGCCGGCGGCGGAGGTGAAGCCCAAGGCCGGACCTCGTCATTTCGTCTATCACCCGGGCGGGAAGATCGTCTACGTCGTGGGTGAGCTGGACGGCGCGGTCTACGTGTTCGACTATCACGCCGCCACCGGAGACCTCACGCAGAAGCAGTCCGTCAGCGCGCTGCCGCCCGGCTTCGAGGGCAAGCCGTCGGCCGCCGACCTGCACATCACGCCTGACGGCAAGTTCCTCTACGCGTCGGAGCGCACGTCGAGCACGCTGGCCGGCTTCGCCGTCGACGCGGCGAAGGGCACGCTGACGCCGATCGGCAGCGTGCCGACCGAGAAACAGCCGCGCGGCTTCGCGATCGACACGTCCGGCCGCTACCTGCTGGCGGTCGGTCAGCTCTCCCACGCCATGTCCAGCTACGCGATCGACCAGACCAGCGGCAGACTCACCAGGCTCAAGGAGTATCCGATGGGCAAGAACCCGAACTGGATCGAGATCATCGATCTTCCGTAGCGCCGGGAGGGAGTCGACGATGGCGAGGATGGAGCCGCTGGGCATTCACGAGGTCGACGGGGAGATCCGGCACCTGTGCGAAGAGGCCGAGCGCCAGTCCGGCACCTCGGCGAGCACGAGAACCTACGCCCGCAACCCGGTCGTGGTGAAAGCGCTGGCCGCCTTCCGCGGGGCGCTCGCGCGCGAGGGCACGATCGACCCGGCGCTCCGCGAGCTGGTGCGGCTGAAGATCGCCGCGC
Organism: Candidatus Rokuibacteriota bacterium; assembly: GCA_003220435.1. Classification (GTDB taxonomy): domain Bacteria; phylum Methylomirabilota; class Methylomirabilia; order Rokubacteriales; family CSP1-6; genus AR31. The sequence continues at coordinate 36,573 of QHSL01000009.1, read as the reverse complement.
TCAACGCGTGTCGCTACTGACTCACCGTGCGCTATGCCGGGGCCCGGCATGCGGGAGTGACGGAAGCGAAGATCGCGGCGATCGACGACGAGACGTCGGACCTCCTGAGCCCGCGCGAGCGCGCCGCGATCCGGTTCGCCGAGAAGCTCGCGGTCGATCACCGGAAGGTCGACGACGCGCTCTGGTCGGAGATGCGCCGGCACTTCTCGGAGGCCGAGATCGTCGAGCTGGTTGCCCACGCGACGCTCTACATCGGCTTCGGCCGCTTCAACGAGATCATCGGGATCGAGCCGGCGTAGTCCTCGTCCCGCGACCACCTTCGTTGGACACCGGCGCCAGTCGAGGCGGGCGGGGCCCGCGGCGGACCGCATCGCGAAGGCCGACGTAGGTCAGCTCGGTTCCCGCCCGCGCGCATCGGAGGAGCAAGCCTCCGCGGCTCATGTCGCCGCGGCCGACGAAGTCCAGCGGGAACCGCAGCCGTTCGCCGAGCGCCGTCAGGAGCGGCTCCACGTATTTGCCCGTCGCGATGCTGCCGAGCAGGATCACCTCGCCGGCTGTTCCGGTCTCCTCGGCGAGCCGGCGCGCGTCGCGATCGAGCGGCTCGCGGTAGCGCGGATCGTCGCCGGCGATGTCGACGCTGGCGAATCGTCGGAGCCGCTCGAGATCGACCGTCTCGTCGGCGGGCCGCAACCCGTCGGTCGGCGTGATGACGTAGATTCCCACGCGGCCCTGGGGTGGGCGCGCGAACGCCCGCGCGTACGCCAGCTTGCCGCGGAAGTAGAGTCCGCTCATGAACGAGAAGACCTCACCGATGGGCGCACCCGCCGCGCCACGAACCCGCCGGGCGAGATCGAAGGCAGCGCGATCGCTGAGCACGAGCCGGGCGCGCTCTCCCCCGCAGTACGCCGGCGACAGCAGGAAGACGCGGCTCACGCGCGGGTGACCGGCGCCACCGCTCGGGCGAACGCGTCGGCGGGCAGCGTGTTGAGCACCTCGTCTCGCCCGATCCAGCCGCGCCGCGCCATGGCGACACCGTACCGGAGGTTCACGAGCTCGGCCACCGCGTGGGCGTCCGTCGACACGACGAAGCGGATCCCGCGCTCCCGAGCGGCCCGGAGCCACCGCGGCGCCAGGTCGAGCCGTTTCGGATCGCCGTTGATCTCCACGGCGGCGCGGCTGGCCGCGACCGCGTCGAGGACTTCTTCGACACGGCACTCGACGGGTGGCCGCGAGAGGATGCGGCGCCCGAGCGCGTGGCCCCAGATCTTGAAGACCGGCAGCTCCATGGCCCGCACGAGACGCTGCGTCATCTGGCTCGCGTCCATGCTGTGTCGGCGGTGGATGCTGGCGATGATCACGTCGAGGCGCTCCAGGATGGTGTCCGGATAATCGAGGGCGCCGTCGGCGAGAATATCCGACTCGGTGCCACGCAGGAGCCGCACGGTCACGGTCTCCTGGACTCGCGCGATCTCGTCCCACTGCGCTTTCAGGCGATCCACCGAAAGCCCTCCGGCGTAGGCCGCCGACGTCGAGTGATCGGTGATCGTCAGGTACTCCATTCCGAGCGCGTCGGCCGCCTGCGCCATCTGTGCCACGGTGTGTCGGCCGTCGCTGTACACGGTGTGGCAATGGACGAAGCCGCGGATGTCGGCCTCGGTCACGAGGTCGGTGGGCAAAGCTCCGGCCATGGCCGCCTCGACCTCAACCTCGCCCTCTCGAAGCTCCGGCGGGATGAACGACAGCCCCAGGCGACGATAGATCTCCGCTTCGCTCTCCGCCTCGAGAGGAACACCGCGCTCCCGGGCCAGGCGCTCGAGACGCTGCACGTGCGCCGCGGAGCCGGTGGCCCGCAGCAGCGCGGTGGCGTACGCGTGACGGGGCACGATGCTCACGCTGACGGGAAGGCCGGTGGCCAGACGCCCCGCGAGCCCCGTGGGATCCGGCGCCGTCACATCGCCCAGAAGGGGAGCCCGGCGCGCGTCGTTCATCGTGTCGACCTGGCTGTCGGAGGCGACAACCAGGGACAGGCTGTCAACGGATTCCGCCCAGCGGCGGAGATCCCCGGCGACCTCGACCTCCTGCGCGCCGGTCGCCCCGCGCAGGTGGGCGCGCATGGTTTGGGCCGCGGCGAGCGCTTCGGGCAGGAGCACGCGTCGCGCCTCCGGCTCGCGTCGCCGGCGAATGTGCTCGAGGATCAAGCGCTCCGTCTTCTCGCCCATGCCCTTCACCGCGCGCACGCGGCCGGCTTCGCACGCCGCCTCGAGGTCCTCGATCGTCTCGACGCCGAGCGCGTCTTGCAGCGCGGCGATCTTCGCGAGCCCGAGGCGCGGAAGGCCGTGAAGCGCGAGCGCCAGCGGCGGCACGCGTCGACGCTGCTCCTCGAGCGCCTCCGAGCGCCCCGTGCGATAGAGCTCCGAGATCATCGCCGCGAGCCCCGGGCCGATGCCGGAGAGCCCGGTGAGACGGCGCTCCTCCACGAGGCGTCCCAGGTCGAGGTCGAGACCTTCCAGAGCTTCGGCGCCGCGCGCGTAGGCGCGGGCTCTGAACGGCTCCTGCCCGGCGACCTCGAGGAGCGTGGCCATCTCGCGCAAGGCCCGGATGATCGTCAGCGGATCAAGCATGCTCGTGGGCCATCAAAATTGGTATCGAAGTTGCTCTATCCAGGGGTGATGGGCCCGATATCAACGTCGTCTCAGACGCAGGAAACGCCCGCCAACGACGCTCCAGCCAACGGCTCGCTCGAAGCCGCGGCGGCGGCGCGACTGCGCTACGTGAGCGACGCGAGGCCCGGCATCCAGCGCATCCGCGTCGGACGCGGCTTCAAGTACCTGAGCGCCGACGGCACGGCCGTGACCGATCCGCAGACGCTTCAGCGGATCCGCTCCATCGCCGTTCCGCCGGCGTGGACGCACGTGTGGATCTGTCCCACGACCACCGGCCACATCCAGGCCGTGGGGCGCGATGCTCACGGGCGAAAGCAGTACCGTTACCATCCGCGCTGGCGTGAAGTCCGTGATGAGACAAAGTATGCCAGGCTCGCCGAGTTCGGCCGCGCGTTGCCCCGCATCCGGCGCCGGGTGCGCCTGGACATGCGGCGGGCCGGCCACGAACGCGAGAAAGTGCTCGCGACCGTCGTCCACCTCCTGGAGACGACGCTCGTCCGGGTCGGAAACCCGGAGTACGCGCGGCACAACGGCTCCTACGGGCTCACGACGCTCCGGAGCCGCCACGTGCGTGTGCGCGGCCCGCGCCTGCGCTTCGAGTTCCGCGGGAAAGGCGGCAAGCTCCACACCGTCGACGTCAACGACGGGCGCGTGGCCGCCATCGTCCGGCGCTGTCAGGAGCTGCCGGGCCACGAGCTCTTCCAGTACGTGGACGCAGCCGGCGACCGGCAGACAATCGATTCGGCCGACGTCAACGAGTACGTCCGACAGATCGCCGGGAGGGAATTCACCGCGAAGGATTTCCGCACCTGGGCTGGGACGGTGCTGGCCCTGGCCGCCCTGCGCACCGCCGGCGCCGACAGCGCGCCGCCGACCAAGAAGAACGTCAACCTGGCGGTGGCGGCCGTGGCCGAGCGCCTCCGGAACACGCCGACGGTCAGCCGGAACTGCTACATCCACCCGGCCGTCGTGGAGGCGTACCTGGGATCTGCGCTGCGCGGTTCGCGCGCGCATCCGCCGAGCGTGGCGGGCGCGACGCTGCGTCCCGAAGAGCGAGCGCTGCTCGCGCTGCTCACGAGAAAACGGGCGCGCGGCGCGGCGGCGCACACCAACGGCCGTGTAAATCCTCCCGCGTAGTTCTTACCGCGCGGTCTACTTGATCGACTCCGGCGCGACGGCGCGTCCGGTGCGCGCGGCTTCGTAGATCGCCAGCGGCACCTGGAGGATTCGCGTCGCCTCCTGCACGTCCTGCCGCGGCTGCCGGCCGCCGAGCAGGCCGTCGACGAAGTCCGCCGCCGCGCCGTCGAACCCGAGTCGCCAGTCGGTCTCCACCTGGTGGCTCACCGTCTCGGCGCCGCGGATCACCACCACCGCCGGCAAGTCGAGCATCTCGCCGGTGCAGCGGGTGACCCAGATGATCCCGCGGCTGCCGTGGATCTCGAAGAACTCGTCGGCGCGGTAGTAGCGCGAGCGAATCGTCATCTCCGGAGCGTAGGTGTAGTCGATGATCCCCAGGCAATCGCGCCCCTTGAAGCGCCACATCGCCGCCGCCGGTGCCTCCATGATGATGTCGGCGCCGTGGATCACGATGGCCGAGATCTCGCCGATCTCGCCGATCCAGTACGCGGCCGTCGCGTACTTGTGCACGCCGTCGTCGTAGAGCGGCCCGCCGGGATTTCGCCCGCGATCGCGGCGCCACACCATCGCGTCGGGATCGACGTCCATCACCTGCCCCGTGATGTGCTGAACGCGCGTGGTGTGGATCCGCACCAGTGACGGCTCGCCGATGACGCCGGCGTCGAGCAGCTCCTTGGCCTTCACGATCGGCGGGTAGTAGAGGAAGTTCTCGGTGACGCGGAACGTGGTCCGCGCGCGGGCCACCGCGGCGGCGATCCGGTCGGCCTCGGCGACGGAAACGGCCAGCGGTTTCTGACACGACACGTGCTTGCCCGCCTCGAGCGCCGCCACGATCTGCTCGGCGTGCAGCCAGGTGGGCGTGAGCAGCTCGACGGCGTCGACCGCGCGGTCGTCCAGCACCTGCGCCAGGTCCGTGTAGATGCGCGGCGTGATGGACCACTCCCGGGCTCGCCGCTTGGCGCGCTCGGAGTCGGTGTCGCACAGGGCGACCACCTCGCAGCGCGGGTGCTGAAGATACCCGGGCGCGTTGAGCTGCGAGATGTTGCCGCAGCCGACGATCGCGAGACGCACTCTGTCCATGCGCGAGACCGTATCGGCTGCCGACGGGCAAGTCAACCGGCGCTATACTCCCCATTCGTGAGTGCGCGCGAGCTCAACCCATTGAAGCGCAGCCTGGTCGAGGGCCGGCTGATCACAGACAAGGAGACCCCATGGCCCGCACGATCTTCCTCACCGTTCTCGTTTTGGCTCTCGCCGTGCCCTCGGGCTATGGGGCCGGCGACATCGACCGCGCCGCGGTCGATTTCAAGACTCCCGCGGAGATCAAGTGGGTGAGGAACGCGGCGGGGACCAACGAGTCGGCCGTGCTGTTTGGCGACCCCAGCAAGCCTGGCCCGTACGTCGTGCGCGTCAAGTGGCTCCCCGGCAACATGAGCCGCCCGCACTTCCATCCCAACGACCGCTTCTTCGCGGTCCTCTCCGGCACCTGGTGGATGGGAACCGGTGAGAAGTTCGACCCGGAGAGCACCGTGCCCGCGCCCGCGGGAAGCTACGTCATCCACTACGGCGGCAAGGTCCACTACGACGGCGCCAAGACCGAGGAGACCATCATCCAGGTCTGGGGCATGGGGCCGGCCACGTCCACGCCCGCCGAGAAACGCTGACGAGGTCATTCGGTCTCACTGCGCCCGTCACGCTCCTTCAGCGTGATCCCGTATCGCTTGGTGAGGCGGTAGAGCGTGCGCCGGAATTCATGTCGACAACGAGGCCAGCGTATTTCTGCCTCGACAGGATGTCAAGACTTTGCCCGGCGTACGGGGTGCGGAGTGTGGCAGAACGTCTCACTCGTGCGCTCGGTCGCCACACGCTTATCCCCGACGGACCCGCGCGACCGCTCGTGAACGCGGCCGGCCAGCGCGTATTTCCGCGCGCACTTGAGGCGTGCGCGGGGCGGGCCGGCGACATCTGGCAGACCCATTGCTCGGTTTCGGGGGAATGTGGTGTGACGTCATCGCATGTTGATCGAGTCGTCACAGTACGGCAACCGAACACACGGTATCTGGAAGACGATGAATCACTACGAGCCGACGCAGGGGGCGCCGCAGGCTTGTCGCGGGGCTGGTCGCTTCCACCCAGCGCACGATGGCGTTCGCGGGAGCGGGCGCGCGCGTCGTCATGCAGGCGGCCGACCGGATGCAGGCGGCGGCTGTCGACACCGGCCGGCGCGTCCGCGACATCGTGGAAGGCTCCGGAGCTAGCCTCCGGCGATCTGCGGGAGGATGAACACCTCGCTGTCAGGGGCGATCGGCTCCAGCAGCGCGTCCTGATAGATCTGGCCGTCGATCGCCACCGCCACGCCTTCGGCGAGGTGACGCTCGAGCTCCGGGTGGAGCTCGGCGAGCTGCTGGAAGAGCTGCTTCACGGACGTCGCCGAGAGGTGGAACTCGGCGACGCCCCCCGTGAGCTGCGCGAGGTTACCGATCAGCACCACGCGCGGCATTCGCGTCGCGCTCCTTGAGCGCCTTGAGGACCTTGGGCGGCGACATCGGCAGCTCGGTGAAGCGGATGCCGGTGGCTGCTTCCATCGCGTTGGCGATCGCGCCGAGCGGCGGCACGATCGGCGTCTCGCCGACGCCGCGCACGCCGTACGGATGCTTCGGGTTCGCCACCTCGACCAGGATCGCGTCGATCATCGGCACGTCGGAGGCGACTGGCATGCGGTAGTCGAGGAAGCCGGCGTTCTGCAGCTTGCCGTCGGCGCCGTAGATGTATTCCTCGTTCAGCGCCCAGCCGATCCCCTGCACCGCGCCGCCCTGGAACTGGCCCTCGACGTACGCGGGATGCAGCGCCTTGCCGGCGTCCTGCGCGACGGTGTACCGCAAGATCGTCACGCGCCCGGTCTCAGGATCGACTTCGAGATCGACCAGGTGCGTGCCGAGGCTCGGACCGGCCCCCTGGGCGTTGATGCGCCCATAGCCGCCAATGGGCCCGCCGGTCTTGCCGGCGACCTTGGCGAAGTCGGCGATCGTCATCGGCTTGACCTTCTCGGCGAGCGCGCCGAGCGGCCGGACGGCGCCGTTCGAGAACTCGACCTGGTCCGGCTTGGCCTCCCACAGCTTGCAGGCCCGGGTGCACAGCTCGGCCTTGATCTGCTTGGCCGCCTCGACGATGGCCATCGACCCCGAGAAGGCCGAGCGGCTGCCGCCGGTGAGGAACGTGAAGCCGAGCGAGCCGGTGTCGCCGATGATCGGCCGCACCTTGTCGTAGGGGATGCCCAGCTCGTCGGCCGCCACATTGGTGAGCGCGGCGCGCAGGCCGCCGATGTCCGGCGTGCCCGCCATCAGCGACACGGTGCCGTCCTCGTTGATCGTCAGCGACGCACACGTCTCGCCGCCGATGTTGAACCAGAATCCGGAAGCCACGCCGCGCCCCTGCCACTTGCGCAGCGGCGTGTTCCAGTGCTCGGTCTTCTTGATCGAGTTGAGCGTCTCCTCCAGACCGATGGGCCCGAACTTCGGTCCGTAGGCGGCCTTGGTGCCCTCGCGGGCGGCGTTCATCATGCGCAGCTCGATCGGGTCGAGACCGAGTTTCTTGGCGATCTCGTCCACCACGCTCTCGACCGCGAACTCGGAGATCGGGGCTCCCGGGGCGCGGTAGGCCGCGACCTTCGGCCGGTTGGAGACGACGTCGTATCCGATGACCTTGACGTTCTCCATGTCGTACGGGGCGTAGGCACACATGACGCCGGGCTGAACTGGCGAGCCCTGGAAAGCGCCGGCCTGGTACTTCAGCTCGGCGAACCCGGCCACGAACTTGCCGTCCTTGGTGGCGCCCATCTTCACCTTCACGGTGGCGCCGGAGGTCGGGCCGGAGGACTTGAAGACCTCCTCGCGGGACATGACCATCTTCACCGGCCGCTTGGCCTTACGCGAGAGCGCGATGGCCAGCGGCTCGAGATAGACAACCGTCTTGCCACCGAAGCCGCCGCCGATCTCGGAGGCGGTCACCCGGATCTTGGCGATGTCCAGACCCAGCAGCCGCGCGCAGTGGGCGCGCACGATGAAGTGGCCCTGGGTGCAGCACCACAGCTCGGTCGAGCCGTCCTCCGACACGCTGGCCAGCGCCGCGTGCGGCTCGATGTAGCCCTGGTGCACCGGCGCCGTCTTGAACTCCCGCTCGACGATGACGTCGGCCTTCTTGAAGCCGGCCTCGATGTCCCCCAGGACGATCTCGACCCGCTTGGCGATGTTGGAGGGCTTCTCGGGCTTCGGCTCGACGCCGGCGGTGAAGAGGTCGTCGTGCAGCACCGGCGCGTCGGGCCGCATGGCCTCGACCACGTCGATCACGTGCGGCAGCACCTCGTACGTCACGTCGATGAGCTTGAGCGCGCGGCGGGCGATGGCGGTGCTGGTGGCGGCAACGGCAGCCACCGCGTGGCCCTCGTAGAGCGCCTTCTCCCGGGCCATGACGTTCCGTACCACGTCCTTGTAGTTCATCATCATCTCGCCGGCCGGGATGAACTCCGACGATTGGTCGGCGAAATCGTCGCGCGTGATGACGGCCTTCACGCCAGGCAGCGCCTCGGCCTTCGCGGTGTCGATCTTCACGATGCGCGCGTGCGGATGCGGGCTGCGTAGCACGCGGCCGATGAGCTGGCCGGGCAGGTTGAAGTCGGCGCCGAAGCGCGCGCGCCCCGTCACCTTATCGACGCCATCCGGGCGGATCGTGCGTGTGCCGACGTAACCCTGCCCGGTGGTCCCGTTCGTGCCGTTCTCGGCCATGGCTGTCCTTTCTATGACGCGTCGGGGCGCCTGCGCAGGGCTCCGGCGCCCGACGTTCGGCGACTCATTGTCTCAGCGCGACGTTCTCAGCGCGACGGCGGCATCCCTCACCGCGCTCACGATCTTGTCGTACCCGGTGCACCGGCACAGGTTGCCGGCCAGCCAGTAGCGTATCTCGGTATCCGTCGGATCCGGGTTCTTCTCGAGCAGCGCCTTGCCCGCCACGATGAAGCCGGGCGTGCAGATCCCGCACTGCAGGGCGGCGTGCTCCAGGAATTTCTGCTGTAGCGGATGCAGCGTCTGCCCCTTGGCCACGCCCTCGATCGTATCGACGCGGCAACCCGAAACCTCGCAGCCCAGCACCAGGCACGAGCAGACCAGGCGGCCGTCCAGCATGACGCTGCAGGCGCCGCAGTCGCCGGAGGCGCAGCCTTCCTTGCTGCCGGTCAGGTGCAGGGTGTCGCGGAGCACGTCGAGCAGCGTCTCCTCGGTCTCGCAGAGGAACTCGACGTCGTCGCCATTCACGGTCGCTTCGATGTGGTGTTTGGCCATCAGCTCGTCCTCGCTCGGTCCAGCGCGATGAGGGCCGCCCGGCGCGTCAGTACCGCGGCGACGTCCACCCGGAAGTCGGTCGTGCCCCGCTTGTCGTCGATCGGCCGGCACGCGGCGCGCGCCGCCGCCTCGAGCCGCTCCTGCGCGGCCCGATCGAGCCGGGTCCCGACGATGGCCTGGGCCGCCTCCGGAACCAGCAGCACCCGCGGCGCCACCGCCCCCAGCGACACGCGCGCGGCGCTGATCGTTTCTCCGCTGTCGAGCGTCAGGCTCACCCCCGCGCCCACCACCGCGATGTCCATCTCGGTGCGCGGAATGAAGCGCAGGTAGGCGTCGCTCGAGCGCGGCGGGCGCGGCGGCAGCCAGAAGGAGACGACGATCTCGCCCCGGCGGAGGGCCAGCTTGCGGGGCCCGAGCATGACGTCCTCCACCGGGAGGTCGCGTGCCCCGGCCGGTCCGGCCAGGGTCGCCAGGGCCCCTGCGGCGATGAGCGCCGGCACACTGTCGGCCGCCGGCGAGCCGTTGCAGAGGTTGCCACCCAGGGTGGCGCGCCCCTGCACCTGCGTCGAGCCGATGAGGTTCGCGGCCTCGACCACGCCCGGCCAGACCTGCTGGAGCCGGGCGTGCTCCTTGAGCTCGGCGCCCGTCACGGCCGCGCCGATCCGCCAGCCGCCCCGCTCCTCGACGACCGCGCGCGTCTCGGGAATCTTCTTGATGTCGACGATCAGGTCTGGCTCGACGATGTCCGCGCGCATCTGGACCAGGAGGTCCGTGCCGCCGGCCAGCACCCGTGCCTCGCCCGTGGCTCCCGCGAGCAGCGCGAGCGCCCCCTGCAACGACTTCGGCGCTTCGTATCGCATGTGTGGTGGTCTCACTCTTTAGTAGTCGCGCCTCGGCCGGCGGGGCCCCAGCCCCGCGACGGCCTGCAGCGCGCACCGCCTAGTAGTCGCGCCTCGGCCGGCGGGGCCCCAGCCCCGCGACGGCCTGCAGCGCGCATTGCCCGTAGTCGCCTGCCGTACAAGCAGGGGCCCGGGCCGAGCGCCCGGGCCTCTATGTCTCACGAAGAATCATCGACGAAGGCTCGCGCTCGTGTCAACCGACGCCGAGCCAGTTTACACCGGCAGCTTGTCTCCGTCCGGCGGCGCCGCGACCTCGAACGCGTTGACGACGCCCGACAGGAGCGCGAAGTAGTTCGCGGCCGCCGTCAGCTCGACGAGCCACTTCGGGTCGTGGCGCTTGGCGAGCGCATCGAACGCTCCCTGGTCGACGCGGTTCGTGCGCATCAGCTGGCGCACGTACACCACGATGTCCCGCTCCTCCGCGGGCAGCTTGCCGGGGTCGCCCTTCGCCCGGAGGACGTCGATGATCTCGTCGCTCACGCCGTTGCGGCGCGCCGCCCCGACCTGAGCCGCCCACACGTACGCTGCCTCGCGCTCGCGCACGGCCGCCAGGATCGCGACGGAGCGGAGCCTGGCGTCAACGGCGCTCTCGTCCCGGAAGAAGATGACCAGTGGGAGCAGCCGCTCCGCGAGCTTCGGGCTGTGCAGAAGCATGCTGAACGGTCCGCGCACCTGCCCGAACGTCTTCAGCACGCCATCGACGACGGCGTGATGCTCGGCCGGCACGTCGGACTTTCCGGTGATCGGGGCGACTCTGGGCATGATGGCTCCTTTCCTGAGCTAGCCGCCGCGGACGTAGCGGCGGCACACGAGACGGAGGTGATCGCGGAAATGGGGCTGGAGGCGGGTCGTCCAGTCGCTCTGGCGCGCCTGCTTCCACTCGGCCGACTCCTGCACCTCGGGCCCGGTGAGGTGATAGAGCGCGACGTACTTGCGGTTGCCGCCGGTGCCGCGGAAGCGGCGCGCACACAGGACACCCGGGACAGCGCTGAGCGCCGGGATGTGCTCCTTGTCGTACCACTCGTTGAACTCGGCCTCGAGCTCGGGCGCGACATTCATCGCGTTCAGCAGGAGGCCGCCCGCGTTGGTGGGCGGGAGCTGGTCCCCGGGCAGGATCTGATCGCCCTCGAAGCGCATCAGACGCTCGACCCGGCCGGTCACGCGCTTCGACCACGGGGACAGGTTCTCGCCGCCGATCGCCTGGTACCCCGGGCTCTTCAGCACGGCGACGTCGTGCAGGTCGTAGGTCGCCACCGAGACCTTGCGATCATCGGCCCCGATCCAGCGCTGGCACACCAGGAAGCCGGGCACGCGCTGGCGCTCCGGTAGGTGCTCGGTGTCGTACCAGTCGTGGAACTCGTCCTCGGCGGCCTTGCCGATGCTCATCGCCGCGATCAGCGTGCCCTTCGCCATGACGTGCCCTCCCCTTCGGCGGTCGCTGCTGCCCTTGCACTATCAGAGCCGCCGCGGTATTGCAATCCCGGGACAGGCGTCGGGAACCCTTTTCTGGACCCCTCTGTTCCTTGACCATCCAGAAGGGAGAATCACATGAGGCCCATCGTCGCGCTGCTCCTGGTGTCGGGGATTCTCATCGGCGCTCCGCCTCCCGCCCTTGCCGACCCATCCTCGAAGGACGAGCCGATGGCGCGCGAAGACCCCATGTACGCCGAGGGCGTCAAGGCCGTCAAGCGCGGCGACTACGCCGCCGCGATCCGTCTCTTCGAGGCGATCGTGGCCCGCGACGACCGTAACGCGGACGCCTACAACTGGCTCGGCTACAGCACGCGCCTGGCCGGGGACGCGCAGCGGGCCGTTCCAATCTACCAGAAGGCGCTCGCCATCGACCCGAAGCACCGGGGCGCCCACGAGTACATCGGCGAGGCCTACCTGATCCTCGGCGATCTCCCGAAGGCGAAGGAGCATCTGGCCGTTCTCGACAAGCTCTGCCTGCTTCCGTGCTCCGAATACTCGGACTTGAAGAAGGCGGTGCGGGCGTTCGAGACGAGCGGGGGCCGGATCAAGCCGACCAGCAGGACGTCGCCCTGAATCACGGCGCGGCCGGCGCGATGAGCGCCGGCCGGGCCACGTCGCCGCGGATCACATCGCTTTCAGCGACTCGTAGACGCCGTTCTCCACTCTCCCGTAGAGGCTCACCGCCTTCGGATCGGCGAACGGCAGGATCTGGGTCATGATGAGGCCCGCCACGTGCTTCGTCGCGTCGAGCCAGTAGTAGGTGTTGAAGATCCCGCCCCAGCTCACCGTGCCCGCGCTCCGGCCGTTCGGTCCAGCCTGCACGTTGAGCATGTAGCCGAGCCCCCACCGGATCTCCGCGCCCGGGAAGAAGTCGACGTCGTTCGAGAGCGCCCGGTTCTCGGCCTTCATGACGCCGCACGGGATGTTGCCCGTGTGGTTCTTGCCCATCAGCGCGACCGTCTCCGGCTTCAAGATGCGCGTGCCGTTGAAGCTGCCGCCGTGCAGCAGCATCTGCAGGAACGTCATGTAGTCATGCGCTGTCGAGTAGAGCGGGCCGCCGCCCGACCAGAACTCGGGGTTGACCATCGCCGTCTCGTACGGCTGCGGCACGAGTGAGCCGTCGGCCTGGCGCACGTGAACGCGGGCCTGGCGCGCCCGCTGCTCGGCCGAGACGACGTAGCCGCTGTCCTTCATGCCGAGCGGCGTGAAGATCTTGTCGCGGAAGTACGCGTCGAGCGTCTGCCCGCTGGTCGCCTCGACCAGGCGCCCGACCCAGTCGGTGTTGACGCCGTACTCCCACTTGTCGCCCGGATCGAACGCCAGCGGCGTCCGAATGGACGCCACCTTGGCGGTGGCGCGCGCCGGCATGTTCGTCGCCTTCGCGTAGCGCCCGGTATTCGCGTTCCAGATGTCGTAGCTGAACCCGGCGGTGTGGGTCAGCAGGTGACGCAGGGTGATCGGCCGCTTCGCCGGGCGGAGCTTGGGCGCGCCGGCGGCGTCGAAGCCCTCGAGCACCTGGGGTGAGCCGAGCGCCGGATCGATGCTCGGCGCCGGCTCCTCGAGCTTGAGCTTGCCCTGCTCGACGAGCTGCATCGCCGCGACCGACGTGATCGCCTTGGTCATCGAGGCGATGCGGAACACCGTGTCGAGGGTCATGCCCGCGCTGCCATCGAGCGCGCGCAACCCGAACGCGCCCTCGTAGAGAACGCCCTTGTCGCTCGCCGCCATCGCGACGACGCCAGGCACCTCCTTCGCGTCGACCGCCTGGCGGAGCACACCGTCGAGGCGGGCGCGCGGCTGGCCGCCCTGGGCGTGGGCCCGGCGGGACGTCGCGATGCCGGTGGAGGCGGCGACCGCGACGGCCGCGGCTCCCTTCAGCACGTCACGGCGGCTCTGCGATGTCGACGACGTCATGCCCGTTCCTCCCCTGTTCGATCCGATCGGTTGAGCAAGTGGATGTGCACGCCGAAGACTACACCGATCGCGATTCCTTGACCACGCTGAGCACTCGGGCTAGCGTCTCTCGCATGGCGACCGTCAAGCTGATCGAGTACGCGCAGGCGAGCCCCGAGGTGCGCGCGGTCTACGACGACATCATGGCCACGCGGAAGATCGACTCCGTGAACAACTTCTGGAAGGCGCTCGCCAGCCATCCCCCGACGCTCCGGCGCACCTGGGAGACCTTGAAGTCGGTGATGGCACCGGGCGCGCTCGACCCACTCACGAAGGAGATGGTCTATCTGGCGGTGAGCGCCACCAACGGCTGCGACTACTGCACCGCCTCTCACACCGCGTCCGCACGTAAGCAGGGCATGACCGACGCGATGCTGGGCGAGCTGATGGCCGTGGTGGGCATGGCGAACGAGACGAACCGGCTGGCCGACGGCTACCAGGTCGAAACCGACGAGACGTTCCTTCGGAGGGATTGATGGACCTCGAGCTTCGCGGCCGCACCGCCGTCGTGACCGGATGCAGCGTGGGGATCGGGCGAGGGATCGCGCGCGTGCTTGCCGCCGAGGGCGTGTCGGCCCTGATCGTCGCGCGGCGCGGTGAGCTCTTGAAGACCTTGCAGGACGAGATCGAGGGCGCCGGCTGGCCGCGCCCGTACGCGCTGGCGATCGATCTGGCCGACCGTGGATCGGCCGCCCGCGTGCGCGACGAAGCCCTGGCGCGGCTCGGCCGCGTGGATATCCTCGTGAACAACGCCGGCGGCTCCCGCCCGACGGCGATGGACGCGCCCGACACCGTGTGGGACGAGTCGTTCGCGATCAACTTCATCGCGGTCCGCAAGCTCACGCAGGCGCTCCTGCCCGGGATGATCGAGCGCACATGGGGACGGATCATCAACATCACCGGCACGTCGGAGCCGGCCGGCACGAACGCGGCCGGGCCGGCCAAGGCCGCCGTCCACGCGTGGGCCAAGGGGCTCTCCCGCGACGTGGGCCGCCATGGCGTCACCGTGAACTGTCTGGCCCCCGGGCGAATCCACAGCGAGCAGATCGACACGCGCCTGCACCCTACTCCGGAGAGCCGGGAGCAGTTCGCGCGGAACATCCCGCTCGGCTATTTCGGCGATCCCAGTGATATGGCGAACCTGGTCGCGTTCCTTTGCTCACCCAAGGCGCGCTACATCTCCGGCGAGCGCATCCACGTGGACGGCGGCCTCCGCCGGGGCATCTAGGATCCCTGAACCCGGATTGGCCTCGGACCACTAACCAGGGAGCGAAGAGAGTCTCATCAGAACAGGATCCGCTGTCCTCCGGGTTCAATTCTCTTGATCCCTCGCCAAATTGTCAGTCCAGCGACGTGCTTCGAGAAGAAGAGCAGGTGATACATCGGCACATTCTTCTCGTTGGTAAAGCAGGGATCCGCTTCGTCTTGGTACTGGAAGCCCAGCGCGGCGAGTTTCCGCCGGAATGCAAACACCCAGGGGCGATCGAAGCTCGCCGCTTCGTCGCTACTGATCCGGCGGCCTGCAGCCAGTTTTGCCGGTGGCAGTTCACGCCACTCGCGTCCGCCCCCAGAGGTCATCCATCGGGCTGTGGGTTTGCCGCGCGAAGGCCCGAAGGTTTCGCGCAATGCCGATGCCACTTGGAAAGAGGAGAAGCACATCCATCCGGCGACGGGCAAGGGCCTCGAACACGCCGAATTTGACCTCAAAGCCCTCGGGATCGACGAAGGCGAGGCCTAGTGTCTTGTGGGTAAGGGTCGACATGAAATTCCTGATAACCGCATTGCAGTCGCCCACCCTCAGGTTCACACGACGGTGCTGATCGGGACGGATCCGTTGCCGGAGCGCCTCGATATTCCTTGCGTCGAGATCACTGAAGAAGAGGCGGTCAAACGCCGGCGTGATGTTGAGTGCACGCAAAGGCGAACCGTCGAACTCCGCGCTCCGGTCACGAGCGATGCCGAGCCCTGGTCCCGCGAGTGGATCGATGTATACAAGCTCGGACCAAATTCCTGCGCGTCGTTTCGGATGCATGGCCTTCATGAAGGCCGCGGCATATCGCCCGACGTAGTCAAGTTTTTCACGCGTCCAGGGCCCACCCACCCGGGCCCGCAGGCCGTCTTGGGCGCGCCAGATCATGTGGGACTGGGCACCGCCACACGGAAAGCTTCAACTCGGGGTAGCTCGTCCCACGTCCGCCCGTCCAATACTCGCCCACCCGACTTCGGTGTCCGCCCTCCCCACTGCTTGAAGAAAAATGGGATCTTGGCCGCGACGCACTGGTCCCGGATTTCGCGGACCCAACCCGGATCGACGGGCCGGCGGCCTCCTCCGCTCTCTCCGCCCACAATGACCCAGTGGATACCAACGAGGGGCAAACGCGGAATTGGGCCCAGCAATGGCTCGACCGAGAGGAAGCGCACCGCGGCCGGCACATCCTGAAGATGCCCAATCCGCGACGTGTAGCGCGCGCTCTCGACCGATACACCCTGCCAGACGTGTGGTTTCCAAGGAAGGTCGGGAGCTAGCGCGGCGAGTCGAGCACTGCGCTTGGTGAGGATCTGAAACACGTGCCAGTCCGCCTTGACCATGACGTCGAACACCCGATGCAAATACCCGTCGGGAATCGCTTCGTGGAAGAGATCACTCATGCTGTTTACGAAAATCCGCCGCGGTCGACGCCACTCGAGAGGCAAATTGAGTTGATCCGGGTGCAAGGAGAGGGCGAACCCCTGAGTGTAGCGAGGATTCCCCATTGCCCTTAGGCGGTGAGCCAGACGTTCTGCGTAGCAGTGCTTGCACCCGGGGCTAACTTTCGTACAGCCAGTCACTGGGTTCCAGGTGGCGTCAGTCCACTCGATCCCACTGTCGATGCTCATGCTCTCTCCGCTGGGCTCATGTTGTGACTCCGCTGCGAGAATACTTCCTAGGACACAGAACTTCGATGTCCTCAGTTCGATACACACCGTCGAACCTCGTCCCCCTCGCGTCCGCCCCAGTTCTCCGGTAGATTTCCTTGATGGTCATGGGAACACCCAGAGGCAGGCACTGGCTCGGGATCGACATCGGGGGCACGTTCACCGACTTCGCGCTCTTCGACACCCAGACCGGCGGGCTGATCGGCCTCAAGGTCCCCTCGACGCCGCACGCGTTCGCCGACGCGGTGCGCCTCGGGCTGGAACGGCTCGCCGACGAGCACGGCATCGACCTGCGCGAGATCGGGACCGTCGTGCACGGGACCACCATCGCGGTGAACACGCTCATCCAGCGGGCGGGCGCGCGGCTCGGCCTGCTGGTGACCGAGGGGTTCCGCGACGTGCTCGAGCTGCAGCGCCTGCGCCTGCCCAACCCGTTCGATCTGGACGGCGCGCGCCCGCTGCCGCTGATCCCGCGCGCCCGGGTGGCCGAGGTGGCCGAGCGGCTCCGCGCCGACGGCAGCGTCGACACGCCGCTCGACGAGCTCACCGTGCGGGAGGCCACGCGCCGCCTGGCCGGCCTGAACGTCGAGGGGCTCGTGATCTCGCTGATCAATTCCTATCGCAATCCGGCGCACGAGCGGCAGGCGCGGGCGATCGCCGCGACGACCGTGCCCGGGCTACCGGTCAGCACGTCGTCGGAGGTCTGGCCGCAGTCGCGCGAGTACGAGCGCACCGCGCTGGCTGTGCTCGACGCCTACGTGCAGCCCCAGGTGCGCCGATATCTCGAAGGGTTCGAGGCGGCGCTCGCCGCGCGCGGTGTGCCGGCCACGCCGCACGTCACGAAGTCGAACGGCGGGATCATGCCCGTGGCCGCCGCGCGCCAGCAGACCGTCGCGACGCTTCTGTCCGGCCCAGCGTCCGGAGTGATCGGCGCCGCCTACGTCGCCGGCCTGGCCGGCCTGCCTCACGTGATCACGCTGGACGTGGGCGGCACCAGCGCCGACATGGCGGTGGTCGAAGGCGGCCGCCCGCGCTCGAGCACGAGCGAGCACATCGGCGGCGTGCCGGTGATGATGCCGGTGGTGGGGGTGACGGCGATCGGCGCCGGCGGCGGCTCGGTGGCCTGGGTCGACGACGTGGGACTACCGAAAGTCGGTCCACAGAGCACTGGCGCCAACCCCGGTCCCGCGTGCTACGGCCGGGGCGGCAAGGACGCCACGCTCACCGACGCGTTCCTCGTCTCGGGCTTCCTCGATCCCGAGCGGTTCCTCGGCGGGCGCATGCGCCTGAATCGCTCGCTGGCGGAGGACGCGATCGCCCGCTTCGCCGGCTCGCTGGCGATGGCGCCCAACGAGGCGGCCGAGAGCGTGGTCCGCGTCGCCGTCTCGAACATGTACGCGGAGGTCACCAAGATCCTCTCGCGCGCCGCGGTGGACCCGCGCGACTTCACGCTGGTGGCCTTCGGCGGCGCCGGTCCGGTGGTGGGCGCGCTGCTGGCCCGCGAGGTCGGCATCCCCGCCGTCTTCGTGCCGCGCTCGCCCGGAACCCTCTGCGCTCTCGGCGCGATCAGCGCCGACATCGTGAGCGACGCGGTGCGGACCGTGCACGCGCCCCTCGACGCCCCCTTGCTCGAGACGTCCACGCTTCGCGAGCTGTACGACGGGCTGCGGGTCGAGCTCGCCGACTGGCTCGGGCACCACGGCGCCGGCTCGGGCCCGGCGACCTTCCGTCACGCGGCGGACATGCGCTACGTGGGCCAGTCGTACGAGATCGAGGTGGACGTGGATCCCGCCTGGCTGGCGCCCGGCGGCGACGCGCCGATCCGCTCGGCGTTTCACCGCGCCCACGAGCGCGCCTACGGCCACGCGGATCGAGAGGCGCCGGTCGAGATCGTGAACCTTCGCGTCCAGCTGCGCGCCGCGCGCGCGCGGGTGCCGCTCGGAGAAGTCGCGGCGAGCCCGGCGCCGTCCCCGCGGGCGACGCGCCGGATCTGGCTCGACGGGCGCCCGACCGAGGCACGCGTCTTCGACCGCGACGCGCTCGGGCGCGGCGCGCGCCTGACGGGCCCGGCCATCGTCGAGCAGCCCGACACGACCGTGCTGGTGCCGGCCGAGCACAGCGGCGAGGTCGACCGCTACGGCAACCTGTTGCTCCGGAGGGAGAGCTGATGCGTCTGGACGCGCTGACCGTGGAGATCCTCCGGAACTATCTGCAGGGCGCCGTCGAAGAGATGGCGTACGTCGTCGAGCGAACGGCGTACACGACGTTCGTGAAGGAGACCGCCGACTTCACCTGCGGCCTGCTCACTCCCAACGGAGAGTTCTTCGCGTACCCGATCGAGCTCGGCGTCGCGAGCTTCGGCGGCATCAGCTACGCGACGACGCTGGAGGCGGTCGGGCCGCTCGAGCCCGGCGACGTCGTGATCACCAACGACCCGTACGGCTCGGCGGCGGCCGCGACGCACCTGCCCGACATCCATCTGGTCCGTCCGATCTTCTGGGATGGGCGGCTCGTGGCGTACGGCGCCGGCTTCCTGCACAGCTCGGACGTGGGCGGGATGGTGCCCGCCAGCATCTCGCCGCGCGCGTCCGAGATCTTCCAGGAAGGGCTGCGGCTGCCGCCCAAGAAGCTCTTCGTGCGCGGCGCGGTCAACCGCGACCTGCTCGACGTGATCCTGGCCAACTGCCGCATCCCCGAGCAGAACTGGGGCGATCTGCAGGCGCTGTTGGCCGGGCTCACCACGGGCGAGCGGAGGATGCACGAGCTCATCCGGCGCTTCGGGCCCGACACCGTCGACAAGGCGATGGACGACCTGATCGACTACGCGGCACGCAAAGTCGAGGCGCTCATCCGCCGCATGCCGGCCGGCCGCTACGAGTTCGTGGACTATATAGAGGACGACGTCGCGACGGACATTCCGATCCGGCTGAAGGTCGCGCTCACGATCGGCGACGGCGAGATCCACCTGGACTTCACCGGCAGCGACGTGCAGGTGGCCTCGGCCCTCAACGTGCCGACCGCCGGCCGCGTGCACCCGTTCATGGCCATCGCGCTGGTCAACTACTTCGCCACCCGCGATCGCACGATCCCGCTGAACGCCGGCGTGCTTCGGCGCGTGCGAATGACGCTGCCCGAGGGCTCGGTGGTGAACCCGAAGTTCCCGGCGGCGTGCGGCGTGCGCTACGCGACCGTGCTCCGGATCTACGACGCGGTGCTCGGCGCCCTCGCGCGCGCCGTGCCCGCCCACATCCCGGCGGCCAGCGGCGGCCAGGGCTGCATGGTCGCGCTCTCGCTCCCGGACCCCGAGGCGGGCCGGCGCCACGTGACCGTGATCGAGCCGATGATCGGCGGGGGCGGTGGCCGCCCGGGCCGCGACGGCGTCGACGGCTGCGACGCCTCGCTCGGATTTTTGAAAACGACGCCGGCCGAGACGCTCGAGGCCGAGGTGCCGATCGTCGTGCGGCGCTACCACCTGGTGCCGAACTCGGCCGGCCCCGGACGGTTCCGCGGCGGCTTCGGTGTTCGCCTCGACTTCCAGGTGTTCCGTCCCGAGGGGATCGTGACCGCGCGCGGGATGGAGCGGCTGCGCTTCGCGCCCTGGGGCGTGTCCGGCGGCTCGGCCGCGGCGACCGGGAGCGTGATGTTGAACCCCGGCACCGCCGACGAGCGGCCCCTCTCGAAGATCGACGTCCTCTCGCTCGAGCCCGGGGACGTGCTCAGCGTCCGCACTCCCGGCGGCGGCGGTCACGGCGACCGCTTCCAGCGCCCGCCGGCGCGCGTGCTCGACGACGTCGTGGCCGGGCTCGTCTCCCGCGAGCACGCGCGCGACGCGTACGGCGTGGTGATCCGAGACGATCGGGTCGACGAGGAGGCGACAGCCGCGCTGAGGCGGACGGGGTCCGGCGCCGGCGCCGACGCGCCGTTTGACTTCGGACCTGCGCGCCGCGAGCACGAGCGCCGCTGGCCGCCGGACCTCCAAGATGCGTTCGTCGAGCTGCTGATGGGGTTGCCCGCGCCCTACCGCGCGTACGTGCGCCGCAAGCTCTACGCCCGGATCGACGGGCTCGCCGCCCAGCGGCCGGTGACTTCGGACGAGCTCGTCGGACTGTGGCACAATCTCCGTGGCTCGATGGGGCTCAAGTGACAGAGGAGGACGGCGATGCCGCCGACTTACCGGTACGACCACATGCACCTGCGCAGCCGGGACGTGAAGAAGACCGCCGAGTACTACCACCAGATGTTCGACGCGAAGATCGTCGAGTCGATCCAGTCTGACGGCCGGCCCCGCACCGACCTGGACCTGAACGGGCTGACGATCTTCATCGCGCCGGTGGCGGCCGACGCCGCCGTGCCGCCGGCTCCGGCGGAGCCCTACGTCGGTCTCGACCACTTCGGGCTGCGCGTGGACGACATGGACATCGCGGTGGCCGAGCTCAAGCGTCGAGGCGCCAGCTTCATGATGGAGCCGCGCACGATCCGGCCCGGCGTCAAGATCGCCTTCGTCCAGGCGCCCGACAATGTCAGGATCGAGTTGCTCGAGCGGAGGTAGCTCGGGCTCGCCGCGATGAACAAAGGAGACATGAGATGACGAACCGAGGGTTCTCGCACGTCGGCCTGTCGACGCTGGATCTGGACAAGACCCGGGACTTCTACGAGAACGTCCTGAAGTTCAAGGCGGTGCGCTGCGACATCCTGAAGGTCAAGGAGGGTGGGCAGATCCGCCACATCTTCTTCGACACCGGGCGCGATCAGCTGCTGGCCTTCATGGAAGCGCGCGGGGTGCCGGACGTGCCGGCGCACTACGAGGCCGGCATCAACCGCGGGCTCGGCGTGCCGAACGCCTTCTACCACTTCGCCTTCGAGGCGGGCTCGGAGGCGGCGCTGGTCGAGAAGCGCAACGAGCTGATCGCCCGCGGCGTCGAGGTGACGGACGTGGTCGACCACGACTGGGCCAAGTCGATCTATTTCAAGGACCCCAACGGGCTCCAGCTGGAGTTCTGCTGCTTCACGCGGAACTTGAACGACGACGACGCGCGCCTGCAGATGCGCAACGAGGTGTCGATCCGCCGGATGTACATGGGCGCGGGCATCCCGAGCCCCGCCGCGGCGGCAAAGGTCGGCTAGACGGGCGACTTCTCAGCGCCTGCCGCGGCGCCTCAGCTGCTGCCGCCGATGAACCCGGTGGCGTTCACCTCGACCAGCAGCTGAGGCGTCGCGAGCGCGCGGACCTCCACGAGCGTCGAGGTCGGGAAGTCGCCGCTGAAGAACTCGCGGCGCGCCTTCCACACCTCTTCTCGCTGCTTGATGTCGATCACGTAGATGTCGACGCGGATGACGTCGTTCATCTTCCCGCCGGCGGCCTCGACGAGGTGCTTGATCTTGGTGAACGTCTCCTTGGCCTGGCTGTACGTCGAGCCATCACCGAATAGCCCACCCTTGCCGTCGCCGGCGGTCATGCCCGCGATGAAGAACTGGTTGCCGTAGACCCGGCAGTTCGACCAGGTTCCGGCCGCGGGCTCCTGCAGCTTCGGGCTGGTCACGCGCTGCATCTTCATGGCGTCTCTCCTCATTGATCGCCGCGCCTCGGCCGGCGGGGGTTGGTCGCGCACTATGTCGCCTGGGCTTTGCGGAAGGCGCGCTCGAAGCCGGGGAGCGCGCGCACGACGGTGTCACGCTCGACGGTGAGCGAGATGCGGATGTGGCCGGGCATCCCGAAGCCGGAGCCGGGGACGGTCAGCACGCCCTCCTCGGCCAGCAGGCGGACGAAGGCCACGTCGTCGTCGATGGGGGTCCTCGGGAACACGTAGAACGCGCCCTGCGGCTTCACGCAGCAGTACCCGATGCGCGTCAGCCCCTCGTACATGAGGTCGCGCTTCTCGCGATAGGGCGCGACGTCGATCACCTGATCACCGACCTCGGCGACCACCCACTGCCAGAGGGCCGGCGCATTCACGAAGCCGAGGACCCGGCTGGTGAACGTGCACGCCTCGAACAGCGCCGCCGCCTCCGCCATGCGCGGCGAGAAGGCCAGGTAGCCGATGCGCTCGCCGGGCAGCGCGAGCGATTTGGACCAGGACGTCGCGACGATCGCGCGGGTCACCAGCGGTGCCACCTCCGGCACAGGCACGCCGTCGAAGACGAGGGCGCGATAGGGCTCGTCGCTGACGAGCACGATCGGCCGCGCGGCGCGCGCGAGCATCGCCTCGATCTCGACGAACGTCGACGCCGGGTAGATGACGCCGCTCGGGTTATTGGGCGAGTTCACCAGAATCGCGCGCGTCCGGTCCGTGATGGCCGCCTCGAGCCTTGCGACGTCGGGGGTGAGATCGGCCTTCGGTTGCACCACGACGAGCTTGCCGCCGTGGTTCTCGGCGTAGAAGACGTATTCTGCGAAGAACGGCGCCACCGTGAGCACCTCGTCGCCCGGATCGAGCAGCGCCTTCAGCACGGTGTTGAGCGCGGCGCCGGCGCCCACGGTCATCAGGACGTGGTTCGCGGTGTACGGCAGCCCGGTGGCCGCGCCCAGCCGCCCGGCCACCGCCTCGCGCACTTTCGGGTAGCCGGCATTCGGCATGTACGCATGCAGGTGGGGCTTGTCGCTGTCGAGCACCCGGCGCGCCGCGGCCAGCACCGCCGGCGGCGGCTCGACCTCCGGGTTGCCCAGGGTGAAGTCGAAGACCTTGTCGGCGCCGCGCTCCTGCTTGAGGCGTGCGCCCTCCTCGAACATGCGGCGAATCCACGACGCCCGCGACAGGTTGTCGGTCACGGCCTTGGAGACGATCACGTTCGGAGTATAGTCGACGCGATGAACTTCGGGGTCTGGATCCCCAACTGCCGTCACCTGGCCACGCCCGACATCATCCGGTCCACCGCCGTGCGGGCCGAGCAGCTCGGCTACGACTCCCTCTGGGTCAGCGATCACGTGGTGGTGCCGCACGCCAACGTGAAGAATTTCGGCGAGACCGTCTTCGATCCGCTGGTAACGCTCGCGGTGGCGGCCGGAGCGACGCGCCGGGTCCGGCTCGGGACGACCGTGCTCATCGTCCCCTACCGCAACGCGGTCGTCACCGCCAAGATGATCTCCTCGCTCGACGCGCTGAGCGGTGGCCGGGTCGTGCTGGGGATCGGCGCCGGCTGGGTGGCCGCCGAGAGCGCGATGCTCGGCGTGCCGTTTGCCGAGCGGGGCGCGGTGACCGACGAATACCTGAGCGCGATGCAGGAGCTGTGGACGAAGCGCGAGCCGTCGTTCTCGGGCAAGTACACGCGGTTCAGCGGGCTCACCTTCGAGCCCAAGCCCCTGCAGAAGCCGCACCCGCCGATCTGGGTCGGCGGCCACGGCCGCGCCTCGCTGCGCCGCGCCGTGCAGTTCGGCGCCGCCTGGCATCCGATCAATCGCGCGCCCGACGAGCTGCGGGCGGGGTGTGCCGAGATCGCGCGGCTCTGCGAGGCGCGCG
The DNA here is from genome assembly GCA_003220435.1 of Candidatus Rokuibacteriota bacterium. GTDB lineage: Bacteria > Methylomirabilota > Methylomirabilia > Rokubacteriales > CSP1-6 > AR31. The sequence continues at coordinate 12,745 of QHSL01000009.1, read as the reverse complement.
GCCGGAGAGTGCCTCCGGCGCTCACCCTGCGCAACGACGTCCGCATCCTGCGACCGGGCCAGAGCGCGCCGACGTCCACCCACGCCGGGCGCGTGCTCGCCGGCGAGCCGGCCGCGCTGGTCGATCAGATTCGAGAGCTTGCCAGCCTCGGCGTCGAGCACCTCGTCATCGAGTTCCTCGCCGCCGACGGTCGCGAGCTCGACGAGCAGCTCGCCCTGTTCGCCGAGCGCGTGCGACCCGGGCTCGCCTGACCGTGAGGACCCTACAATCAGGCTCGACGCCGCGGATGATGGTGCGCCGCAGCGGGAGCGGTCCCGACCTCGTCCTGTTCCACGGGGGCATGGGGTCGTGGAAACACTGGATCCGCAACATCGAGCCGCTCTCGACGCGCTTCACGATGCACGCGCTCGATCACCCGTCGTACGGCGACTCGGCGCCCGTCCCGCGCGAGACGACCGGCCCGGCGTATCTCGACCTCGTGCACGGTCTGTTCCTCGAGTTGTTCCCGGGCAACGCCCCGCTGCGGCTGGCCGGGTTCTCGTTCGGCGGCGCCATCGCCGCGAATCTCGCGCGTCGGCTGGCCCCGCGCGTCACGCATCTCTGCCTGGTCTCGCCCGGCGGGTTTCCGTCACGTCGCTTCGCCGAGCGGCCGACCCGGAGCTACCGGGAGGCGGGCGATGACCCGCGGCTCTTCCGCGAGGTCTGCCGCCACAACCTGCTCGTCAACATGCTCAGCGATCCGGCGAGCGTGACCGACGAAGCGGTGGACATCCAGGCCGAGTGCGTCCGGCGTGCCCGCTTCGACAGCCGCAAGGTGAGCGGCGGCGGCACGCTTCTGCGCGACCTCGCTCAGCTCGGCCGGAGCGAGGCGGGGTGTCGGATTCGACTGCTGTGGGGCGAGCGCGACGACTCTCCGTTCCGGCCGTCGAATCTCTTGATCAGCGAGATCCGCGAGGCCGTGGGCGACCTCGACGTGCACCGGATTCCAGCGGCCGGCCACTGGTCGGCGTACGAGAACGCCGCGGACGTCAATCGGCTGATGCTCGAGTTCTTCTCACGCTGAGGGCGGCCGGCTCGCATCGCGCGGATTGCAGTACACTCGCCCGGTGATCGCGGCGCCCGGCGACCCATCCGCTCGTCGGCCATCCGGACCGTGGGGGTCCGACCTGGCGGCCGAGCTCTACGCCAGGTTCGCCGACGGAATCGCGCGCCTCGAACGGTTCGACCCGCTGGTCGCCACCCTCGGCAAGTCGTACGCCGGCGAGGAGCGCCGCCTCCTCTACCTCATGGTCCGCCACGCCGCGCCCGAGCTCGTCTTCGAGCTCTCGCCGAAGCGCGGCTGGTCCACGCTGCACATCGCCGCCGCCCTGGAGGACAACGGTCGAGGCAAGGTGATCTCGTTCGAGCTCGACCCGGTCTACGGGCACCTGGCCCGCTCCACCGTTCGCCGGGCCGGGCTCGGTCACCGGAGCGAGGTCGTCGTCGGCGACGTGCGGGACATGCTGCCCCAGGTCTACGAGCGGTGGCGCCGTGACGGTCGGGTCAGCGGCATCGGATTCCTCTTCATCGACTCCGAGCACAGCGCGCCGTTCGCGACCTGGTACATCGCGAACCTCTTCCCGCTGGTCGTGCCGGGCGGGCTCATCCACGTTCACGACATCGAGGCGGCGCCCGAGCGCGTGGTGTCGGGGGCGGCGACGATCCCCGAGCCTCTCGGCGAGGAGCGGGTGCTGGCCGAGCACCTGATCGCACACCGCGAGGCGTACCGGTGGTGGAGCGTGGCCGCGGCGGTGCGCGACTCGGCCTACCTGGAACGGGTGCGGCCGTGGGGTGGCGGTCGGCTCGCGCTGTCCCCAGGCCGTCGGCCGCATCCGATCGAGGCTGCCCTCGGCATGGAACGCAACCCCACGCTGTGGATCGAGAAGCTCGGCGCGCAAGAGGCCGTCGCGTATCCGTACCGGCCGTTCGAGCCGCTGCGTGTGCCGCTCGGCCGCAGGCTGCGCAACGTCATCCGCCGGCGGCTGGCGTTCGTCTACGTTCCGCTCCGCGAGCGCCGTCGCGAGCGGCGCCGCCGCGCGAAGGCCGCCACACCGTCGGCCTGAGCGAGGGACGGGAGCGCGTGCGCGTCGCCCCTGATATAGTGCTCACGACATGACCAATCGATCGATCTTCTACGGGTGGTGGGTCGTCGCGGCCTTCTCCGTCACGACGTTCATGTCGACGGGAGTCCGTCATGCGGTCGGGCCGTTCCTCAAGCCGATCGTGGCCGATCTCGGCCTCGACCGCGCGAGCTTCTCCGCGGTGATCGCGCTGAGCCTGTTCCTCTACGGCGTGTTCATGCCGATCGCGGGGATGGCGCTCGACCGCTTCAGCGTCCGCGCCGTCACGACGTTCGGCACCCTGCTCCTGGTGGTCTCGCTCGTGCTCACGTCGATGGTGCGCAACGTCTGGGAGTTCGCGGCGGTCTACGGCGTGCTCGTACCGCTCGGGCTCGCCGGTACCGGGCCCGTGATCGCCTCCGGCGTCGTGGCGCGTTGGTTCAGCAAGCGTCGCGGCACCGCGCTCTCCGTGCTCGGCAGCGCGTCGATGACCGGGATGAGCCTGCTGGTGCCTGCGGTGACGTGGCTCATCCTCACCACCGGATGGCGCATGACGTACGTCGTGATCGCCGGCGCGACGCTGGTGGTGCTGCTCCCGCTCTGTCTCTGGGTGCTCCGCGACTCTCCGGAGTCGGTCGGGCTGTTGCCGGACGGCGGCACCGCGAGGCCGGGCACCGTCACCGCGCCGGTCGAACGGGTCACGGCAGCCGAGGCGCTGCAGACGCTGGCGTTCTGGCAGCTCGCCGGCTCGTTCTTCACCTGCGGCTTCTCGATGAGCCTGCTCTCCGCGCACGGCATCCCGATGCTCACCGACCACGGGTACACGCCGATGTTCGCGTCCTGGACGATGGGCGTGCTCGGCGGCTCGGCCATCGGGTTCACGGTGATGCTCGGTGCGCTCTCCGACCGCTTCGGTCGGCGGCCCGTGCTGGCCGCGATCTACGCGGGCCGCGTCGCGATCTTCAGCGGGCTCTTCCTGATCCGGGACAACCCGACCGCGATCCTCGTGGTCGCGGTGGCCGGCGGCATCACGCTCGCGGGCACCGGCTCGATGACGTCGGCGCTGACCGCCGACATCTACGGACGCTTCTCGGTCAGCTCGGTCTTCGGGCTGATCTTCCTGGTGCACCAGACGGGCTCCGCGCTGGGATCGTCGCTCGCCGGCGTGCTGTTCGAGACGACGGGCGGCTACGGCGCCGCGTTCGTGGTGGCGTGCTGCTTCCTGGTCGGCGCCTCGATCGTGGCGCTCAACATCGACAAGGGCGCGCGGCGGATCTGGCGGGCCGCCACCGCCTCGGCAACGGACTGAGGACAACGGAGGGCTCATGCTCAATCCTGGCGACAAGGCGCCCGACTTCGTGGGCCGCGATCACAACGGCCAGACCGTGAAGCTTTCGGACTTCAAGGGGAAGACCATCGTGCTCTGGTTCTTCCCCAAGGCCGACACCGGCGGCTGAACCGCCGAGGGTTGCGGGTTCCGCGACCTGAAGCACGACTACGAGGGCAAAAACGCGGTGATCGTGGGCGTGTCCTTCGACACCCCGACCGACAACAAGAAATTCGCCGACAAGAACCACTTCAACTTCCCTCTGATCTGCGACACCGACCGGACGATCGGCACCGCCTACGGCGCCAACGTCGACCCGCAGAAGGGCGCACAGCGCGTCGGCGTCGTGATCGATCGCGACGGGAAGATCAAGGAGTGGCACCAGCGCGTCGACCCCCGCGCGTGGCCGGCCGAGGTCGTCAAGACCCTGTAGCCGCGTCGGCGGCTTCGGGCCGGTACTGGCTCTTCCCGAAGCCGCCGACGAAGTCCGGAAGCTTCGTGTGTCCGAGCATCTGCCGCACACCCTGCGATTCGCCGAGGTGAAACCAGTAGTGGTAGGTCGTGCGGTGGAGCTTCGTGCCCGGCGTCTCCCGTGAGCACTCGCGCTTCCAGCGGCGCGTGAGTCGGACGCCGGCGACGCTGTCGAGGTACGGATCGGCGGCCCTGGTAACCGCGCGCCACCACGCCCACGCCTCGTCGAGCGGCGGCACGGCGAGCGGCTTGCCGTAGCCGAACCTCTTCACCTCGGGGACGGGCGTGAGACCATCCTGATCCAGCTTAGCTCTGAAACACCGGACGCGGCGGCTCGTGAAATGACTGAGGCGACGCTCAGTCGTCGCCCCCGCCGGAGATTTCGCGGGCGGGGGTGCGACGCCAGGCGCGGCGCCACCGCTGGCGCCAGGCGCGGCGCTCCCCCTGCTGGGCCTGCCGACGCCACGGCGCCATCGAGGGCGCCGAGAGGCGGAGCGCGTGGGCGGCGTCTTCGAACAGCGAGTAGGCGACCGGCGTCACCAGCAGGGTCAGCAGCAGGCAGAGCGTCTGCCCACCGATGACGACGACGGCGATGGCGCGACGCTCCTCGGAGCCGGGCCCGGTACCCACCCACAGAGGGAGCATGCCCGCCACCAGCGCCAGCGTCGTCATTAAGATAGGTCGGAGCCGGTCGCGGTTGCCCTGCATGATGGCCGCCATGCGCTCCATGCCGTGGGCCCGCAGGCTGTTCATGTGGTCGATCTGGAGGATCGCGTTCTTCTTCACGACCCCGAACAGCACGAGGATGCCCAGCGCGGAATAGAGGTTGAGCGAGTTGCCCGTGTACCACAGCGAAAACAGCGCGAAGGGCACCGAGAGCGGCAGCGACAGCAAGATCGTGAGCGGGTGGATCAGGCTCTCGAACTGCGAGGCCAGGATCATGTACATGAAGATGACCGAGAGCAGGAAGACCCACAGGAACTCGTTGAAGGTCTTCTCCATCTCGCGGGCCTTGCCGGTGACGAAGGTCTGGTAGGCGGGCGGGAGATTCATCCCGGCCACCACCGTCTTCAGCGCCTCGATGCGGTCGGCCTGACCGTAACCCGGCGCCACCATCGCCCGCAGCCGGGTCTCGCGCTGCCGGTCGGTGCGATCGATGCGTGAAGCCGTCGCCGCGGGCTCGATCCTCACGACGTTGTCGAGCCGGACGAGTCCCCCGCCGGGCGCCAGGTTGACCTGGGCCGGCGCGCCGGTCGCGGGGTTGGTCGAGGTCGTGTCGCGCGAGACGTAGAGGCGCGAGATCGTGGCCAGGTTGCCGCGGAACTGCGGCATCAGCCGGATCTGCACGTCGTAGTCCTCGTTCACGACCGGATCGTGGAACCGCGAGACCTGATCGTCGCCGCCGACCATCAAGCGCAGCGCGCTGGCGATCTGCTGGGTGTCGACGCGCAAGTCGGCGGCCCGCAGCCGATCGATCGCCACCCGCAGCTCGGGTTTGTCCAGGCGCAGCGTGGTGTCCACGTCCACGATGCCGCCGAGCTCGCGGGCCTTCAGCTTGAGGGCGTCGCCGTACTCCGAGAGCTTCTCCAGCTCGGGCCCGCGCAACGCCAGGTCGACATCGAAGGTGCCGCCGCCGATGTTGAAGCCGGCGATGTTGCGCACCTGCGTACGCAGGTCCGTGAATTTACGGAAGCGCTGCCGGAGCGCCATCATCACTTCGCGCTGGCTGTAGTTACCCTGGAACCCCTCGAGCGGCCGGCCGTGGATCAGCCCCCGCCAGACGCGCTCCGGCGTCAGCGTGCGCTCCTGGTGCGGGACCGTGCGCACGTACATGTAGCCCTGGTTCACCTTGGTCAAGAAGCCGCCGCCGGCCGACGCCAGCGTGAGGGCCACGCCTCGCGTCGCCCGCGCCTCCTTGGCCAGCGCCTGCACCGCTTCGTCCATTGCGGCCAGGCTCATGTTCTCGGGGCCGAAGATGAGGACCTCGAACTCCGACTCGTCGACATCGCTCGGGATGTACTCCTGCTTGACCTGGCGGTAGATCGGTACCGCGGCAACCAGCACCAGTACGCTGACGAGTATGATGACCCAGCGATGGCGCATCGATAGCGCCAGGCTCCAGGTGTAGCCCCGGTCGAGCCACGCGTAAAACCCTCCGCGCGAGGCGGCGGCGTGCTGGCCCTCGGCGGCATGACCGCTCGCCGCATCTTCGGTACGCAGCAGCCGCGCGCACATCATCGGCGTCAGCGAGAACGACACCAGCAGGCTCACCAGCACCGACACCGCGGCGGTGAGGCCGAACTGGTAGAGGAACCGGCCGGAGATCGAGGACATGAAGGAGACCGGCACGAAGATGACCACCAGCGAGAACGTGGTGGCCATGACGGCCAGCCCGATGTCCGCGGTGGCTTCGCGGGCGGCCTCGAACGGCCGCATCTTCTTCTCCTCGACGAAGCGGAACACGTTCTCGAGGACGACGATGGCGTCGTCGATGACGATACCGACCATCAGCACGAGCGCGAGCATCGTCACGCTGTTGAGGGTGAAGTTGAACGCCCACATCATCCCGAACGCCGAGACGACCGAGGTCGGGATGGCTACCGCGGCGATGAACGTCGAGCGCCACGAGCGCATGAACGCCAGCACCACCAGCGAGGCCAGGATCGAGCCGAGGACCAGGTGCAGGTTGATCTCGTGGAGCGCCGCGTAGATGTAGCGCGACTGATCGCGGATCACCCCCATGGTGACGTCGGCCGGGAGCTGGTCGCGCAGGCGGGTCAGCTTCGCCTTCACGCCCTCGATCACCGCCACCGTGTTCTCGCCCGATTGCCGGCGGACCTCCATGATGACCGTGGGCACCCCGTTGAGGCGGGCTGCCGACCGCTGCTCCTTGGTCCCGTCCTCGGCGGAGCCGATGTCGCGCACGCGCACCGGCACCCCGCTGAGCGTCGCCACCACCAGGTCGTTGAAGTCGCGGGGCTCCGCGATGCGGCCCATCGTCCGCAGCGACGACTCGTTGAGCCCGGCCGTCACGTTGCCGCCGGGCAGGTCGGCGTTCTGGCGCACGACGGCGTCGCGCACATTGGTGATCGGGATCTGGTAGGCGGCCAGCCGATCGGGGTCGACCCAGACGTTGACGGCGCGCGGCAGCCCACCAACGATCCGCACTTCGCCGACGCCCGTCGAGCGCTCGAGCAGCGGACGCACAGTCTTGTCGGCGACCTCCGTCAGCTCGCGCACCGAGCGTTCGCCGGACAGCGCGATCGTGATCACCGGCGCCTGGTCGTTGTCGAACTTCGAGATAATCGGCGGCAGGATCTCGCGCGGTAGGTTGCGGACGGCGATGGCCACCTTGTCGCGCACGTCCTGCGCGGCGACGTCGATCTGTCGGTTCAGGTTGAAGGTGACGATGACGATCGCGGCGCCGTTCCCGGAGATCGAGCGCAGCTCGTTGATCCCCTGGATCGTGTTGATCTGCTCCTCGAGCCGCTGCGCGACCTGGGTCTCGACCTCCTCGGTCGAGGCGCCCGGCAGCTCGACACGCACACTGACGGTCGGCAGGTCCACGGCCGGAAAACGGTCGACGCCGAGCCGGAACCAGCTCGCGGCGCCGACGACCACGAAGGCCATGACGAGCATGGTCGCGAACACAGGGCGCTTGATGCAGACTTCGGCGAGCTTCTGCATGGTGGCCTAGGGCGCGACCTTGACGGGCTGGCCGCCGGTGAGGTTGCCGGGGCGGGTCACCACGGGCTCCCCGCGCTTGAGGCCGTCGACGATCTCGACGTCCTCGCCGAGGCGCCGCCCGGTCGTTATGCGGACCTCGGCCGTCTTGCCCGCGCGAACCACCAGCACCTTCTCGACGCCCGCGAACACGATGACGGCGCTCGCCGGGACGGTCACCACGGGCTGGCTGACCTCGGTCATGATGTCGACCCGCGCGAAGGAGCCGGGCCGGAGGAACCCTCGCTCGTTCGGCACCTCCGCTTCCACCATCAGCGTGCGGTTCTGCTCCTGGACGATCGGCGAGAGTCGCACGACACGCCCGCGGTACACGGTCGGATCGCCCTCGACGGTCAGCGTGACCGCGTGCCCGGCCCGCACACCGGCGCCCTCGCGCTCGGGGACGGGCACGCGCAGGCGGAGCGGGTGCACGCGCACCAGCGTTGCGATCGGCGCTCCGGCGGGCAGATACTCCCCGACCGACGCCTGCTTCAAGCTCACGGCGCCGTCGAGCGGCGAGTAGATCACGGTGTCGGCCAGCTGCTGACGAGCCAGCTCGAGCTCGGAGCGGCGCTGCGCGATGATCGCCTGTCGGTTGCGCACTTCCTCGAGCGCGTCCTGGTAGCGGCCCTCGGCGACCTGCAAGCTCGCCTCGACGGAGTCGAGCTGCGCGCGCGCGATCAGCTCCATCTCCATGAGCTTGACGCTCCGGTCACGGATGAGCCGCGCGTCCTCGAGCATCGCCCGGGCCTGGCGCACGATCGCGGTCTTCTCGGGATCGACGTGCTCGTCGGAGCCGGTGGGCGCGAGGCCGAGCCGCACGCGCGCCTGCTGCAGCGAGGCCTCGGATTGCTCCACCCGCAACTTGAAGTCGCTCTGGTCGAGCTTGCCGACCACCTGGCCCCGCTTCACGCGGGTGCCGAGATCCACGGTGATCTCGGCGAGTCGACCGGCGACCTTGGTGCCGAGCACAACCTGCTCGTCGGCGGCGAGCGTCCCGGTCGCCGACACCGTGCGCGCGACCGTCCGCTCCGCGGCGGGCATCACCTTCACCTCGCGCGGCGCCGCGGCGGGAGCGTGACCCTTCGGCTCCTGGGCGCCGGCCGTGCCGCCCCCCGAGCAGCCGCTCAGCCCGAGGGCGAGAGCGACGACGCCGAGGGTCAGGAAGCGGGAAAACATTCGGGTGATCATACCTCAATCTACTCCCCCGCAGTTGACCGGTGTCGCCTCGAGGTGCTATTTGCTGGAAGCCGAGGGCGGGTCACGTCATGATTCCGGTAATCGACCTCGAACCGTTCCTGGCGGGGGAGCCGCGCGCGTTCACCGCGACGGCCGCCGAGCTGGGCCGCGCCCTCCAGGACGTCGGCTTCTTCGTCGTCGTGAACCACGGCATTGCCCAGGCGCTGATCGACCGCGCCTTCGCCGAGGCCCGTCGCTTCCACGCCCAGCCCATGGACGCTAAGCTCGCCCTGCGCATGAACGAGCACAACAACGGCTACATGATGCTCGGGCGCTACGCGGTGTGGACGTCGGACGTCAACGCCAACGACAAGCCGGATCTCAACGAGGCGTTCTTCGTGAAGCGCGAGCGCGGGCCGGACGACCCGCTGGCGCGCGCGGGCCGGCGCTTCGCGGGGCCCAATCGGTGGCCGGAGAGCCTGCCGGGATTTCGCGAGACGGTGCTGGCCTATACCGACGCGGTCGACACGCTGGGCCGGAAGCTTCTCCCGCTCTGCGCAACGGCGCTCGATCTGCCGCCCGACACCTTCGACGGCGCGTTCGCCGAGAGTCAGTTCAGCTTCCGGCTCACCCACTATCCGCCGGTCGCCGCCGAGCTGAACCAGTTCGGGATCGCCCCGCACACGGACGCGAACTTCATGACCTTCCTCGCCCAGAGCGAGGTGCCCGGGCTCCAGGTGCGGATGCCGGACGGCGCGTGGGTGGACGTGCCCTACGTGCCGGGGTCGTTCGCGGTGAACTCGGGGGACATGATGCACCGGTGGACGAACCACCGGTTCAAGTCCACGGCGCACCGCGCCCTGCCCCCGGTCGGCCGTCCGCGCTACGCGATCCCGTACTTCATGGGGCCGCACCTCGACACCGTGATCGCCTGCCTGCCGACCTGCCAGGGGCCGGGGAACCCGCCGCGGTACGCGCCGATCACCTACGCGGAATATCTGGACTGGTGGTACGACGCCAACTACAACGCCGCGCGCCAGCGCGACGTGGCCTGAGCGTGCTAGGGGGCGGGCGGGGCGACCGACACGCCCTCGGAGCCGTTCCGCGAGATGGCCTCGGCCACGAGGCCCGACGCCTTCACCTCCTCGACGAACGCGCGCAGGAACGCCGCGCCGGCGCCGCGGGCCTTCGGCGTGCCGATCGCCTGCTGAACCGCTGTGAACTGGCCGTCGAGCAGACGCGATCCCGGAAGCTTCTGGACGTCGGTGAGGAGCCGCGGCTTGAGCCCGGCCAGCGCTTCCAGCTTCTGGGCGACGAACACGTCGAACGACGCGTCGACGCCCTGGGTGAGCACCAGCCGCGCGTGCTTGATGGTGCGGCTCAGGTAGAGACCATAGGCGGACTGCTCAGCCACCGCGATGCGCACGCCCTCGCGGTCCACATCGCCGACCGTGCGGATCGGCGACCCGGCCGGAACCAGGTACGTCGACGGGATCTCGAGGTAAGCGGCGGTGAAGGCGATCTCGGCGGCGCGCTGCGGCTCGGCCCCGAGGAACGCCACGTCCCAGGCGCCGGTCTTCACGCCGTCGCCCAGCTTGCCGGCGGAGTCGAAGCGGATGAACTCCACCGGCACGCCGACGCGCCGGCCGAGCTCTCGGGCCACGTCCGGCGCGACGCCGCGGGGGTCGGTCGCCGAGGAGCCCGGCGTGACGAGCAAGAAATTCCCATGGTTGAGACCGACGCGGAGCTTGCCCGACGGCGCCAGCTCGGCGCGGATCGCGGGAGTCATTTCGGCTGCCATGGCGATCGACGTTAGCACGAGCACGCCGATCAGCGCCACACCGAGCCTGAGCATCGTCGACCTCGTGCGCGGACGATCGACGCGCCCATGAGGCTCCGGTTCCTCGGAAGCGGCGACGCCTTCGGCAGCGGTGGACGGTTCAACGCCTGCTTTCTCGTCGAGGCGACCGCGGGCATGTTCCTCGTGGAGTGCGGCGCGTCGAGCATGATCGCGATGCGTCGGTTTGGCGTCGATCCCAACCGCGTCGGCACGGTCTTCGTTTCGCATCTCCACGGCGATCATTTCGGCGGCCTTCCTTTCATGATCCTGGACGGACAATTCTATAGCCGGCGAACCGCGCCGCTGACCCTGGTCGGCCCGCCGGGACTCCGCGAGCGTCTCACTCAGGCCATGGAGGTGTTCTTCCCGGGATCGTCGAAGGTCGAGCGGAAGTTCGCCACCGAGGTGCGCGAGCTCGCGCCCGGACAAAGCGCGACGATCAACGGCGTGACCGTCACCCCCTATGCGGTCGAGCATCTCTGCGGCGCGCCGCCCTTCGCGCTGCGCTTCGCCTGCGACGGCAAGGTGCTCGCCTACACCGGCGACACCGAGTGGACGGAGACTTTGGTCGCCGTCGGCCGCGACGCCGATCTGCTGATCGCCGAGGCGCTGTTCTTCGAAAAAAGGATCAAATACCATCTCGATTACGCGACGCTGAAAGCGCGGCTGGCCCGCATTGGCGCCCGGCGGGTGATCCTCACCCACATGGGCCCCGAAATGCTCGCCCACCGCGGCGACGTGTCGGAGGAGACGGCGGAGGACGGGAAGATCGTCGATGTCTAGCTCCGGTCGCGGCCGGCGTGCCGTCGCCTTCCTTCTGTCTCTCGTACAACCGGGCGCCGCCCACTTCGGTGTGATCCCACGATGGTGCCGCCAGACTCCTACTTCGTGATGGGTGACTACCGTGACAACTCCCAGGACAGCCGCAACTGGGGCTTCGTGAAGCGGGAGAAGATCAAGGGCAAGGCCTCGGCGATCTACTAATCGTGGGATGGCGAGCGGCACCACACGCTCATGCCGCGCTCGGTGAACACCATGTGGCCGGGCGCGCCCGTCGCGAACGACTGCCGCTGCTGCGCGGCCTCGAACAGCGGGTAGATCACCATCCGGTGCGCCACGCCGCGCTTCTTGAGGATCTCCCCCACCGTCGTGATGGAGTCGGTCGTGCGGTCGTTCTCGGCCACCCGCAGGAGCGTCGGGGTCATGGACTTTTCGGCGGCGGCGGCGAGCGCGGTGCGCACGGCCGGGTCGCCGTTCCACGTCAGCGCGCCGCCGGCTTGATTGACGGCGACGGCCGGCGCCGACCCCGACATCCGCGACGACAAATACGACGCGACCGTGCTCGGCTGGGCCGTCTATTGCGCCCAGCCGCGGATCGCCGAGCTGCTGCGGCAGCGCGGCGCGACGGAATGACCGCGCCGGCGCGTGGTCAGCGCGCCACGGCCAACGGCGCCAGGCCCATCTCGCCCGTGCACTGGCCGAACCATTGGATCACCTCTTTGTGCAGCGGGATCCCGTTGGCCCGTCGATGCTCGGTCTCCTCGGCCTCCGACAAGCCGGGATAGAGGACCCGTTCCTGGCCCGGCGCGGGCTGCGCGGTCCTGAGCGTCTTGAGCATCTGGTCCATCGTGTCCTTGAACTTCTCGACGTCGGTGAAGGCCTCGATGCTGTACGCGGCGAAGTGGTTCTTGGAGCCGCTGCCGGGGGCCAGCATCGTGGGGAGCGCGCCGGCGAGCATCGTGGACAGGACCTCGGCCATGAGCGCGAAGCCGTAGCCCTTGTGGGAGCCCTGCTCGCGCGTGCCGCCGAGCGGCGCCTGGTAGAACTCGTCGCGATCGAAGACGGGCTTCTCCTCCATGATGGGGATGCCGTCCTTGTCGGTGACCCACCCGGGCAGCAGCGGCGAGGCCACGCGCATGGCGAGCCGGATCTTGTTGCCGGCGATCGCGGAGGTCGCGGCGTCGAAGAGCATCGGCGCCTCGTGGCGCGCCGGCGCGGCGAGCGCGATCGGGTTGGTGCCGAGCAGCGGCTTCGCCGCGAACGTGGGCACCACGCTCAGCCCGGCGCCGGTGAAGCAGACGCCGACCATGCCCTGCAGCGCGGCCT
>QHSL01000143.1 GCA_003220435.1 Candidatus Rokuibacteriota bacterium | reverse complement strand
GGCGCGCCAGAGAATTGATTATCCTATCCGTCGCCCAGCGCCCTGGTTCGGCGGCGGGTCGAGCGCGTCGAAATGCCGGGAGAACGCGAGCAGGTCGGAAGAATTTCAAGCCAAACGGCCATTCGAACCCGTGTCTAGCGCCTCCGATAGTCTGGCTACCGCGAAGGCGGCGGCGGGCTGGATCTCTGGGGCGGCGGGCTGTAGCGGGGGTATTCGGCCGTGACTGCTGATAGCGCTGACTCTGGATGTTCCCGTCCACCATCTTGTTGTTCTGCTCCCGGCGCTGAAGGTTTTCCCGATGGCGCTGGTTCTCCCACTTCCTCTGCTCCTCGCGCGCTTTCGAACTCTGCTGCGCTTGCGCAAGGGGAGGCAACAGAACCGCAAGAATTGCGATGACGCACTTCCAATCGTTCGCGGATGAGACCGCTTTGCGCGAAACGGCCGACCGACGAGAAGCCGTAACCTATGACCGGCCTCCCTGCCCGCACCGCGTCTGTCGTTACGGCCACGATGCTCGTGGTGAGACCTCCTGCGGGAATCGAGGGGTCCTCGCACCGGGAGATTGGGACTGCGCGCTCGTCGATGTCCACTATGCGCATGTGATGAAACTCCGCAGCGATGTAGTTTTGACGCGTCCACCTCTGCTGTCCGTTGTTCGAACGCCCGCTGTCAGTGCACTCAGAGCGAGGGAGATGTTGCTGCAGTGCCCCGTGCCGTGGGTCAGCATCTCAGGCTCTTGGACTTCGGTTCTTTGCTGCAGGCTGTGCGCTTTCGCGCGCGGCAACCTGGGCCAGCCACTCGCCCGCCTGCAGCAGCGGCTCACGCGAACGCTCGGCTCGCCCACGGATATAGCCGCCTTCAATCGCCGAGATGACAAGCCCGGCAAACGAGCGGGTACGGGCAGCGTTTCTCATCGGCAAGTGACGCGCCACGGTGGCTTGCCACGAGCCCATGATCTTCGCGACCACCGGCCGCAGTTCCTCGACGTCCGCCTGGATGTCCAGCGTGACGGCTCCGGCGGCGCAACTCTGCTCGAATCGAGCTTCTTCGAGCCGCCGCGCTATGAAACCAAAAAGCGACCGGACCTTTTCCGCGGGACGCGCTTGGGAGGCAAGGGCTTTTCCCAACGCCTCGGCGACGCGCGCGCCGTAGAGCTCAAGCGCCTCCGCGGCGAGCTGTAATTTCCCTCTTGGAAAGTAGTAGTACATCGAGCCCTTGGGGGCCTTGCTGTGCGCGAGGATCTCGCGCGTCGCGGCGCCATTGAGGCCCGACTGGCGCATGAGAAAGATGGCCGACTCGAGCATCAGTTGCTTGGCGCTGTCTGCGGGGGTATTGGCATTTCGCGGCATTTGACTTATATAGACCGATCGCTATAATAACAGGCCATCACGTGGAGGGGTCAACATATGGGTACGGTCGCGGGAGAGGCGTTGCAATCTTCCTTGGCCGTCGTCAAAGGTCTGCGGGTGCGGGCGGTGCGCGTGCCGCTCGACCCGCCGCATCGAACCGCCAGCGGTGCGATAACCGAATCGCCGCTGGTGCTCACGGATGTGCTGACGGACGCGGGCGAGCTCGGGCACAGCATCGTGTTCACCTACACCAATGCGGCGCTCAAGCCAGTCGCGGATCTCGTCAAGAATTTCGAGCCGCTTGTGGTGGGCGAGTCCCTGCTGCCCGCCCATCTCGAGCAAAAGTTGGCGGCGCGCTTCCGCCTGCTCGGGCCCCAAGGCCTCGTCGGAATCGCGCTCGCGGCGATCGACATGGCGCTTTGGGACGCCCTTGCGCGCCTGCACGGCACCTCACTCCTGGGCCTTTTGGGCGGGGCGAAAACAGTTCGCGCGTATGGGGCGGTCGGCTATGACGGCGTCGCCGAATCGGCCCGGGTCGCGGAAGACTGGGCGAAACGCGGTTTCGCCGGGGTCAAAGCGAAGATCGGCTACCCGACCGTCCGCGAGGACATCGCCGTCATTCGCGCGATGCGTAAGGCGGTCGGCGGGGACGTCGCGATCATGGTGGACTACAACCAGTGCCTTTCGCCGGCCGAGGCGGTGCAACGTCTGCGCGCCTTGGACGATGAGGGATTGACCTGGGTGGAAGAGCCGACCCTCGCCCATGATTACTCGGGCCATGCGCTCATTTCGCGGGAGACGCGTACCCCGATCCAGTGCGGCGAGAACTGGTGGGGCACGCTCGATTTGCAGCATGCATTCGATGCCCATGCGTCGGACTTCGTGATGATCGATGTGATGAAGATCGGCGGCGTGACCGGCTGGCTGAGGGCGGCGGCACTCGCGCACGTGCGAAACGTGCCCCTCTCGAGCCACCTGTGGCCCGAGATCAGCGCGCAATTGCTATGCTGCTCTCCGACGGCACATTGGCTTGAATACGCGGACTGGTGGAATCCGGTTCTCGCACAGCCGCTTCGGATCGAGCAGGGGGTGGCACAACTCGATGGAGTGCGCGGAAGCGGCATCGAATGGAACGAAGAGGCCGTCAAACGCTTCAGCGCGTAGCGCACCCGCTGCGCCGGTGGACACTACTTCTCGGGCAGCCGATCGGTTTCCGAGTGCTGAATTGGGCGCGGCAAAGAGGGGATCTATCTCGGGAGTTACCCGATCCCGGTCACGGTACGTGCCGCCCATACCTATTCGTCAAGACTCACGATCTCGCCTGCGCCACGGCGCCATCTTGCGTACCATTCACGGATTCTGGGTGACGTCTGGGTAAACGAAAGGGGTTAACGGTTCGTGCGTCCGCTAACCCCTCGTCGTTCATGTTGCGGGGGCTGGATTTGAATTGTGGAAGCGACCACTGACGTTCGAGTTTCTAATCACTTACTGATGACAGAACCTCTAGCTGGAGGACTTCGCGGGTTCGAAACCCCGGCGGGATTCGATCGAACATGGACGCCGGAGTTTCAAGGGGTTGTGCAGGCGCGCTGAGAGCGCTCGGTACTCTATCTCTTCCCGCCCCCCGAATTGATCGCACGCCTGAGGGCCACCGCATGCCTCTGGCCGCGGGTTCCGGAAGGACGCTCGAAGAACCCGTCGCGAGTTGACTTGATCCTAAGAGGCTCCACTCCCGCATGCCCGTTCGCTGTACGTATAACGTCGGTATCAGCCCCGGAGCGAAGCACCGTCGGCTGCATGCCGAACTTACGCGGCCCCCACCTCGACGAACTCTCCGTCTGAGCTCGGCGTTGGTACAGGAAGACCAGACCGTCGATATGAAATGCGATGGCCTCGCGGATCAGCCGGAGGACTTCATCACGGCTCTCGCCGACCACCACACAACCCGGTAAGTCAGGGACATGCGCTCCCCAACTCGCCTCTCCCCGCTCAACGACCACCATGTAGCGCGTCATTGCCATCGTCACCGCTCCTTCTTAAGCCCAGCCTGCTTGAGAATAGAGTTCAACGTACCGGGTGGAACGTCCAGACTCGGTTTGCCGGCTACCGTAACGGTCCCCGGCTTGCTCGGATGCTTGTACTGCCGGTGGCGGTCTACGCCGGGCTGACGCCCGAGGGCGTTGAGTTCTGGAGCCGAGCGACAGCGGCGGGCTGGAAGGTTGTGAAGATCGCGCTATGGAACGTGGCGAGGGCGGGCGGAGCCCCTGGGGGCCTTCGTCTGCGCCTCGCAATCGCGCGCGCGTGGATCTCGAGGAGCGGAAGCCGCTGGTCCCGCTCGCACCGCTCGGCGTCGAGCAGTCCCGCCTGCGCGTCGGCGAAGTCGTCCCGCGCGTCGAGGAGGGCCATCCCGAGATCGTCCGCGCTCCGATCCTCGCCTAGCAGCCCGTGGTGGAAGTCATCGCGGCGAGCAAGTTGCGGCGAGAGAGAAGGGATGAGATTCCAGGGTCACGGCGACCAGGGCGCCGGTCTCCAGATCGACCGCGTACTCGACCTTGTGGGCGAGGTGGGTCCGTCCGTCTTTCATCTGCGTGACCTTGGCATCGGGGTCCGACGGATTCACCCACTCCGTGTTGGACGTCCGCTTCTTGCGCCGGCGGTCGAGCCGGGCCAGCGCCTCGCGGCTCGGCGTCTTGAGGCCGGAGGCCACGGCCAGCCGCGTGAGGAACTTCTGGTAGCTCTCCCCCGTGTCCCGCCGCACGATGCTCCGCATGGCGGCGTTCGCCTCGAGGGTAGTCGCATCCACGGCGAGCGTCTTGCCTCGGAGCAGGTGGGCCTCGACCAGGCGCTCCTGCACCCACGTGAACACCGCCTGATGCGCCTCGACATCGATCAAGCGTCGGGTGCGCGAAATCGTCGAGTGATCGGGGGCCGCCTCGTCGAGCCCCAGGCCCAGGAAGTGGCGTACCGCCAGCGAGTCCGCCGCCCGCCAGGCGATCCCGCGCTCCGAGTCGAGGCCTTCGAAATAGCCGACCAGCAACAAGCGGAAGTACCGGCCGGGGGCGAGGCTGGGCCGTCCCATCACCGGCGCGTAGAACGGACGACATTGCTCCTCGACAAACCGGTCGAAGCCCGCGGCATCCAGGATCTCGTTCAGCCGCACGTAGAACGGGTGCCCCGGCGACACCGGGAGCTCGGTCGTGGGGATCCACAACGGCGCTTGCTCGCTCGTGCGTTTGCCCATCGCCATGGCCCGCAGTGTACGATCTCGCTCGTCAGTGGCGATGTTCTTTCACCGACTTTCACCACGGGCTGTTAGGCTCGCGGGTCTTCCGTGGCGCAGGCGCTTGACGACCATCCGGCCTGACACTCCAGCTTGCACCCGAGGCCCCACGCGCTACGGGATCGGATTTCCGCTCCCGGCTTCGGTAGAGGAGTCGGAGCGGAGAATACGCGCCACCCGCCGGGCCAAGCGGTGCCCCGCACCGAGGGACGGCGCTTCATGGATGAAGACGTTCTCGTCTATCCAGCCGTCGCCAGCCTCCTCAAAGGCGCGGCGAATGGCCAGCAGCGTTGAGGGTGGGATCGGACAGTTGGCCGTCCTCGGCTCAAAGAGCACCCACGTCGCTTGGCCATCAAAGCGGACTCCCAAGAAAGGTTCGTCTGGAAAGGCCGCGCGCCACGGATGGGCAACCGCCCAACTGTCGCCGACCACGGATAGATAACTGGTCATCTTGTACCCCAAGGGTGACTGGCCCCATTTGGCCTGCAGCCGAAGATCGGGCCCTCTTCGCATCCCCTCTGATGATTTTCGCGAGGCTCCCAATGACTGGGAAGCGTCACGACGTCACGCGGGTGAGGAACTTCATACCCCGCAGAAACGTGCTCGTGCTGGCGAACATAGAACCGAGCGTTTGCCGGACCTCCTCGATGGCCTGCTGATCCTGATCGTTTCTCGGAAGACAGCTGGTCGGGCGCCGACGCAGTCTCGGCATCCCAGGGAGCGTCGGCGCCGGCGCGAGTTCCGCCGCCAAGGCCGCGGCGAGAATTTCTTCGGGAGGGCCGTCAAGATCGTCAGCGAGGGGCGCGCGCGGGCGCGCGGTCGATCGACGGTCGCCGTCCTCCCGCCCGGCGTCGCGCAGGTCGTCCGGGAACTCGTCGACGACAACTCGTGGGTCTGACACCGCCCGCGGGTCCCACGGGCACCGAGGCAGGGAGTAGCTGGCGGACTGCCCGTAGATCGACGCAAGGACTCCGACGAAGGAGCGTTCTAGCTTGTTACGATACCGTCCTTGGGACGCCCAGCGGAGCCCGGTGCAGGCTTGGCACTGCAGACCGAAGTAGTCAGCCAGCCGACCCCCGCTGACTGTTAACCGGTATAGGTAGCGCCGCGGCTTCTCACAAACGGGGCAGCGGTACAGCATCATCGTCCCCGTCCGATTAGGCGACGGCTGGCTCACGATCTCGATCCGTTGGCTTGCACCGCTCGGCTTCGTGACCCTCACCGCTTTTCCGCCGTCGATGCACTGCATTCGGAGCGGATAACGGAGCGAGCCTCCTTCGGTCGTCCAGAACAGGACGGCCGCCCACGGGGATCGTCGAGCGCCCAACGGGCTGGGAAAGTCGGCAGGCGCGGGATCTGTTCCACGTCGAACCGGGCGCCAGAGAAGCGGCCGCAATCGTCACGGGCGGCCTCAGACCCAGATTTTCCATTCATTTGTGGTCACCGGAAGGTTGAGCAAAGTGCCATCCGGTGGGCGCCTTTTCAAAGAAGCTGTCGAGGTCCTTCCGGCGGATTCTCCATCGGCGTCCGATCAGACGGCCCTGAATCTCGCCGCGTCGAATGTATTCGCGAACGGTTCTCGGGTGGAGGCGCAGCACCTCGGCCGCCTCCCTGAGCGTGAGGAAGCGGTCAGAGCCGGGGACTCCAGAGTCCCTACTTTCGCCCGGCTGCTTCTTCACGTCGTTAACCGGGGACGCGGCGGTCCCCACCGGGTCTGATCGGGCTGAAACGTAAGCCCGGCCGCGCGCTCGAGGAGATTCCAACGCACCAGTTCACGCACGACTCGTTTGACGAGGCCGTAGTCGAGATGCAGCCGCTTGGCGATGCTTGAGGCGCTCACAGGGTTGGGTGAGCTGAGGATGGTGGCGAGCACCCGCCACTCCGTCCGGTGCAGCTTGAGCCGGACGGCAAGCTCTCCCAGCCATTGACCTGGGACCGGTACATCTTGGGAGAGCGCGGTGTCCCCAGAGACCAGGGAGTCCCTCCTCTCGGTGGCTCTCATGGTGCTCAGTCCCGACGCCTACTGGGTAACCAGGGACGTAGGTCCTCGTCGACAAATTCCTGGAGCTTCCGAAAGAACGGATGAACCGGGGAGAGGTTCCGGCGGATGATGATTTCGGCCACGTCCTCGAAGGCGAGGTGGCGCAGGTCCATTACCAGGTCGCCGATCTCAATCAGCGTATCAACTCGGCGCCGCTCTTCTTCGCACTCCTGGCAGACCAAGCCTTCGCCGTATTGGCTTCTGACCAGTGGTGACGTGCGAGGCACAGCGCCCAGTTCCTTGATCCGGTCGCAATCGTCACAGTCAACGGCGTTCGCGAAGGACGGACAATCGGGGCTCGGGCTCGTGAGCTCGGGTTCCTTGATCATCGATTCCTCCTGGATTTAGTCATGCTTGAGACTCATCGCCGATGCCGTACTCGTGATGATGGAGGCGATCCAACCCACCGTGCTCAGCAAGGCCGTGGGAGGTCGATACGGGTTGCGAGCGTCCCCTTAGTTGCCAAGGCCCGGGCTCGGCGAG
>QHSL01000008.1 GCA_003220435.1 Candidatus Rokuibacteriota bacterium | reverse complement strand
ACGCGGGACAGCCCGCAGATGGCCGGCGCGTTGTCGAGCGTGCCCACTTGCTTGGCGACCTCGCGGGTGGCCTCGAAGTCCTCGTCCGAGGAGATCGGGAAGCCGGCCTCGATCACGTCGACTTGAAGACGGGCCAGCTGGCGGGCCATCTCGAGCTTTTCCATCGTGTTCATGGAGAATCCGGGGGCCTGTTCGCCGTCGCGAAGCGTCGTGTCGAAGATGATGACGCGGTCCATAAGGTCCTCCTACGTCGTTTCTTTGCTCGGCAGCTCGGACGGCACCGTCAGCGACCGTCCGACGACCAGACGCCGCAGCGGTCCGGAGAGCGCGTAGCCGGTGAACAACACGAACAGGAAGAGGTCGTGCTTGGTGGCCACGATCATGATCGCCAGGACGACGACCAGCAGCGTCTGGAGCGGTCGGCGCCGCACGAAATCGACCTCCTTGAAGCTCCAGTAACGGAACGTCGACACCATCATCAGCGCCAGCACGCCCGCGGCGGCCGC
This sequence comes from Candidatus Rokuibacteriota bacterium, assembly GCA_003220435.1. Taxonomy (GTDB): domain Bacteria; phylum Methylomirabilota; class Methylomirabilia; order Rokubacteriales; family CSP1-6; genus AR31. The sequence goes on along the minus strand of QHSL01000008.1, from coordinate 38,627 downwards.
GAGCGCAATCTGGGCCCACCGCGGCGGCGGCCCGTCGCCGAGCAGCAGGATGCTCGCGGCGACCACTCCCGCCGCCGCCGGCGTGCTCAGGCCGATGAAGAAGCGCCGGTCGACGGTCCCGGTTTGCACGTTGAAGCGTGCGAGCCGGAGGGCGCCGCAGATGACGAACAGGAACGCTCCGAACCAGGCCGGCCGGCTCAGGTCCTTGAGGGCGTAGGAGTAGACGAGGAATGCCGGCGCCACGCAGAACGAGACGACGTCGGCGAGCGAGTCGAATTCCACGCCGAACTGACTCGTCGCTTTCATGAGCCGCGCCACCCGGCCGTCGAGCAGGTCCATGATCATGGCGACGAAGACGGCCAGCGCCGCGTCGCCGTAGCGGCCCTCCACCGTGAGCAGCAGCGCGAAGAAGCCGCAGAACAGATTGCCGGTGGTGAGCAGGCTCGGCAGCAGCACGATGCCGCGCCGACGCTTCTCGCGCAGCTCGTGCCAGCGTCGCCGCCGAAGCCCTTTGCCGGGCCGCCTGATCATCGATTCACCGCACCACTCCGAGCACGCTCACGGCACCGGTCACCCGATCGCCGGCCCGCACGCGTACGTCGGTCCCCCGAGGCATGCAGCAGTCCGTTCGCGAGCCGAAGCGGATCATGCCGAAGCGCTCCCCGGCGGCGAGCTTGTCGCCGGGCCCCACCCGACAGACGATCCGGCGGGCGACGGCGCCGGCGACTTGGACGACCGTCACCCGGGCGCTGTCGCCCTGGAGATGGAGCACGCACCGCTCGTTCTCGGCACCGGCGTCGGGGCGGTACGCGGCCAGGTATCGCCCCCGCGAGTACGTGGCGCCGACGACGAGGCCGGCCAGGGGCGCCCGGTTCACGTGCACGTCCAGGGGCGAGAGAAAGATCGCGACGCGGACGGCGGGACCGACGAACGGATCGTCCAGCGCGTCGACGGCGAGCACCCGGCCGTCGGCCGGCGCCAGCACGCCGCCCGGGACGTGCGTCACCTCGCGCTCGGGGTCGCGGAAGAACCCGAGGGACGCGACCGACGCGGCCGCGAACGGCGCCGCCAACGCGCGCCGGCCGCCGAGGGCGAGACCGGCCGCGATCACCGCTGGGATCGCGATGAACGGCCAACCCTCGGACGCGACGGGAAGCCGGCGCATCACCCCATCCGCGGCGGCTGGATCCACGACATCATCGACCGGAGGCGCTTGCCGACCTCCTCGATCGGATGCTCGGCATCCCGCCGCCGCATGGCCAGGAAGCCGGCCCGGTTCGCCTGGTTTTCCAGCACCCACTCGCGCGCGAACTGACCCGACTGGATCTCGCCGAGGATCCGCTTCATCTCGGCCTTGGTCTCCTCGCTGACCACGCGGGGTCCGCGAGTGTAGTCGCCGTACTCGGCCGTGTCGGAGACCGAGTAGCGCATGTAGGCGAGGCCGCCCTGGTAGAAGAGATCGACGATCAGCTTCATCTCGTGCATGCATTCGAAGTAGGCGACCTCGGGCTGGTAGCCCGCCTCCACCAGCGTCTCGAACGCCGACTTGATCAGATGGGAGATGCCTCCACACAGCGTCGTCTGCTCGCCGAACAGATCCGTCTCGGTCTCTTCGCGGAACGTCGTCTCGATCACGCCCGCGCGCGTGCAGCCGACGCCCTTGCCGTACGCCAGCGCCATGTCGCGCGCCTTGCCGGAGACGTCCTGGTACACGGCGAGCAGCGCCGGGACGCCCGGGCCCTGGGTGAAGAGGTCGCGCATCACGTGGCCCGGCGCTTTCGGCGCAATCATGGTCACATCGACCTCGGGCGGCGGCACCACCTGGTTGAAGTGGATGTTGAAGCCGTGCGCGAACATGACCATCTTGCCCTTGCCGAGTCCGCCCTTGATCTCGGTCTCGAACACGTGGCGCTGGCTCTGATCGGGCAGCAGGATCATGATCACGTCGGCCATCTGGGTCGCCTCGTTGACCGTCGCCACCCGGAGGCCCTCTTTCTCAGCCTTGCTCCAACTCTTCGAGCCCTTGTAGAGGCCGACGACGACGTCCTGCCCCGAGTCCTTCAGGTTCAGTGCGTGGGCGTGGCCCTGGCTGCCGTAGCCGATGATCGCGATCTTCCGGCCCTTGAGCAGGCCGAGATCGGCGTCCTGGTCGTAGTAGATCTTCGCGGGCATCTCGTGTCCTTTCCTCTTCGCGTGAGCGTTAATCGGCGAAGCCGACCACTCTCGGGTCGTCCGCGACGCGGGGCTTGCGGGGCGCCTCGACGCGCCGCACGCGTGTCTTCGGGCCGCGCGCGATCGCGACCTTGCCGGTGCGGACGAGCTCCTGGATTCCCATGGGGCGCAGCAGCTCGATCAGCGCCTCGAGCTTGCCCTCGTCGCCGGTGGCTTCCAGGACGAACGAGACGGGCGTGACGTCGACCACCCGCGCCCGGAAGATGTCGGCGGTCCGGAGGATCTCCGCCCGGTTCGACGGCTCGGCGTTGACGCGGATGAGGACCAGCTCACGCTCGACGTGGCTCTCGTCGGTCAGGTCGGTCACCTTGATCACGTCGATGAGCTTGTGCAGCTGCTTGGTCGCCTGCTCGATCACGAACTCGTCGCCGCGGACGACGAGGGTCATCCGCGAGATCGACGGGTCCAGCGTCTCGCCGACCGACATGCTCTCGATGTTGTAGCCACGCGCCGAGAAGAGCCCGGCGACTCGCGAAAGGACGCCGAACTTGTTCTCGACCAGAACCGCGATCGTGTGCTTGCGGGGCTCGTTACCGTTCTGCATCTAGAACCCCGTCTGCGACTTGGCGGCCTTGTCCCGCACTTCGCGGGTTGGCGGCTCGAGGATCATGTCGGTGTTGGCGCCGCCGGCCGGCACCATCGGGAACACGCACTCGTCCTTGTCGACGCAGACGTCGAGGACGACCGGGGCCGGCGTGCTGATCATCTTCTCGATCGCCGGCACCACCTCGCTCGGCTTCGTCACGCGAAGCCCCACGCAGCCGTACGCCTCGGCGAGCCGCACCCAGTCCGGGACCCCCGGCAGGTCGATCGCGCAGTAGCGCTCCTTGTAGATGATCCGCTGCCACTGCCGGACCATCCCGTGGCCGCTGTTGTTGATGATCACGGTCTTGACCGGCAGCCCCTCGGTGAAGCAGGTGGCGAGCTCCTGGCTGTTCATCTGGAACGACCCGTCGCCGTCGATGTTGATGACGAGCTTACCGGGGTTGGCCGCCTGCACGCCCATCGCCGTGGGCAACCCGTAGCCCATGGTGCCGAGGCCGCCGGAGGTGCACCACATGCGCGGGTGCTTGAACTTGTAGTATTGCGCCGCCCACATCTGGTGCTGGCCGACGCCGGTGACGATGAAGGCCTCGCCACCGGTCGCATTGGAGATCTCCTGGACGACGTGCTGCGGCTTGACGACGTCGTCGCTCCACTCGTAGCGGAAGGGGAAATCCCGTTTCCACTCCGCGATCTGCGCGGCCCACTGGCGCCGCCCCTCGCGGATCGCCGGCGCCGGCTCCTCGCGCAGCTCCTCGCGGAGCGCTTCCACCAGCTTTACGAGCACCCGCCGGCAGTCGCCGACGATCGGCACGTCGACCTTGATGTTCTTCGAGATCGACGAGGGGTCGATGTCGATGTGGATGATCTCGGCGTGCGGCGCGAACGCGTCGACGCGGCCGGTCACGCGGTCGTCGAACCTGGCTCCGACGGCGACGAGCACGTCGGAGTGATGGACCGCCATGTTGGCGTAGTAGCTCCCGTGCATCCCGAGCATGTCGAGCGACAGCGGATGCTCCATCGGGAACGATCCCAGGCCCATGAGGGTCTGCGTCAGCGGGATCTGCGCCATCTCGGCCAGCTCACGGAGCTCGGCGCTGGCGTCGGCCGAGATCACGCCGCCGCCGACGTAGAGGACCGGCTTCTTGGCGCGGGCCAGCAGCTTCGCGGCGCGCTTGATCTGTCCGGGGTGGCCGTCGTAGTTCGGGTTGTACGACCGCATATGGACCTGGGCGGGCCAGACGAGGTCCCACTCCTTGACGAGCACGTCCTTGGGCAGGTCGACGTGCACCGGACCTGGGCGGCCAGTCGACGCGATGTGGAACGCCTCACGGATGATCGGCCCGAGGTCCTTGCCGTCCTTCACCAGGAAGTTGTGCTTCGTGCACGGCCGGGTGATCCCGACGTTGTCGGCCTCCTGGAACGCGTCGTTACCGATCAGATGGGTCGGCACCTGACCCGTGAACGCCACGATCGGGATCGAGTCCATCATCGCGTCCTGCAGCGCGGTCACCAGATTCGTGGCGGCCGGACCGGAGGTGACGAGGCAGACGCCGACCCGGCCCGACGTCCGCGCGTAGCCCTCGGCGGCGTGGCCGGCGGCGGCTTCCTGGCGCACGAGGATGTGGCGGAGTCCCTCGAAGTCGTACAGAGCGTCGTAGATGGGCAGCACCGCGCCGCCGGGCAGACCGAAGATCAGATCGACCCCCTGGCGCTTGAGACATTCCAGAACGATTCGGGCTCCGGCCATTTTCACCGCGTGGTCCTCCTGGAGCGGTCCAACCGTCGCCAGGACACGACGCTAGCCATGCGAGCTCTCGTCCGACGCGTGGCGCGCCTTGATTCTGGCCTGCGCGGCCGAGAGCCGCGCGATCGGGATCATGAAGGGCGAGCAGGACACGTAGGTCATGTTCACCCGATGACAGAACTCGACTGACGAGGGCTCGCCGCCGTGCTCGCCGCAGATGCCCACCTTGAGATCGTGCCGGGCGCGGCGGCCCCGCTCGATACCGATCCGGATCAGCTCCCCCACCCCTTCCTGGTCGAGCACCGAGAAGGGATCGTGCGGCAGGATCCCCTTCTGGAGATAGTCCGGCAGGAACTTCGCGACGTCGTCGCGGCTGTAGCCGAACGTCATCTGCGTGAGGTCGTTGGTGCCGAACGAGAAGAACTCGGCGGTCTCCGCGATCTGGTCGGCGATGAGCGCGGCGCGGGGCACCTCGATCATGGTGCCGATCAGGTACTTGACCGGTACGCCCATCTCGGCGATGACGCCGTCGGCGACCTTCTTCGTCTGCTCGTACGTCTGGCGCATCTCGCCGACCGTGCCGGTCAGAGGGATCATGATCTCGGGCTCGACGCGGCCCCCCTGGCTGGCGACCGCGCACGCGGCCTCCATGATCACCCGTACCTGCATCCCGTAGATCTCGGGGAACGTGATCCCGAGTCGGCAGCCGCGGTGACCCAGCATCGGGTTGGCCTCGCGGAGCGTCTCGATCTTGGCGATCCGGTCGTCGAGGACGCGCTGGCGCTCGACGTTCACGCCGAGCGCGTCGAGGCGGGCGCGCTCCTCGATCATCTCCTTATACTCTTTGGGCGTCGTCAGGAACTCGTGCAGCGGCGGGTCGAGCAGCCGGATCGTGACCGGCAGCCCGTCCATCGCGCGGAAGATGCCGACGAAGTCCTCGCGCTGGAACGGTTCAAGCTTCTTGACGGCGACGTGTCGCGTCGCCGCGTCGGGCGCCATGATCATCTCGCGGACGATCGGGATGCGGTCGGCCGCGAAGAACATGTGCTCGGTGCGCACGAGGCCGATGCCCTCGGCGCCGAACTCCCGCGCCTTGCGCGCGTCCTCGGGAGTGTCGGCGTTCGCGCGTACCCCGAGGGAACGAGACTTGTCGGCCCACTCCAGGAACTCCCGGAACTCGTCGCGGAGCTCGGGCTGGATCGTGTTCACACCGTCCAGGATGACCTCGCCGGTGTTGCCGTCAACCGAGATGATGTCGCCTTCGCGCACGCGGCGCCCGTCGGCTTCGAAGGAGCGGTGCGCCTCGTTGACCAGCACGTCGCCGGCGCCCACGACGCACGACTTCCCCATGCCCACCGCCACGACCGCCGCGTGGGAGGTACGCCCACCGCGCGCCGTCACGATGCCCTGCGAGGCGTACATGCCGGCGACGTCCTCCGGCGACGTCTCGGGCCGCACGAGGATGACGTGCTCACCGCTCTTGGCCCACTCGACGGCGCGGTCGGCGTCGAACACGACCTTTCCGACCGCCGCGCCGGGCGAGGCCGGCAACCCCCGGGCCAGGAGCCGGCCGCGAGAGATCGCCGCCTGCTTGTCGCCGGCGTCGAAGACCGGATGGAGCATCTGGTGGAGGTCGTGGGGACGCACGCGCAGCAGCGCGGTGTGCTCGTCGATCACGCTCTCGCGGACGAGGTCGACCGCCACGCGCACGGCGGCGGCGGCCGAGCGCTTCCCGGACCGAGTCTGCAGGAGGTAGAGCTTCCCTTCCTGGATCGTGAATTCGACGTCCTGCATGTCCTTGTAGTGGCGCTCGAGGCGGTCGGCGATGGCCAGCAGCTGGTCGTAGATGTCCGGCATCCGGCGCCGGAGCTCGTCGATGTGCTCGGGCGTGCGGATGCCCGCCACCACGTCCTCGCCCTGCGCGTTGGCCAGGAACTCGGCGTAGAAGCGATGCTCGCCGGTGCGCGGGTCGCGGGTGAAGCCGACGCCGGTGCCCGAACTCTCGCCGAGGTTTCCGAACACCATCGCCATCACGGTCACCGCGGTGCCCCAGTCCCCCGGGATGTCGTGGATGCGCCGGTACTCGATCGCCTTCTTGGCGAACCAGGAATTGAAGACGGCGGCCACGGCGAGCCGCAGCTGGTCGACCGGATTCTGCGGGAACGCGCCACCCGTTCGCTCCACCACGATGTCCTTGAAGGTCTGCACGAGCTTTCGGAGCTCCTGCGCCGGCAGCTCCGGATCCGTCTTGATCCCGAAGCGCGACTTGAGCGCGTCGAGGTTCTCGTCGAAAATCTCCCGTCTGATTCCCAACACCACATTGCCGAACATCGTGATGAACCGCCGGTAGCAATCCCAGGCGAAGCGCTCGTTCTTCGTCCAGGTGGCCAGCCCCTGGACCGTCGAGTCATTGAGCCCGAGGTTGAGCACGGTCTCCATCATGCCGGGCATCGATACGCGGGCTCCGGAGCGGACCGACACGAGCAGCGGGCGGCTCGCGTCCCCGAACCCGAGGCTTGACGTCGTCTCGAGCGTCTTGAGATTCTCGAGCACCTGGTCCCATAACCCCTCGGGCGGGCGCCGCCCGGCGCGGTTGTAGCGCGCCCACGCCTGGGTCGTGATCGTGAATCCCGGCGGAACCGGGATTCCGAGGTTGGTCATCTCCGCCAACTCGCACCCCTTGCCCCCGAGCAGGTTTCGCATGAGGGACGAGCCCTCGGCGTGACCCCCACCGAAGAAGTAGACGTATTTCGTCATGGGCGCGGTTCTCCGTGCTGGAAGACCGAAAAAGTCTTGTAATCTTAGTGGATAACGAGCATCCGTGTCAAACCTTCTGAGGCTCTCCACCGTCACCGCGCCCAGCGCCATTCTTCCCCTCTCGACGTTTCCGGAAGCCGCGCGCATTAAAAAAAGGCCACGGGCACGTACGCCCGTGGCCTTTCGGATTCTCATCGCCACGGGCTCCGTCCCGCCCGTGGCATCCGATGTCGTGCTAGCTCGCGGATGCTCCGGGCGGGCCCGGCAGCGCCAGCAGAATCAGACCCACTACCAGTGCGCGCGAAGTCATCCTGGTCACGGCCGCGAGTATACGGACTCGTCACCGCGGCGTCAAGGGCGCCCGCCGCGGCGGTTGCGCGCGCCGCGGGGCCGGGTACCCAGCACGAGCGCTTCGACCGCGATCACGTGGTCGAGCATCGCCTGCCGTGCTGCGGGGCCGTCACGCCGCTCGATCGCCTGGAGGATCCGGAGATGGTCCTGATGGGAGCGCGTCGGCCGGCCGGGCGTGTTGAGGGATTCCTCGCGGCTCTGCGTGAGCAAGTCCATCAGCGCGTGCACGATTCGGCTGATCGCGCGATTGTGCGCGGCGGTGCCGATGGCCGCGTGAAACGCGGCATCCTGGGCGAGGCCGGTCTTGCCCGCGCCGATCTCGCGAGCCTGGTCGTCGAGGATCCGCCGCATCTCCTGGACTTCTTCCGGTGTGGCCCGGCTCGCCGCGAGCGCGGCGATGGCGGGCTCGAGGACGCGCCGGGCCTCAAAGAGCTCGCCGATCGCCTCGCGCTGGGCCGTCATCACGAGGGCGAGCGGGCCGACCAGCGAGTCGACCGACATCTCGCGCACGAACGTCCCCTCGCCCGGTCGGATCTCCACGAACCCGAGGCTCTCGAGCGCGCGCAGCGCCTCCCGTACCGAGGTGCGGCTCACGACGAACTTCTCGGCGAGGTCGCGCTCGGGCGGCAGCTGGTCGCCACTTTTGAGCCGGCCCTCCGCGATCAGCTGCTTGACCTGCCGAACGATCTCCTCGTAGATCCGGGTCGACTTGATCGGCCCGAGCTCGATACTCGGCTCTGCCGCGATCTGTCCTGCTCTTTGCCGCTTCGACGACGCCATGCTGCTCTCAGAGCTGCTCCGGGACGGGAGCGTGGCGATGCCCACGACCGAGCCACCAGCCGATCGCGGTAATCACGAGGGCGATCGTGATCGGCGCGAGGTGGTGAAGCAGCGCCGCCGCGTCCCCGAGCCATCGCTGGATGACCGGATCCTCCATCATCATCTCGCCCGCGACGTACCCGAGAAGCCCACCGCCGAGCCAGACGATCCACGTGTAGCGGTTCATCAGTCGCGCCAGGATTCCGGCGCCCCACACGACGATCGGAAGCGAGAGGCCGAGCCCGAACATGACGAGCAGAAGATCGCCGTGCGCCGCCGCCGCGATCGCCAGCACGTTGTCGAGGCTCATGGTGACGTCGGCCACGAGGATGATCCAGACCGCCTCCCACAGCGAGGCGCCGTGCCGAACGTCGCTCTCGCCGCCCGTCTCCGGCCGCACGAGCTTGACCGCGATCCACACGAGAAGCAGTCCTCCGACGAACTGGAGGAACGGGACTCTCAGGAGGACGCTGATGATCGCGACGAAGATCAGCCGCAGCGCGACCGCCCCCACCGCTCCCCACACCTGGCCGAGCATCCGCTTCCGTCTGGGCAGGGTGCGGACGGCCAGCGCGATGACCAGGGCGTTGTCCCCGGAGAGGAGCAAATTCAGCACGCTGATGCCGAGCAGGCGGATCCAGAATTCCGCGTCGGCGAGGAGCGCCATCAGGTCGCTCGCGGCGACCCGGACGGCGCCGCCGTGCCCTGGATGCGGCGCCACCACGGCGTCAGCACCGGGAGCGCGAAGAAGAAGATCGCGACGGCCGTGATCACACCGGCGATCGGGCGCGTCACGAAGATCGCCAGCGACCCCTGGGACATGATCAGGCTCTGCCGGAGCGCGTTCTCGGCGAGGTCCCCGAGGACGAGCGCCAGCACCAGCGGGGCGAGCGGATAGTCGAGCTTCTTGAACACGTAGCCGACGACGCCGAAGATCAACATGTACCAGACGTCGATCATACTGCTGTGCACCGCGTAGGAGCCGACGGCGCAGATCACGACGATGACCGGCGTCAGGATCGCGAATGGTATCCGGAGGATTGCCGCGAAGAGCGGCACGAAGGCGAGGACCATCAGCACGCCGATGATGTTGCCGGTGTACATGCTGGCGATGAGCCCCCAGACGAACTCGGGCTTCTCTTGGAACAGGAGCGGCCCGGGCTGCAGCCCCCAGATGATGAGACCGCCCAGCATCACCGCGGCCGTCGGTGAGCCCGGGATTCCCAGCGTGATCATGGGCAGGATCGCCGCCACGCCGGCGGCGTGCGCCGCCGTCTCGGGCGCGACGACCCCCTCGAGCTCACCCTTGCCGAAGCGCTCCGGATTTTTCGAGAACCGCTTGGCGAACGCGTAGCTCATGAACGACGCCGGCGTCGCCCCGCCCGGCTTGAAGCCCATCCAGAAGCCGATGAACGCCCCGCGGACGAAGGTGCGCAGGTAGCGCGGGAGCACCTTCCAGGTGTCGAGGACGACCCGGAGGTTCATCCCCGTCGGGATGCTGCGGAATGAGAGCCCTTCTTCCACCGACAGGAGGATCTCGCCGATCCCGAAGAGGCCGATGACGGCGATGATGAAGTCGAAGCCCTTCATGAGGTCTACGAAGCCGAACGTCATCCGGAGTTGGCCGGTCACGATGTCGAGGCCCACTGCGGCGAGAATGAAGCCGAGCAGGATCGTCACCAGCGACTTGAGCGGGTTGCCACCACCGAGCCCCACGAAGCTGGAGAAGGTCAGGAGCTGGATCGCGAAGAACTCGGGCGGTCCGAACTTCAGGGCGACCTCGGCGAGGAGCGGCGCGAAGAAGGTGATGAGGACGATCGAGAACAGCGCGCCGACAAACGACGAGGTGAAGGCTGCCGTGAGCGCCTGGCCGCCCTGGCCCTGCCGGGCCAGCGGATATCCGTCGAAGGTCGTCGCGACCGACCACGGCTCGCCCGGGATGTTGAACAGCACCGACGTGATGGCTCCGCCGAAGAGCGCGCCCCAGTAGAGCGACGTTAACAAGATTATCGCGGAGGTCGGCGGCATCGTGAACGTGAGCGGCAGGAGGATCGCGACGCCATTGGCACCGCCGAGCCCGGGCAGCACGCCGATGACGGTCCCCAGCGTGATGCCGACGACGGCGACGAACAGGTTGTAGGGTGTGATCGCGACGTGGAACCCGAGGAGGAGGTTCTCGATGCCCATCGTCAGTAGCCCAGCCAGGCTTCGAGCGGACCCTTGGGCATCGGGACCAGGAACCATTTCTCGAAGACCAGGAACGTGACCAGCGGGAACAGAATGGCGACGCCGAGCACGGTGAGCCACGCGTGGCGTCCGATCCACCGCATGTAGAAACCGGTGTAGAGCGCCGCGGCGACGTAGAGCCCGAGCCAGTGCGTCAGCGCGACGAGCGCGATCGCCGGCCACAGCACCTTCAAGACGGGGCCGAGCTGCTGCCGCGTCACGAACGACGTTCCGTCGGAGCGGCGCGCCGCCTGAAACAAGACCGCCGCGCAGGCGACGATCATGAGCGCGCCGAGCCAGAACGGGAAAAATCCGCTCTGGGGGCCGTCGGTCCCCCAGCCGATGCCGAGCCGAACGGCGTCGAAAACGACGAGCCCGCCGAGGAGGGCCAGAAACGACGCGGTGAGGAGATCGGCGAGACGCATGGGTGAGGGACTGCTACTTCTTCAGCAATCCTCCCTTGCCCATGAGGTCTTTGTGGAGTCGCTCGTTCTCTTCGACCCACTTCACGTACTCGGCGCCGGCGGCAAAGGCGGGCTTCAACGCGCCGTCGTCCATGTATTTCTTCCACTCCGGGGTCTCGCCGACCTTCCTCAGGAAGGCGACATACCAGTCCACCGCCTCCTTGGGCATGCCGGGCGCACCGAAGATGCCGCGGAGCATCAGGTAGCTCACGTCGACGCCGAGCGCCTCCTTGACGGTGGGAATGTCCTTCCACTCGGCGACCGTGAGCCGCGCGGTGTCGAACACCGCGAGCGGGCGAACCCGCCCGGCCTTCCAATGGCTCGCGCATTCGATCGGATTGTTCACCGTCGAGTCGACGTGCTTGCCGACCAGATTCACGCACACCTCGCCGCCGCCCTTGAAGGGCACGTAGGTGAACTTCGCGCCCGCGATGGCCTGCTCGAGCTGGATCGTGAGGATCTGGTCTTCCTGCGCCGAGCCGGTGCCCCCCATCAGACACTGGCCGCCCTGACGCTCCTTGCACTGCTTATCCTTGACCGCTGCGAGGTATTCCTTGGCGGTCTTGTAGGGTGTCTCCGAGTTCACCCACAGGATGAACTCGTCGAGCGCCAGTCGAGCGATCGGGGTGTAGTCGCGCCAGTTGAACGGGAGGTTGTTGTGCAGCGGCGTCGTGAAGAGATTCGAGAGCGTGATGATGATGGTGTGCGCTTCGCCCTTCTTGCCCTTGACGTCGAGGAACCCCTCGGCGCCCGCGCCACCCGACTTGTTGACGACGATGAGCGGCCGGGGCGAGAGCTTGTGCTTGTCGGCGAGACCGGCGATCAACCGCGCCATCTGGTCGGCGCCGCCGCCGGTCCCGGCCGGCACCACGAACTCGATGGGCTTGCTCGGCTCCCATGCGATCGAGGAGCCGGGAATGACTGTCAGCAACGCGAGGGCGAACAGGAGGACAGCGCCGAGCTTCATCGCTCGCTCCTTTGACCCGAGGTTACGCCTCGGTCCCATTGCGTCAGATGCGAAAGGCCGGGCCCCCGTGCCCGGGAGCCCGGCCCCACTTGCGACGGCGCACGGCGCGCGCGCTCGACGAGGTCGGCGCCCTTACGACTTCGCCGAAAGCGCCGCTTTGGTGGCGTCGAGGCGCCGGAACGGCACCACCGCCGGAATCTCCCACTTCTCCCACATCTCGTCCACCTTGGCCTGGAAGTGCTCCAGATCCTCCTCGATGAAGTGGGCGAACCGCCCCTGCTTCAGGAGGTACTCGCGCACCGGCTTGCGCGGCCGGCCTTCCACGAGGGCCTTGGTCTTGCCGTAGTACTTCACCTGCCCATCCTCCACCTCGTAGAGGGGGAAGATGCCGGTCTCGATCGCGAGCTCCCCCAGCTCGTGGGAGAGCATCGGGTCGTAGTCCCACCCCTTGGGGCACGGATCGAGCGAGTGGATGAACGTCGGCCCGCCGATCGTCAGCGCCCGGCGCACCTTGTTCATCATCTCCACCGCGTACGAGGCGCAGACGGTCGCGACGTAGCGGCACTCCGGGTGACCCGCCGCCATCAAGCCAGCCATGTTCTTCTTCCAGCGGGTGTGGATGAGGCGCTTGGCCTTGCCGGGAGGGCTGAAGGTCGTGTTGGCGCCGTAGGGCGTCATCCCGGAGAGCTGGATGTCGGTGTTGGCGTACGACTCGTTGTCGTAGAGGAGGATCAGCGAGTTGTACTCCTTGTGGGTCAGTGTGGCTGAGATCGCACCGAGCCCCATGTCGGCGCCGCCCCCGTCGCCGCAGAAGGCGATGACGTTGATCGGCTCCGTCTTCATCTTGCCCTTCCGCATGAGCGCCTTCAGCCCAGCCGCCGTACCGAGCGCAGCGGATCCGGAGGATCCCAGCTGGGTGTGCATCCACGGCACCACCCAGGGCGTTGTGTAGTACGTCGTGTTGGCGACGTACATGCAGCCGGTCGAGCCGAGCACGATCGTGCGCGGGCCGGAGGCCTTCACCATGAGCTTCATGACCAGCGCGGACTCGCATCCCTGACACGTCCGGTGCCCGGACGTGAAGTATTCCTCGATCGTGACCCGCTTCACGCCGCGGAAGGGCTCGAGGATCTGCGTGGCGTTGCTGAACGTCGTCGTCTCGGCCATTGATCGCTCTCCTATTCCCGCACGCCCAGCCAGTGGGTCTTCGGGTCGGACTTTCCGGCCTTCGCGGCCGCGTAGCAGAGCTCCGTCGCCTTGTAGACGTCCTCGAGCGTCACCTCGCGGCCGCCCAGCCCGCAGATGAAGGACATCAGCGGCGGCCGTCGATCCGCATTGTACAGGGCTGCGCGAATCTCGTTGGCCACCACGCCCGAGCCGAACGGGGAACCGAATGAATAATCCCGGTCGATGATGCCCAGGGCCGACGCCTTCGACAGCGCGGCGACGAGCTTCTCGGTCGGGAAGGGCCGGAACCAGCGCAACCGGACCAGGCCGACCTTGCGGCCCTTGGCGCGCATCTCCCGGATGGCGACCTTGATCGGTAGCGAGATGGTCCCCATGCCGACCAGGATCACCTCGGCGTCGTCGGTCATGTACTCCTCGAACCACGGGTTCTCCGGGCCGCGCCCGAAGACGCGCCGGAAGTCGGCGTAGGCTTCCTCGATGACGCCGACGGCGCGGGCCATCGCCTCGTTGTTCTGGCGGCGAATCTCGATGACCCAGTCCTCGTTCGCCTGCGGCGCGACGGTGATCGGGTTGTCGGGATGCAACAGGAGGTCACCGCGGTTGTAGCGCGGCAGGAACTGATCCACCTTCGACTTGGGCGGCACCATCGTGAGCGCCTGGGAGTGGGTGAGGAACGCCCCGTCCGCGGAGATCGCGAGCGGCAGGAAGACGCGCCGGTCCTCGGCGACCCGGTAGGCGATCAGCGTGGTGTCGAGCGCCTCCTGCGACGTGTCGATCCAGCAGAGGAGCCAACCGACGTCCCGGACGACGAGCGCGTCGTTGTGCTCGACACCGAACGCCCCGGGATCGTCGAGGGCGCGGTTGCCAACGAGCGCGACCATCGGCACCCGCAACGGCGGCGTGACGACGAGGCACTCCATCGCGTACATCCAGCCCACGCCGGAGGAGCCGCAGAAGACGCGCGCCCCCACCGTCGAGGCGTGCTTCACGATCTCGAACTGGCTGTGCTCGCCCTCGGCGACGATGTACTCGGCGACGAGCTGGCCGCCCGAGATCTTCTTGGCGATCGCCTGCATGACGGTGTCGTACGGCCGGATCGGATACGCCGTGACGACGTCCAGGTCGGCGAGGGTCAGCGCCTCGGCGACGGCTTCGCTGCCGGAGATCAGGAGCTCCTTGTCGTCTTCGTGGGCGGTCGGAGCCGCCGGGGTCACTACCGCCATATGCGCTGTCCTCCGCGTGTCGTCTACGTACGACCGCTAGACCGTCTTGTGCTGCGAGTTCTCACCCGGAATGCACGCGGTGATCTCCACGCCGCCGGCGTCGAGGTTCGTCTCGAGCTCCTTCTCGTACTGGCCGCGGAAGCGGAAGCCGTGCGAGCGGACGGTCGCGTTCTTGTCGCCGATCTTCGACGTCATCCACGTCTTGTAGGCGCCCTTGTCCTTCCGCCACATCTCCCACTGGCTCGCGTTGTCGTCGAAGACCGACTCGTTGACCATGGTGATGCAGTTCTCCACCGGGCACACCGCCTCGCACACGCCGCAGCCGCAGCACGCCTCCATGTTGGCGTCGTACGTCCCGTCGGGCATGACGTCGAAGCAGGAGTCGGGGCACTGGATCCAGCAGAGCGTGCACTTCACGCAGGTGTCGAAGTCGATGACCGGGCGCATCGTGCGCGTGGTGAACTTCTTGAAGTACGGGTTCCGCTCGGGGACGTAGCCCTTGCCGGACTCCTTCGGCTTGCCCACCGGGATCGCCGGGATCGTCACGCCCTCCCGCATCTCCCACCACTTGGGCATCTCGAACGAGTATGGGATCTCCGCGTTGCCCTCGCTCATCCTGACCTCGCGGGTCTCGAGCCGCTCGTGGGCCTTCTTCGCCGACTCGACCTTGAGGTCCGAGCCCCACTCGATCTCCCGGATGGCCGCGCACACCCCGTCGAGCGTGAGGAACGCCGGCGCGATCCTGGCGAGCGCGCCCAGGATGCGCACCTCGGTGTGGTCCTCTCGGTAGACCCAGAGGCCAGAGAACGATGCCTTCGCACGCAGGAGGGCCAGCTTGTAGGGCGCATCCTTCTTGTGGATGTCCTTCAACAGGCTGTCGAAGCTCTGGAGCGAGGTCATCAGCAAGGTGCCGTTGGGCACCGTGAGCCGGTTGATGGGCTGGAGCCCGTACCACGCCCACGACTCGACGCCCTTCGACAACGTATCGTCCACCGCGATCGTGACGTCGACGTGCTTGGGCTCGTAGCGGGCCATGTTCTGCTCGAGCTCTTCCTTGGTATCGGCGACGATCGCGAAGTCCTTCGCCGGGATCCCGTTGCGCTGCGGGCTGTCCCCGTAACGCCCGAACGCGATGCCCCATCGCCCCGACTTGCGCGCCGAGAGGACGATTCCGCGCGTGATGCGCGCGGCGAGGTTTTTCTGGAAGATGCCGCGATAGACGACCTCACAGATCAGGGCTGCCATGCACTCCTCCTCACGTCGTGACCAGGGGGGCTCGTGGTCGGCTGGTCTGACCAGACAGACTACTGGCGGGCTTCGGGCCTGTCAAGGGGGCTCGTCCCAGTCAGCCGAGCCTTTTCAGGAAGCCGACGAGCGCCTGCGTGAACGCCTCCGGCTGCTCCATATTCGAGAGGTGCGCCGCGGACTTGAGGATCACGAGCTGCGAGCCCTTGATCTGCTCGTTCATGACCCGCGACGCCGCCACCGGTGTGCCCTGGTCCTCCTCGCCCACGATGACGAGGGTCGGCGCCTTGATCGCGCCGATGCGATCGGTCAAGTTGAGCGCCGAGATCGCCTGGCAGCAGCCGATGTACCCGACCGGGTTCGTCGACCGGATCATCGCACGCACGCGCTCGACGACCTCCCCGCCCCGCTCCCGGAACGGCGTCGTGAGCCAGCGGGCCAGCGTTCCCTCGACGAGCGGCTCCATCCCCTTCGTCTCCGCGGTGTGGACGCGCTCGTCCCACATGGGCTTGGCCTCGGGCGGAATGCGGCTCGAGGTGTCGCACAGGACGAGGCTCGCGAAGAGCTCCGGCGCCTTGAGGGCGAGGGTCTGGCCGATCATGCCGCCCATCGAGAGCCCGACCCAGTGGGTGCGCTGGATTCCGAGCGCGCGAAGCAACGCCTGCGCGTCGTCGGCCAGCTGATCGAGGGTGTAGGCGCCCCTGGGCGCGTCAGTCCCACCGTGGCCGCGCGTGTCGTAGCTCAGCACCCGCCAGCCCGCGGTCAGCGCCGGGAGCTGCGGCTCCCACATCGCGAGCGTGGTGGCCAGCGAATGGCTCAGCGTGACGACCGGCGCTCCGGCCGGACCGCTCAGCGTGTAGTTCATCGAGATCCCGTTGGCCGTAATCTTCATGGCGCCATCCTCCGTTAGTAGCCGGCCTCGTCCGGCGGGGCCCAGCCCCGCGGCGGCGTGCAGCGCGCACGGCCGTTGCTCGCCGCGGGTCTGCATTACCGTCCGCTGGAGTCGATCGTCCACTGCAGTGCGTCGGCGGCACGCCCGTCGGCCGGGCGTCCGCGCTTGCGGAGCTCGGTGATCACGCGTCGCCGCGCCTCCGCCGGGCGATTTTGCCCCAACTTGAACTTGGCGCGCCAGTGGGTGATGTCGAGCGTCACCGCGGCCAGCTGGGCCATCGCGGGCCGGTACAGTGGATCGTGCGGGTCGAGAGGTCTGAAGCCGCCTTCGGGCTGATAGCGCGCCAGGAGCTTCAGCTGCTGCGCCGCCACCGCCGCCGGGTCCTCCGAGACGTGAGCCGTGCACTCGAAAATGACCGTGCGGTGATAGGCGGTCGCCGATCCCCCGTACTCGGCGTGGACCCAGTATGACGGGATCACCGCCAGGACCTCGTCGACCTCGAGCACGCAGCGCGGGCGGGCCTTCAAGTCCTGGATCTGCTCATCGGCCCTAACCAGGTGAAGCTCGATGCTTTTCCCGTCGTAGACGAAAGGATACAAGCCCACGTGTGGCAGCGCCTCGTCGCCCACCGTGACGAGGCGTGCCAGCTCCTGAGCCTGGACGAAGCGGTCGACCTCGGGGCGCGCGATGTTCGAGTAGTAGTCGTGGAAGATCACGCGGCGACCCGGGGGTGGCCCACCATGCCGCAGAAGTACCGGTGGATCGCCGTGCTGTCGGTCAGCTCGGGATGAAACGTCGCCACCAGGACGCTGCCCTGCCGCGCCATCACCGGCTCCCCTCGGTGCTCGGCGAGCACCTGAACCGTGGGGCCCACGCGGCGGATCCGCGGCGCCCTGATGAAGAACATCTCGATTCGAGTGTCGACGCCGTCGAGCCGCGCGACCCCCGGGGCCTCGAACGACTCGCGCTGGCGCCCGTAGGCGTTGCGCTCGACGGCGACGTCGATGAGCCCGAGCGAGAACTGTCTCGGGCTCTCGACCTCGCGCGCCAGGATGATGAGCCCCGCGCAGGTGCCGAAGAGCGGCTTGCCGGCGCGGTGGAACTTCTCGATCGCCGGCACGAAGTCCCATGCCTCGATGAGCTTGAGCAGGGTCGTGGACTCGCCCCCGGGGATGACCAGCCCCTCGACGGCGTCGAGCTCGACGGGCTTGCGCACCTCCGCCGCCTCGACGCCGCACTTCTCGAGCGCCTTCGCGTGAAGCCCGAAGTCGCCCTGGAGGGCGAGAACGCCGACCCGCATCTCGTTCATAGACTCGCCTCGCCTGCGGCTCGCCCTACCATCCTCTTGTCTGAAGCAGATCCTTCTCGGCGAGTTTCGAGGTCTCGATGCCGACCATCGCGTCGCCGAGCTCCTCGCTGACCCGCGCCAGCACGTCCGGGTCCTTGAAGTGGGTCGTCGCCTGCACGATGGCCTTCGCCCGCTTCGCCGGGTCGCTCGACTTGAAGATCCCGGAGCCGACGAACACGGCCTCGGCGCCGAGCTGCATCATGAGCGCGGCGTCCGCCGGTGTCGCGATCCCGCCGGCCGAGAAGTTGGGCACCGGGAGCTTGCCGGCCTTGGCCACCCAGCGCAGGAGCTCGTACGGCGCGCCGAGGTTCTTCGCCTCGGTCATCAGTTCCTCGGGTGAGAGCGTGGTGAGGCGCCGGATGCCCGAGACGACCGCGCGCATGTGACGGACGGCCTCGACGATGTTGCCGGAGCCCGCCTCGCCCTTGGTCCGGATCATCGCCGCGCCTTCGCCTATGCGACGAAGCGCCTCGCCCAGATCGCGGCAGCCGCAGACGAAGGGAATACGGAACGCGAACTTGTCGATGTGGAAGTGCTCGTCGGCCGGCGTCAGCACCTCCGATTCGTCGATGTAGTCGACGCCGAGCGCCTCGAGGATCTGCGCCTCGACGAAGTGGCCGATGCGCGCCTTCGCCATGACCGGGATCGTCACCGCCTTCTGGATCTCCTTGATCTTCTTCACGGGGGACATCCGCGCGACGCCGCCGTCTCGGCGGATGTCGGAGGGCACGCGCTCGAGCGCCATGACCGCGGCCGCGCCGGCGTCCTCGGCGATCTTCGCCTGCTCGGCGTTGGTGACGTCCATGATGACCCCGCCCTTGAGCATCTCGGCGAGGCCGATGTGCTTCTTGTCCGCGATCCGCAGTCCGTTCAAGTCCGACATGTGTGGTCTCCTTTTATCTGCCGTCGGGGCACCTTCGCAGGGCTCCGGCGCCCGACGTTCGGGCAGTCAGCCCTTCACACCACGGGTACCGCCGCGCGCTCCTCCCGCTCCCGGCCCCGGAGCCGGCTGCGCGCAGATTTTATCGCTTCGGCGAGTCGTCGCACGCCCTCGTCGATCCGCCCGGCCGGCACCGAGGAGAACGAGAGGCGCAGCGTGCGCTGGCCGCTCCCGTCCACGAAGAAGGGCGCGCCTGGGGCGAAGGCGACGCCCCGCTCGACCGCCTGAGGCAAAAGCGCGCCCGCGTCTATGCCCGGCGGCAGCGTGACGAGCAGCGAGAATCCGCCCTGCGGCTCCGTCCAGCTGACCTCGGGCGGCATGCGGCGCCTCAGCGCCGCCAGCAGCAGCGAGCGACGGCGCGCGTACTCCGTCGCGACCCGGACGGCGTGACGGTCGAGGAGCTTGCGCTCGCAGAAGCGATGCACCGCGGCCTGGATGAGCGCGCTCGTGTGGAGGTCGGCGAGCTGCTTGGCCGCCTGGAGCCTCTCGAGGATGGGTCGTGGACCGACGAGCCAGCCGAGCCGCAGCCCGGGGAAGAGGATCTTGGAGAACGTGCCGATGTAGATGACGACGCCGCCGCGGTCGATAGCCTTGAGCGGCAGGCTCGGCGCATCGCCGTAGTAGAGGCTGCCGTCGAAGCCGTCCTCGACGATCGGTACCTGGTGGCGCGCCGCCGCCTCGAGGAGACGGCGCGCCGTCTCCGGCGACACCGCCAGGCCCGTCGGATTGTGGGCGCTGGGCTGGCAGTAGAAGAGCTTCGGGGTGTGGCGCTCCAGCAGCCGCTCGAAGACCTCGGCGCGCGGGCCCGTGCCGTCCCACGGCACGCTGAGCAGCTGCGCGCCGAACGACCGGAACACCTGCATCGCTCGCGGATACGTCGGCTGCTCGATCGCCACGAAGTCCCCGGGATCGATCAGGGTGCGGGCGATCAGGTCGAATCCCTGCTGCGAGCCGTTGACGATCAGGATCTCCTCCGGCCGCGCCTCCAGGCCGAATCTCAGTAAGTAGGTCGACAGGTAGCGGCGGAGCGGAGGATAGCCGCCGGCCGGGTAGTACTGCAGCAGCGCCGCGCCTTCCTCGCGGATGACCTGGTTCAGTACGCGGCGGAACGCGTCGGTGGGGAAGAGGCCGCTGTCCGGCATGCCCCCGGCGAAGGACACGACGGTCCCGCTTGACGGGATGGGCGTCACCGCGCGCCAGCGCTCGTCGTCGGCGCCGAGGATCTGCGCGTTGCGCGAGAAGAGCCCCGACCAGTCGAGGGCGACGAGCGGCGCGGCGTCCGCGGCCGCCGCCGGGGCGCCGGCGCCCGCGGCCCGCTCCGCGACGAACGTCCCCTGCCCCACGTGGGCGCGCGCCCAACCGGCCGCCACCAGCTCCTCGTAGGCGAGCGCCACGGTGCCGCGGTTGACGCCGAGCTGTTGCGCGAGCTCGCGCGTGGCCGGCAGCTTCGTGCCCGGCGTCAAGAGCCGCTCGCGGATCAACCGCTCCAGGTGGGCATGGATCTGCCGTGGCAGCGCCGTGGGATTGTCGCGGTCCAGCGGGATGTTCACGCTCGTTCTGTCCCCTCCCAAGCCATTTTGGCCCGATTCGGTTCGTCGTCAAGGACCAATTGGCCTGATCGCGTTAGGCCAATGTGCCGCCACGAGGGCGTCCGCCCCCCGCGCCGGGTACAATGGCCGCGCACCATCGATTCGACCATGTACACGAGCCGCCGACACGCCTGGCGGTCACGAGAAAGGGAGACCCGCATGGCGGGTGAAGCGCCGATCACGCAGGCCGTGAAGTGGATCGACGACCAGCTCCTCGACAACCCGAGCGCCGACCGGATCAAGCTCGTCGACGAGGCGTCGCGCCGTTTCGACCTCTCCCCGCTCGACGCCGACTTTCTGCTCCGTCAGCTCGCCGAGCGGGCGCGAAAGAAGTGAGCGAGGCGCACGCGCGCCGCGTTCAGGCGCAATTCGGGGGCAGTGCCGCGGCGTACGTGGCGAGCGCCGGTCATGCCGCCGGCGAGGATCTCGATCGGCTGTTGGCCTGGGGCGCGGCGCGGCGCCGCGATCGGGTCCTCGACCTCGCGACGGGCGGCGGCCACACCGCGCTCCTGTTCGGGGGGATCGCGCGCCGGGTCGTGGCGCTCGATCTGACCGAGCCGATGCTCCGAGCCGCCCGGGAGCACGTGCGTACGCGCGCCGCCGCCAACGTCGTGTTCGTCGCCGGCGACGCGTCGAGCCTGCCGTTCACTGATGGCTCGTTCGACGTCGTCACCTGCCGCACTGCGGCCCACCACTTCGCCGACGTCGCGGCCGCGGTCCGCCAGATCCAGCGGGTCCTCCGCCCGGGCGGGGCGCTCCTGCTGCAGGACATTCTCGGTCACGACGATTCCGAGGCGAGCGCGTTCATGTCGGAGGTCGAGCGGCGACGCGACCCGTCGCACGTGCGCAGCTATCGGGCCGCGGAGTGGAAAGCGTTCCTGAGAGCGGCGGGTCTGACCGTGATGGAGGACGTCGTCATCCGGAAGATCCGTGAGTGGGACGAGTGGACCGGCCGCATGCGGATGACCCCCGAGGCGCGCAGCCAGCTCGAGGCCTTCGTGCGAGGAGCACCCGAGCGCTGCCGTGCCGCGTTCGACTTCAAGCTCACGGCAGAGCGCGTCGAGTCCTTCAACGACCGGCAGATTCTGCTGCGCGCCGAGCGCGACTGACGCCCGCGAACGGACGCGCGGCCGGCGGCCTTCGCTCAGCCGGAGCGGGGACGAAGTCGAACCAGCGTGGCGCCGGCGCCCCCGCGCTCCGGCGGCGCGTCCGCATAGCCGACAACCCGAGGGTGTCGGGCGACCACCGCCTGGACGATCCTCCGCTGGACACCGACGCCCCGGCCGTGGATGAGTCGGACCTCGCTGAACCCCCGCGCGAAGGCTGCCTCCAGGTACTCGTCGACGACCGACGGGATGTCGCGCGGCGCGAACGCGTGGAGATCCAGCGCATCCTCGATCGGGATGCGGATGGGCTCGTCTACAGCCGCGGCCCTTCCAGCACGTGCTGCGTCCAGTGATCGAAGCTCAGGAGATCCTCCCCCGAGAGCTTGCACTGTCAGAAGGTCGCGGCCCGCTCGAAGAAGGGGACGTCCACCATGCCGACGTTCTCGGCGCGCGCCGTCTCGGCGACCTTCTGCGTGACCATCTGCCGGACGAACGGAATCGGGATCCGACCGAGCCGGCTGATGACCTCGTCCGTGCAGCGGATGCGCGTCCCCGGCAACACGGGGCCGTCGACCGCGGCCGCGTCTGCTTCGCGCTCCGGGTGCTCGCACGTCTCCGGCACGAGCTGCTGCAGTCGCAACGACACGTATTCGGTCACCCACGCCTGGAGCTCCCGCTTCGCTTCATCCACGCGGGGCACGACGCGATCGAGCTTGTCGTGGATCGCGGCGAGGAGCCGTTCGAGGTGGTCGAAGCGCGACTCGAGCGCGCCGAGTCGCCGATCGAGGTCCGCGTCGCTCATCGAGTCCTCCTGAAACCCCTGTGGCTCACGCGGGCTCGGGGCGGCGCGTGTGCCAGTCGGTGAGCCGCTGGTACGCGTCGACGACCCGCAGCACCGTCGCCTCGTCGAACGGCCGTCCGACGACCTGCAAGCCGATCGGGAGACCGCCGGCGGTGAAGCCGCAGGGCGCCGCGCAGCAGGGATGGCCCGAGAAGTTGAACGGCCGCGTCAGGCGGATGAGCGCCGACCGGACGTCCGACGGCCCGTCCCCCAGCGTGGTGTCGCGCTCGCCGACGGCGGGAGCCGCGATCGGCGTCGCCGGCGCCAGGAGCACGTCGCGCTTCGCGAGCGCGTCGTCGACCTCGCGGCGCACCAGCGCGCGCGCCTGCTGCGCGCGGACGTAGTGGGCGCCGCTGACGAACGCGCCGATCCTGAGCCGCTCCCTGACGTCGGGCTGATAGTCCTGCGCCCGAGCGCGCATCCAGCCAGCGTGGTATGCGACCGCCTCCGACGCCACGATGGCCGAGGAGGCAGCGGCCACGTGGATCACCTGAGTCAGGTTCACCTCGTCCACGACCGCGCCGGCCAGCTCGAGCCGACGCGCCGCCGCTTCGATCGCCGCCCGCACCTCGGGCGCCGCGACGTCGGTGAAGTGGGCACGCAGGAGGCCGACGCGCAGCCCCCTCACCTCGCCCCCGAGCGCCGCCGCATAGTCCGGCACCGGCAGCACGCTGGTGGTCGGATCGGCCGGATCGTAGCCGGCGATCGCACCGAGGATCAGCGCGCAGTCACGCGCCGTCCGCGTCATCGGGCCGACGTGGTCCATCGACCAGGACAGCGGCAGGACGCCGGCGCGGCTCACCCGCCCGTAGGTGGGCTTGAGGCCGGTGATCCCGCACAGCGAGGCCGGGATCCGGATCGACCCGCCGGTGTCGGAGCCGAGCGATCCGGGTGCCAGGCCGGCCGCGACGGCAACGCCCGAACCCGAGGACGAGCCGCCGGCGATCCGGTGGGCGTTTCGATCCCACGGGTTCCGCGCGTCGCCGTAATGAGCGTTGAGCCCCTCGGGCCCGTAGGCGAACTCGTGCATGTTGAGCTTGCCGAGCACGACGGCGCCGGCCCGGCTCAAGCGGCTCACGACCGTCGCGTCCTCCGACGGGATCGATTCGGCGAGGATCTTCGATCCGCCGGTGGTGCGAATTCCCTTCGTCGCGTAGAGGTCCTTCGGCGCCCACGGCACCCCGTGCAGCGGCCCTGCGACCTTGCCGGCCATCAGGTCGGTCTCGGCGGCACGCGCCGCTTGCAGCGCGCCGTCGGCGCAGACCGTGATGAACGCGCGCAGCCCGCCGTCGAGCGCGGCGATGCGGTCGAGGTGAGCGCGCACGACCTCCAGAGGAGAGATCTCCTTCGTCGAGATCATGTGGCCGAGCTCGGCCATGGAGAGCCAGACGAGGTCGCTCATCTCACAGCAGCCGATACTGGGTGGTCGGCTCGACCCCGTCGAGGGGAAGGGTCTCGAGCCGCTCGAGCGTCTCGAGGAGACGCTGAACGCCAGGACGGATCGCCTCCAGCTCGGCGTCGGTCCACGCGAACCCGCCGAGTCGAGCCAGGCGCCGCAAGGTCTCAACGGGTATTTCCATGGGCGCGAGCATACCACTAGAATGAAAGGCCATGGCCGTTGCGCTGACGATCATCGCGGATCCGAACGACCCTACCTCGTGTCGCAGCCTCACGACAGCCATCGGCACCACGATCCTCAAGGCCGCGCACGCCGGCGGCGTCGACATCGCGGCGACGTGCGGGGGCCGCGGGCGCTGCACCTCGTGCCGGGTCAAGTTCCTGGCGGGAGTCCCGCCGCCGCCGACGATCATGGACGAGCTCCAGCTCGGCAGCGATCTCGTCCGCGAGGGTTATCGCCTTTCTTGCCAGTGCGTGCTCCACGAGCCGGTCTCCGTCCTGCTCGCGCCGCCGCTCGAGGAGCGCGCTTTCCAGATCCTCGGCGCCGGCTCCGGCGTCCGCGCGCTCGGCCGCGTCACCCTCGACTCGGGCGTCGCCAAGCAGGTGGTCAAGGTCAACTTGCCGCGCGAGGAGCATCATCAGACGTCCGACCTCGAGCAGCTCCTCGCAGCGGTCGGCCTCACCTCCGACGACGTCGCCCCCGCGGTGATCCAGGGACTGCCACAGGCGCTCCGCGACGACCCGGCCGGCGTCACCGTGACGACCTTCGCCGACGGCGGCCGGCAGCGCGTCCTCGCGGTGGAGCGCGGCGACACCGCCGCCATGAAGTTCGGTCTCGCCATCGACGTCGGCACCACCAGCGTGGTGACGACCCTCGTCGAGCTCGAGTCGGGCGAGCAGCTCGCCTCGGTGTCGAGCCTGAATCCCCAATCGGTGTTCGGCGGCGACCTCATGTCACGCATCGCGTTCGCGCAGTTCAACCCCGGCAATCTCAGGAAGCTCCACACCCGGATCATCGGGCTCTTGAACCAGCACGTCGAGCAGATCTGTCGTGAATCGGGCGTGCTGGCGAAGTGGATCTACAAGGTCGTGGTCGTCGGCAACACCTGCATGCACCACATCCTGCTCGGTATCGATCCGTCGCACGTGGGTCTCGCCCCGTACGCGCCGGTGATGCGCCACGCTCTGACCCTGGCGGCCCGCGACCTGTTCCTGAAGGTCGCGCCGGAGGCGCGGGTGTGCCTGCTGCCGCTGGTGGCAGGGTTCGTGGGTGCCGACGCCGTCGGCGTGGCGCTGGCGACGCGCATCTACGAGAGCGCCGAGATCCGCATCGCGGTCGACATCGGGACCAACGGCGAGGTGATTCTCGGCTCGCGCGACCATCTGTGGGCGTGCTCGGCGCCGGCCGGCCCAGCGCTCGAGGGCGCGCAGATCCGCCACGGCATGCGGGGCGCCCTCGGCGCCATCGACCGCGTCCGGGTAGACGACGACGTCCACGTGCACACGATCGGGGAGGCGGACGCGCTCGGCATCTGCGGCTCCGGGATCATCGACCTGATCGCGGGCCTCCTGGACGCTCGCGTCATCGACTGGACGGGGCTGATCCAGGTGGAGGCGCGGGACGGGCTCCCGCCGAAGCTCGGTGGGCGGGTCGTGATGCGCGGCGAGGACCGCCAGGTCATCGTGCTGCGGCCAGGCGAGGCGGGCGCGCGCCAGGAGATCGTGCTGACCCAGGACGACGTTCGCCAGGTCCAGCTGGCCAAGGGGGCGATCGCCTCGGGTGTGGCGATGCTCCAGCACGTCGCGGGCGTGCCGGCGGAGCGCGTCGCCGAGCTCATGCTGGCGGGCGGCTTCGGCAACTATCTGTCGATCGAGAGTGCGCTGCGGATCGGCCTCATCCCACCCCTGCCGCGCGAGCGGATCCGGTACGTCGGCAACGCCGCGTCGCTCGGCGCCCAGCTCTGCGTGGTCTCGGAAGCCGAGCGGGCGCGCGCTGATTCGGTGGCCGGGCGGATCGAGCACGTCTCACTCGCGGCGCACCCGGACTTCGAGCAGATCTTCGTCGACTGCATGAACTTCCCGCGGCCGGCATGACCGCGCCCCGCGGCGCGCACGCGACGATCGCCGGCAAGATCGTGGGGACCGAAATCGGCGCCGTCAGCACGTCGCTCGATGCGCGCTGGCTCATGGCGTACTCGGCGGCGCTCGGCCTCGACGACCGGCGCTACTACGACACCGCGTCCGCGTCGGGGCCGGCCGCTCACCCGCTCTTCTCGGTGTGCTACGAGTGGCCGGCGGTGCTGGCGCTCCGCGCCCGCACGATCAGCGAGAGGCTGTTGAAGCTCGCGGTCCATTCGACCCACCACGTGGTCATCCATCGGCCGCCCAGCGCTCACGACCGTCTGCTCACGCGCGCACAGGTCACCGAGGTCCGGTCGACCCGCACCGGGACCCTCTACGTCGCGCGCTTCTCCACCGTCGACCGCAACGGCCGGCCCGTCACCACGACCGAGTACGGCTCCGTCTTCCGGGGCGTCGAGACCGACGGCCAGACACGTCTGGTCGTCGAGCCCCTGGTCCGGCCTCTCCCGCCGCCCTCGTCGGAGGCGCGCTGGAGCAAGCCCGTTCCCGTCGCGTCCTGGGCGGCCCACGTGTACTCGGAATGCGCGCGGATCTGGAACCCGATCCACACCGACCTGGCCGTCGCCCGCGAGGCCGGCCTGTCGGCGCCGATTCTCCACGGGTCTGCTACATTGGCGCTCGCGGTGTCGCAGGTGATCGGACGGGAGCTCGACGGGGATCCTGCGCGCGTCCGGGAGATCGCGGCGCGGCTCACGGGAATGGTGAGCATGCCTTCGACGATCACGGTCCGCGGTCGCGCGCGCGCGGGCGACCTCATCGCCTTCGATGCCGTCGACGCGGGGGGCGAGCCGGTGCTGAGCGACGGAGTGATCCGCACATGAAGCAGATGAGCCGACGCGAGCGGGTGCTGGCGGCCGTGAATCGCCAGCCCGTGGATCGCGTGCCTTACGCGGTGTGGCGTCACTTCCCCACCGTCGATCACTCGCCGGCCGGGCTCGCGCAGGCGACGCTGCGCTTCCACGAGCGGTACGGCTCGGACTTCCTCAAGATCACGCCGCGGGGCGGTTACGCGGTGGAGGCTTGGGGATGCGTCGAGTCCACCACCGTGCGCGAGGACGGCCATCGACCGTGCGGGACCTGCGCGGTGCGCTCGGGCGACGACTGGAAGAAGATCCACTCGCTCGACCCGGCGTCGGCGCCGGGCTACGCGGACCAGATCGAGACGATCATCCGCCTCGGCTTCGACCGCCGGGTCGGCGACGCCCCGGTGTTGCCGACCGTGTTCTCGCCGCTGTCGCTCGCTAAAAAGCTCTCCGGCGACCGGCTGCCGAACGACCTGAGCGCGCACGCCGCCGCCGTGACCGGCGCGCTCGAGGCGATCACCGAGACGCTGATCAAGTTCGCGCTCCTGGCGCTCGCCGAGGGTGTCTCGGGCATCTTCTATTCGATCCAGGCGGCGAGCCGGTCGGCCAACTCTGAGGAGGACTACGCGCGGTTCGGCGAGCCATATGACCGGCGGTTCCTCGAGGCGATCGCCTCGAAGTCCACGCTGACGATCGTCCACTGCCACGGCGACCGGCTCATGTTCGACCAGCTGGCGCGCCTGCGGGGCCACGCGTGGAACTGGGACGACCGTGCCACGCCGCCCTCGCTCCGCGACGGCCAGGCCCAGGTGCCGGGCGCGGTCATCGGCGGACTGCACCAGTGGAAGACGCTGCGCGACGGGACGACGGAGCAGGCGGTTGCCGAGGTCCGCGACGCGGTCGCCCAGACCGCGGGCAGGGGGCTCATCGTGGGCCCAGGCTGCGTGCTGCCGATGAACACGCCGGACGCGACGGTCGGGGCCGTCGTTCAGGCGCTCGGCGGTCCGCTCAAGCGGATTCCCGGGATCAAGGAGTAGGCTCGACGCGCGGGATCACTTTCCGACGTTGAAGCGGAAGTGGCAGATCTCGCCGTCGCGCACGACGTAGTCTTTCCCCTCGAGCCTCAGCTGGCCCCGCGTCCGAAGTTCCGCGAACGCGCCATCGACCGCAACCAGGTCGTCGTAGCTGTTGACCTCGGCCCGGATGAATCCCCGCGCGATGTCGGAGTGGACGGTCCCGGCGGCGTCCTGGGCGCGCGTGCCGGCCCCAATCGGCCACGCGCGGACCTCGTCCTCGCCGACGGTGAAGAACGACACGAGCCCGAGCAAGGCGAAACAGTCGCTGAGTACCCGATGGAGGGCCGGCTCGTTGAGCCCGAGGTCCGCCAGGAAGCCGCGCTGCTCCTCGCCGGCGAGCTGGGCCACCTCCCCCTCGATGATTGCCGAGACCCAGCCGATGCGGGTTCCGGGCCGACCATGTATCCCCTGGAGCCCGAAGCGCTCGACCAGCTGCGCTGCCTCGCCGATTGCCTTCTCGTCGAGGTTCAGGCAGTGAAGAATCGGTTTCTGGGACAGAAAGGTAAAACCACGAACCGCCCGGGTCTCGTCGGGCGTGAGCGCGACGGCCCGGAGCGCGGTCTCCCGCTCGAGCTCGCCCTTGACGCGGGCGAGGATCGCCTGCTCCTTCACCTCGACATCCTTCCGCTGCTTTTTGATCGACGCCTCGAGCCGCTCCAGACGCCGATCGACGACCTCCAGATCCGACAGGATCAGCTCGGTCTCGAGATCCTCGATGTCGCGCTTCGGCGCCGGCGCGCCCTGCGCCTCGTCGGCAAACGCCCGCACCACGTGGAGCAGCGCGTCCGCGTTCCTGAACTCCTTGGTGTCAAGGCCGGCGCGCTCGCCGCGGGCGATGCCTGCGAGGTCGACGACCTCGAACGTCGCGTACGTCGTCTTCCGCGGTTTGAAGAGTGCCGTGAGCCGGTCGACGCGGGGGTCGGGCACGCGTGCGACGCCGGTGTGGAGCTCGGCGCGCCCCGCGTCGTAGCGCGCGGTCGCGATGCTCGAGCCGGTGAGCAGGTTGAAGAGGGTCGTCTTTCCCGACTTGGCGAGGCCGATCAGGCCGATCTTCATGGGGCGATTATGCCAGGTGTCGTATTCTCGAGAGCGTTCTGAGCCATCCCTCGAAAGACATGGACCTCAAGGGCGCGGCCATGGCCGTGCTCGTCTCGATCCTCTGGGGCGCCAACAGCGTCGTGATCAAGCTCGGCCTCGAGGACGCGCCGCCGCTCCGGCTCGCGTGGATGCGCTTCGTGGTCGGCGGCGCCGTGATCTGCGGCTGGGCGTGGGTCACGGGCCGGTTCGCCGGCTTCCGCGTCGAGCCCGCCGAGTGGCGCCCGCTCATCCTGCTGGGTCTGCTGTTCAGCGTGCAGATGGCCGCGACGAACGTCGGGACGTGGCTCACCAGCGCGGCGCACGCGACCATCCTGCTCAACCTCTACGCGGTTCACACGGTGGTCCTCGCCCACTTCATGATCCCGGGCGATCGGCTCACCGTCAGGAAGCTGGCGGGAGTGTTCATCGCCTACTCCGGGATCGTCTTGCTCTTCGCCGGCCAGGTGACCCAGGGCTCGCCGGCGCTCGTCGGCGACGTGATCGTGACCGTGGCCGGCGCCCTGCTCGCCGAGCGCACCGTGTACCTGGCGCGGGCTGTTCAGCGCCTGGATCCCGTCAAGCTGCTCCTGGCGCAAGCGGGGGTGGGGACCGCGCTCTTCGTGCTCATCTCGTCCCTCGTCGAGCCGGGAGCGACCCGCTGGACGGTGAGGCTGGGCGGGTCGATCGCCTATCAGGGCGTGCTGATTTCCGGCTTCAACTTCGTGGTGAACCTGTCCCTCCTGCGTCGCTACCGTCCGAGCGCGCTCTCGGCCTTCTTCCTCACGCAACCGATCTTCGGCGTCGTCGCGGCGGCGTTGGTGGCCGGCGACCCGCTCTCGCCGGACCTGCTGGTGGCATGCGCGGCGGTGGCGGTGGGGATCGGGCTCACGAGTCGGTGAGTCGCACTTAGTGTGTGGCCGGCGGGGCCCAGCCCCGCGACGGCCTGCGGCGCGCACCACGAGTATAATCGCACCATGCCGACGTCCCCGTCGAAGACGCTCGAGATCGTGCCGAACCCGCACCCCGATCGCGACTACGAAGTCTCGATGACGGCGCCGGAGTTCACCTGCCTCTGCCCGATGACCGGACAGCCGGATTTCGCGACGATCCGCATCCGCTACGTGCCCGACGCGCACCTGGTCGAGCTGAAGTCGCTCAAGCTCTACCTGTGGTCGTACCGGCAGGAAGGGGCCGTTCACGAGGACGTGACCAACCGAATCCTCGACGACTTCGTGGCGGCAGCGCGGCCGAGGTGGCTTGAGGTCACCGGCGACTTCAACGTCCGGGGCGGCATCAAGACCGAGATCAGAGCGACGTACGGCAAGCGGCCGGAGATCTAGGCCGGCCGTCGGCCTCGGGCGTTACGCCGCCAGCGCCAGCAGCACCATCCCCAGCAGCATCACGAACGCGCCCAGCGCCGACTCCTTCACCCGCCGCGCCTCGCCGAACACCAGCACCCCGATCGCCATCGCATAGAGGATCTCGATCTGCTTCACGGCCTCGACGTACGAGGACAGCGTGAGGGTGTAGGCCTTGCCCTGGCTCAGCGTCGTGAGCGCGGCGAAGAGGCCGAGCGCCGCGAACTCCTTCCAGTGCTGCGGCACCGCCCGGAAATGGCGCGCCGACGTCCGCAGCGCGATCGGAGTGACGATAAGGCTGGCAGCGAAGTATGTGCCGAACGTACCGACGGCGGTGTTGGACGCGAGGATCGCTTGTTTGATGGTGATGACCGAGGGCGCGTAGAGCGCGGCGGCCAGGAGCGTGTACCGCTGGCCGCGGTCGCTGACGAGGACGAGCAGCGGCGCCCACATCGAGATCCGCGCGCTCCGGACGTTCAGGAGGTATACGCCGGCGGCGCTGAGCACGACGCCGGCCACGCCCAGCGCGGTCGGCCGCTCACCGATCGCCAGCCAGCCCAAGCCGAGCAGCAGGAGCAAGCTCACCTTCCAGAGCGCGGTGACCAGCGAGATCCCCGAGAGCTTCAGCGCCTTCGAGAGCGCGAGCGTGGACAGGGTCTGGCACACGCCGAACGCCAGGCACCACGGCACGAAGCTCGGCGCCAGGGTGGGCCAGCCACTCCACACGCATGCGACGAAGGCGAACGGCAGGAGGAAGGTGAAGCGACCCCACACGTTGATGTACTCGTCGAGCGTGTGGCCCAATCGCTTCATGGTGGTGTTGCGGAGCACCTGGAACAATGCCGCCGCCAAGGACAGGACGATCCACATAGGGACCTTCTAGGCCGGGGTCCGAGGGGACCGTGACGTGTCGGGGCCTGCCGTCACTTCGAGCGGACGGACTTCAGGAAACGCAGGACGCTCCGGTCGCGCTCCGGCGGGAGATCGGTTTGCCCGACGCCACGGTTGTCGAGCGTCACGACCTGGAAGTGGGATGCCAGCGCCGCGGCCTGGAGCGCCCAGCCGATAGGCGGCGTCGAGAGGCCACCCATCAGCAGCACGGGTGGCCCTTGGCCCGCGACTTCGTCGTGCACGCGGATCTTGTTGACGATCGTGTGCGGCCTCAGAGGTCGAGCGCGACCTTGATCGAAGCGGGCTCGGCGTGGGCCGCGAACGCCTCACCGATGCGGTCGAGGCTGAACCGGTGCGTGATGAGCGGCCGCGTCTGCACCGCGCCGCTGGCGACGAGCCGCAGCGCCTCCCCGAACTCGTCCTGGTAGATCATCGAGCCGGTGATGGTGATCTCGCGGCGCACGACCGAGAAGAAGGGTACTGGCGTGGGCTCGTGGGGAAGCCCGGTGACCACGACCCGGGCCCCGGGCCTCGCCAGTTCGAGCGCGTGCGCGACGGCGCCGGCGGTGCCGGCCGTCTCGACGACGAGGTCGACACCCTCGCGGCCCGAGAAGTGGCGCGCCGTTTCCCCGAGCGCGCCGTCGGTGATCGCGTGCGTCGCCGCGGCCCCGAGCTCGCGCGCGAGGGCGAAGCGCCGCGGCGTGCGGCTCACCACGAGCACGCGGGCGCCGCGCGCTCGGAGCACCTGGAGAGCCAGCAGACCGAGGCTTCCCGCTCCGACGACCGCCGCCGACTCGCCGCGCCTCGGTGCGCCCCGATCGACCGCGCGAACGACCACGGCGAGCGGCTCGGTCAGGAGCAGCGCGTCCGTCTCGGCGACGGCCGGGGCCGGCCAGCAGCAGCGCGAGGGCAGCCGCACGAGCTCGGCGAATCCGCCGTCGACGTCGATGCCGACCGCCCGGCGCGACAAACAGAGATTGCGATTGCCCTCGAGGCACAGCGGGCATCGCCCGCAGCCATAGTTCGGCTCGACCACGACTCGCCCGCCGGGCCGAAAGGCCGTCACATCCGCCGCGACGGCTTCAACGTTGCCGACCAGCTCGTGGCCCATCACCCGCGGATAGTCGACGGGCCGGTCGCCGGTCCAGATCGAATAGTCCGTTCCGCAGAGCCCCGCCGCGACGACTCGCACAATGACCTCGCCAGGCTCGAGGCGCGGCTCGCGCGCCGCCTCGACACGAAGATCGCGCGGTCCGTAGAGCAACGCGGCTTTCATCGCGCACAATCTACGCGAGGGTCGCCCTTCCGGCAACCGTCGCCGTCGTGGCCCAAGGCGCCAGGGCGTATGGCGGTCGTGAGACCTCGCTTCAAGCGGCCGAGTGGCCGCCGTCGAGAAACACTGTTTGCCCGGTCATGAAGTCTGAAGCGGCCGACGCCAGGTAGACCGCCAGTGGGCCGACCTCTTGGGGCTGGCCGATCCGCCGAGCTGGGATGTCACGCGTCAGCCGCTCGTTGATCTTCGGATTCGCGAACGCTTCATGGGTCATGTCCGTCGCGAACCAGCCGGGGGCGATCGCGTTCACCTGGACGTTGTGGCGTGCCCACTCCACTCCGAGCGCGCGCGTGAGCGCGATGACGCCGCCCTTGGTCGCTCCATAGATGGTGTAGCCGGGCAGGCCGACCTGGCCGAGGACCGAGGCGACGTTGATCACCTTGCCGGATTTCTGGGCGATCAGATGGGGCCCGGCAGCCCGGCACCCGTTGAAGACGCCGGTGAGGTTCACGTCGAGCATGAAGCGCCAGTCCTCGGGCGTCATCTCGACCAGCGGCGCCACCTTCGCGACGCCCGAGTTGTTGACGAGGATGTCGAGACGACCGAGCTCGCGCAGCGCTCGCTCGATGAGGCGCTCCACCGCGGCATAGCTCGCGACGTCCGTGGACACGACGAGGGTTCGACCGCCGCTCCCGGCGGCGAGGCGCGCCGTTTGTTCGAGCGCTGTCGTCGAGCGGCCCGCCAGGACGACGTTGGCGCCGGCACCCGCCAGTGCGACCGCGATCGCGCGCCCGAGACCGCGACTGGCGCCCGTGACGACCGCGACCTTGCCGGCGAGCGCCCCGGGACCTGCCGTCAGCGGTAGAGCTCCTCGATCGCGTCCTTGTACTTCTGCGAGACGACCTTGCGCTTCACCTTGAGCGTGGGGGTCAGCTCGCCGCCCTCGAGGGTGAAGTCGGTGGGCAGCACCGTGAACCGCTTGATCTTGGCATACGACTGGAGCTGGGTGTTCTTCTCTTCAACCGTGCGACCGACGCGCTCCACGAGCTTTGGATGCTTGACGATGACGGTCGCCTCACCGACCAGGATCCCCTGCTCCTGGGCGAACTTCGAGAGCTCCTCCGGGTTGACCGTGATGAGCGCCACCGGGTACGGCCGGCGATCGCCGTAGACCATGACCTGGCTGATGAACGGGTCGGCCTTCAGGAGATTTTCGATGTTCTGCGGGGCGATATTCATGCCGCCGGCGGTGACGATCAAGTCCTTCTTGCGGTCGGTGATGAACAGGAATCGGTCTCCGTCGATCGTGCCGATGTCGCCGGTGTGGAACCAGCCGTCCGGCTCGAAGACCTCGCGCGTCGCTTCCGCCTGCTTGAAGTATCCGCGGGTGGCGATGTTCGGGCCGCGCGCCATTATCTCGCCGTCGTCGGCGATCCTGAGCTCGACGCCCGGCAGCGCCTGGCCGACCGAGCCGAACTTGAAGCGGCCCGGCCGATTGAACGTCAACGCCGGGCACGTCTCGGTGAGGCCGTAGCCTTCGAGCAGCAGGATCCCGGCGGCGTGGAAGAACTCGGCGATGTCCCGCGCGAGCGGGGCGCCGCCCGACACCGCCCACTGGAGCCGGCCGCCGAGCGCCGCGTGCAGCTTGGAGAAGACGAGCGTGTCGGCCACCTTGCGCTTGAGCTCGAGGCCCAGGGGCACGGGCTGGCCGCGCTGCTGATGGCGACTCACGTCACGTCCGACCGACACCGCCCAGTTGAAGATCTTCTTCTTCGCCGGCGAGCCCGCCTCCACGCCGGCGAGGATCTTCGCGTAGACCTTCTCGAACACGCGCGGCACGCTGCAGATGAAGTGGGGCCGGGTCTCTCTCAGGTTCTCTCCGACTTTGTCGAGGTTCTCGGCGAACGCGGTCGTCAAGCCATGCGCCACACCCAGGAACGATTCGAGCCGCGCGAACGAGTGAGCCAGGGGGAGGAACAGGAGATGGACCCAGCCCTCCTCCACCGGCGTCGCCTGCTTCGAGGCGTTGACGGCGGCGATGTGGTTGCCGTGCGTCTGCATCACGCCTTTCGGGGGACCGGTGGTGCCCGACGTGTACACGATCGTCGCGAGATCGGTCGAGCTCGTCGACGCGACGCGCTCCGCGAGCATGCTCTGGTGCGTGGTCGCGTTGTCACGCCCGAGCCGGCGCAGCGTCTCCCACGTCATCACCATTTTCGGGGGCTGAGGGGCGTCGTAGCCGGAGATGATCACGATCTGCTCGAGCCCTGGCATCCGGTCGCGTCCCTCGAGCACTTTCGCGAGCTGGGCGGGGTCTTCAACGATGATCGTCTTCGCACCCGAGTCGTTCACCACATAGGCGATCAGATCCGGAGGATAGGTCGGATACACCGGAACGGTCACGCAGCCGGCGCTGAAGATCGCGAAATCGGACTGGACCCACTCGGTCCGGCTCGCCGACAGTAGCGCGACCGCGTCACCCTTGTCGCGCCCGAGCGCCAGAAGCCCGAGCGCCACCTCGCGCACGACGTCGCCGACCTCGCGCCACGTGATCGTCTTCCAGTCGGCGCCGTGCTTGAACTGCTGTGCCGGGCGGTCTCCGCTCCGCTCCACACGGTCCCAGAACATCCGCGCAAGCGTATCGACTGCCATCGCGGGCCTCCCTGTAAGGCATCAATATGAAAGGGATACTTACGCTAGCATATGGAGGCTGACGCAGTGCACAAATTTGGGTTGACGTCATAACGCGCCGCGTTATACTCACGAGTAGCCACGGTGAGTGTTTCGATTCCGGAACGAGACGGAACGTTTTCAGGAGGACTGATGATGAACGATTCGAGGAAGACCCAGGAGCTGCTCGGTCAGGTCGCCGCGAAGGCGGTGGAGACGGTGACGGTGTGGGCGGACGCCAACCAGCGCGTGCTGCGCGAGATCGTGGAGTTCTCGACGGCGACGGCGAAGGAGGGCGTGAGGCTCTACGCCGAGCTCCAGCAGAGCGCGATCGAGGCGCTGCGTGACTCCCAGGCCACGGCGGCGCGGTGGCAGGGCGTCTGGTGCGACAGCACGAAGGATCCGGTGCAGGCATGTCAGAAGGCGCTCCTGGATGGCGTCGAGGGCACCCAGAAGGCGTTCAAGCTTCTCGAGGGTCAGGCTCAGGCGTTCACGCGAGCCGCGGAACGGCTTCAGACGTCCGCGGAGCAGGCCGGCAAGGGGATCCAGGAGACCTACACGGCGGTCGTCACGAGGGTGAAGGACGTCTACGCGCAGAACTAGGCGGTCACTTCGCCTGGTTCTTCCGTCGCTCCAGCCGCTCCTCGAGGGAGCGTAGGCGCTCCCGAAGCGCCGAAACTTCCTCGCGGAGCCGGTCGGCATCGGGCTCGGCGCCGTCGCGCTTGGCGTCCGGGCGCGGCGCCAGGATTCCCCAGCCCGCCCGCGAGGCCCAGTCCTGGAAGATTCGCTCCATCTCCCGCTGGTTCGAGACGACTCCCTCGAGGCTCGACTTCATCGATCGCTGAACGAAGTCCTGCCAGGCCTCGCCGTGCTTGATGAGCTGGTGGAGGAACGCGGTGGGCAGCGCGGCGCGATGATTGCGCTCGTTCTCGAGGATGATCTGGGCCAGCGTCACGGAAGTCAGGTCCTCGCCCGACGCGGCGTCGACGACGCCGATCTCCTTGCCCGCCCGAATCATCTCCTCGATCTCCTCGAGGGTGACGTAGCGACTCTCCTGCGTGTCGTAGAGCTTTCGGTTCGAGTACCGCTTGATGACGTACGCCATGACGCGCCTCTCCCCGATGGCAACTATGAATGGCGTAACACCGCGCGTCAAGAGCCCGCCTGGACTCGGCGTGCTAGACTTGCGGCCACCCCGGAGGAGGTGTCTCTCATGAAGCTCAAGGGGCGCACCGCGCTCGTCACCGGAGGCTCCCGCGGCATCGGTCGGGCCATCGCGCTGGCGCTCGCCCAGGAGGGCGCCGACGTCGCCGTCAACTACGTCTCGAGCGAAGGCGCCGCGAAGGAGGTTGGCGAAGAGATCCGGAAGATGGGCCGTGTCTCGATCCTGGCCCAGGCCGACGTCGGGGACTACCCGGACACGTTCCGGATGGCCCAGGACGTGATGAAGGAGTTCGGCCACCTCGACATCCTCGTGAACAACGCGGGGATCAACTCGGACAAGACCTTCGTCAAGATGGACCACGCCTCGTGGCGCAAGGTGCTTGCCATCAACCTCGACGGCGTCTTCAACTGCACGAAGGTGTTCATCGACCAGATGCTCAAGCAGGAATACGGCCGCGTGGTCAACATCACCTCGGTGATCGGCCAGATCGGCAACTTCGGCCAGGCCAACTACGCGGCCTCGAAGGCCGGTGTGGCGGCGTTCACCAAGTCGCTCGCCAAAGAGCTCGCCGGCAAGGGCATCACCGTCAACGCGGTGGCGCCCGGGTTCATCGAGACCGAGATGGTTCAGGGGATCCCGGACAAAGTCCGGGACCGGCTCTTGAGCCAGATTCCGTTGAAGCGGTTCGGCACGGCGGCGGAGGTCGGCCGGGCCGTCGTGTACATCGTCTCGTCGGACGGCGACTACATCACCGGCGCCGAGCTCTCGATCAACGGCGGACTGCTGATGTGACCATCGCGGCCCAGAGCCTCATGGCCTGAGCCGCGAGCGCCCACGGATGAAGCGCGAGCGACGCCGACGGCCGGCGCTCCTCGTACGTGACGTGCGCCCGCGACGGCATCACCCACGCCTCGCCCAACAGCACTTCCTCGTCGCGCTGGTTGACACAGAGGGTCTGGAGCCGGACGCGGTTGCGCTCGCGAATCACCTCGAGCACGTTCACCCGTGCCGTGATCGTGTCCCCGGCTCTCACCGGCTTCACGAACTGGAGACTCTGTGTGAGGTAGATCGCTCCTGGCCCGGGCAGCCGGGTGCCAATGACTGCCGAGATCAGCCCGGCGGTGAAGATGCCGGGCGCGATCGGCTCCTTGAACGACGTGGTCGCGGCGTAGGCGGGGTCGCTGTGGATGGGGTTCAGGTCGCCGACCGCGTCGATGAAGCTCGCGATGTCGTCGGTCTCGACCCGGCGCACCAGCTCCGCGGAGTCGCCGGGCGAGATCTCGGCGATCGTCTTTCCGATCATCGCGGCTCCCGGTCGCCGAGACGTCGAAGCGCCGCCGCGATCATGTCCTCGAGCCGCTCGATCCGGTCCTCGAGCTCCACGATCTGCTTGGCGACCGCGGTCAGCTGGGTGCGCGACGGCAGGTTCAGCGCCTGCAGGGCTTGCTCGATCTGCTGATCCGCGAACTTCTTGGCCGGCGCCTGGGCGACGAGAAGCTGATCCAACGACTGGCCCATGAGCTTCGCGAACTGCTCGGTGCCCATGGCCTGGCCGAGTACTTTCGACCACGACTCGATCCACTGGTCGAGGAACTGCTTCCACTGCGTCAGGAGCTCGGGCGTGGCCGGCGTCTGGGCGAAGAGCGTGGCCCACGTTTGCACACCCTGGTCGAGGACGGGACGCCAGAACGCCGCGGGATCGGGCGGCGGCGCTGGCGCCGCCGCGGTTTGGCCGACGACGAGTCGCGACCACGCCTGCGTGCTTTCCTCGAGCTGGCGTTTCCACAGATCGAACAACTGGTTTGGCCCTGGAGACTCTGCCATGACTCTAAGTCTATCGCCCGGTGACGCGAAGCGTCAACATCATTCGCCCCCGTCGGCAAGGAGCTACGAGCGCGGCGCGAGCCATCCGGAAACCTTCGGCCAGCAGTGGACGGAGGCGCCTCGCCCGGCGATGAGCGAGATGTGGCCGCCCGGCAGCTCGACGTACTCCTTCTCGTGGCTGCCCACGGCATCGATGAGGGCTCGCACGCAACCCGGGGGCGCGATGTAGTCCTCCTTGGCGCCCACGACGAAGAGCGGACACGTGATGCGCTCCAGGCGCACCGGCCGGCCCCCCATCACGAGCTCGCCGCGGTAGAGCTTGTTCTCCTGGTAAAAGTCACGCACCCACTGGCGGAAGAACTCACCCGGAAACGCCACGTACTCGTTCGCCCACTTGTTGAGGGCCTGGAACCCCTCCACGTACTTGTCGTTCCACAGGTTCCACCAGAGGTTCAGGTTGGTCGACAGGTCC
>QHSL01000001.1 GCA_003220435.1 Candidatus Rokuibacteriota bacterium | reverse complement strand
GCAAGTTCGGGAGATCGCCCAGAGCAAGCTGGCAGATCTGAACACCGACTCGATCGACTCGGCGATGCGCACGATCGAAGGCACGGCCCGCAGCATGGGCATCGATGTGGTTTAGCGAGCCGCAGGCCGTCGCGGGGCTGGGGCCCCGCCGGCCGAGGCGAGCGAATAGAGAGTCTCGCAGGACGTAGGAGAGCGACATGGCGACGATCGTCAAGAAGCAGACGGGCAAGCGGTACAACGAGGCCGCGGCGAAGATCGCTCCCGAGAAGCAGTACTCGCTCGAGGAGGCGGTCGCGCTCGTGAAGAGCATGCCGCCGACGAAGTTCGACCAGTCCGTCGATCTCTCGTTCCGCCTGGGCGTGGACCCGAAGCACGCCGATCAGATGGTCCGCGGCGCGGTCGTGCTCCCGCACGGCATCGGCAAGAGCGTGCGGGTCGCCGTGTTCGCCAAGGGCGAGAAGGAGCGCGAGGCGCGGGAGGCCGGCGCGGACGTGATCGGCGCCGAGGACCTGGTGGAGCGGGTGCAGGGAGGCTGGATGGAGTTCGACACGGCGGTGGCGACCCCCGACCTCATGGGGCAGGTCGGCCGACTCGGCAAAGTCCTCGGGCCGCGCGGCCTCATGCCGAACCCGAAGCTCGGCACGGTGACGTTCGACGTGGGCCGCGCCGTCCGCGAGGCGAAAGCGGGCAAGGTCGAGTTCCGCGTGGACAAGGCCGGCAACATCCACACGCCCATCGGCAAGCACTCGTTCGAAGCCGACAAGCTCGCGGCCAACGGCATGGCCCTCATCGAGGCGATCGTCCGGGCCAAGCCGGCGGCGGCGAAGGGCACGTACCTGAGATCCCTGACGGTCTCGACGACGATGGGGCCCGGCGTCCCGCTCGACGCGCTGGCGATCGCGAACCTCTTCAAGAAGGCCGTGTAGGACAAGGAGCGTCGGGTGCCAACGCAAGAGAAGGTCGAGGCGGTCGAGGATCTGAAGTCGCGGCTGGACGGCGTGAAGACCGTGGTGCTCACGGAGTATCGCGGCCTCACCGTGCAGCAGCTCGGCGATCTGCGCAAGCAGCTCCGCGCGGTGTCGGCGGAATACAAGATCGTCAAGAACCGGCTGGCGCGCCTGGCGATCGCGTCGTCCGAGCTGCAGGGCCTCGGGACGCACCTCAAGGGGCCGACGGGCGTGATCATCTCGAAAGCGGATCCGGTCGCCGTCGCCAAGGCGGTGCACGCGTTCGCCCGGACCAACCAAGCGCTCGCGGTGAAGGCCGGGTACGTCGAGGGGCAGATGCTCGCGCCGGCCGGGCTTAAGGCGCTC
This sequence comes from Candidatus Rokuibacteriota bacterium, assembly GCA_003220435.1. Taxonomy (GTDB): domain Bacteria; phylum Methylomirabilota; class Methylomirabilia; order Rokubacteriales; family CSP1-6; genus AR31. Next base: position 12,295 of record QHSL01000001.1, on the reverse strand, counting down.
GCCGACCTTCCGTCGCGGGAGGCGATTCGGGCGCAGCTGGTCGGCGCGATCCAGGGCATCTTGTCCCAGCTGGTTGGCGTGCTCACGGCGCCACAGCGTGAGCTTGTCTACGTCCTGCAGCAGCGCGGCGCGGCGGCCAGCGACGAATCGAAAGCGGCGAGCAGCTAGAGAGAGCAACAGGGCGAGGAAAGGGAGACGACGATGACGGTAGAACAGATCGCCGAGCAACTCGACAAGCTGACGCTGCTGGAGGCGGCGCAGCTGTCGAAGCTTCTTCAAGAGAAATGGGGAGTGTCCGCCGCCGCGCCGGTCGCCGTCGCGGCCGTCGCGGGCGCGGCCGGCGGTGGGGCGGCCGGCGCCGCCGCGATCGAGGAGAAGACCGAGTTCGACGTCATCCTCGGCGCCGCCGGCGAGAAGAAGATCCAGGTCATCAAGGTCGTGCGCGAGCTCACCGGGCTCGGCCTCAAGGAGGCCAAGGATCTGGTGGACGGCGCGCCGAAGCCGGTGAAGGAGAAGCTCACGAAGGCTGAAGCGGAGGAGATGAAGAAGAAGCTCGAGGAGCAGGGCGCGACCGTCTCGGTGAGGTAGGCGCGTCGAGTTGCTCCGTCACTAGCGACTCCGTCAAGCCGGGGCCGGGAGCCGGCCCCAGGAGAAGGTATGGCAGGCACTATTCAGTGTGGGCGCCGCAACCGCAGGGACTTCGGGAAGATTCCATCGATCGTCGAGATCCCGAACCTGATCGAGGTCCAGAAGCGGTCCTACGAGACCTTTTTGCAGAAGGACGGCCCGGCCGAGCGCCGGGAGGAAATCGGTCTGCAGGCGGTGTTCAAGTCGGTGTTCCCGATTGCCGATTACAACGACAACGCGCTCCTCGAGTTCGACTCGTACCACTTCGGCGAGCCGAAGTACACGGTCGAGGAATGCCACGACCGGGGCATGACCTTCGCGATCCCGCTCAAGGTCACCCTGCGCCTGGTCATCTTCGATCACGATAAGGAAGCGAAGACCCGGACGATCCGTGAGCAGCGCGGCCAGGAAGTGTACCTGGGTGAGCTGCCCCTCATGACCGACAAGGGAACGTTCATCATCAACGGCACCGAGCGCGTGGTCGTCAGCCAGCTCCAGCGCTCCGCCGGCGTGTTCTTCGATGACGACAAGGGCAAGACGCTGGCGTCGGGCAAGCCGCTCTTCTCGGCTCGCGTCATCCCGTACCGAGGGTCGTGGGTCGAGTTCGATTTCGACGCGAACGACATCCTGCACGTCCGGGTCGACCGGCGCCGCAAAATGCTGGCCACGGCCTTCCTGCGAGCGTTCTGGTTCCTCGAGAAGGGCGTGATCCTCTCCGACGAGGAGATCCTCGCCCACTTCTACGAGGCCGAGGAGGTCGTGTCATTCGAGGACGGCAATGCCTGGGTGACGCTGAACGCCGAGGCTCACGTCGGCGCGAAGGTCGCCGACGACATCAAGCCGCCGCGGCACCGCGAGCCGCTGGTGGCCGCCGGCAAGTCGCTCAACGCCAAGCTCATCGAGAAGCTCCTGGAGTCGAACGTCGATAAGATCCCGATCCGCGCCGAGACGCTGGTCGGGCGGCGGACCGCGTCGCGCATCGTCGACACCGAGTCGGGCGAGGTGCTGGTCCAGACCAACGCCGAGATCACCTCGACCGTGCTGTCCCAGGTCATGAGCCGACGGGTGGCGCCGTTCAAGCTTCTGGTGATGGGCGCGGGCAAGGTCGACCAGGCGATCTACGAGACCCTGGCGCGCGACCACTTCAAGAACCCTGACGAGGCGCTGGTCGAGATCTACCGGCGCCTGCGGCCCGGTGATCCGCCGACCGTCGAGTCGGCGCGCTCCCTGTTCCGTGGAATGTTCATGGACCCGCGGCGCTACGACCTGGCCCGCGTCGGCCGGTTCATGATCAACGAGAAGCTCGGGATGGAGGCGCCGGCGAACGCGAAGACGATCCGCAGCGAGGACATCGTCTCCGTCATCCGGCACCTCCTGCTGGTGCGGCTCGGCTCGCGGGCGACCGACGACATCGACCACCTCGGCAACCGCCGCGTGCGGTCGGTCGGTGAGCTCCTGGAGAACCAGTTCCGGGTGGGCCTGACCCGCATGGAGCGCGCGGTCAAAGAACGGATGTCGATCTCCGACATCACGAATCTGATGCCCCATGACTTGATCAACGCAAAACCGGTCTCGGCGGTTGTCAAAGAATTCTTCGGGTCTTCTCAGCTCTCGCAGTTCATGGACCAGACGAATCCGCTCGCCGAGCTGACCCACAAGCGGCGGCTCTCGGCGCTGGGGCCGCGCGGGCTCAGTCGCGAGCGGGCCGGCTTCGAGGTGCGGGACGTCCATCCCACCCATTACGGCCGGATCTGCCCCATCGAGACGCCGGAAGGGCCGAACATCGGTTTGATCTCTTCGCTGTCAACGTATGCGAGGACGAACGAGTTCGGGTTCATCGAGACGCCGTACCGGAAGGTCACCGGCGGCCGGGTCACCGACGAGATCGATTTCCTGACCGCCCTCAAGGAAGAGAAGTTCGTCATCGCCCAGGCCAACGCCGAGATCGACCGCACCGGCCGCTTCGTGGCGGAGCGTGTCTCGGCCCGCAAGAGCGGTGAGTTTCGGATGGTGTCGCCGGAAGAGCTGCACTACATGGACGTGTCGCCGAAGCAGCTCGTCTCGGTCGCCGCATCGCTGATCCCGTTCCTCGAGAACGACGACGCGAACCGGGCGCTGATGGGATCGAACATGCAGCGCCAGGCGGTCCCGCTGCTCCAGCCGGAGGCGCCGCTGGTCGGCACCGGGATGGAGCACGTGGTGGCCCGCGACTCCGGCGCGGTCATCGTGGCCAAGCGGTCCGGCGTCGTCGAGTACGTCGCCGCCGACCGGGTCGTGGTGCGCGCCGAGGGGCGGTCGTCGAAGAAGGCCGACCCGGTGCAGGACCTGCCGCTGGACATCTTCAATCTGACCAAGTACCGGCGGTCGAACCAGAACACGTGCCTCAACCAGAAGCCGATCGTGCACAAGGGCCAGCGGGTCGCGCCGGGCGACATCATCGCCGATGGGCCGGGCACCGACCAGGGCGAGCTCGCGCTCGGACGCAACGTGCTGGTCGCGTTTATGCCGTGGGGCGGGTACAACTTCGAGGACGCGATCCTGGTCTCGGAGCGCCTGGTGAAGGACGACCGGTTCACGTCGATCCACATCGAGGAGTTCGAGATCCAGGCGCGCGACACGAAGCTCGGGAAGGAAGAGGTCACCCGCGACATTCCCAACGTCTCGGAGGAGGCGCTGAAGGATCTCGACGAGTCCGGCATCGTGCGCATCGGCGCGAAGGTGAAGCCGGGCGATATTCTGGTCGGCAAGATCACGCCGAAGGGCGAGACCCAGCTGACACCGGAAGAGAAGCTGCTGCGGGCGATCTTCGGCGAGAAGGCCGGCGACGTGCGCGACACGTCGCTGACCGTTCCGCCCGGGATCGAGGGCACCGTGGTGGACGTGAAGGTGTTCTCGCGGCGCGGCGTCGACAAGGACGAGCGGGCCAAGTCGATCGAGGAAGAGGAGATCGCGCGCCTCGAGAAGGACTATCAGGACGAGATCGCGATGGTCGAGATGGAGCGCGACCAGAAGCTGAAGAACCTCCTGGTCGGTAAGACGTCGTTCCAGGACCTCTTCGACCCGACCAACAAGGTGAAGCGGCTCACCAAGAAGGGTGACCGCATCGAGCGGCCCGACCTCGACAACTTCTCGTGGAACGAGCTGAAGAAGATCAAGGTCAAGGAAGACGAGAACCTGGTCCAAACCGTCAAGCGGATCGAGGACCTGGCCGACGAGCAGATCGGCGTCTACGACGCGATGTTCGAGGAGCGGAAGTCCCGGCTGCGCCGGGGCGACGACCTGCCGCCGGGCGTCATCAAGATGGTCAAAGTGTACGTGGCCGTGAAACGGAAGCTCTCGGTCGGCGACAAGATGGCCGGCCGCCACGGCAACAAGGGCGTCGTCTCCAAGATCATGCCGGAAGAGGACATGCCGTATCTGCCGGACGGGACGCCGGTGGAGATCGTGCTGAATCCGCTCGGCGTGCCGTCCCGCATGAACGTCGGGCAGATCCTCGAGACGCATCTCGGGTGGGCGGCGCGCGCGCTCGGCGCGTGGGTCGCGAGCCCGGTGTTCGACGGCGCCACCGAGGAGGAGATCAAGGAGCATCTGAAGCAGGCGGGGTTGCCGGGCTCCGGCAAAACCGTCCTGTACGACGGGCGAACCGGCCGACGCTTCCACCAGGAGGTGACGGTCGGACAGATCTATATATTGAAGCTGGCCCACCTGGTCGACGACAAGATGCACGCTCGCTCGATCGGACCTTACTCGCTGGTGACCCAGCAGCCGCTGGGCGGCAAGGCCCAGTTCGGCGGCCAGCGGTTCGGCGAGATGGAGGTGTGGGCGCTGGAAGCCTACGGCGCCGCGCACACGCTCCAGGAGATGCTCACGGTCAAGTCCGACGACGTGGAGGGACGCAACCGCATCTACGAGGCGATCGTCAAGGGCGAGAACTTCCTCGAGCCCGGCACGCCGGAGTCGTTCAACGTGCTGGTGAAGGAACTCCAGAGCCTGGCGCTCGACGTCGAGCTGGTGACGAAGGACGGGAAGAAGGCTTCCTGACAATGGGAGATGGCTTCCCAAAGGAGAATAGCGAATGCTGACGGATAGGCCTTTCGGCAGCCTGATCAGAGAGGACAAGCCAACCAAGGACCTTTGGGGCATCCTCGATCGGCATGCGAAGCCCATCACGTTTGACGCGATCCGGATCAAGCTGGCCGCGCCCCAGAAGATCCGCGACTGGTCGCATGGAGAAGTGAAGAAGCCGGAGACGATCAACTACCGGACGTTCAAGCCGGAGCGGGACGGACTGTTCTGCGCGCGCATCTTCGGGCCCACCAAAGACTACGAGTGCGCGTGCGGCAAGTACAAGCGGATGAAGTTCGCCGGCGTGGTGTGCGACAAGTGCGGGGTCGAGGTGACGCGGGCCCGGGTGCGGCGCGAGCGGATGGGCCACATCGAGCTGGCCTCGCCGGTCTCGCACGTCTGGTTCTTCAAGGGCCTGCCGAGCCGGATCGGCCAGCTGCTGGACATGTCGCTGCGCGAGCTCGAGAAGATCCTGTACTTCGAGGAGTACGTCGTCCTCGACAGCCGCATCCAGGGCGTGAAGAAGAAGGACCTGGTCGCGGTCGACAAGGCGCGCAAGCTCCAGGACGAGCACGGCGCCGAGAGCCTGAAGGTCGGCATGGGCGCCGAGGCGATCCGCGAGCTCCTGCGCGACATGGACCTGGACTCGCTGGCGCGGGACCTCCGGGCCCAGATGCTCGGCGAGACGTCCGTCCAGAAGCGGAAGAAGATCGTGAAACGGTTGAAAGTCATCGAGGCGTTTCTGAAGTCCGGCAACCAGCCGGACTGGATGATCCTCGAGGTCGTCCCGGTCATCCCGCCGGAGCTGCGCCCGCTGGTGCCGCTCGACGGCGGCCGGTTCGCCACCTCGGACCTCAACGATCTCTATCGCCGCGTCATCAACCGGAACAACCGGCTGAAGCGGCTGATGGACCTCAAGGCGCCCGAGATCATCATCCGCAACGAGAAGCGGATGCTCCAGGAAGCGGTCGACGCGCTGTTCGACAACGGCCGCCGCGGCCGGGTCATCACCGGCCCGAACAACCGCCCCCTGAAATCGCTCTCCGACACCCTCAAAGGGAAGCAGGGGCGGTTCCGTCAGAATCTCCTCGGGAAACGGGTCGACTATTCCGGTCGCTCCGTCATCGTGGTCGGCCCGTACCTCAAGCTGCACCAGTGCGGCCTGCCGAAGAAAATGGCCCTCGAGCTCTTCAAGCCGTTCATCTTGCGGAAGCTCGAAGAGCGCGGCATTGCATCGTCCATCAAGGCCGCTAAAAAGTTCGTTGAAAAGGAACGCCCTGAAGTTTGGGACATCCTCGAGGACGTCATCAAGGAGCACCCGATTCTTCTCAATCGGGCGCCGACCCTCCATCGTCTGGGTATTCAGGCCTTCGAGCCGATCCTGGTGGAAGGGAAGGCCATCGAGATCCATCCGCTGGTGTGCACGGCCTTCAACGCCGACTTCGACGGCGACCAGATGGCCGTCCACATCCCGCTGTCGATGGAGGCGCAGCTCGAGGCCCAGGTGCTGATGCTGTCCGCCAACAACATCCTGTCGCCGGCGAACGGGGCGCCACTGGCGGTGCCGACCCAGGACATGGTCCTCGGCATCTACTACCTGACCAAGGAGCGCCTCGGCACGCCCGACCGCCCGGTCCGGGGTGAGGGGCGCCTCTTCGCGGACCCCGAAGAGGTGCGGATCGCCTACGACAACGAGGACATCGACCTCCAGGCGCGCATCCGCTTGCGGTGGAAGGGTGAGATCGTCGAGACGACGGTCGGGCGCAGCCTGCTGAACGAGATCGTGCCCGAGTCACTGCGGTTCGTGAACCAGGAGCTGAAGAAGAAGGAGATCACCGCCCTCGTCGGCCGCTGCTACAACTCCCTCGGCAACGAGGCCACCGTCCACTTCCTCGACGAGTTGAAGGACCTCGGCTTCCGCTACGCGACACTCTCGGGGCTCTCCATCGGCATCGACGACATGCACATCCCGTCGTCCAAGGAGCGGCAGATCACCTCGGCGCGCGAGCAAGTCAACGAGGTGGAGCAGCAGTATCAGGACGGGGTGATCACCAACGGCGAGCGGTACAACAAGGTCGTCGACATCTGGGCGCACGTCACCGAGCTCATCGCCGAGGAGATGTTCCGCGAGCTGGAGGGCGGCGAGCAGGGCGGCGAGTTCAACCCGATCTACATGATGGCCGACTCCGGCGCGCGCGGCAGCAAGCAGCAGATCCGCCAGCTGGCCGGCATGCGCGGGTTGATGGCCAAGCCGAGCGGCGAGATCATCGAGACGCCTATAACATCGAACTTCCGCGAGGGCCTCACCGTCCTCGAGTATTTCACCTCGACCCACGGTGCCCGAAAAGGCCTCGCCGATACGGCTCTTAAAACCGCTGACTCTGGCTATCTGACCCGTCGACTCGTGGACGTCTCGCAGGATGTCATCGTCAGTGAGCGCGATTGCGAAACGGTGAAATATATCGACGCCACGCCGCTCGTGGAGGGCGGTGACATCATTCAATCGCTGCGCGACCGCATCCTGGGCCGCGTCGCCGCCGAGGATATCCGCGATCTGCTGTCGGGCGAGATCATCGTGCAGGCCAACAGCGAGATCACCGAGGAGCTGGCGCAGCGCATCGAGGACTCGGGCCTCGAGCGGGTGCGCATCCGCTCGACGCTGACGTGCGACACGAAGCGCGGCATCTGCGTCATGTGTTACGGCCGTAACCTCGGCACCGGTCGGCTGGCCGAGCTGGGGGAGGCGGTCGGCATCATCGCCGCGCAGTCGATCGGCGAGCCGGGCACGCAGCTCACGATGCGTACCTTCCACATCGGCGGCACCGCGAGTCGGGTCGTGGAGGCCTCGAAGCACGAGGCGAAGAGCCCGGGCGTCGTGAAGTATCACAATCTGCGCACGGTCGTGAACCGCGACGGCGACCTGGTCGCCACGAACCGCAACGGCGAGCTCGGCGTGGCCGACGAGCGTGGCCGCGAGCGCGAGCGTTATCCGGTGGTCTACGGCGCCAAGATCAAGGTGAAGGCGGACCAGAAGGTCAAGGCGCGGACGGTGCTGGTCGAGTGGGACCCGTTCACCAACCCGATCCTCACCGAGTTCACCGGGCGTGTCGAGTACCAGGACATCATCGAGGGCGTGACGGTGCGGGAAGAGTTCGACGAGGTCACCGGCCTCGCCCGCAAGGTCGTCATCGAGGACCCAGAGGGCAAGCTGCAGCCGGGGATCATCATCCGGTCGGCCGGCGAGAGCCATGCCACGGTGGAGGCCACCGAGCGTCACCGGTACGCGCTGCCGGTGGGCGCGAACCTCAACGTGCCCGACGGCGCCGAGGTCTTCGCCGCCGACATCATCGCCAAGATCCCGCGTGAGACGACCAAGACCAAGGACATCACGGGCGGTCTGCCGCGCGTCGCGGAGCTGTTCGAGGCGCGCAAGCCCAAGGAGCAGGCGGTCATCACCGAGATCGACGGCCGCGTCGAGATGGGCGGCTTCGTGAAGGGCATGCGGAAGATCGTCATCCGGGCCGACAATGGAGAGACCAAGGAATACCTGATCCCGCGCGGCAAGCACATCAGCGTCCACGAGAGCGACCGGGTCAAGGCCGGTGAGCCCCTCATGGACGGGTCGCCCAATCCGCACGACTATCTCGCGGTGCTCGGCGACCGCGAGCTGCAGCGCTACCTCGTCAACGAGGTGCAAGAGGTCTACCGGCTGCAGGGCGTGACGATCAACGACAAACACATCGAGATCATCGTGCGCCAGATGCTTCGGCGCGTGCGCATCGAGGAAGTCGGCGACACCGATTTTGTGGTGGGCGAGCTGGTCGACAAGTTCGTGTTCCAGGAGGAGAACGAGCGCGTGCTGGCGCAGGGCAAGCGGGCGGCCACCGCCAAGCCCGTCCTGCTCGGCATCACCAAGGCGTCGCTGTCGACCGACAGCTTCATCTCGGCGGCCTCGTTCCAGGAGACCACTCGGGTGCTGACCGAGGCGGCCATCTCCGGCAAGACCGACGATCTGCGCGGGCTCAAGGAGAACGTGATCGTCGGCCGCCTGATCCCGGCCGGGACGGGGCTCTCGAACTACACGCGGGTCGAGGTGCTGACGCCCGGCGGTGAGGCGGTGAAATCGCTCGACAGCGTGCTGTCGCTGACGCCGCCGCCGGTGCCGGAGGGTGACGCTGACGAATCGGTGGCGGTAGCCGGGTAGATGGTGCGGCCTAAATCGTTGACACCACAGGGCCTCAAGGTTATAAAGTGAGAGTTTTGTCGCCGCGAGGGTGACGGAGAGTCATGCCGACCATCAACCAGCTGGTCCATCAGGGTCGTGAGGCGGTGCGGAAGAAGTCGAAGACGCCCGCGATGCAGGGGTGTCCCCAAAAACGGGGTGTCTGCATCCGCGTCTACACGACGACGCCCAAGAAGCCGAACTCCGCGCTCCGCAAGGTCGCTCGGGTGAGGTTGACGAACGGGCTCGAAGTCACGTCGTACATCCCGGGCGTCGGCCACAATTTGCAGGAGCACTCGATCGTCATGATCCGGGGCGGCCGCGTGAAGGATCTCCCCGGGATCCGCTATCACATCATCCGGGGGACGCTCGACACCGCCGGGGTGGCGGGCCGCAAGCAGAGCCGGTCGAAGTACGGCGCCAAAGTCACGAAGGCGACGGGTTAGAGAATGAGACGGGCGGGAGCGGCCAAGCGTGAAGTGCTGCCGGATCCGAAGTACGGGAGCCGGCTGGTGGCGAAGTTCGTGAACATCATGATGATCTGCGGCAAGAAGTCGACGGCCGAGCAGATCATGTACGAGGCCCTGGGGTCGGTCGAGGATCGGAGCAAGCAGGACGCGCTCAAGATGTTCAAGTCCGCGATCGACAACGTAAAGCCCGCGGTCGAGGTCAAGTCGCGGCGGGTCGGCGGCTCGACGTACCAGGTGCCGGTCGAAGTGCGTCCCGACCGGCGCACCTCGCTGGCGATGCGGTGGGTCATCGGCGCCGCCCGGCGTCGAGGCGAGCGCAGCATGGCCGAGAAGCTCGCCGGCGAGCTGCTCGACGCCGCCAGCAACCGCGGCACCGCAGTGAAGAAGCGAGAAGACACGCACAAGATGGCGGAGGCCAACAAGGCGTTCGCGCATTATCGCTGGTAGCTGGAGATCGAAATGGAGAGGGGGGCGCAGCCTGACCCCCCTCTTCGCATGTGACGAAGAATCGTAGGGAGGCAGGGCAGCAGACGTGGAACGGCAGTACTCGCTGGAGAAGACGCGCAACATCGGGATCATGGCCCACATCGACGCGGGCAAGACGACCACCACCGAACGCATCCTCTATTACACCGGGCGGTCGTACAAGATCGGCGAAGTCCACGAAGGCACCGCGACGATGGACTGGATGGTGCAAGAGCAGGAGCGTGGCATCACGATCACGTCCGCCGCGACGACCTGCTTCTGGCGCGACTGCCGCGTCAACATCATCGACACGCCGGGACACGTCGACTTCACGGTCGAGGTCGAGCGCTCGCTTCGCGTCCTCGACGGCGCGGTCGCGATCCTCGACGCCGTTTCGGGCGTCGAGCCACAGACGGAGACGGTGTGGCGGCAGGCCGACAAATACCGGGTCCCGCGGATCGTCTACGTCAACAAGATGGACCGCGTGGGGGCGGACTACTACCGCTGCCTCGACATGCTGCGGGAGCGGTTGGGCGCCCATCCGGTGCCGATCCAGATCCCGATCGGCCGCGAGGATCAGTACCGCGGGCTCGTGGACCTGATCAACCAGACCGGGCTGGTGTGGACCGACGACGACGACACCCTCGGCAAGGAGTACACGCAGATCGAGGTTCCTGCGGAAATGGTCAGCCAGGTCAAGGAGTACCGGGAGAAGATGATCGAGGGGCTCGCCGAGGTCGACGAGCACCTCATGGAAAAGTACGTGCACGGTGAGGCGATCACGCCGGCCGAGCTGATGGCGGCGGTGCGCAAGGGCACGATCGGCCTGAAGCTCTTCCCGGTGCTCTGCGGCGCGTCGTTCAAGAACAAGGGCGTGCAGCCGCTCCTGGACGCGGTGATCGACTTCCTGCCGTCGCCGCAGGACATTCTACCGGTGCAAGGCATCAATCCCGAGACCAAGGCGGCCGAGGAGCGCAAGGCGGACGACGACGCGCCGTTCGCGGCGCTGGCGTTCAAGATCATGAGCGACCAGCACGTCGGCCAGCTGGTCTTTCTCCGGGTCTACTCCGGCACGCTCGAGGCCGGCTCCGGCGTCTACAACTCGACCAAGGACAAGAAGGAGCGGGTCGGGCGACTCCTCCGGATGCACGCCAACAAGAAGGAAGAGATCGAGGCGGTCGCGTCCGGGGACATCGCGGCCGCCATCGGGCTCAAGCTCACGACCACCGGCGACACGCTCTGCGACGCCGACAAGCCGATCGTGCTGGAGTCCATGACCTTCCCCGAGCCGGTCATCGCGGTGGCGATCGAGCCGAAGACGCGCGCCGACGAGGAGAAGCTCAGCGTGTCGCTCTCGCGGCTCGCGCTGGAGGATCCGACGTTCCGGGTGACCACCGAGGAGGAGACGGCGCAGACGCTCATCCACGGGATGGGCGAGCTTCACCTGGAGATCATCGTCGACCGCCTCCTGCGCGAGTTCAGAGTCGAGGCAAACGTAGGCAAGCCGCAGGTCGCGTATCGCGAGACGGTCCGCAAGCGCGCCGAGGCCCAGGGCCGCTACGTGCGGCAGACCGGCGGGCGCGGCCAGTACGGAGACGTCTACCTCGAGGTCGAGCCGAACGAGGCCGGCAAGGGATTCGAGTTCGAGAATAAGATCATTGGCGGAGCGATCCCGAGGGAGTACATTCCCGCCGTCGAGAAGGGCGTGCGGGAGGCCCTGGACACGGGAGTCCTGGCGGGCTACCCGATGGTGGACATCAAGGTGCGGCTGACCGACGGGTCGTACCACGACGTGGATTCGTCCGAGATGGCGTTCAAGATCGCCGCGTCGATGGGCTTCAAGGAAGCGTGCCGGAAGGCGAAGCCGGTCCTGCTCGAGCCCGTGATGGACGTCGAGGTCGTGACGCCCGAAGAGTACATGGGGGCGATCGTGGGCGACCTGAACAGCCGGCGCGGCCGCATCGCCTCGATGGAGGCGCGCGGCACCTCCCAGGTCATCCGGGCCAGCGTGCCCCTGGGGCAGATGTTCGGCTACGCGACGGAGATGCGGTCGATGACACAGGGCCGCGCCACCTACACGATGCAGTTCGCGCGGTACGAGGAAGTCCCACCCTCGATCGCCGAAGAGATCATGGCCAAGGTCGCCGGCAAGCCGCCGGCTCGTACCGGGTCCCGCTAGACAAGCTGTCGGAGGCACACAATGGCGAAGGCGAAGTACGAGCGGACGAAGCCGCACGTGAACGTGGGGACGATCGGGCACATCGATCACGGCAAGACGACGTTGACGGCGGCGATTACGAAGGTGCTGCACACGAAGAACAAGCAGATCGCGGTGCGGGAGTACGGGTCGATCGACAACGCGCCGGAAGAGCGGGAGCGGGGGATCACGATCGCGGTGGCGCACGTGGAGTACGAGACGGCCAAGCGGCACTACGCGCACATCGAC
>QHSL01000142.1 GCA_003220435.1 Candidatus Rokuibacteriota bacterium | reverse complement strand
TTGGGCGGCGGCTTGGGGGCGGACGAGCCTTGCGCGGTCACGACGCGATCACCTGCCGGGAGCGCTGCGGCTTGAGGAACCGCCGTGTCAGCTGCTCCAGGGCTTCCTGAGGGCTCAATGACAGCCGCATCTCGCCCGCCGTGAGTCCAAGATAGCTGCGGGCGTGCTGCTGCAGCGTCTTCGCCTGGGCGTAGCCGAGGCGCTGCGCGACGTCTTCGATCGTGAAGCCCGGGTCCTGGAGCAGCCGGTGGGCGTACAGCACGCGGGCCGCGGCGAGGAACTGGCGGGGCGAGGGGAGCCCCACGCGCGTGAACCAGCGCTCGCAGGTGCGGCGGTCCACGCGGGCGCGCGCGGCCACCTGGCCCACCGTCTGCACGCCGGCCGGCGATCGCAGCGCCTCCTCGAGCACCCAGCGCAACTCGCGCGGCAAAGGCGCCAGCGCGTCGGCCAGCTGGTCCAGGAGCAGTCGCGACGCCGAGTGGGCTTCCTCCTCCGCCAGGACCTCCCGCAGCCGCAGCGGGTGGTCGTCGTAGCGGGCGATGATGACGTGCTCGATCCCGCGCTGCCCCAGCGTGAGCAGCACGCCCGCCGTGCGCGGCGTCAGCGTCGTGTACAGCACCAGCGGCAACGAGGGGAAAAGCACGCGGAGCCGCTCGATCTCTCGGGTCCGCGGCTCCCCCGACAGCAGCGGATCGACGACTGCGAGCTCGACCGGACGCGTGCGGATCGTGCTCAAGGCCTCCGCCCAGCTTCCCGCGCGCGCCAGCGTGAACCGCGCCGCCGCCGCGCGGCGGAGGTTGAGCAGCTGAATATCGGGGACGGCCGCCAAGATCAGCATAAATGTCGCAAATGCGCCCTATGGTGCCGCAAAATCGCCCTAAAAAAGCGTCGGTCGCGCGTCCAACGTTGGGGTGAAGTTCTCAGTCAACCCACCACCATGCGCGGAGGTTCTATGTCCCGCCGGATCCGTTTCCTCTTGGTGCTGTGCGCCTTCTCCTTCGCCCTCGCGAGCGCCGCCTGTGCCGACTCCACTGGTCCGAGCCAGGCGAAACAGGGCACGTTGTGCGACGTGCAGAACCCGAACACGTGTCCCCACTAATCGCCGAGCAGGCGTCGCGTTAGACGCCGGCCCCCGCCAGCTCCTGCAGGGACTGGCGCACCGTGCGCAGCGGCTCGCTCGTGACGGGCTCGGTGGCTTCGGCGCAGGCGTTCTCCAACTCCTTGCTGCAGTCGCCGAGCCCGTTGCGGATCCGCTCGATCCGGAATTCGAACTCGTGCAGGCCGTTGGCGGCGGCGGTCTCGAGCGCCGCGGCGAGAAACGACTCCGCTTTGGGGAAATAGCCGAAGCGGGCGTGCCCGACGCCGACCTTGAGCAGGAAGTCCGTCACCATGTTCGGCGCCATGTGATCCAGGCGCCCCTCGCACTCGCTGCGCCAGCGCTCGAACCCCAGCCGGTCCCGCCGGTAGGACGCGCAGTGCATCAGCTCGATCAGCGCGTTCATGACGGCGTCCTGATTAGCGCTGCGACGCACCACTACCATGAGCGCCTGCTCTGCGGCTGCGGGATCGCCCAGCGCGAGCAGCATCACGCCGACGTCGTTCAGGGCCCGCAACTGGGCCGACTCGTTTTCATAGAGCTCCGATGCACGCCACGCATGCGGCGCCGCCTCCGCCGGCTGACCTCGCAACAGCAGCGTCGTCCCCAGGCCGTGCTCGGCTTGGGCCTCCGCGTCGCGCTCCCCTGCCATCCGCGCGTCCGCCAAGATCTCCCGGTAGCAGCGCTCGGCTTCCGCCAGGTTGCCGCGTCCCTGGATCGCGCCCGCGAGGCCGATACGGCTGAGCAGCACGGCGTAGCCGTCGCCGGCGGCCGCGGCCAGTTGGCCGGCGTGCACGTACGCCGTCTCGGCGTCGGCGAAGCGGGCGAGCTTGCGGTTCACGCGCGCGAGCCGCAGCGTCGCGGCGACGGCGTCCGCCACTCGCAGCCGGTCGCCCCCGACCTGGAGCGTCGTCTCCAACACGTCGAGCGCCTCCTCGTAGCGCGCGTCATCCTCCAGGTAGAGCGCGTAGGCGAGCAGCGCGGGCGCGATCAACCGCGAGTCGCCCAACCGGTAGGCGTCCGCCGCGGTGCCCACCAACCCCTTCAAGTGAGCCTCTTCCGGCCCGCCACACTGTAAGTCCCGGCAGAACCGTTCCGTTGCGAGATGCTGGTACCTGAAGGCGTCGGGATGGGGCGGCTCGTGGTCCCGGCTCAACAGGTCGACCAGACGGAGGGTCAAGAAGGCACCCTGGCCGAGCCGAACGTCGATGGCGTTGCCGTTAGCGGCGCTCGCGAGGCGCGTCAGGAACACGGCGTGCGGCAGCGGTTGAACCTTCACACGTGGTACGCGCATGGCGATGATCTCCGAGAAGCGCCCCGGAACGCCCGACAGGCCACCAACATATCGTTTTTTAGGCGGCCGCGTTAGACCGCCGGCCCTCGCGTTTTCCTGCGTCGCACCGCAGCCGTTCGGTGCCGCCACCCGGGCCCCACGGACCCTATTTCGGGGCCATGCGGCGCGGCTTCTCGCTCGTCGAGCTCAGCGTCACCGTGGCCGTGGTGGCGGTGGTGACCGCCGTCACTCTGCCCCGGCTCGGCGGGGTGCTCGACTGGCTGGCAGTGGACGCCGAGGCGTCCAAGGTGACTACGGCCCTGGCCGTCACCCGTCATGTCGCGATCATGCGAGGGACGAGAGCCCGGCTCGTCGTCGCCGTCGACTCGCTGAGGATTGACCGCTGGGACGACCGGACCTGGACCCCGCTCTTGCGCTGGGCCGGCCCGCAGGAGGCGGGCGTGCGCCTGGAGGTGTCGAATCCCGAAATCGTGTTCGGTCCCACCGGCGTTGGGTGGGGGGCGTCCAATACGTCCGTCGTGCTGCGGCGCGGGTCGCGTTTCGAAATGATCACCACGTCGCGGCTGGGACGGGTGAAGCGCTGGTAGCCTGCAACCTTTTTGGGGGGATGTACGTCTAACAAGCTAGACAGCAGCCCTTGGTCGCGGCCGAAGTGTGACGGCCACTTCGCCCGACCGCCAGCCCGGGGAGTACCTAGCCCCGGGTTTGGTTTTTCCGAGGCGGAGAAAAGGGAAGAAACCGTCTCAACCCCTCCTCGAACGACAGCGGCTCGATCCCGAACACCCGCTCGATCGCGTTCTCCGGAGTCGCACTCCCCTCCACCAGCATCTGTAACTGGTCGCTCGTGAGCGGCGCGGCGGCGCCCAGGCGATCGAAGACGGCAGCTGCCGCCCGAACGACCGGGAGCGGCACGTGCACGAGCGGCCGGGAGCGGCCGGCGGCGCGCCCGATGGCGAGCACGAACTGCTGGTAGGTGAGGACCTCCGGTCCGCCGAGCTCGAACGTGCCGGTCAGCTCCACGCGCTCGGCGGCGAGCGCGAACGCGAGCGCCACGTCGTCTATCCACACCGGCTGGGTGGGGAAACGGCCGTCCCCGAACACGGGAATCACGGGCAACGCGTAGTGCAGCCGCGCGAGCGTCCGGATGGGGGCGTTCTCCGGGCCGTTGATGAGGGACGGTCGCAGGATGACGTAGGGCAGCACCGAGTCCCGAACCAGTTCCTCGGCCTGCCACTTGGTCCGGTGATAGGGCGTCGCCTTCGCTTCGGGGCGCGCGCCCACCGCGCTCATGTGGACGAAGCGTCGCACGCCGGCCGCCTGGGCCGCCGCGTGCACGGCCCCGGTGCCGGCGACGTGCACGGCGGCGAAGGTCTGGCGCCCGCGCTCGACGATGATCCCGACGAGATGAATCGCGGCGTCCGCTCCCTCCGCGAAGGGCCGCAGGCTGGGGGGGTCGCGCACGTCGCCGCGCACGAGCTCGACGCCGCCGGCCGCGAGCCAGCGGGCGCGCGCCGGGTCCCGGACGAGCGCGCGCACGGCGTG
>QHSL01000007.1 GCA_003220435.1 Candidatus Rokuibacteriota bacterium | reverse complement strand
CGAGTCGGGCCCGGTGAAGCAGATTTAGAATTCGCCCGCGCACCCCTACACCCAGGCGCTCCTCGAGTCCATCCCCCGGCTCGGCGACAGTCGCAAGCGGCTCACCGCGATCGACGGCCAGCCGCCGGATCCGTCGGCGCCGCCCGCGGGCTGCGCGTTCCACCCGCGCTGCCCCAAGGTCATGGATCGCTGCCGAACGGAGGCGCCGCCCGAGTTTCGGGTGGCCGACTTGCAGACGAGCCGCTGCTGGCTCTCGGCGCCGGGGTCCAGGTGAGCGAGTAGGGCGATGGCGGGACCTGTCCTCGAAGCCAAGAACCTCACCAAGCACTTCGCGGTGAAGCGGGGAGTCTTCTTCTCGCGCCAGGTCGCGATGGTTCGCGCGGTGGACGACATCTCGTTCACGATCGACCCGGGCAAGACGCTCGGGCTCGTCGGCGAGTCGGGCTGCGGTAAGACCACGACCGCGAAGATGGTGCTGCTCCTGGAGCAGCCGACCGGCGGGATCATGCGCTTCGAGGGGCAGGACCTCCAGACGCTCGACGGCGGAAGCCTGAAGGCCTACCGGCGCTCGGTGCAGGCCGTGTTCCAGGACCCCTACGCGTCGCTGAATCCAAGAATGCGCGTCGGCTCGATCATCATGGAGCCACTCATCACCAACGAGCCGTTGCCGTCGGTGGAGGTGCGCAAGCGCCTGCTGCGGCTCCTGGAGCTCGTGGGGCTCCCGGAGCGCGCGGCCGACCTGTTCCCGCACGAGTTCTCGGGCGGCCAGCGCCAGCGGATCGCCATCGCGCGGGCGCTCTCGCTCTCGCCCAAGGTGGTCGTGCTCGACGAGCCGGTCTCGGCGCTCGACGTGTCCATCCGCGCCCAGATCCTGAATCTCTTGAGGGACCTCCAGGCCCAGCTCGGCGTGTCGTACCTCTTCATCGCCCACGACCTCGCCGCGGTGGCCCACATGAGCCACACGATCGCGGTGATGTACCTGGGGAAGATCGTGGAGGTTGGCGAGGCCGACGTCGTCTCGAAGGGGCCCAAGCATCCCTATACGCAGGCGCTCTTCTCGGCGGCGTTGCCGTCGCACCCGGACGAGCGACGGGACGAGATCATCCTGGCCGGCGAGGTGCCGAGTCCGATGAACCCGCCGTCGGGTTGCCGCTTCCACCCGCGCTGCCCGTACGCGCTCCCACGCTGCTCCGCCGAGGAGCCGAAGCTGCTTCCCGAGTCCGGTCGCCTGGTCGCCTGCCACCTCTACCCGCAGTAGAAGGTTCGGTTGGACGTCGTCGCGATTCACGCGCAGGCGAAGCCCGACGCCGTGGCGTACGTCGAAGACGCGCGCCGCTGGACCTGGCGTGAGCTCTTCGATCGGCGGAACCGGCTCGCCAGCTCGCTGACCAAGCTCGGCCTCGCGCGCGGCGAGACCGCGATCGTCTACGCCCCCAACTCGCTCGAGTATCTGCTAGCGTCCGGCGCGGTCCGCGCCGTCAACGCGCTGCCGGTGCCGATGAACCACCGCCTGGTCGCCGAAGAGGTGCTCTACATCCTCGACCACTCCGACGCCGCAGCGGTGTTCGTGGGCGATCCGTTCGTGCCCATCGCCGAGCAGGTCCGGAGCCGGGCCGCCAAGGTCCGCACCTGGATCTTCACCGGCACCGAGCGGCGACCGTGGGCGTCCACCGTGGACGACCTCGTGCAGCGCGGAAGTCCGGAGCCGCCCGCGGTCGATCCGAACCAGGGCCTCGGCGGATCGATGATCTACACCGGCGGCACCACCGGAAAGCCGAAGGGCGCGGTCCGCTCCGGCGTGAACCCGCGGCTCACGCTGGACCTCATGCAAGCGCTCGGCATGATCCACGAGGCGCAGGTGCACCTCGTAGCCGGCCCGCTCTATCACTCGGCGCCGGGATCGTTCGCGCTGTTCACGACGATGCTGGGCGGCACGGTGGTCGTCATGCGCAAGTTCGATCCGGAGCACGCGCTCCACCTGATCGACACGCACCGGGTCACCAGCACGTTCATGGCGCCGACGCTGGTCAAGCGCATCCTCGACCTGCCGGAATCGGTGCGCGCCCGCTACGACGTCGCCTCGATGAAGAGCCTGGTCGTGGCCGCGGCGCCCTGCCCCATGCGCGTCAAGGAAGAAGCGCTCCGGTACTTCGGCCCCTGCTTCTATGAGTTCTACGGCTCCACGGAGCTCGGGGTGAACACGATCCTGGAGCCTGCCGATGTGTTACGGAAGCCGGGCTCGTGCGGACGCGCGGCTCCGAACGTCGAGATGGCGCTGCTCGACGACGACGGCAAGCCGGTGGCGCCGGGCGAGCCCGGCGAGCTCTACGTCCGTCGGTTCGAAGGCATGTTCGACGGCTACTACAAGAACCCCGAGGCGACGGCGCAGACCCGGCGCGGCGAGTGGTACTCCGTGGGCGACGTGGCCCGGGTGGACGCCGACGGCTACTACTACATCTGCGACCGCAAGCGCGACATGATCATCTCGGCCGGGGTCAATATCTACCCGGCCGAGATCGAGGACGCTCTCCACCGGCATCCGGCGATCGAGGATGTGGCGGTCTTCGGCGTCCCGGACGACGACTGGGGCGAGCGGGTTCACGCGGCGATCCAGCTCCGCCCGGGGCACGCGCTCACCGCGGACGAGGTCCGCGCCTTCGCCCGCGCTCACGTCGCCGACTACAAGGTGCCGCGCGAGGTCTCCTTCCCCCAGGACTTTCCGCGCGACACCGCCGGCAAGCTCATCAAGCGCATGCTACGCGACCCGCACTGGGCGGGCCGGGAGCGGCAGATCTGAGGCTCAGCCTTCTCGGAGCCGGAGGACGTTGTAGGCCGGCACCGGACGGGAAAAGCCCTTGAGCGTGAGACCGCCCAGCTCCTCCGCCTCGACGAGCGCCTCCACCGCCCCGAGCACGCGCTGCGAGACGAGGATCTGCCGCGGCCGGGCCTCTCCGCAGAGGCGCGCCGCCATGTTGGTCACGGTGCCGATCGCGCCGTAGTCCATCCGGCCCTCGAAGCCGATCGCGCCGATCGTCGCGTAGCCCTGGGCGATGCCGACGCCAAAGTCGAGGTCGTAGCCGCGCTTGCGCCATCGCACGAGCAGGTCGTCCACTCGCTCGCGCATCGCCAGCGCCATCCGCACCGCGCGCTCGGCGGCATCCGGCACCGGCAGGGGGTCGTTGAAGAAGATCATCATCCCGTCGCCGGTGAAGCGCTCGAGCGTCCCCTCGTGCTTCACGATCGCCTGTCCCATCGCGGCGTGGTACTCGCGCAGCACGCCCATGACCTCCTCGGGCTCGGCCGTCTCGGCGAAGGCGGTGAAGCCCCGCAGGTCGAGGAACACCACGACGATCTCGCGTCGGTGGCTCTTGAGCGGATCCTCGGCGTCGCCGCTCACGATCAGCTCGGCCAGTTGCGGCGAAAAGAAGCGCTTCAGCCGTTCGAGGCGGTCGAGCTGCGCCAGCTGCTGCTCGACCCGCTGCTCGAGCGTCCGGTTCCACTCGGCGAGCTCGTCGTGGAGCAGCTTGATCCTCAGCAGCGACTTCACCCGGGCCAGCAGCTCGGGCTGGTTGATCGGCTTGCTCAGGAAGTCGTCGGCGCCCGCCTCGATCCCCTTCACGCGCTCCTGCACGGGGTCGAGCGCGGTCACCATCACGACCGGGAGCACCGCGGTCGCGGCGCTCGCGCGGAGCTTCCGGCACACGTCGTAGCCGGACATCCCGGGCATCATGACGTCGAGCAGCACGAGGTCCGGCTGCTCCTTCTCCACCGCCGCCAGCGCCTCCGGGCCGCTCGCGGCGGTGACCACGGCGTAGCCTTTCACCGCGAGCAGGTCGGCCAGCAGCTTCACGTTCACGGCCGTGTCGTCGACCACGAGGATCTTCTCGGGCATGGCCGCGGCTACGCTCCGGCCCGGCGGTCGAGCGTCGCGCGCACCGCCTCGATGAAGTCCCTCACCCGGATGGGCTTGGTCTGGTAGCCGTCGAACCCGGCGGCCATGATCTTCGTGCGATCGTGCGTCATGGCCGACGCCGTCACCGCGAGGACCGGGATCGCGCGCGTCGCCGGATCGGCGCGAAGCTGGCCCAGGGCCGTGATGCCGTCGATGCCCGGCAGCTGGATGTCCATGAGCACCAGCGCGGGCCCTCGTTCCTTCGCCAGCCGCACGCCGTCCTCGCCCGTGCCCGCCTCGATGGTCTGGTAGCCCTGGTGCCGGAGCACGTCGCGCACCAATTTCAAGTTTTTGTCGTTGTCCTCGACGATCAGGATCAGCTCGTTCGCCATGGTCCCACCGGGAGCGTGAAGGTGAACGTCGCGCCCTGGTTCAGCTCGCTCTTCACCCAGATCCGACCGCCGTGCAGCTCGACGAAGCGCCGCGAGAGCGTCAGGCCCAGGCCGGTGCCCTCGTGCTTCTTGGCGTAGTCGGTCCCCACCTGGCGGAACTCCTCGAAGACGGCCTCGTGGTCCTCGGGCGCGATGCCGACCCCGGTGTCGGTCACCGCGATCTCGGCGAAGCCGTCGGCGAGTGTGGCGCTGACGTCGACGCGGCCGCCTTCCGGCGTGAACTTGATGGCGTTCGACAGGAGGTTGAGGAGCACCTGCTTGACCTTGCGCTCGTCGCCCTTGATCTCGCCGAGCCGCGAATCCACGGTGGCCTGGAGCACGATCGCCCGGCGGGCGGCGCGCTCCTTCACCAGCGTGATCGCATTGTCGATCGCCTGCGGCAGGTGGAAGTCGGCCACCTCCAGATCCATGCGACCGGCCTCGATCTTGGCAAGGTCGAGGATGTCGTTGATGAGCGAGAGCAGGTGCCGCCCGGAGCTGAGGATGTCTTGCAGGTACTCGTCCTGCTTGTCGTTGATCTCGCCGAACATCCGCTCCAGCAGCACCTCGGAGAATCCGATCACGGCGTTGAGCGGCGTCCGTAGCTCGTGCGACATGCTGGCGAGGAACTCGGACTTGTGGCGGTCGGCGACCTCGAGCTGCCGGCCCTTCTCCTCGATCTCCTGGAACAGGCGAGCGTTCTGGATCGCCAGGGCTGACTGGGTGGCGAAGGTCCGCAGCAGCTCGATGACCTCGGGCGAGAACTCGCCCGGCGTCTTGCGGTTCACGACGAGTCCGCCGATGATCCGGTCCTCGCGGAGCAGCGGCACCGCGAGCAAGGCTCGATAGCCGGCGCGGATCAACGTGTCCCGCAACCGGAACTGGTACGAGATGTCCTCCAGGACGTCCGGAATCTGCGTCACCTCGCGGGTCTCGACCATTCGGCCGGTGACGCCTTCCCCGCGACGGATGGGCGTGGAGCGGAGCACTTCGACGAACTCGGGATCGAAGTTTTGCGTCGCCCGCAGGTGGAACTCTTCGGTGTGCTCGTCGTATTCGTAGATCGCCCCGCCGTCGGTGCTCGAGAGCTCGTTGGCCCGCGACACGATCGTGGCCAGGACCGTCTCGAGGTCGAGCGACGAGCTGACGGCCCGCCCGACCTCGCCGAGCGCCCGAAGCTCGCCCACCGATCGGGTCAGCTCGTCCGTTCGGGTCTTGAGCTCCTTGAACAGGCGCACGTTCTCGATGGCGATGACCGCCTGGTCGGCGAAGGTCTGGAGCACATCGATCTGGCGCCTCGAGAAGGCTCCGGTGGTCGCGCGCGAGACCGAGACGACGCCGATGGGCCGACCCTCGTGGATCATCGGCACGCAGACGACAGCTCGCAGCCCGATCCGTCGGTAGTTCTCGCGGGTCGATTCCGAGACTTCCTCGGTGTCGATGTCCGTGACGTGGACAACCACGCCGTCGAGGAGCGCGCGGGCGAGAAGCGACGGCTCACGCGGGATCTGTGGGAAGAGCCGGGCGGTCGACTCGGCGGTACCGGGCCGCGGGTTGTGCTGGGCGGCCAGATGCAAGAGCTCGCCGTCGTAGCGCGTGACGATGGCGTACTCGCCGCCGCACAGCCGGCTGGCGCTCCGCACGATCGCGTCGAAAATGGGCTGGATGTCGGTCGGCGAGCTCGAGATCACGCGCAGGATCTCGGCGGTCGCCGTCTGCTGCTCGAGCGACTCGGTCAGCTCGTGGGTGCGCTCCTCGACCTTGCGCTCGAGGCCGGCGTACGACTCTTTGAGCTGGGCGGCCATGCTGTTGAACTGGTCGCCGAGCGCCTCCAGCTCGTCGCCGGTCCGGACGTCGATCCGCTGGTCGAGCTCGCCCGCGCCGATTCGGGCGGCGCCGACCTGCAGCGCCTGGATCGGCGTCACCATGCGCCGGGCGAGGAGCAGGCTCACGCCGATCGCCAGCAGCACGCCGAGCACGAGCAGGCCGATCGTGCGCTGGATCGAGGCATAGAGGCCCTCGAGCGCCTCGTCGAGCGGCTGCTCCACGAACACCGACCACCCCAGGGGCGTGATCGTGGCGTAGGCGGTCATCACCCAACGGTTCTTGAGATCGCGCGCGATCGCGACCTGCTGGCGTCGCTCGCCGGGCGAAGGCGCGCCGGCGAGCGCGGCATTGACCTGGTCGAGCCCGGCGAAGGTCGTCTTCTGGAGCACGAGGCTGATGTCCGGGTGCGCGATCAGGACGCCCTGGCGGTCCAGGACGAAGGCGTGGCCAGCCTTACCGATCTTGATCTTGGACACGACGTCCCAGATGAACTTCAGATTGACCGCGGCCACGGTGACGCCGGCGCCCTTACCGCTGCCGGCCATGGCGATCCTCATGTACGGCTCGGATTCCTTCCGGAAGTCGACCGGGCCGTAATAGATTCGCCGGGCCTTGGCCTCGAGGAACTCGGGCTCTTGCGAGAAATCGGTCTGGCTTCCCACGACGTCCATCGCCAGACGGGAGATGCGCAGCTGCTCCCGCCCTTCGCCGTCGAGATAGCTCACCTCGGTGATGGGCGGCACCTGTTTCTGGAGCCGGAGGTAGTCGATCCGACGCTGGGCCAGGGCGGCCTCTGGGGCGCCGAGCTGGGGTTGGATCGTCCAGCCGATCTGCCGCTCGATCTCCGTGATGAACGCTTCGATCCGCGACGCTACGCTGAGCGCCTTCTCGCGCTGCAGCGCGACGAGCGCCTCCTTGTTCTCCTGGTAGGAGAAGTAGATCTCGAGGCAGCCAGACGCGAGCAGGACACCGCTCACCAGCCCCGAGAAGACGATGACGTACTTGCGGAACAGCCGTCCGCGGGACGTCATGCGAGCTTCACGGCGCCGGCCGGATCATCCGGAGAGGATGGTCAGCAGGCGGCCCATGGACTTTTCCAGACAGCGCTTGATCTCGTCGCGGCAGGCGCGGAACACCTCCTCGCCCTGCGTGGCCGGATCCTCGATGTCGCCGTCCTCGCCGCTGAACTCCCGCAGCGTGAAGACCAACCGGTCGCCCGTCTCGGCGTAGGCGCCGAGCATCTGCTTCTGCAGCGCCGTCATCGTCAGGATCAGGTCCGCCTGGGCGAGGAGGTGGCGGTGCCGCCTCAGATCCGTCGAGGCGAAATCGGCCTCGCCGAGGTGGATGCCCTCGTCACGAAGCGCCAGGCGCGCGTCGAGCGAGGCGATCATGCCGTCGCGCGCGTAGTTGGCGATCCCGCCCGAGCTCACCCGGATGCTGCCGTTGGCGCCACGCTCCGCCAGCATACGCTCCAGCAGCAGCTGGGCCATCACGCTCCGGGCGGTGTTGGCGTGGCACACCATGAGGACGTTTTTCACGGCTCCTCGTACCGGGACTTCCAGAACCGCCGGCCGCCACCGAGTTCGCGCCACTCGTCGGCGGGACGATCGTCGAGCTTCTGCCCGAACTCGATGCTGGGCGGAACTTTGAGGTTGCCGCCGAGCGTCTCGGGGAAGAGCTTCACCAGCTCCTCGGGATCCCAGCGGCGCCCGGCCTTGATGTGCCGCACGGCGTGGGGCTGCTCGAGCAGTGTGTAGCCGTAGCCCCGCGCGTGGAACACCTGACCATTCACGTTGGCGGCGGCGTCGCTTGAGAGATAGACGACGATCGGCGCGACGTTGTCGGGGTCGCGGTCGGTCCCGGCCGCCAGCTCGCTCGGCCACTTGCCGGTCGACTCGAACACCTGCCGGCCGCGCGGCGTGGAGTCGATCATGCGGGTGGCCCCGCTCGGCATGATCGCGTTCACGGTCACGCCGTACTTGGCCATCGCGTTGGCGGTCGACCAGGTGAGCCCGATGATCCCGGCCTTCGCCGCGGCATAGTTCGGCTGGCCCGGCGCGCCGAGCGCGGACACCGACGACATGCTGATGATGCGGCCGCCCTTCTGCTCGCGCATCGAGACCGACGCGGCTCGCACCACGTTGAACATGCCCTTGAGGTGCACGTTCATCACCGCGTCCCACTCGTCCTCGGTCATGTTGAAGATCATCCGGTCGCGCAGGATGCCGGCGACGTGCACCACGATGTCGATCCGGCCCCACGCGTCGATGACCTGCTGGACCATCGCGGCCGCCTGATTGAAATCCGACACCGAGCCGTAGTTCGGCTTCGCGGCGCCCCCGGCCTTGACGATCTCGTCGACCACCGTTTGAGCGGGCTTGTTCTCGACGCCCTCACCGCTCAGGGAGGCGCCGAGGTCGTTGACCACGACCTTCGCCCCTGCCGCGGCGAGCGCGATCGCGATCCCGCGGCCGATTCCCCGCCCCGCCCCCGTCACCAGCGCGTTCTTTCCACTGAGCATGCCCATGGTCACTCCGGTAAAGGTCGATAGTAAGGGTTACCTGCCTTGACCCACTCTCCCAGCATCGTGCGGAACTCCGGACCCATGGGGTCGACCCCGCGCATGGGCATCGTGCCGCGCCGGATCGTGAAGTCGTGCGGCGCCAGCTCGCCGGCTCTCGCGAAGTGGCGCGCGGCCGCCTCTCCCCGGCCGTGGGCGCTGAGCCACTCGCCCAGGCCGAACTCGGCGCGCGCCTGCTGGTCCGCCTCGGTCGGCAACGACTGGAGCGCGCGCACCCGCGCCTCCGGCAGCGCCGCCGCCTCGCCCCGGACCCAGGCGCGGAGCGCCGCGTGGTGCCGCGCGGCCGCGATCCCGGTGATGTGCTTGAAGGTGTCGGTGCCGAAGGCGACGTCGTTCGGGCGGACCAACCGACCCCCCTCGTCGATCCAGAGAATCGTCGGCACGTTCACGATGTTGTAGAAGTCGGCCAGCACGTGCCGCGTGTCGATCAGCGACGGGTGCGTGGGCTTGGCCGCCTCGATCCACGGGCGCGCGTCGTCGTCCGACCGGTCGAGCGCCACGGTGATCACGGTGAAGCCGTGGCCTCGCAGCTCCTCGTGGACCGCCTGCCAGACCGGCAGGTCGAGGCGGCACCCTCACCACGACGCGTACGCGACCAGCAGCACCTTGCGTCCCCGGTGCTGGGAGAGCGAGTGCTGGCGCCCCTCGAGGTCGGGCAGCGTGAAGTCCGGGGCCTCGAGCGAGGAGAGCGCCGTGGCCCGATCGGCCGCGGTCACGCCGAGGTAGGCGACGCGCTCGGCTGCATCGATCGCCACCGGGCGCCCGGCGACCTCGGCTCGCTTCGCGAGCTCCGTCCAGGTACGCTCGTCCACCTGGCTAGCGCCTCCATCGTCGATGATCGTGAACATGTTTTGTAGCGGGCTCCGCACGCCCGAACCTCCCGAGGACTCGGCTCACCGGATCTTGCCGGTGGCGCGATCCGCCCCCGCGTCAGACGAGCATAATACTGTAGTTGGGGGCCACTTCATCGCCGGACCGGCGGCTACTTCCAAGCCCAGGTGGGCTGCTCGAAGTGAGCCACGCGCGTCGGCCGGCCGTGGACGACGACCTCGCGGATCTGGTAGAGCACCGCGGCGGTCGGCGCGTGGATGAGCGACGACAGCAGCGGCACCTGGATCACCGGGCGATCGCTCTCGGGGATCGTGATCAGACGCGGCACGTCGGGCTTGTCGAGGTCCGACAGCGGCACCCGGTAGACGTGCGCTACCTCGGCCGGGTTCGGCGCCAGCTCGACCCTCTCACCGGCCCACACGACGACCGGCGTGATGATGAAGCCCGACCGCGTGCCGTAGTCGTCGAGCAGCCCCAGCACCGCCGTCGCGTCCAGCGCCAGGCCGACTTCCTCTTGCAGCTCGCGGAGCGCCGCCGCTTCGGAGCTCTCGCCGGCATCGATCCGGCCGCCGGGCAGCGCCCACTGGCGGGCGTGGGCCCGCAGGGTTGCGGTGCGCCGGGTGAGCAGGAAGCACGCGCGCCCTTCGTCGTCGGGGAGCAGCACCGCCGCCACCGCCGCCGGACGGCGGCCGTCGGGGGCGATCGCTTGGCGGGCGAACCCGGCCAGGTTCACCGTGACTCGCGCCCTGAGCGCCTCGTCGAACGTTC
Source organism: Candidatus Rokuibacteriota bacterium (assembly GCA_003220435.1). Lineage (GTDB taxonomy): Bacteria > Methylomirabilota > Methylomirabilia > Rokubacteriales > CSP1-6 > AR31. The sequence goes on along the minus strand of QHSL01000007.1, from coordinate 34,238 downwards.
CGTCGTGGCCGGCCACGCTTTAGCGGACGCTCATCCGAGCCCCCAGCTCCGCACGCGCGAGGGGACGATTCGGAACATCACGCGGTTGGCCGGCATGGCCTTGCCGCCCCAGAGCCGCTCGAGGCCGCGATACTTCTCGTGGAAGCGCCCGACGAGCGCGCGCCGCTCGGGGCCGTCGGCCAGAAGCTCGGCTCGTCCCTGGACGGTCACGCCGCGGATCTCGCCACCGGCGCCGACGGCCTCGGCCACCACGCACACGCGCCCGTCGCGGCGGATGTTGCGGACCTTCTGGGTGTCGTCGACGCTGATCATCGCCAGCGCCGCCGTGTCGTGGAGGAACCACATCGGCATCGCCAGCGGCGCGCCGGCGGCCTGCACGGTCGCCAGCACGACGACCTCTTTCGTCGCGAGGAAGCTCTGGACGCGGGCCTCGTCGAGGCCCATCTAGTACGCGGGCAGCTTGCCGGCCTTCACGCCGGTCTTGCGCACCGCCGCGACCTCCTCCGCCGCCTTGGCGGCCATGAACCGGCTCTCGCTCGCGAGCGTGACGAACTGGTAGCCGGCCGCGATCATCTTCAGCGCGTAGGCGGCGGTCCCGTTGTGGATCCCGGCGGCGACGCCGTGGCGCTTGCACGCCTCGACGATCTTCAGCTGCGCCTCCACCACCGGGGCGTCGGTCTGGTCCAGGCGCGGCTTGCAGCCGAGCGTCAGGCTGAGGTCCGACGGGCCGACGTAGACCCCGTCGATCCCGGGCACCTTGAGGATGTCGTCGATGTTCTTCACCGCCTCCGCGGTCTCGATCATCGGCATCACGATCAGATCGTCGTTGGCGTGGTCCCCGTAGTCCGGGCCGGCGTAGATGGAGGCTCGCACCGGGCCCCAGCTGCGATAGCCGCGCGGCGCGTACTTGCACGCGGCCACGAGCGCCTCGGCCTGGGCCCGAGTGTTGATCATCGGGCAGATGACCCCGTAGACGCCCGCGTCGAGGATCTTCATCAGCTGGGACGGATCGTTCCACGGCACGCGGGCCAGCGGGATGGCCGGCGTCGTCGAGATGGCCTGGAGCATCGTCACGGCGGTCTGGTAGTCGATCACGCCGTGCTGCATGTCCACCGTGAGCGAATCGAACCCCTGGTGCGCCATGATCTCGGCGGAGAACGAGCTCGGAATCGACAGCCAGCCGTTCACGACCGCCTCGCCCCGAGCCCAGATCGCCCTCAGCGTGTTCTCTCTCACGTCGGTCTCCTTTTGGGAGAAGGGGGCTCCGCCCCCCTCTCGACTCCCCCGCGAACACGCGGGGCGCTGGGGCTCCGCCCCCCTCTCGACTCCCCCGCGAACACGCGGGGCGCTGGGGCCCGCCCCCCTCTCGACTCCCCCGCGAACACGCGGGGCGCTGGGCCCCGCCCCCCTCTCGACTCCCCCGCGAACACGCGGGGCGCTGGGCTCCGCCCCCCTCTCGACTCCCCCGATCACGTAATTTCCGGGCGGCACACCGCGCGGAAGTTGCACCAGCGGCAGATCCGCAGCTCCTCGGTCTTCTCGAAGTCGGCGATCGCCGCGGCGTTGGCCGCGGGGTCGACGAGGTATGCCTTCATCGAGCGGATCGACAGCCGCACCTGCTCCTTGATGGCCTCGAGCCGATCGTCGTTCCACTGGACCTGCGTCACCTCGGGCTCGCGCAGGTTGGCCTCGTACAGATCAACCTTCGACGGCGCCACACCCAGCACCTCGGCGGCGTAGAGCGCGTAGCAGCCCAGCTGGAACGCGGCGCCCTCCGGGTTGGCGCCGCCAGTCTTCCAGTCCACCAGTGCCAGCCGTCCCTCGTCGGTCCAGAAGCCGAAGTCGGGGGCGACCCAGACCGCCGTGCCCTCGAACTCGAAGACCTTGGACCAGTGCTCGATCGACCAGTGATCGGTCGGCGTCTTGCGGATCGCGGCCAGGAGCGGGAGACGGAAGAAGTTGCGCAGGCAGACTGCGACGTTGCGCGAGAGCGCCTGCCACACCTCGGGCTTCAGGTCGACGGCGTACTCGTGCTCGAACAGCGCTGCGGTCTTGGGGTTGTCCTTGTAACGCCCGTTGTTCGACGAGCGCCAGTCGCCGCGCATCCGCTCGATGACGTCGGCAATGAACGGTTCGATCGGAAGGTCGCGGCCGCCGGCGAAGACATGGAAGGCCATCTCGATCGCGTCGTGCACGACGCGCCCCGCCCACTGCTGGCGCGACGCGAGCTGCTTGAGGACGTAGAGCCGGCGGACGTCGGCAGCGGCCGCCGCGTCCCAGCCGCCCCACGAGCCGTAGTAGTGATAGAAGTACTTGCGGCGGCACTCCTGGAAGGTGTTGTCTCGACTGCGCGACCAGGAAAACTCGTTGACGATCTCACCCATCGCCGGCATTGTCGCACGGCTTGACGCTCTTGGGGTGCGCTGCTAGCTTGACGGCATGGCGACCCCGTCGTTCACGGTCGAGTGCCCCTGCTGTAAGGCGAAGCTGACGCTGGACCCGGAGCTGCGCGCGGTGATCGCGCACGAGGCGCCGCCGCCGACCCGGTCGGTCGACGACCTGGGCGCCGCGTTCGACAAGCTCCGATCGCGGTCCGCTGAGCGCGAGGAGCGCTTCAAGGAGCAGCTCCGCGCCGAAGGCGAGAAGGGCAAGCTGCTCGACCGAAAGTTCCAGGAAGGGCTGAAGAAGGCCAAGGACTCGCCCGATCCGCCAAAGCGACCGTTCGACTACGAGTAGCATGTCCTCGGACCTGCTGGGTGACCTCCTGCGGCAGGTCAGCCGAAGCTTCTATCTCTCGCTCGCGGTTCTCCCTCGCGCGCTGCGCGAGCCGATCGGCCTCGCGTACCTGCTGGCGCGCGCGGCCGACACGATCGCCGACACCCGGCTCGTGGCGCGGGCCGAGCGGCTCGGTCACCTCGAGACCCTGCGGCGGTCGTGCGCCGGGGAGCCGGCCGACGCTGGCGCGCTGGCCCGCGCGTGCGCGCCGCAGCAGGCGTCCGGCCCCGAGCGCCACCTGCTCGAGCGCGTGCCGGAGGCCCTCGTGCGCGTCGCGGCGCTCCCGCCGTCCGATCAGCACGAGGTGCGGGCGGTGCTGGCGACGCTGACATCGGGCATGATCTTCGACCTCACGCGTTTCCGGGGCGAGGACGCCGGGGGGCTCGCGGCGATCGAGACGCTCGAGGAGCTGGACCACTACACGTTCCTCGTGGCCGGATGCGTCGGTTCGTTCTGGACGGTGCTCCACATCGCGCACCGGCCCCGCCTCGGCGATTGGGCGCTACGCGAGATGAGCGAGCAGGGCGTGAGCTTCGGCAAGGCATTGCAGCTCACCAACGTCCTGCGCGACGTGCCCGGCGACCTGGCGCACGGTCGCTGTTACCTGCCGGCCCGCGAGCTGGCGGCGCTGGGCCTCGGGCCCCGCGACCTGCTGGCGCCGACCGGCGCGGGCCGCGCGCGGCCGCTCTACCGCCGCCTGCTGGGGCTGGCGCTCGAGCACTACGACGTTGCGTGGGGCTACACGCTTGCCATTCCCCAGCTCGAGTGGCGGATGCGCCTGGCGTGCGCGTGGCCGCTGCTGATCGGGCTCGCGACGCTGGCCGACCTCGCCGCGCATCCGAATCCGCTCGCCGCCGGTGCGCCCATCAAGATCTCGCGCCGCGCCGTGCGAGCGCTGATGGCGCAGTCGACGCTCACGGTCCTTTCCAACCGCGCGCTCGCTGCTCAGGCCGCGCGCGTGCGGGCGCGGATCGCCGTCTAATTTCCTCTTGCGCTCGTGAGGCTTTCGACGGCAGGGTAGGTCGAGCGCGAGCCGTCCGACGGCCCTCACGTGGTACGCGCTACAAGCCGTCGCGGGGCCGGGGCCCCGCCGGCCAAGGCGCGGCTATGAAAATGGAGGAGACGATGGAACGCATGTTCGGTGAGCCCCAGCCCTGGACGCCGACCCCCGCTCCCATGGCACCACCGGCCCCCGCGGCGCCGGCGGCCCCTCCGAAGCCCGCGCCGAAGCCTGCGCCAAAGGCGTCCAAGCCCAAGCCGAAGGCTAAGAAGAAGGCCAGGCCGAAGGCCCGGGCCAAAGCCAAGGCCAGAGGGAAGGCGAGAGGAAAGAAGAAGAAGGCGAAGGCGCGGCGCCGCCGCTAGTCGAGAAGCTCGAGGCCCAGGAGGGTCGCCGGGTCTACTCGCGCTGACCTCATCTGGGCTCCGAAGTGAAGGTGGGGGCCGGTGGCTCGGCCCGTTGCTCCTACTGTCCCGAGCGGCTGGCCGCGTTCGAGGCGCTGCCCCTCGGTGACCGCGATCGTGTCCAGGTGGAAGTACAGGGTGTAGAGACCGAGCCCGTGGTCGACCACGACCAAACGCCCCGGGAAGAAGAAGTCGGCCACGAGAGCGACCCGCCCGCTGTTGGCGGCAACGACCGGCGTCCCGCGCGGCGCCGAATAGTCGGCGCCGCCGTGAGGTGAGCGGGGCTGGCCGTTGATCACCCGGCGAGCGCCGAACCCAGTGCCCTCCCCCGCCACTCCCACGGGCTTCGTGAACTTCCCTCGCCAGAACCGGTCGGGGGTGATCATCCGGTAGGCCGTCGCCAGGCGCTTGCTCTCCGCGGTCGCGCGCCGCTCGGTCTCGGGGTCGAGATCCACCATGCCGGGCGGCAGCGTCAGGCGCTCCACGGAAAACTCCCGCCGCTGGATCCTGAGAGTTCCCCAGGCGGTCAGGGGCTCGCGCGACTTCTCGACGACTCCGACCCGCCACGCGTAGCTGCCGGGCTTCGCGTCGATGTCGACGCCGAACAGCGCGGCGTGGCCGCCGCCGTAGGGAAAGAAGGTCAGCGGGCGCCCGTCCACGGAGCCTTCGACGGTCGCCGCTTCGGTGACGTTCTTCACGTGAATCCAGGCCACGTCCCCGTTTCGGGGCTTGGCAGGATGCCAGGTGACGCTGGCCTGCTCGGCCGAGCTCGAGAAGGCCGTGAGAACGAGAAGCGCGAGCGCGACGACGCCGGCCAGGCCTCCGCTCACTCCGGGCGCTGCTGGCGCAGGAACTGCTCGATCTCGGCGACGAGCTCCGAAGCCGGCGGGAGGTCGCTCGGGCCGACCGGCTCGGCGGGCGCCGGCTCTTCGACGTCGCGCGATTCCAGCTTCTTGATGTAGTTGGCGATCTTCGTGTTCTGAGCGACGATCTCTTTCAGGTTCGAGTCGAACTGTTTGCCGGCTTCCTCGAGGTCGCTGAGGTCGAGGGTGGCGCCGAAGAGCGGGAGCACCCGCCGGACGAGCGCCAGCGTCGCCTTGGGGTTCTCGATCCCGGAGATGTAGTGCGGGACGTTGGCCCACAGGCTCGCGGTGGCGAACCCCTGCTCGCGGCAGAACGTGCCCAGGACGCCGACGATCCCGGTCGGCCCCTCGTACCGTGACGGGCGGACCCCGAAACGGACCGCGAGCTCCGGGTCTGAGGCGCTCCCGGCGAGGCGGACCGGCCGAGTATGGGGCACCTCCGCGAGCAGCGCGCCCAGCGTGAGGACCAGCGCCACCTCGCAGCGGCGCGCGAGGTCGACGACCGCCTGGCAATAGGTCTTCCACTGCAGATGCGGCTCGATGGCGATGCCGACGATGAGGTCGCGCGTGAGGTCGGACGACTGGGTGATCGAGAATTCGGTCGCCGGCCAGATGATCTCGCGCTCGGTCTCGGAGCCCGGCTTGAAGCGGACGTTGGGGCGCGAGAGGCCGAAGTGGTAGAACTCCTCGGGATCGATCTCGGCGAACTTCTCGGCGCGGAACGACGTCGCGAGGTACCGCGCCGCGATCGTCGCCGACTCGGCCGCGTCGTTCCAACCCCCGAACGCCATGATCAGGATCGGGCGGCGAAGACCCTCGGGACGTGAGTGGATTTTCAGGACGTCCATTCGGTGGTCAGTCTCCTCGACGGCGTTTGGGGCGAGTCTAGCACGAACGGCCGATTGACCAACCTCCGGCCCGACTGTAGCATGAGCCATCGCGATTCCCGGGAGGACCTGTCATGCGTAGCAAGCACTGGCGTTCACTCGTGCTCGGCGCCACACTCCTCGCCGGCGGCGGCTGCGCCTCCAGCGAAGAGTGGGACGTGTGGAAGTCGAACTCGAGCCATTTCGCTTCCGGCGAGCACTTCAGCTTCTCGATGAAGAACCGCGAGGGCACGGCCGCGACGGTGACCCGCGAAGACCTGGCGCTGGCGCGCCAGCAGAACTGGTTCGGACGGCCCATCACAGTGAGCCAGGAGCAGATCCTCGAGCGTTAGTCGACTCGTCGTCGAGCGGCGATGCCATGGTGTGTCGATTCTGATGCCACATCACGTCATTTTGACTCTATAGAGCAGCCTGGGTGTCGGCTGATCCCCGATGAACTATAGCGTACGTCTTTGGCATGGAGCATGCTGAGTCAATCCGGCATGAAAACGTACATTCCCGGACGAGCGTTCCCGGCTTTCGTAGTCGCGGCAACTCTCATGCTCAGCGCGGGCGGCGCATCGGCCGGCGAGGCCCCTGCAGACCGGGTCCTGCAGCCCGATCGATACACCTCCGATCGAGGTAAGACGCTCGGGCAGCGGTATCAGGGGACCCTCAAGAGCCTCAACGCGAAGGTCTATCACTGCATGCCGTGGCTCGACGTGAAGCCGGAGGGCATCGGCTTCTACAAGCCCAAGCATCTCGACGGGGATATCCGCTATCTCTCGCTGAACGTGGTGGTCGATCAGCACCCGAGCCCGGAGTTCTCGCGGCTGGCGGTGCAGGAGCGGGTGTCCTCGATGTTCTCCCGCTACGTGCCGCACCTGCTTCGGTCGATGGCGACACCGGACCTGCTCAACGAGCCGATGGTCGAAGGGTTCACGGTGATCGTGAGCTGGCTGAAGATCGAGCCGCCAGCCGGGCAGCCACCGGTGTTCGAGACGGCAGCCACCTTCATCCCGAAGACATTGGCCACGGACTACCTGCGTGGGCGAGCCAACATCGGGCAGCTGGCGGGCGGCGTGCATGTGCTGACATGGGACGGCGATACCAAGCTCGGCGCCATGAAGCCCAAGGCTTGGGCGGACGACTTCGTTCTCACGTACAAGGTCGCCGGCTACACGCCGGATCCCCGGGTTACTTGCCCCTGATCCCGATCTGTCGACCCTGAGATAGTCTCGCAGCCTCCACGTGCACGCCGCGGCCGGCCTCGCGGACGGCCCCCAGCCGATGGCTGCACCACAGGCGATACCGCGGAACCTCGCTCACGCCGCGCGGGGTGCGAGCGCCGAGCGAATCGCGCGCGCAATCTGCTGGAGCGCACGCGCCGACTCGCGCTCCGGCGCCGTGACGACCAGCGGCTCTCCCTGATCGGCGGAGACGGCGAGCGCAGGGTCGAACGGTACGCTCCCGAGGTACGGGATCCCACCGTCCGCGGCGAGCCGGGCGGCGTCCGGCCCCGGGAAGAGTCCGGCCATGTTCTCGACGAGGCCGAGCACCGGTGATTTCGTCTGCGCGGCCACCGTGATCGACTTCCTCACGACCAGGTGGGACACGTCGGACGGGATTGTCACGAGCACGGTGCCGGCGAGGGTCGGCACCAGCGAGGCGATCGTGAGGAGCCGGTCGGTGCCCGGCGGCAGGTCGAGGACAAGCGCGTCCAGGGCGCCCCAGTTCGTGTCCGCCAGGAACTCGCGGATCGCGTTCGCCTCGACGGTCCCGCGCCAGGTGTGAGCCTCGTCCTGGCGGGGCGCGTCCCACGTGAGCGGCGTGGCGTCCTCGGCCAGCAGCAGGTCCATGGACATCACCTTGACGCCGAGCGCGCCGCGCGGCGGCTCAACGCCACCGTCGGTCACGACCAGCCGCCGGCCGCGGACGCCCAGCACCTTGGCCTGCGTCGGGCCGTTGAGATCCGCGTCCAGAACGCCTACGCTCCAGCCGTCGAGCGCCAGGCCGCAGGCGAGGTTGGCGGCGAGCGTCGACTTGCCGACGCCGCCCTTGCCGGAGACCACCGCGACGACCGACCCGACGGAGGCGAGACGCTGCCGGAGCTTGACGTGCTGCGCCTCGACCTGGCCCGCGATGTCGGAGCCGCCGTCGCCGGCGATGTCCCGGTAGCGCTTCATGCTTGCCACGACGCCCTGTGCCACGCGGCACGAGCCAGCATCACGGCCGTCACCGCGGCGATCGCGGCCATGAGCCACGCGCCACCGGCGTTCGGCGGCACGCCGCCGCCGAAGCCCGGCATCCGCATCGACTCGGCGCCCGTCAGGGCCAGGCGCGCGACGAACAGCGCGCGAAGCGCGACGAGCAGCGCGAGGATGCGCGTGAGGTCGCGGCGCGAGAGCACCCAGCGCTCGAACCACTGGCGCCGGCGGAAGAGCAGCCACGGGACGCCCACCGCGATGAGGGCGCCGGCGCCGAACCAGAAGACGCGCGGGCCACGCACCGGGAAGACGGTGAGCTGCAGGTACAGCGCGGTGACCCAGTACACGATGCCGTAGCCCAGGTACGTCCACGCGGCCTGGCGAAAGCGCGCCTCGTGCTCGTCCGGCACCGGCGTGCTCACGGCGACGACGACGGCCGGAAGCGGCCGCCCCACTTCGCGCGGACGTCGGCGAGGAGCTCCTTGGTGATGACAATCTCGCCGCGGCCGCGCGCGTACGCCTCGACGGCCTTGACCACCATGCCGCGCGCGAACGAGGGAATCGCGTGCAGTCGCTCGCGTGCGTCCTCGGCCCACTCCAGTTGATAGTCCAGGGCCAGCCCGAACGTGAGGGACGCCGGCAAGTCGATCAGGCGGCCGCCGTGCGCTCCGGGCTGATAGCCGCAGGCCGGATCCTCCGCGAGGTAATCCCCGTGGGTCGCGTAGGCGCGGCAGCGGCAGCCGCCGCAGACCTTCGCGAACTCGCAGGCGCCGCACCGTCCGCCGAGCTTGGGGTCGCGCAGATCGTCGAACACCGGCGCCCCGCGCCACAGCTCGTCGAAGGACCGCTCGCGCAGGTTCCCCGCCGACACCGGCATGTACGGGCACGGCGTGACGTCGCCCCCGGGCGTGATTCGACAATAGTACTTGCCGGCCGGACACGAGCCGTGCGCGTAGTTCATGAGGAGCGGAGACGACGGGTTCATCTGGTAGAGGATGCGCCGGAAGTGCGGCGCGCACTTGGCGCGGATCAGCAGCCCGTCGGCGCGCCCGACCGGCAGCGACCACGGGTCCTCGAACTTCTCGGGCGCGGCGCCGCCCATCCCGAGCATGCGCTTCACGAACGACGGCGGTCCCGTGCCAACGCCCTGGGTGCGCGCCAGGTACGTCAAGATCCGTTCGTACGCGGCGGCGTCGATGTCGGTGAGGTCTCGACCGCGACCGGTCCGGACCAGGAAGAAAAAGTTCAGGACCTTGGCGCCGAGCTCCTTCGCCAGGTCGATCATCGCGGGGACCTCGGCGACGTTCCAGTCGGTCACCGACATGTGCAGGGAGAAGTCGAGGCCGGCGTCGGTCAGCACGCGGGTCGCCCGCACCGCTCCGTCCCAGGCGCCGGGCAGATGGCGGAACGCGTCGTGCTTCACGCGGTCGGTCGAGTCGAGGCTGATCGAGGCGCCGAGCACGCCGTGCTCGCGCATGCGCGCCGCCTCCTTCTCTCGCAGGAGGAGGCCGTTGGTGCCGAAGACGGTCGTGAACCGCTTCTCGGCGGCGTACGCCGCGACATCCCAGATGTCCTTCCGCAGCAGCGGCTCGCCACCGGTCAATATCAAGAACACGTGCGGGTTGACCCGCCCGATCTCGTCCATCACCCGCCGACACTCGTCGGTCCCGAGCTCACCCCGCGTATCGGCCCCGGCAAACGCCGACATATAGCAATGCGCGCACTCGAGATTGCATCGCTGGGTCAAATTCCACGACACGCTATACGCCGTATACGGAGTCGCGGCACCCGGCGACGCGGGCGACGGTTGCGCGCCAGCCGACGCCCAAGACGGCGGCGCGTCCGATGCCGAACGCGGCCCATCGGCTGATGCCGAAGACGGCGCGGCAGCCGCCGAAGGCGGCACGCCGGCCGGCGTCGGCGTGAAATCGGATGCTCGCTCAGTCATGCCAGGAGACCTGTGTGGGCGACGCGAGGCGCAGTCGTCGGGATCCATGGAGGCGCGGGGGAGGGGGCGGGGGGCCTCCCGGAATCCGTGTAGTCAGCGTCGCAGTCACGAGAAGCATGTGCATCCTCCGACTGCACCGAGAGCAGTCGGATTCCGGGAGGCCCCCCGCCCCCTCCCCCGCGCCTATCGCGGTTTCTTGTTCGAAACGTACCCAGCGATGACTTCGTTCATGGTCTCACGCGCATGCCCGATGCCTTCCTCGCACACCGCCAGGTCGATGGTCGTGACACCCTTGCCGCCCGCGACCCGTTCTACTTCTTCGCGCGTCATGTCACGCATGAACCCGGCCGGCACCCGGTTGAGGCGCGCGGTGGCCTCCTCCGTCCACGCGAAGCCCGTGCCGCCGCCGGCCGCCGCGGGGGCGCTCGGCATCTCGGCGGGCTCGAACTTCGTCTTGGCCAGGAGCGTGTCCCAGCCCGCGCCGAGCTTCTCGCGTCCGACGGTCTCTTCGATCATCGGCAGGGCGAGCTGGCAGGTGATGACCGGGATCCGGCGCGAGCGCGCGTACTTCTCGATCCGCGCCTTGGCGCGCCGCCGGAGGTAGGCGTCGGTCACCTCGCGCAGGGCGTCGCGCGCGTCGGCCGACCACTTCACCTGGACGCCGGGCATCGACTCCTCTTCCTCGATCCCGCCTTCTTGCGCGGCGATCGCCTCGACCGTTTCCTTCGAGATGATCTGGAACTTGTCGGCGGCGGCGCGGCAGACCGGACACGTCACGACCGGATTTGGCCCCTTGACCGTGTAGCCGCAGACGGAACAGATGGCCGTCGCCGGCTGCGACTCGGCGCGGAGCCTGGCGACCGCGACGTCCTCGGCGAGGATTTGCATGCGCTCGGCCATCCGCGTCGGCATGAAGATCGCCATCGCCTCGTCGATGACCTTGTTGGTGATGACGGTGTGCCCCTGCTCGATCGCGTACCGCAGCAGCGCCGTACGCGCGACGCCCTTCACCTGGAGCGGCACTCGCTCCATCCGCGCCTCCGCCTCCTCGGTCCAGGAGATGATCTCCTCGGCCTTCACGTCGAGCGGCGGATAGAACTTGCCGCCGGTCAGCAGGACGTTGCACGGGGCCAGCCGCAGGAGGTTCTCGGTGTTGGAGCCGAGATCGACCTCGTGCTCGTCCGAGTGCACGCCGACCCGACCGAGGATGAGGAGCCACGGCTGCTCCTTGCGGACGAACGTCAGGATCTTCTCGAAGCACTTGCCGTCGAGGAGCGTGATGGCCAGCTCGACCCCGGACTCGGCGGCGAGCTTGCGGCCGATCTCGAGGTGCGACTGGTAGATCTTGGCCAATCCGGTATCGATGATCTCCTCGTGCAGCTGCTCCTGCTCCTTGAATCGAAAGATTTTCGATGCCTTTTCGCTCAGCACGCCGACGATGCCGTTGAACATCGCGTAGTGCAGGTACGGGTCGTAGACCGCGACGGCCTGCAGCGGCCGGCCGAGCGCCTTCGCCAGCCCGATGCCGAGCTGGAGGCCGTTGAAGGACTGCGGCGAGCCGTCGAGGCAGACGACGATCGGACCCTGCTGGTCCTTCAGCGCGTCGGTGTTGCGGACGATCAGCGTGTCGCGCGACACACGGCGGACGAACCGCTCGGTGACCGAGCCGAGCTGGCTGTCCTTGACCGCGCCCATCCCGAGCGCGCCCATCACCACCAGGTCGTAGTCGGCGGCGAGGCAGTCGTCGATCAGGACCTTGTAGTGCTTGCCGTCGATCATCTTGGACTCGAAGGCCAGCCCGGCCTCGCCGGCCTTGCGGGCCATCACGTCCAGGTACGACTCGGAGATGAGCTGGAGCCCCATGGCGATCAGCGAGTCGTGGATCTTCCGCTGGCGCTCGAGCTCGTTCTCGTCCTTGTATTCCTCGGGCAGCGTGTACTCCATCTGCTTGAACCGGTAGTCGTGCAGCCGCGCGGCGTACACGTGGACGCCGGTCAGCTTCGCCCCGCCCGTCCGGCCCAGCTCGACCGCCAGGTCGATCGCCCGGTTCGAATGCTCCGAGTTGTCCACCGGCACGCAGATGTGCTTGAACATGACGTCCCCCTCTATTTCAGTTCGAACTCGACCGTCACCGTGGCTTTCGGCGCGATCGTCAGCTCCTTCGTCAGCGTCTTCGGCTCGTCGTAGAGCGGCCGGCCGTCCTTGTCCGATCCCTTGGGCCGGAACCCGGCGTGCCACATCGTGACCTTGTACGTCCCGGGCGGGACGTCGGCGATGCGGAACGCGCCGCTGTCGTCCGTGACCGCCACGTACGGGCTGTCGTGCACGATCATCCACGCGAACATGTGCGGGTGCGCGTCGCACACCACGCGGACCACGCCGGGCTTCTGCAGCCGCTTCGTGATGTCGATCATCTGATCCTTGTTCGGCAGGGCCAGGTTGAAGACCGTGGGCTGGCCCAGGAACCCGTGCGTGTTGTGGAGGATCGGGTCCGAGTTGCGCACGCGCGCGCGATCACCGGGCGCCACCGCGGTCACGTGGCTCACGAACAGGCATTTGCGGTTGTCGAGGATCACGTCGCCGGCGCCCTTCTTGCCGCGGGCCACGCCCTCGATCAGCACCACGCTGTCGCGCACGCCGCCGCCGGCGCCCACCACCAGCGCCTCCGACGGCTTCTCGTCGCCGCAGACGTCGCGGTTCTTGTTGACCGGGATCGGGCCGAGCTTGGGCGGCGCGCCGGCGAAGCGAACGACGCCCGAGATCGTGCCGCCGTCCTTGACCGTGATTGCCTCGTAGGCACCGAGCGGGGAGGCCGTGAGCAGGAACCCGACGAGCGCGACGATCGCTCCGACGCTGCGCGGCCTCAGGACTCGGGATTGATCGCCCACTCGACGGCGAGCCAGAAGCTCCGGCTGTAGCGGAAGAACCACAAGGGAAAGACGGCGACCAGCGGCACCAGCACCGTGAGCTGCCCTCGTGTCGAGAAGCCCGCGACGCCCCACACGAAGAGGAAGCCGACGATCGCGACGAGCACCGTCACCGCGTAGTTGATGTAGATCGCCCCGACGAAGTAGCCCTGGGCCCGCTCGAAGCGAAGCCCGCACAGCGCGCACGCCTCGGCCATCGAGGTCCAGGCGCGGAACAGCGGGGCGCCCCCGCAGCGGGGACAGCGCAGGCGCACCGCCCGTCGGAGGGCCGGTACGAGCCGGTCGACCAATCGTCCGGAGTCCACCGCTCACCCCGCCGGCCCTAGAGCGGACCACTCAGTGCTTGGCGGGCTCGGTCGCAGCCGGCTTGACGCCGACCGTTCGCTTCATGACCGCGAAGCCGTCGGGCAGCAGGACGAAGATCAGGAGCGTCGCGATCAGGAGCGGCACGATGGCGATCATGCCGAGGGTGCGCGTCTCGAACCGGAGGTGCATGAAGTACATCGCGACCAACGCCGCCTTGCCCAGCGCCAGCGCGCACAGCAGGACGCCGATCGTGAACTTCGCCAGCGGCATGTAGATCAGGGCGATCTCGATCACGGTGAGGATCGCCAGGAACCAGAAGATCGCCATGTAGTTCGGATGCTTGTGCGCTTCGGTCGCCATCGCTTCGACCCCTTACAGGAGATACATGAAGGTGAACACCATGATCCAGACGAGGTCGACGAAGTGCCAGTAGAGCCCGGCGATCTCGACCGCGTTGTAGCTGGCCGCCGGCTGGGGCCGGTGCGCGACGACCCGGACCATCGCCAGCAGGTAGATGACGCCGCCGGTGACGTGCAGGCCGTGGAAGCCGGTCACCAGGAAGAACGACGTGCCGAAGAGCGAGGCTCCCCACGGGTTGCCGTTGATGAGCAGGCCGCGGTGGATCAGGTGCGACCACTCGTACGCCTGCAAGCTGACGAAGATCGCGCCGCCGAGCGCGGTGAAGAACAGGAACGCCTTCGCGCGTCCCTTGTCGCCCTTCCCCAGCCACTCGAGACCCTTCACCATCGTCACGCTCGAGCAGATGAGCAGGAAGGTCATCGCGGCGGTCAGGTTGATTCCGAGGACTGCGAACGGCGACGGCCAGTCGGCGCTGGTCGCCCGCATCGCGCCGTAGCTGGCCAGGAGTGTGCCGAACCCGACCGCGTCGCCGGCGAGGAAGATCCACATCCCGAGCTTCCCCCAGCTTTCAGGCGTGAGGGCCGACTCGGCGGGCTCCACCGCCCCGTGCATCGAGGCTACCTGGCTCATGTCGTCTCCTTGATGATCAGAGAGTCGTCTTTGGCCCAGAAGCGTGCCGCAAGCCGATGCGCCAGGAGGTGCGGGCGATAGCCGGCGGAGTGGGCGAAGATGCCGAACGCGGCCGCGAGCAGAAGGAACGGGAGCAGGATCAGGCCGAGGTACGGCCACGTGTAGGTCCGGTCGCCGAACGGCGACGCGATACACGTCGCGCACGCGTGGGCGGATCGCGGCGCCAGCACGAGCAGGAGCGCGACGAGCCCTGGCGCTCTCATACGAGATAGACCGCGAGGAATAGGGCCGGCCACAGTGCGACCACGAAGTGCCAGTAGATCGCACACGCCCGCAGGGCGCCCGTCCGACCGTCGGTGAACCGGCCGCGGGCCGCGAGCAGCGCCACCACGGCCACCCAGACGAGCGCGCCGAGCACGTGGACGGCGTGGGCGCCGATGAGCGTGTAGAAGGTGGTCCCGTACGCGTCCGACGAGAGCGTGAGTCCGAACCGGACGAGACGGGCCCACTCGTAGCCCTGCACGAGCAGGAACACGCTGCCGAGCCCGGCGGCCAGCCCGAGCCGCCGCACGAGCGCGCGCGCGTCGCCGCGACGGAGCGCCTGCAGCGCCGCCGCCATCGCGACGCTGGACCCGAGCAGCACCAGCGTGTTCACGGCGGTCACGCCGACCGGCAGCCGCGGCTGGAGCGGCGGCGGCCAGACGGCGGCGGTCACCCGCAGCACGAGGAACGCGGAGACGAGGCCGCCGAAGAACATCACCTCGCTGCAGATGAGGAACAACATCGCGAGCCGCACGTTGTCGAGCGGCGGCCGATGCGGCGCCGGATCACGATCGGGCCCGTCGCCGCCGCCCCGATGGGGCGGCACCGGCGGAAGGCTCCCGTTGGTCCGGCGCGGAACGGGCGGGCGCTCGACCGTGAGGGTCGTCACCAGCGAATCCCGACGAGGAACGCCGCCACCACGAGCGTCGCGACGATCGTGAGGATCACGCGAAGGGTCTGCCGGTTGCGGGCGTCGGTCGTCATACCTTGTCGAACGCCAGCAGGGCGAGGAGCATCGGCAGATAGAGCAGCGAGGCGAGCAGCACTCGCCGGGCGGAGCCGGCCGACGGCGCCAGCGCCTGGCGCGCGCCGAGCACGACGAAGGCCGCACCCAGGAGGAACGCACCGACGAAGTAGGTCGGTCCGGCCAACCCGATCAGCGTGGGCAGCAAGCTCACCGCCAGCAAGGCCAGGCAGCCCGTGACGATCTGCCGCTCGGTGCTGGTCCCGTCGGCGTCCACCACCGGCAGCAGGCGCACGCCGGCGCGCGCGTAGTCGTCACGGTACAGGCGCGCGATCGCGAGCGTGTGGGGCAGCTGCCAGAGGAACATGATCCCGAAGAGCACCCACGCGCCGACGCCGAGATCCTCGCGTGACGCCACCCACCCCGTCACCGGCGGCAGCGCGCCCGGCACCGCGCCGACGATCGTGCAGAGGGGCGTCCTCAGCTTCAACGGCGTGTAGGCAAACAGGTACAGCGCGGTCGTCAGCGCGGTCACGACCAGCGAGAGCGTGCTCACCAACGCGCCCAGATATGCGAGCCCGGCCAGCGTGACGGCGCCCCCGAAGAGGAGCGCCTCGAGCGGCGCCAGCCGTCCGTCGGGCAGCGGCCGCGCGCGGGTGCGCTCCATGCGCGCGTCGACGTCGCGTTCCCAGTACTGGTTGAGCGCGAGCGTGCCGCCGGCGGCGAGGAGCGTGCCGATGAGCAGGTGGACGAGCCGAGCGTAGTCCGGCGCGCCGGTCAACCCGAGGTAGTAGCCGACGGCCGTCGCCACCATGACCATCAGCACGACTCGGGGCTTCGCCAGCGCGACGAGATCGGCGACGACGCGCCGCCGGTCGCGGGCGAGCGCGCCCACGACCACTTCGGTCGAGACGCGAGCCGTATCGAGGGTCGGCGGCGTCATTGGAGCGGGAGCCGTGAGGTCGGCTCGTACCGAGGGTGGCCTGAGAGAGACGCGGCGTGGCTCCGCGGCGTCCGATCGCCCCTGTCGTGGATCGTCAACGCCCGATCAGTCGCTTGGCGGCTTCTCTTTTCTTGCTCGGCCTCTTTCTCGGCCGCGGCCACGCTCCGCACGGCGAGGATGACGGTGGCGGCGAGGATGAGGCTGCCGACGAGGCGATGGGCCACCGGGAGGAGAAGGACCGTGAGCTGCTCGCCGGGAATCCACAACGACGAGAACCGCGCCAGGAAGCTGCCGACGCCGAGCAGGAGCTGGATTCCGAGCAGGACGAGAATCAGCCGCGAGACCGGGACGGCGACGGCGTCCCCCGTTCTTCGGAGTCGCGCGGTCACGATGGGCACGACGACGAACACGGCGACGGCGCCCGCCAGGTGCAGGTCGACGCGCCCGGCGTGAGTCAGGAGCGCGCCGAACACGATCTGCGCGTACACGAGCCCTGCCGCGAGGAGCGTGAGCCCCTGGAGCTCACGCTCGACCGGGGGCCCGGCCACGGCGCCCCGTGGAGTCGTCAGCAAGGCGATCGCCGCCAGCAGCGCGAAGAAGGCTTGCGCCAGGCTGCCGTGGAAGATCGCGAGGGTGTCTTGAAGGAGCACGACGCGGAGCCCGCCCAGCAGCCCCTGGGCGAGCACGACGATCGCGGCCAGGAGGCCGAGGCGGCGGAGCCGACTGCCCAGGGGCCAGAGCGCCGCCGCCAGGCCGAGCGTCAGCAAGCCGACGACGGCGCCGATCAGGCGGTGGCTGTGCTCGTAGAAGATCCCGCCCACCATTCCGGACCAGGGGAAGAGGAACATGTTGTGGCCGAACGTGCTCGGCCAGTCGGGCACCGCGAGCGCGGCGCCCGTGTTCGTGACCAGCCCGCCGAGGAGGATGAGCACACACGTCGCAACCAGCGTCGCGAGGGCGAGGCGATGCGCCACCGCGCTCTCCACCCTGATCAGTGCCGCCGCGCTCCCGCGGCGCCCACCGGCGGCACGTTCTGTGGCAAGAAGTCTTCCTTGGACTCCGGCGAGCTGTACTCGTACGGTCCGCGGTAGACCGTCGGTATCGTCGCGCCCCAGTTCAGGTGCGGGGGTGGCGACGGTGCGGTCCACTCGAGGGTGTTCGAGTTCCACGGGTTCAACGGCGCCTTCTCCCCGCACCCCGCGGTGTCCCGACGGGAGACCGCGAAGACGACGACCGCGACGACCAGGCCGACGATGCCGAAGAGCACCTTGCCGTAGCCGAGCGAGGAGAAGAACACCAGGATGGTGGCGCCGGCGACCAGTGCGCCCACGGCGTGGGCGAGGACGCGGAACCACCCGGCCCGCCACCCGAAGAGCGAGGCGAAGAAGTTGAGCACGAACGGGATCTGGACGAGGCCGAGGCAGAGGGCGCTGGCGGTGATCAGCACGTTCCAGGGCTGCTGGTGCTGGAGGAACTCGTACTGCATCGGGTTGTAGATCCGGCGCATCTGGCCGCCGACGCCGATGATGTGCATCGGGAAGAAGGTCAGGTTGAAGAAGACGAACGTCCCCCAGAAGTGCACGTGGCCGAGGAAGGGGCTGGTCAACCGGCCGAACATTTTCGGGAACCAGTAGTAGATCGCCGCGAACGCGCCGAAGATCGAGCCGCCGAAGACGACGTAGTGGATGTGCGCCACGATGAAGTACGTGTCCTGGATGTAGATGTCGACCGGCGTCGAGGCCATGAAGATGCCCGAGAGTCCGCCGATGACGAACATCGAGACGAAGGCGAGCGCGTTCAGCATCGGGACCGTGAACTGCATGCGCGCACCCCACATCGTTCCCAGCCAGTTGAAGGTCTTGATGGCCGACGGCACCGCGATGATCATCGTCGTCACCGTGAAGGCCATCCCGAGCGCCGGGCTCATGCCGCTGACGAACATGTGGTGGCCGTAGACGACCCAGGACAGGAACGCGATGGCGATCATCGAGAACGCCATCGCGTGATACCCGAAGATCGGCTTGCGGCAGAAGACCGGCAGGATCTCGGAGGCGATGCCCATCGCCGGCAGGATCAGGATGTACACCTCCGGATGGCCGAAGTACCAGAAGAGGTGCTGCCACAGCAGCGGCTCGCCGCCGCCGGACGGCCGGAACCAGTTGGTGCCGAGCGTGCGGTCGAACAGCAGCATGGCCACGCCCGAGGTCAGCACCGGCAGGGCCAGCAGGAGCAGGATCGCCGTGATGAAGAGCGACCAGACGACCAGCGGCATCCGGAAGAGCCTCATCCCCGGCGCCCGCATGTTGATGATCGTGGTGATGTAGTTGATCGAGCCCATCATGGAGCCGACGCCCATGATGAACAGGCTGATGCACCAGATGTTCTGGCCCCAGTTCACGCCGGTGTACGAGGGCACCGCCGAGAGGGGTGCGTACGACGTCCAGCCGGCCGCCGCGTGGCCGCCCTCGACGAAGAAGCCGGAGAGCATGATGACCCCCGCGCTGCCGGTCACCCAGAACGACAGCATGTTGAGGAACGGGAACGCCATGTCGCGCGCCCCGATCATCAGCGGGATACAGAAGTTCCCGAAGGCCCCGGCCAGGATCGGCATGATCACGAAGAAGATCATGATCGTGGCGTGCATGGTGAACGCCATGTTGTAGGTACTTGGCTCCAGGATCCCGTCCGTCTCCTTGAGGATGTTGGAGAGACCGGGCACCGCCGTCTCGGGCCAGGCCAGCTGCCAGCGGACCACGAGCGCGAGGAGGCCGCCGACGATCATCATGGACAGGCCGAGGAACAGGAACTGCCGGGCGATCATCTTGTGGTCGGTCGAGAAGATGTAGGTGCGCACGAATCCGAGGTCGTGGTGGGCCGCGTGGTCGACGTGCGCGTGAGCGGTCACGCTGGTGGCGCTCATTTCTTGGCTTTCCCCTCTTTCTTGGGCTCGGCCTTGCCCGGCGCTTCATTCTTCGCCGCGGGCGTGGCCTCGGCCGCCGGAGCGGCCGCCGCCGTCAGATTCTCGGCCGCCCACTTCGCGTACTCATCGGCGGTGTGGACGTAGATCCAGCCCCGCATTCCGGAGTGGCCGAACCCGCACAGCTCGGCGCACGGGAGCTCGTACTTCCCGGGCTTGGTCGCCTCGAACCATTGTCTGATTTCGCGGCCCGGCACCGCGTCCTGCTTCATCCGGAACTGCGGAACGAAGAAGCTATGGATGACATCCTGGGATCTCAGGTGGACCCGGACGATTTTGTTGACCGGCACGTGCATCTCGTCGAGGAGCGTCTTGTCGTCGGCGGTGCCGAACTTGCCGTCGGGTCCTGGATAGGTGACTTGCCAGTTGAACTGCTTCGCGGTCACCTGCACGGCGAAGTCCGTCTCGGGCATGGTCATCTTGATCTTCGACCACGCCGGAACGCTCAGCAGCGTGAGGATCACGAGAATCAGCGCCGGCACCACCGTCCACACGATCTCCAGCGTGGTGTTGCCGTGAGTGTATCGCGCCTTCCGGCCTGGACGGTCCCGGTACATCACGATGAACGCCAGCATCGTGCCGAAGACCAGGATGAAGGTCACGCCGGTGATGTAGTAGATGAGGTGGAAGAGCCAGTCGATCTCCTGGCCGTACGTCGACACGTTCTCCGGCAGCCACCAGTCAAGCATGCGCGTTCGAGCCTCCTGGCTCTACTTCTTCATCTCGATTGCGACCTTCGCGGTTTGCCCGGCCTTGACCTCGACCTCCTTCGTCTGCTTGCCGAGCGTCTCGTGCCATACCTCGATGGTGTACTTGCCCGGCGGCACGTTCTCGATCTTGGTCGCGCCGCTCGCGTCGGTCACGCCGAAGAACGGATGGGGCATGACGGCCACCCACCCGAGCATCCAGCTGTGGACGTCGCAGGTGATCTTGATGATCTCGGGCTTCTCGAACTTCTCGGTCATCACCTTCTTGAACTTCGGCTGCGCCTTGTTGATGGAGGCGTTGGCCGTCGAGTAGGTGTGGATGTTGTGCAGGATGTCATCGGAGTTCTTGACCTCGATCTCGCCCGGCATCATCGCCAGCACGTGGGGAACGAACTTGCAGCCGTGCTGATCGACCGTCGCCTTCTTCGCGGTGGGCGCGCCCTTGGCGCCGGCGACCGAGACGACCGCGTTGGCGAGCCCCTTGTTCGGGCCGACGACGACCTTCTCGATGGCGGTCTCGGTTCCGCACTTCTCGGTGTCCTTGTTCACCTTGAGCTTCTCGATGACCGGCGCGCCGGCGAAGGTCACCGCGGCCTCGATCGTCCCGCCGCCCTGCGCTCCGGCCGGTCCCGGGCGGTACGCGACGAGCGCGACGCCGGCCACGAGGGCGACCGCCAGCAGTACTCCCAATGCCTTGCGCATTCTTCTCGCTCCTTCTGAATTCAAGCTGAATTCACGTTCATGCGCGCCCCTTGGCGATTCGCACCACGAGCAGCATCGCCGCCAGCGTGAGGATTGCCACGACAGGAGGAATGACGAAACGGCGGTTCGACTGCGGCTCCTCCAGGCGCAGATAGTACCACGAGGTCACGGACATCTTGGTCCCGGTCTCCCCCGCTCCGCCGTCCCACGCCTGGAACGCGATCGGCGTGAACACCGCCGGCGTGAACGTCGGGCGCGCCGCGTCCTTCGACGCGAGCGGGCGCTTGATGACGAGCCGGTACCGACCGTTGGCGTACGCCGCTTTGCCGCGCGCCTCGCCGCCCGCGATCGCCCCGATCTTGGCCGGACCGTTCGCGGTCGCCTCGCTGACGCCCTTGCCGTTCTCCCAGCGCAGCAGGTAGACACCGTCGGAGCCGTCGCCCATCAGGAAGTACGGGCGCTCACCTCCCGCCGTGATCTGCGGCGGGAACTGGAGCGAGATCGCGTCGGCGAAGAGCTTCTTGGCCGGTTCGTCGACGGACTGCGTCGGATCGTCCCACGTCAGGTGGAACGCGATCTCCGTGTCGTTGTACGCGGCGCGCACCGACACGAGGTCGATCGAGGGGTTGAAGTTCCGTGGGTCGACGATCACCTGCCCCATGAGCGCGATGTTGTTTGGCGCGAGGTTCTTCCAGAGCTCCGCGTTCGGATCGTCCGGGAGCGGGCCGGCCACCGCGGTGACGGTGACGAGCGTCGCGTAGTTGGGCGACTCGGGACCGAGCGACAGGATGAAGTTCGTCAGGTGCCAGATGTCCTCGGGTTTCTCGACGCTATCGAGGAAGGCGGGCATCGGCGTGCCGAGCACGCCGTTGGCGAGGCGCATGGCGATCTCGGTTCGGCCGGCGCCGCCGCGGAAGGTCCACCGCTTGGTCAGGTTCGCCGGCGGGAGCGGGTTCCCCCACTCGTCCTTCAGCTCGGCATGGGAGGGGCCGTCGGCGCGGCCCTCGGTGCCGTGGCACTTGTGGCACTCGATCGCCTCGAACATCTCCTTGCCTCGCTTGATCGACTCCGCGGACGACGCGACCTCCTTTGGCAGCTCGACCTTCTTGGGCGCCTCCTTCAGCTTCTCGGCGGCGAACGTCTTGATGTACGCGAGCACGTTCCGGCGGTCGCGTTCGGGAAGCACCGCCCACGCCGGCATGGAGGTCCCAGGCATTCCGGCCGTGATGATCCGGAAGAGATCCTGATCGGTCGGCACCTTGTTGGCGGTCGAGCGGATCTTGTAGAGGCCCGCGGTGAAATCGCGGGGCTTCGGCGCGAGCAGCTCGGCGGCCGGCCCCTTGCCGTCGCCCTTCTCGCCGTGGCAGCCCGCGCACTTTCGCTCGTAGACCGCCTTGCCGGCGCCGGCGTCGCCCGCCTGCGCGGCGGCGCGCGACGGCGCGCCGCTCAGCGCCAGCGCCACGGCCGCGGCGACGGCGAGGTGCCGGGCGGTCAATGCCCCTCCTCCCACCGGCGCGGATGCTGGCCCGTCGCGTCGTACAGGTACATGATGACTTGCCAGGTCTGCTCCTCGGTCAACCGGTCTTCCCAGGCGGGCATGACCGAGTTCCACGGCGTCGACTCCTTCGGCAGCCCGGGCCCGCCCTTCGCGATCCGCCAGAAGAGGAACGCCTCCTGCAGCATCGCGATCGTGCCGGGGTCCTGGAAGTTCGCCGGAGGCGGATTGAACCCGTGCGCGAAATGGCCCTTCCCGTCGAGGTTGTCGCCGTGACAGTACACGCAGTTGCGGATGTAGATCTCTGCCCCCGCCGCCACGTGCCTCTTGAAGCTCGCCTGGTCCTTGCGCAGCGGGTTGTCGAGCCCGGCGATCTGGATCTCCTTGCCGCGGAACTGGATGGACGCCGGCGGCGCCGGATGCACCGCCCGAAGCTCCGGCGGCGCTTGCGGCTTGGCCGCCGCCTGCGTGTAGGCGTAGTAGCCGAGGAGCAGCGGCAGGACGATCAGGAACACGAGCAGGCCGACGCGCTGGTCGGGGTCGACGACCAGGGCGCGGATCGGTCTGACGAAGTCGCGCCACGAATCGGAGTCGGACGACACGAACACGAGCACCGCCAGGAGCACGATCGACATGTACAGGGTCAGGACGCTCCACGGCGCCGCCGGCCGAATGCCGAATCGGAGGACGACGAAGGCGATGACCAGGATCAGGACCGCCTGGACGAAGCGTGAGCGGAGCAGGTTCATGCGCTCACTTGAGCGTCATCAGGAACGCGACCAGATCCATGTACTCCTTCGCCGTCAGGGTCTGCCCGAACATCGGCGGCATCACGCCCTTGGGGAATCCCGACACCGTGCCGGCGCCGGCCGGATCGAGGATCTTCCGCATCAGGTAGTCCGGAGTCTGGATCTTCGCGATCTGGGAGAGATCGGGTCCGACCGGCGACGCGCCGATCTTCCCCGCCTTGTGACACGCGATGCAGCCGCCCTTGCCGCTGAAGATCGCCTCGCCGGCCTTCGGGTCGCCGGGCAGCTTCAGCTCGGCCGGCGCCCCGCCGCCCGCCGCGGAGGCGCCCGCGGTCTTCGGAATATCGTCGAGCTTGACGTCGACGGTGCCTCCGAGCGATTCGAGGAACGCCGTGAGCGCCCAGACCTCGGAGCGGTTCAGCGCGATCGGCGGCTTGTCGACCTGCGGCATGATGTTGGGATAGCCTTCGACGACGAACGCGCCCGGCTGGAGCAGCGACTCGATGATGTACTGCTTGGCGCTCAGGCCGGGCTTGGTCTTGGCGGCTCGACTGCCGATGCCGGCGAGGTCGGGCGCGCGGGTGCCCTTCTGGCCGATCCGGTGGCAGATCTCGCACGTGCCCTTCGTCTTGAAGATTTCCTCGCCGGCCTTCACGAGCTGGGCGGGCGTGACGTTGCCGCCTTCGAGCGAGAGCTCGGCCGGCGGCTTCGACTGGATCTGCGGGATCGAGTTCGCGTAGTACGTGTAGGTGCCCATCACGACGAGCGAGAACGCGCCGACCTTGACGGCGACGGGAACCCGCATGCTAGGAGCGACGGGGGCTCCGGCCCCCTCTCGACTCGTCCGTGGACCCCGCGTCGCTCCCGCCCGCGAACACCGGCGTGGGCGCGTGGCCGGACTCGCCCGCCCGCCCCTTCTCGCCGAGGCCGCCGAGCCAGAAGATGAACATCACCAGCGCGAAGAACGCGATCGTCACCGTCGTGATCATGTTGGCGGCGTAGCCGATCGCCGGCGTGACCGCGTCGACCGAGTTGTCCCGCATGACGCCGTAGACGTGCCAGTGCTGGCGGATGCCCGACCGGGCGAAGCCCATCAGCCCCATCAGCCAGGTGAACGTGACCGCCAGGAGGATGAGCACGTACTGGGAGCGCGGGGCGATCGTCCCCCAACGGATCGTCCCAGTCGAGCGCGCGCCCCTGAACATCGGTATATCGATCGCCATGACGACGACGATCGCCGCGAGCACGGCAAGCACCTGATAGACCGAGAACCCGATGCGCACGAGCGACTCGACGAAGTACCCGTACACACCGTAGAAGACGACGACCGCCGCGGCGAGCCCGAGCGCCGCCCACTGGATCATCATCCCGGTGGCGACCCACGACTTGGTCGAGATCCGATTCGCGCGCCGGTAGAGGACGAACGACAGAAAGGTCGTGAGGATCATCATGTTCACGGCGGTGTTCTTCGCCGACATGACGCCCAGGAAGCCGAGCACCGGGTGGTGCGTGCCGCCCATCGCGCGCGCCTCGTCGAGCGTGATGACCATGGAGCGCGGCGTCGCCCAGACCATGAATCCGAAGGCGAGGATGCCGATCATGATCGGGACGTAGCGCCGGTACCGCTCGGAGCCGGGGATGCGCTCCATGCCGAGCCAGAGGTAGTAATTCGAGCCGATGAAGAGCACACCGATCAGGATCGCCTGGATGATCCAGAGCCACGACATGAAGCCGCCCATCATCGTGATGCCCATGGTCTGGTTGAACGCGTAGATCTCGCGGCCCAGGTAGTAGCCCGCGAACGGCAGCACGATGAACGCCGACAGCGCCACGAAGTTGCCGATGTAGCCCATCCAGTCGTAGCGCGCGCGCTCCTCGTCGGTCTTGGCGCCGAGGAACCGGAACGCCGCGTAGGCCGCGGCGATCGTGCCGCCGAAGACGATGTTCGCGATGAGCCGGTGGATGTTGATCGGCATCCAGGTGAAGTTGTTGATCGCCGCCCAGACGGATCCCTTGAGCGCGCCCGACTCATCGATCCCGGCGGGCGAGATCATGAAGGTCACCCACGAGTTCGCCACCAGGAGGATCGCGGTGCCGAAGAGGTTGCTGAGCACGCCCAGGCCGACGTGGATCCCCTTTCGAGGACCGCTGAGCCAGTCCCATCCGTAGTACCAGACGTAGACCGTGAAGGTTTCCGCGAAAAACAGGAGCGCGTAGACCCAGTACGTCGGGAAAAAGATCGAGGTCATGTACGTCCAAAACTTGGGGTAGTAGGCGACGAACAGAAAGAGGAGCAGGGCGCCCAGCAGGGCGGTGGTGGAGAACGCCGCGAAGGTGAGTTTGACGAACTCGTGCGAAAGCCAGTCGTACCGGGCGTCGCCCGTCCGCCAGCCGATGATCTCGATGATCACGGCGAAGATCGGAACGCCGAGGATGAACGCGGCGAAGTTCAGGTGGAGCTGCGCGACGGCCCACACCGCGAGCCGCGAGCCGATCAGGGGAAAGGCCCGGTACGCGGGCTCCTTGGCGGCGTCCTGGGCAAGGGCAGGAAGGGCAGGCAACAGTGTGAGGAGCGCCACCACCGCCAGAGCCGTCCACGCGCGCCGGCGCACCGCGCGGCAATCCCTCAACTTGGCCCCCGAACCAGCAACCCGAACAGGCGTTGATCGACCCTCGCGAGAAATGAGCTTGTTCTCAGTTTCACAGGTGCGGTCAGCGCCAACTTTTAGGCCAAAGGGCTTGATGTGTCAAGCGAAAAGAGGTTGCGGGTTTGACACTTGGAGGTCGCAACGCTAGCATGACCAATGGGTGGCATCGATGAAGCCGCGGCTCAACCAGCGCATCCAGTTCTCGCTGGCCTACGTGCTCGTCGCGGCCATGGTCCTCCTGTTCCTGCAGTCGTGGCTGCAGGCCCCCCGGACGGTCGAGCTCCCCATGTCGAAGTTCCTCGACCTCGTCCGCACCGACAAGATCGAGAAGGTCGCGTTGACCGACAAGGAGATCCGGGGCATCGCCAAGCCCGACGCCCTGCCCACAGCACCGAGCAGCGCCGGGGATCGTCTCCGTCAATGGCTCGGCTCCGACGCCGAGGTGCGCGTCTTCACGGTCACGCGCATCCCCGGCGTGGAAGAGGCGCCGCTCATCGCGGAGCTCGAGAAGCACAAGGTCGAGTTCACGGGGCGGATCGAGTCGACCTTCCTGCGCGATCTCTTCTTCGGCTGGGTCATCCCGCTCGGCATCATGGTCGCGATCTGGATGGTCCTGATGCGACGGGTGGGCGGCGGGCCGACGCAGGCCCTCTCGTTCGGTCGCTCGA
Source organism: Candidatus Rokuibacteriota bacterium (assembly GCA_003220435.1). Lineage (GTDB taxonomy): Bacteria > Methylomirabilota > Methylomirabilia > Rokubacteriales > CSP1-6 > AR31. Next base: position 8,060 of record QHSL01000007.1, on the reverse strand, counting down.
AGCACAAGATCTTTGATCGCAAGGAGCTCAAGACGACGTTCGGCGACGTGGCCGGCGTCGACGAGGCGAAGGCGGAGCTCGTCGAGATCGTCGACTTTTTGAGAAACCCGCGCAAGTACCAGCGGCTCGGCGGACGCATCCCGAAGGGCGTCCTGGTCGTCGGGCCGCCGGGGACCGGCAAGACCCTGCTGGCGCGGGCCGTCGCCGGCGAGGCCGACGTGCCCTTCTTCACCCTGTCCGGCTCGGAGTTCGTCGAGATGTTCGTGGGGGTCGGCGCCGCGCGCGTCCGCGACCTGTTCGAGCAGGCCAAGGACAAGGCGCCGTGCATCATCTTCATCGACGAGCTGGATGCGATCGGCAAGTCGCGCGCGGGCGCCACCGGCTTCGTGGGTGGCCACGACGAGCGTGAGCAAACGCTCAACCAGTTGCTCGCCGAGATGGACGGCTTCGACTCCTCGAAGGGCGTGATCATCATGGCGGCGACGAACCGCCCGGAGGTGCTCGACCAGGCGCTCCTGCGCCCCGGCCGCTTCGACCGCCAGGTCGTCGTCGACAAGCCCGATCTCCGCGGGCGTGAGGCCATCTTGAGACTGCACGCCCGCGCGGTGGTCCTGGCGGGCGGGGTCGATCTCGCGGTGATCGCGGCCCGCACGCCGGGATTCGCCGGCGCGGACCTCGCCAACATCGTCAACGAAGCGGCGCTGTTGGCCGCGCGCAAGGAAAAGAGCGCGGTGGAGATGTCCGACTTCGAAGAAGCGATTGATCGGGTCGTCGCTGGACTCGAGAAGAGAAGCCGAGTGCTTTCGGAGAAGGAGCGCGATATCGTCGCGCACCACGAGATGGGGCACGCGCTGGTGGCGACGTCGGTCGCGCAGGCCGACCCGGTCCACAAGGTCACGATCATCCCGCGCGGCATCGGCGCGCTCGGGATGACCTACCAGCTACCCACCGAGGAGCGCTTCCTGATGACCCGGAGCGAGCTGGAGGACCGGCTGGCGGTCCTGCTGGGTGGACGGGTCGCGGAGGAGCTCGTCTACGGCGAGGTCTCGACGGGCGCCCACAACGACCTCGAGCGCGCGACGGAACTCGCGCGCCTCATGGTGACCAAGTACGGCATGTCAGAGCGGGTGGGGCTCGCGACCTACGGCGAGCGCCTCCCGCTCTTCCTCAAGAGCAGCGGCATGGGCGGCGAGCGCGACTACAGCGAGGCGACCGCCCGGACCATCGATGAAGAGGTGCGAGCGATTCTCGACCGCACCCATGATCGCGTCCGCGGGATTCTCACGACGAAAAAGGCGGTGCTGATCGCCGCGGCTCAGGAATTGAAACGAACGGAGACGCTCGAGGGCGAGCGGCTCCGGCGCGCGCTGGCCGGTGAGAGCGTGATGGAGGGACCCCGATGATGGTGCAGCTCAACCGAAGGACTTTCGTCGCCGCGCTGGTCGTCGCCGTGTTGGCCGGTGGCGCGCTCGGCGCGTTCACGGCGACTCGCGCCGAGCTTTGGCGCCAGCCGGCCGTGGCCCAGACGCCCGCCACGCCGCTCCCGATCGTCCCGGTGCAGATGCCGCCCCAGGGCGGGACGTTCGCGGCGATTGCGGAGGCGATCAAGCCGGCGGTGATCAACATCAACACCGTTGCCCGCGGCGCCGGGCTCCAGGGCCGCACGCCGTTCGAGGAATACTTCGGAGAGGAGTTCTTCCGCCGCTTCTTCGGCGAGGTGCCCGAGCGCATTCCGCAGCGGAGCCTCGGCTCAGGGGTCATCGTCGACCCGACGGGCATCGCGCTCACCAACGCTCACGTGGTCGAGCGGGCGACCGAGATCGAGGTCGTGACGCTCGACGGCGGCAAGCACAAGGCGAAGGTCATCGGCGTCGACAAGAAGACCGACCTCGCCGTGCTCAAGCTGGACGATGGAAAGAGCACCTTCAAGTACGCCCGCCTCGGCGACTCGGATCGCGTGCAGGTCGGAGACTGGGTGCTCGCGGTCGGCTCCCCCTTCGGCCTCCAGGCGACGGTCACCGCCGGCATCATCAGCGCCAAGGCGCGGCAGCTCGACCAGGGGCCCTTCGACGACTTTCTGCAGACGGATGCCGCGATCAACCCGGGCAACTCGGGCGGGCCGCTCGTGAACATGCAGGGCGAGGTGGTCGGGATCAACACCGCGATCGTCGCGGGAGGCTCGGGCATCGGCTTCGCGATCCCTTCGAACATGGCGCGCAAGATCTACACGGAGCTCCGCGACAAGGGGCGCGTGACGCGCGGCTGGCTCGGCGTCTCGATCCAGCAGCTCACCCCTGAGCTGGCGCGCTCGTTCGGCGCCAAGGATTCCAAAGGGGTGCTCATCAACGAAGTGGTGCCCGACAGCCCCGCCGCCAAGGCCGGCCTCAAGCCCGGCGACATCCTGCTCGAGTTCGAGGGGCGCCCGATGGAGGCGACGGGCGACCTGCAGCGCGCGGTCGGCTTCTTCTCGCCCGATCACGTCGCGAAGGTGAAGGTCTGGCGCGACCAGAGCGAGAAGATCCTGGAGATCAAGGTCGGCCAGGCGCCCCAGGAGCGGCAGGTCCAGCAGCAGCGTCCGGGCGGCCGGGCGCGGTCGATGCTCGGGCTCGAGGTGCGTCCGGTGACGCCCGACATCGCGCGCCAGCTCAATCTGCGATCGACCGACGGGGTGGTGGTGGTTCGCGTCGAGGACGGCAGCGCGGCGGCAGAGGCCGGCGTGCAGCGCGGCGACGTCATCAAGCAGTTGAACGGTCAGGCGGTGCGAACGATGCCGGACTTCGAGCGGCTCACTCGCGACGTGAAGGAGGGAGACCCGCTCACGGTTCTCCTGCAGCGCGGGCAGATGTCCCTCTACGTGGCGTTCAGAGTCGGCCGAGGATGATCTCTTGATCGTGGTCCCCTAGAAGATTCGTTATTATTCAGTATGTTGCTGTGTGTCCCCAGGTTTGGATCGGTCGTATATTAGCGTCATAGACTAAATCTATCTGCTATACTTTCAATAAGATTTGACCAATGCCCATTGACTTCAAGGACTACTACCAAATTCTCGGAGTCGAGCGGAAGGCGGACGACAAGACGATCAAGTCCGCCTACAGACGGCTGGCGAGGAAGCATCACCCGGACGTTGCCAAGGGCAAGGACTCGACCGAGCGCTTCAAGGAGATCAACGAGGCCTACGAGGTTCTCTCAGATCCGGAGAAGCGCCAGCGCTACGACTCGCTGGGACCCGACTGGCAGCGCTACGCCCAAGCGCCTCCGGGCGCACCCGGCGGTGGTTTCCGGGTCGAGTATCGCGGAGAGCCAGGCGGCGGCGACTTCTCGGACTTCTTCCGGACGATCTTCGGCGACCTGGGCGCGCACTCCGGTCACGGGCCTCGAGGCGGCGGCATCCGATTCGAAGACCTCCTCGGGCGGGGCCAGAGCGCCGGGGGCGCGGATGTCCAGGCGGACGCGGAAATCTCCCTCGACGAAGCGTTCCACGGGACTCGGAAGACGTTCGCGCTGGATCTGGACGAGCCGTGCGCGGCCTGTCAGGGTGCGGGCCACATCAAGCGCCAGGTGTGCGCGGCGTGCGGCGGGGGCGGCTGGCAGCGAGCTCGCCGCCAGGTCGACGTGAGAATTCCGGCGGGCGTGAGGAGCGGCCAGCGGGTTCGGGTCTCGGGCGAGGGCGCGGGCGCGGCGGGCGCGCGCGGCGACCTCTACCTGACCGTCACGGTGGCGTCGCATCCGTTTTACGAGCGGAAGGGCGACGACGTGCACCTGACCTTGCCCATCACGGCGCCCGAGGCCGCCCTGGGCACGACGCTCGAGGTGCCGACCCTGCGCGGCAAAGTCTCGATGAAAATCCCGCCCGCGACGTCGAGCGGCCGCACCTTCAGGCTCCGCGGCTACGGGATGCCGCGTCTCAAGGGCGGCGGCGCGGGGGATCAGCTGGTGACGGTGAAGATCGTCATGCCGAGCGACGTGACCCCCGAAGAGCGAGATCTGTACGAGAAGCTCAACGCGCAGCGGAGCGACAACCCGCGCGCGTATCTGGGATAGGAGCAAGGAGCCATGCGACTGGACAAGCTCACCGTGAAGGCGCAGGAAGCGCTGCAGGCGGCGCAAGCGCTGGCCGACCAGCACAACCACCAGGCGATCGAGCCCGAGCATCTGCTCGCCACGCTGCTCCAGCAACGTGAGGGCGTGGTCGGCCCCGTTCTCGCGAAGCTCGGCGCCCGACCTGAGGCGATCCAGCGCGAGCTCACGCTGGCGCTCGACACGCTCCCGGCGGTCAAGGGCGCCAGCGGACAGTATCTGGGCGAGCGCACGCGGCAAGCGCTCGAGCGAGCCCAGGCGGAGGCCGAGCGGCTCAAGGACGAATACGTCTCCACCGAGCATCTCCTGCTGGCGCTGGCCCAGGAGCGTGATGGAGCCGCCGGCCGCGTCCTGGCCGCCAACGGCGTCGGCCCGGAGGCGATCTACAAGGCGCTCGTCGAGGTGCGCGGCACGCAGCGCGTGACCGACCAGAACCCCGAGGAGAAATATCAGGCGCTCCAGCGCTATTCGCGCGACCTCACCGACCTCGCGCGGCGAGGCAAGCTCGATCCGGTCATCGGCCGCGACGAGGAGATCCGCCGGGTCGTGCAGGTGCTCTCGCGTCGCACCAAGAACAACCCGGTCCTCATCGGCGAGCCCGGCGTCGGCAAGACCGCGATCGTCGAGGGCCTGGCCCAGCGGATCGTCGCCGGCGACGTGCCCGAGGGGCTGAAGGGCAAGCAGCTGGTCGCGCTCGACATCGGGGCGCTCGTGGCCGGATCGAAGTACCGGGGCGAGTTCGAGGATCGTTTGAAGGCCGTGCTCAAGGAGATCACCGAGTCGAGCGGCGCGATCATCTGTTTCATCGACGAGCTCCACACGCTCGTGGGCGCGGGCGCGGCCGAGGGCGCCGTGGACGCGGCCAACATGCTCAAGCCCGCGCTGGCCCGCGGCGAGCTGCGCTGCGTCGGCGCGACCACGCTGGACGAGTACCGCAAGCACATCGAGAAGGACGCGGCGCTGGAGCGACGCTTCCAGCCGGTGATGGTCCGCGAGCCCTCGGTGGAAGACACGATCGCGATCCTGCGCGGCCTCAAGGACAAGTACGAGGTCCACCACAAGGTCAAGATCAAGGACACGGCGCTGGTCGCGGCGGCCGTGCTCTCGCACCGCTACATCGGCGACCGCTTCCTGCCGGACAAGGCGATCGACCTGGTCGACGAGGCCGCGGCCCGCATCCGCATGCAGATCGACTCGATGCCGCAGGAGATCGACGAGATCGAGCGGCGCATCATGCAGCTCCAGATCGAGCGGGTGTCGGTGGCCCGCGAGGAAGACGCGGTCTCCCGCGAGCGCCTCGCGAAGATCGACGCCGAGCTGGCCGAGCTCCGCGAGAAGGGCTCCGGCCTCAAGGCGCGGTGGCAGGCCGAGAAGGAAGGCATCACGCGCATTGGCAAGATCAAGGAGGAGATCGACGCGGCCCGGCACGCGATGGCCGACGCCGAGCGCCGCGGCGATCTGAACCGCGCCGCGGAGCTCCGCTACGGCACATTGATGACCCTCGAGAAGCAGCTGGCAGAGCTCGACGCGCGGCTGGCCGACCAGCACGCGCAAGGTCGGATGTTGCGCGAGGAGGTCGACGAGGAGGACATCGCGGTCACGGTCGCCAAGTGGACGGGGATCCCGGTCACGCGGCTGCTCGAGGGCGAGATCCAGAAGCTCGTCAACATGGAGGAGCGGCTGGGGCACCGGGTGGTCGGCCAGGACGAGGCCATTCGCGCGGTGGCGAACGCCGTCCGGCGCGCCCGCTCGGGGCTCGCCGATCCCAACCGGCCCATCGGCTCGTTCCTGTTCCTCGGGCCCACCGGCGTCGGAAAGACCGAGCTGGCGCGCGCGCTGGCGGAGTTCCTGTTCGACGACGAGCGCGCGATGATCCGCATCGACATGTCCGAGTACATGGAGAAGCACACGGTGGCCCGGCTGATCGGCGCCCCGCCCGGCTACGTGGGCTACGACGAAGGCGGGCAGCTCACCGAAGCGGTGCGCCGCCGGCCCTACTCGGTGATCCTCTTCGACGAGATCGAAAAGGCGCACGCCGACGTCTTCAACGTCCTGCTCCAGCTGCTCGACGACGGGCGCTTGACGGACGGGCACGGCCGCACGGTGGACTTCCGCAACACGGTTGTGATCATGACGTCGAATCTCGGGAGCCACATCTTCCGCGAATACGAGCGGCCCGAGAAGGTCCGCCCGCTGCTCCAGCAGGAGCTGCGGAACACGCTCCGGCCGGAGTTCCTCAACCGGATCGACGAGGTCGTGATCTTCGCGCCGCTGGGACGCGAGGAGATCGCCCGGATCGTGGACATCCAGCTCGGACACCTCCGGCGACGCCTGGCGCCCCGGCGGATCGAGCTCGAGGTGACCGACGCGGCCCGGAGCCTTCTCGGACGCGAGGGCTACGACCCGACGTTCGGCGCGCGGCCGCTCAAGCGGACCATTCAGCGACTGGTGCAGGATCCGCTCTCGCTCAAGCTGCTCCAGCGCGAGCTGACCGACGGCGACACCATCACGGTCGATGCGGAGGGTGACGCGATCGTGCTGAGGCCGAAGATGGCCGCCGCGGTGGCCAGCTAGTCGCTCACCGCTCGTAGCCTGGACGGACGCCTGGCCCCCCTGCCAGGCGCCGGCTCGGCATCGGCACGCGTTCATTCGGCGAATCCCCGCGGCGGGAGCCTGTATCCTAACCTCGTGAGCTCGATCCGTCGCGTGCACCCGGCGTGGATCGTGCTGGGTGCCGTGACGATCTGCATGCTGGCCGCGTCCGGCATCCGGTCGGGATTCGGCGTCTACATCAAGCCCATGGAAGCGGAGTTCGGCTGGGGGCGCGGCGCCCTGTCCGGCGCCGCGGCCGTGTCGCTGCTCCTGCTCGGCGCGGCCGGGCCGCTGGTGGGACGCCTCGCCGATCGCTGGGGTCCCCGGCGGATCGTCATCATCGCGCTGCTCCTGCTCGGCGCCGGCTCGATCGGCGGTTCCTACGTGCAAAGTCTCTGGCACGTCTACGTCACGACCGGCTTTCTCATGGCCCTCGGCGCGGGCGGCCTGACCACCCCGACCGGATCGAGCGTGGCGGCACGATGGTTCGAGGCCCGCCGCGGCTTGGCCATCGGCCTCTCGGCCGGGGGCATGTCCGCCGGGCAGCTCGTCATGATTCCCCTCGCCTCGGCGCTGACGATCTGGTTCGGGTGGCGCACGAGCTATTTCTGGCTGGGCGTCGCGCTGCTCGTCGTTGTGCTCCCGATCGCGCTCTTCTTCGTCCGTGACGACCCCGCCGACCGTGGCCTACGTCCCTACGGCGCGACCGGCACGCCGGCCGCCGCGGCGCAGCTGGCGGCGGCGGAGAAGTCGCAGCGCGTCCGGCTCCAGGACGCGATGTACGTTCCGCAGTTCTGGCTCCTGATGGCGACCTTCTTCGTGTGTGGCTATACCTCCAACGGGATGGTGCTCACGCACTTCATGCCGCACGCCCTCGAGCACAATTTCAACGAGCTGCAGGCTTCGACAGCGCTCGGGGTCATGGGCGCCATGAACGTGGTCGGGACGATCTCGTCGGGCTGGATCTGCGATCGGTTCGGCCGGCGTGGGCCGCTGGCCTTCTTCTATTTCTTCCGGGGCGTCTCGCTCCTGTTCCTGCTCTACGTCTGGAACGCGCCCTCACTCCATCTCTGGGCGGCGATCTTCGGGCTGAACTACATCTCGACCGTGCCGCCGACGACGACGCTCACCGCGAACATCTTCGGGCGCTACTCCGTCGGCGAGCTCTCCGGCTGGATCTTCTTCTCGCACCAGGTGGGCTCGGCGCTCGGCGCGGCGCTGGCGGGCTGGATCTACGAGTGGACCGGCGGCTACGAGATCGCGTTCGTGTCCGCCGCGCTCATGGGCTTCATCGCGGCGGGTCTGGCGCTGGCGATCCGTGAAGAGCCGGTGACCTCGCGGCCGGCGCCGATCCCGGCGCCCGCCGTCTCCTGATCGCCGACGCCGGATCG
>QHSL01000141.1 GCA_003220435.1 Candidatus Rokuibacteriota bacterium | reverse complement strand
CGGTGTGCGCTGGCGTCACCCAACCGGCGCTCGTGCGCGTGGCGATTCCTCGCGAGGCGGTGCCGGGTGTCTACAACGGTACCCTCGCGCTGCGAGCCGGGGCCGCGCTGCTACGTACCGTTCAGCTCACGGTCGAGGTGTTCCCGGTGACGCTGCCCCGGATGCCGTCGCTCGGGGTCACGAACTGGTTCAGCTCGCGCGCAATCGCCCAGCAGCATGGCGTCGAGGAGTGGAGCGATGCGCATTGGAGGCTACTCCGGGCCTATGCCGATGACATGCGGGCGCATGGCCAGACGATGTTCCAGACCGATCTGGAGCTGATTCGCGTCAGGCGAGAACCACACGGCTCCTACACGTTCGACTACCGCCTGTTCGACCGCTGGGTGCAGCTGTTTCTCTCCAGGGGCTTGAGCCACATCGAGCTGATGCACGTCGGGGGCCGAACGACACCATGGGCATGGACCAACCCGTTCGAGCCTTTCCCACGCCCTGCCACGTCCTCAGCGACCGGTGACACGACGGCAGTCCCGCTGGAGGCGTTCCTGGCTGACCTCCAGCGCCACCTGGTCGAGCGTGGGTGGGTCGAGCATGCGGTCCTTCACGTCGCCGACGAGCCGATCCCCGAGAACGTCGAGTCCTGGCGCGCTCTCTCACGTCGCGTGCACGCCGCCGCCCCCCGCTTGAAGCGGATCGAAGCCATCCAAGCCCTGGATTTCGACGGTGATCTCGAGATCTGGGTGCCCGAGGAAAGCTTTCTGGAGCGGTGGTATGACCGATATCGAGCCCGCCAGCAAGCGGGAGGGATTGAGCTGTGGCTGTACACGTCGTGGCTGCCCCAGGGAGCGTACCCCAATCGCCTGATCGACTACCCCCTGCTGAAGACCCGTCTGCTGCCTTGGGTGGCCATGCGGTACGGGGCGCGCGGGTTCTTGCACTGGGGTCTGAATCAATGGCCCAGCGATCTCGATCCCAACAAGGGGCTGTTTGCCCCCGGCGATGATTTCATCGTCTACCCGGGACGAGACGGACCGCGCTCCAGCTTACGCTGGGAGGCTTTTCGGGACGGGGTCGAGGATCACGCGCTGTGCGCGTTGTGGCGACAGCGCGATTCTGCAGCCGCGCTTGCCGCCGTGCGTGACGTCGTCCCGTCGCTGACCACGTACCCTCGCGATCCCGCGATCCTCTTCGCCGTACGCCAGCGGGCCTTGACTGCGCTCAGTAAGTAAGCCCTACCCCTGCGGCGTCGTAGGGATGTGATGCCGCTTCTCCGGTCCACCATCGATCTCGGCGCGCTCGCGCGCTACCTCGACGGGAGCGGCCTGCGCGAGGACCGTGCCGTCGTCGAGGCGTGGATCGGAGCGGATCCGGCGCGCCGGGCCGCCGTCGCGGCGCTGCAAGCGGCTTGGGACGCGGACGCCCAGCGCCACGGCGCGCCGTACGAGGTGGACGCAGCCTGGAGCCGCTTCGAGGCCCGGTATCGTGCGCCTAGACGATCAGGGCCGTGGCACGTCGCGATCGCCGCAGGGATCGTCGCCGCCCTGGTCGGCGCCGGCGGAGCGTGGTGGCTCGCTCGCGAGGCACGAACGGTCGGCCAGGCGCCGGCGATGCGGGAGTACACGACCCCTCGGGGGCGGCGCGCCGTCCTCCGGCTGCTCGACGGCACGGAAATCACCCTCAACGCGGACAGCAGGCTGCGGGCGCCGGTCACCTTCGCGGCCCACCAACGGGACGTGTACCTGGAAGGCGAGGCGTATTTCAGCGTCGTCCATGATGTCGCTCGCCCCTTTGTCGTGCACACCGCGGGCGGCGCGGTCCGGGACATCGGGACCAGGTTCGGCGTCCACGCGTACGGCGACGCGGAGCGCGAGCGCGTCGCGGTGGTGGAGGGCGCCGTCGCGTTGGCCGTTCCTGGGGGCCAGACGGGGACGGAGACGCCGCTCCGGGCCGGCCAGGTGGCGACTCTGTCTCGGACCGGCACGATCCGGGTTCTACGCGGCGCCAGTGTGACCAACGAGGTCGCGTGGACCAGGGGACGCCTCGTCTTCGCGAACGTGCCGCTGGAGGAGGCCGTGGAGCGGCTGGGCCGGTGGTACGACCTCGACGTCCGGGTCGCCGATGCCGCGCTCGCGCGCCGCCCCGTCACGGGCTCCTACGGCGACGAGCCGGTCGCACAAGTCCTCACCCTCATCACTGCCGCGGTCGGCGCTCGCTACGAGTGGCAAGGCCGATCGGTGACCATCTCAACGACTCGAGAGGCACGCTAGCGAGAACGGGAGGTCGAGCATGCGTATCGGAGCGAATGCACAAGGACAATGGGGCGCTGTCGTCGCGCTGCTTGCGGGGCTCACCACCGCCGGAGCGATCGGGGTGGCGCAAGCCCAAGACCGGGTTCCCGGAGTCGAGCTCGCCGCCGCTGGCCCGCGGTTCCTCGCCGTGGAGGCGAGCCGCTCGAGCGACCTAGCGCCGCGGTGGAAGGATGCGAGCAACGCCGCGGTGTTTCGCAAGCCGATCTCGCTTGACCTCAAGGACGTGCCGCTCGGGGAGGCGTTGTCCACCATCGCACAACAGGCCGGCTTGCGGCTCACCTACAGCGCGGCGGTCGTGCCGCTCAACGCGCGGGTGACGTTCAGTGCGTCAAACCTGACCGTCGGCGCCGTGCTGAGCGCGGTGCTGTACGACACCGGTGTGGACGTGCTGCTCACGTCCAATGGACAGGCGGCGCTCGTCAGGCGCGGCGCCTTGGACGGATTCCAGGGGGGCACGGTGACCGGGCGAGTCACTGATTCCCTCAGCGGGCAGGGGATCGGCGTGGCGACCGTTTCAGTGGTGGGTACCGGGCTCAGCGCGCGGTCCGGTGATGACGGCAGGTATCGGATCAATGACGTCCCGGTCGGGGAGCACACAATCAGGGTCGTGCGCATCGGGTACTCCTCGGTCACGAAGCCCGTGATCGTACTCCCGGACCAGGAGATCACCGTCGACTTCGCGTTGACGCCGCACGCCACGCAGCTCGAGGAAGTGGTGGCCATCGGGTACGGGACGGCGCAACGACGCGAGCTGACGGGTGCGGTTTCGTCCGTCACGGCGGAGCAGGTCGGCTCGGCACCCGTCACTTCCCTCGATGAGGCGCTGTTGGGACGTGCGGCGGGCGTCGAAGTGGTCACCTCAAGCGGACAGCCGGGCGCCGGCGTGATGGTACGCATTCGCGGCGGCAATTCCATCTCCGCAGGCAACGATCCACTGTACGTCGTCGACGGGGTGCCGGTGACCACGAACCTCCAGGATGCCACGACGGGTAGCCTGCTCGGGGAAGGGATGCGGGGACTGAATCCGATCTCAGGTCTCAACCCGAGCGACATCGAGTCGATCGAGGTCCTCAAGGATGCTGCAGCAGGGGCGATTTACGGCGCGCGCGCGGCGAACGGCGTGGTGCTGATCACCACCAAACACGGGCGCGCAGGGCAGAATGCGGTGTCGTTCGGCTCCTACTACGGTATCCAGGACGTGCGGCGGACGCTGCCGGTCCTCAATGGGACGCAGTTCGCCCAGATGGTGAATACCGCATACGCCAACGCCGGCCAGCCTGCGTTCTACACGCCAGCCGAGGTCGCGGCCTTCGGCCAAGGGACCGATTGGCAGAGCGCGATCTTCCGGAACGCGCCGATGCGCAATTACGACCTCGCCATTTCGGGGGGCGACACGAGCACCACGTACTATGTCTCGGGAAGCCTGCTGCAGAACGACGGCGTCGTGATCGGCTCCGACATGAATCGCGGGTCCTTCCGTCTCAACCTCGATCGGAACGTCAGCCGCAAGTTCCGGATCGGAACCCGCCTCGGCCTGAGCCGCTCGCACGCGCACGTGTTGCCGAACGGCGGCGCCGCGTCGGTGATTTTGGATGCCCTGACCGCTCCACCCACGCTTCCCGTCAAGGTGACGGGGGGCGAGTACTTCAACG
>QHSL01000065.1 GCA_003220435.1 Candidatus Rokuibacteriota bacterium | reverse complement strand
CGCCGGGCTTCAGGAAGCGTGCCCGCGCGTCTGCGAAGTATTCCAGGATGCCGGATTCCAGCCCGAAGCGCCCGATCTGGTCGGCGAGGACCACATCGACGCGCTCCGGCAGCTCCACGCGGGTCGAGAGCCCCTTGATGTGCGTGATCCGGTCCTGCAACCCGTTGGCCGCGGCGATGTCTCGCGCGAGGCCGATGATCGGCCCCTCGTCGACCGCATAGACGCGCTTGGCCCCCGCGCGGCAGGCCATGAGCCCGAGGATCCCGGTGCCGGCGCCGAGGTCCAGCACCACATCGCCGGGGCCGACAACCTCCTCGATCGCCTGCCGGAAGGCCGATACGCGGGTGTCGTCGGCGAGGTACTGCCGATGCTCGTCGAGGACGAGCGACATCAGACGACCGGCACTCCGGCGCGCGGCCCAGTCACAAGCACGTCATCATCATGGGGCCCGCGTCGCCGAGGGTCTGCGTGCCCGAGTGCGTCAGCTTCTCGACGGGCCCGTACTCGATCAGCCGGGGCTTCGCGTAGGGCCGCTTCGAGGATTCGGGGCTCGAGTCCCGCGTCTCCCGCTCGCTCATGCTGCCTCCCTGTCTGCGTGTGCCGCGGAGGGCGAGGCGAACATCGTTCGGTACCACTGCTCGGTCGCGAGGATCATCCAGAGCTGGCCGAGACAACCGAGGTCGCCCTGCTGAACGCGACGGTACATCTCCCGCACCCGCTCGCCGCGCACGAAGCCGTCAGTCTCCAGACGGAGTCGGCCAGGTACCAGGGCGGCGGCCTCGCGCTCGAGCGAGGTCGCGAAGAGGTACGTGAAGTCCCCTTTGGTCGCCCGACGCGCCACCGACGGCGGGAGCAGATCTCCGACCGCCCGGCGCAGGATGAATTTCGTCTCGGTGCCGCGCCGGCGCTGCTCCTCCGGGAGCGCCAGAGCGAACTCGATGAGCCTCCGATCGTTGAAGGGGAACCGGCTCTCCATGAACCGGCGCTTCTCGAACCGGTCCACCATCTCGTACTCGGTGGCGCTCCAGCCGCTCCGCAGCTGCGCATAGATGGCGCGCTGGGCGAGCGTGGGGAATGGAGGCGGGGTGATCCTGTTTGCGAGCCGCTCTCGAAGCCCGACGCGCCGCGCGAAGGCGGGCGCGATCCAGTCCGGGACGTCCCGGCGCAGAAGGCGCCGGATCAGCCGTTTCGCCGAGCGCGGAGCAAGCGGCAGCACGCACCACCCGATCGCGTCCGCCACGCCGACCGCAGGCCCCCCCAGCAAGTTCAAGGCGCGAAGGTCGTCGCGGATCCGGCGCGTCAGCGCCACAAGCCTCAGCCGGCGAAGCAGGTCGGCGCAGTGCGCGGTGTCTCCGGTCAGCCACTCGTCGCCGCCGTAGCCCCAGAGCGCCGCGCGGCAGCCGCGTCGGCGCGCCTCGTCGAGAAGGAGCCCCCAGGGATGCGTGTTGGGAAGATCCGGAAAGTCCCGGAGATCGGCGGCCTGCTCGGCCAGAGGCGGCGCAACGTCGACGGCGCCGACGTGATGCACCGGCAAGGCCCACATCCTCGCGACATCGTCGACCCAGCCACGCTCGTCCGCGGCCTCAGGCGAGAAGTCGAGCGAGTACGCCTCGAAGCCCGGTGCCGGCATCCGGCCGTCGAGGGCCAACCGGGAGGCGACGCCGACGATCGCCGAAGAGTCGAGCCCGCCGCTCAGGAACGCGGCGATCGGGGCGGAGCTCCGGAGCCGGCACCGGACCGCCTCCCGGAAGATCTCGCGGAAGTGCTCCGCGTACTCGTCGTCCGAGCGGTAGCGGATCTCGCGGCGCGGATCCACGTCGAAGTAGCGTTCCGTCCGGACGCGGCCGTCCTGGACGGTCAGCCGGTGTCCCGGCGGCAGCCGCAGGATCCCGCGATAGAGGGTCTCCTCGAGATCGACGAGACGGCTGCTCAGGTACTCGCCGATGACCCCTTCGTTCGGCTCCGGGAGACGCGGCAGCCCGTCGAGGAGCTGCCGGAGCTCCGACCCCCAGACGAAAGTCCGTTCGTCGGCGCGATAGTAGAACGGCCGGATCCCGAGAGGGTCGCGGGCGCCGAACAGCCGGCGGCGCCGCCGGTCCCAGATCGTGAACGCGAAATCACCGACAATCCGGGCGACGCAATCGTCGCCGCAGAGCGCGTAGGCTTGCAGCAGGATTTCCGCGTCGGTACTCGTCCGGAGATGGACGCCCGCCGCGCGCAGCCATGCGGTGAGCTCACTGCGGTTGTCGACCCGACCGTCGAGGATGAGGCAGAGCGTGCCGGTCTCGTCGAGCAGTGGCTGCTTCTCGTCGAGCGACTCCGGCGTGGTGCGGGCGATACGATGTCCGAGACCCACCGGTCCGTCGATCCAGTAGCCCTCGCCGTCCTCGCCGCGGTGGGTCACGGCCTCGATCATCCTCCGGAGCAGCATGACGTCGACGGGACGGCCGTCGAGCCCGTAGACGCCGGCGAGACCGCTCATGGCGCGCGCTCGCACGGGGCAAAACTCACCGCAACAGGTCGCTCGGCGGGAAGACGGGCGAGCGCGATACAGCTCAGCGGATCTCCGACGTTCGCCCCGCCGAGGCGCACCCACGCGTGTCCCTCGAGCGGGCCCCGAGCCTTCGTGACCCCGATGACGAGCTCGGCTGGAAGCCCCCGGCGTCTGAGGACCAAGAAGAGGACAAGCGACTTCGCGAGGCAGGTGGGCGTCGGCAGGCAGCAACGAGCCGCGGTTTCCACGAGCCAGGCCGTGCGTGCCGCACCGCCCGGATCGCCGGCGGCGCGACGGCGGCGCTCGGAGGCGAGCCGCTCGACGATGGCCAGAAGGCGCCGAAGGCCGACGAGCCTCAGGCCCACGGTCACGGCCGGCAAGAGCGCGAGCGCGCTCGCCAGGACCGTCCAGTCGTTTCGAGAAAGTGTCCGAGTCGTGCGGAGGGCGCGCGTCACGAGAGAGCTACTTGGAATTCGCGGCGACACGCGTCAGTCCTTTTGCACAGAGCTGATCGACGAGCTCGAGCAGATCTCGTTCGAGGACGGATGGGGGCACGTCGTACTCCGAGTGGAGTGCCGCATGCACCGCGCCGAGGGCTCCGTGGTCTTCGATCAGCTTCCAGGTCCGCGCCCCGACCGCGTCGAGCCCGAAATAGATGCCGGTCTCGAGGTTGAGGATCACCACCTCGCCGTCAAGCTCGCGGTACGCGATCTCGGGATTGATCGTGACGATCGACGCGAGCGTGGGCTTGCTCATCGACACGGTCTCCTCGCCCCGAATCTTTCATACTCATGGTGTGAAATCAAGGGAGCGGCGACGTGTATCATCGCCGCCGTGACCGCCACCCGTTGGGCTGAGCGCCGGGCGACACAGGGGATCGTGGCCGCGCCGCACGCGTTGGCCGCCGAGGCGGGCGTGGCCATCCTGAAAGACGGCGGCAACGCCGTCGATGCCGCCATCGCCGCCGCGACGACCGTCGCGGTCGTCTATCCACACATGAACGGCGTGGGCGGCGACAGCTTCTGGCTGATCCATGACGGCCAACGCGGCGAGCTCCGCGCGCTCAACGCCGCCGGTCGCTCGGCGCAGGCCGCCGATCTCGAGACCTACCAGCGGCGCTTCGGCGCCGCGATCCCGATCCGCGGCGGGGCGGCAGCGCTGACCGTCCCCGGGGTCGTGTCGGGGTGGTGGGAAGCTCACCATCTGAGCCGGAGCGCGCTGGGCTCGCCCATCGGGTGGACCGCTCTCTTCGAGGACGCGATCGGGCATGCTCGCGACGGCTTTCCACCGTCGCCGGGCCAGCGGCGAGAGACGGCCGATGCCGACGACCTGTTCGGCGTCGCGGCGTCGGCCGAGCTGCGCGGCCCGCTCTGGCGCATCTATCACCCGGCGCTCCTGGCGCGCGAGCGCTTCGTGCAGGCAGACCTGGCGGCGACGCTCGAGGAGATCTCGCGGGGTGGCGCCGAGACCTTCTACGGTGGCGCGCTCGGCCGCCGGATCGCGCGGGGCGCGGCCGCCGTCGGGAGCCCGCTGACGGTCGACGATCTGGCGGCGCATCGGGCCCAGTGGGTCGAGCCGCTTCGCGTTCCGTATCGGGGCGGCGAGGCCGCGAGCTTCCCTCCGCCGACCCAGGGCTTCGCGGCCCTTGCGATCCTGTTGCTTCTCGAGGGCTTCGACCTCGCGTCGCTCTCGGAGGCCGACTACGTACATCTCGTCGTCGAGGCGACGAAGCTCGCGTTCGAGGACCGTGATCGCTACCTGGCCGACCCGACGTTCGTCACGGTGCCGGTCACGCACTGCCTCGATGGGGCTCGCCTCGCCGACCGGCGCCGGCTGATCTCGAGACGGGCCGCCCGCCCCGCGCGCGGCGCGCCGCTGGCCGGCGACACGATCGCGATCGTCGCCGCCGACGCCCAGGGCAACGCGGTGTCGCTGATCCAGAGCCTCTACTGGGAGTTCGGCTCCGGCGTGATCGCCGGCGACACCGGGATCCTCCTGCAGAACCGCGGCGCCTTCTTCTCGCTGGACCCCGCGCACGTGAACCGGCTGGCGCCGCGCAAGCAGACCGCCCACACGCTGATCCCCTCCATGTATCTGGTGGGCGGACGCCCGCGCCTCGTCTACGGCACGATGGGCGGCGAGGGCCAGCCGCAGACGCAGGCGGCGCTAGTCACGCGCATCGTCGATCGCCGCCTCGGGCCGCAGGCGGCGGTCGAGGCCCCGCGCTGGCTCTACGGGCGCACGTGGGGCGAGGCAACCCAGGCACTCCGGCTCGAGACGCGCTTCGGCGACGAGGTGTGCGATTCGCTCCGGACGCGCGGGCACGACGTGGAGGTCGTCGAGGCGTGCGCCTCCGGTCCGCGCGCCGACGGCGCCGCGCTCGGCTGGTAGCCGGGGTGGGGCAATGTCGGAGCTGCTCCCCGCGCAACCGAGGGGCGCCACGGCTCGGCCGGGGCGCCCCGAGCGCTGGGGGTTTGGGGGCCATTTCGGGGCCCCCAACGCTACAGAGCCAGCTCGCGCTCGAACACGATGAAGGGCGAGCGCCGCGCGGCGTCGAGCGCCTGGCGAATCTGCGCCTCACCTCGCCCGGCGCCCTGCCGCAGCAGCGCCTCGAAGAACGCGGCGTAGAAGGCGTCGGGCTCGACGACGACAGCCAGGCGCGCGCGCGTCCCGCGGGCGGGAACCTTGATCCGGTACTCGAGCGTCGCGCTCCGGCCCGGCCAGAGCCGCGTGTCGAACGCCTCGCGCGAGAGGTCGAGGGCCACCTCGCGTCCGATGATCTTCTCTCGACGGCTGCCGGCGATCGGCTGTCCGGCGCCGTCCACCAGCTCGGCGCTCAGGACGACCCGCGGCGTGACATAGGTCGGAAACGCGTGGCCGACGCGCGTGCTGGTCACGCGCAGCGTGACGGCCGCGACGTCGCCCGGCTGGTAGCGCGCCGCGCCCGCGGTCGCCGCGATCGTGAGCCCCGAGCGCACCATGTCGGCGTCGTGGATCCCGCGCCACCGATGACGACGCGCCGGCATGTGGCAGTCCTGGCATTGAACGCCCTCGCGCGCGAAGCGGCTCGCCTTCCATTCGTTATATGTGTTTTCCAGCAGCTTGCCGTTCAGCGCGAAGCCGTCGGGCGCGAACTGGTGGCAGTCGCGGCAGAACTCCGACTTGAGGAACGCCGGGGTGCGGGTGACGCCGTCGTGGGGCAGCGTCTCGCGCGGGGCGCCGCTCGCCAGCGAGCCATCGCGGCGCGGCGGGCCGAACCGCTCGTGGCCGCGCACGTGGCACCCCGCGCAGGGCAGCCCCTTGCCACCCAGCGCCGCGTCGTACTCGGGATTGGCGACAGCCGCGGCGCCCCGGGCGAGGAGGGACGCCTGCTCGGCGAGCGGCGCGTGACAGGTGAAGCACGCGAGCGCCGACTGCGGGTCGCTCTCGCGCATCTCCACCAGCTGCCCCGCGACGCCTGGGCCCATCGCGGCAGCGTGCAGGCTCTCGCGCCAGTCGGCCAGCTGCGCGGGATGGCAGGCGCCGCACGCTTCCGGATGGAGCGAGGCTTCGAGCGGCGAGTAGCGCGCCGGCGGCGGCCCCTGGGGCGCCAGCGGCCGGCTCCAGTGGTGCCAAAGAAATTCCTGGATCGCGTCGGCCCCGACGGCGGAGGCGCCGAGCAGCACGACCAGCGTGGCGGCGCACGCCGCGCGAAGATACGATCGCATCGGCGTCGGCATGATAGCGTGGCCGATGGGAGTACAGTAAGGCTCGCAGTCATCCTGATCGCTCTCGGAGACTTCGCGTGGATCAGCACCGGTTGCCGCGTCATGTGACACCGACTCGATACGAGCTTCGGCTCGAGCCCGATCTGACGACGCTCACCTTCACGGGCGAGGAGACGATCACGCTCGACGTCGCGGAGCCGACGTCGGAGATCGTCCTCAACGCGGTCGAGCTGGCGATCGGCCAGGCCACGCTCGCGAACGCGCGCGGCGACTCCCGGCGCGGGACGCCCCTCGTGGACGAGGCGGCCGAGCGCTGCCGGATCACGTTCCCGTCGCCGATCGCGCCGGGGCGATGGGTGCTGCGGCTGGCCTTCACGGGAACGCTGAACGACAAGCTGCGCGGCTTCTACCGGTCGAGCTACAAGGATCCGAGCGGCGTCACGCGGCTCATGGCCGCCACGCAGTTCGAGGCGACGGACGCGCGCCGGGCGTTCCCGTGCTGGGACGAGCCCGCGTTCAAGGCCGTGTTCGCGGTGACGCTCGTGATCGACCCGGCGCTCACCGCGGTGTCGAACACGGCCATCGCGTCCGAGCGCGTCGAGGGCCGTCGCAAGCTCGTCACCTTCGCGGACACGATGAAGATGTCCACGTACCTGGTGGCCTTCGTCGTCGGCGAGCTGGAGGCGACGGATCCGGTCCTCGTCGGCCCCACGCCCGTGCGCGTCTGGTGCGTGCCGGGCAAGCGACGGCTCGCCGCCTTCGGCCACCAGATCGGGGTCGCGTCGCTTCGCTTCTTCGAGGACTACTACGGCCTGCCCTACCCGAGCGACAAGCTCGATCTGCTGGCGATCCCCGACTTCGCCGCCGGGGCCATGGAGAACCTCGGGGCGATCACCTTCCGCGAGACGGCGCTGCTGGTGGACGAGCGCGCCGCCTCGCACGCCGAGCTCGAGCGCATCGCCGACGTGGTCGCCCACGAGAACGCTCACATGTGGTTCGGCGACCTCGTGACCATGACGTGGTGGAACGGCATCTGGCTCAACGAGGCGTTCGCCACGTTCATGGAGATCCTCGCGGTCGACGCCTGGAAGCCCGAGTGGCAGCGCTGGACGACCTTCGGGGTCTCGCGCGCGGCGGCGCTCTCGGTGGACGGGCTCCATTCGACGCGGCCGATCGAGTTCCACGTCGGGGCGCCGCGCGACGCCGACGCGATGTTCGACGTGCTGACCTACGAGAAGGGAGCGTCGGTCCTCCGGATGCTCGAGCAGTACCTCGGGCCCACGGTCTTCCGCGACGGCGTCCGCGATTATCTGAAAGCGCACGCCTACGCCAACGCCGACACCGGCGACCTCTGGGCCGCGCTCGGCCTCGCCGCGCGCCAGCCGATCCCGGAAGTCATGGATGGCTGGATCTTCAAGCCCGGGTACCCGCTCGTCAGCGCCCGGCTCGAGGGCGGCCAGCTCGTGCTGAGCCAGCAGCGCTTCACGTACCTGCCCGAGCCGCTCTCGGGCTCGGCGCCCGCGCCGGCGCAGCGTTGGCAGGTCCCCGTCCAGGTGCGGATCACCGCCTCCGGGCGCGCGGTGAGCGAGCGGCGGCTGCTGGCCGAGAACGAGCTGCGGCTCACGGCGCCGGAGGGCCTCGAGGCGGTCCTCGTCAACGAGGGTGGCCACGGGTTCTATCGCGTGCGCTACAGCGGCGAGCTGCTCGAGCGCCTCCTGAAGACGCTGCCCGCGCTGGCCGCCATCGAGCGCTTCAATCTGGTCAATGACGCGTGGGCCGTGACCGTCGCCGGCCTCATGCCGCTCACCGACTACCTCGACTTGACGGCGCGCTTCCGCGCCGAGCGCGATCGCAACGTGTGGTCGATCCTGATCGCCTCGTTCGGGACGCTCAATCGGATCATCGAGGGGAAGAGCCGCCCGCAGCTCGCCGCGCTCGTTCGCGATCGCGTGGCGCCTGCGTTCGCGGATCTGGGCTGGACGGCGCGAGCCGGCGAGGACGAGCTCACGCGCCAGCTCCGCGGCGACCTGGTGCGCGCCCTGGGAGTGCTCGGCGACGACCGCGCCGTCCAGGAGCGGGCCGCCGAGCTGTACGCGCGGGGGACCGGCGAGGTAGATCCCAACGTGCTCCCGGCTCTCATCAGCGTGCTGGCTCACGCCGGCGACGCTCCGCGCTACGACGAGTTCCTGAAGCGGTTCCGGTCCGCGTCCACGCCGCAGGAAGAGCAGCGATACCTTTACGCCCTCACCGCGTTCCGGCAGCGCGAGCTTCTGACCCAGACGCTGGAGCGAACGATCAACGGGGAGATCCGGACCCAGGACGCGCCGTTCGTGGCTCGCGCGCTGCTGATGTCGGTCTACGGGCGGGAGCTGGCCTGGGAATTCGTGAAGTCGAACTGGGAGACCATGGACCGACAATTCCCGAAGGCCGGCCTCCGCCGCATGGCCGAGGGCGTGACCGGGCTCGCCACGCCCGAGCAGGAGCGCGACGTGCACGCGTTCTTCGGGGGGCGGGACGTCGACTTCGGCGGCAAGGTGCTCGAGCAGTACCTCGAGCAGCTCCGCATCGCGGTGCGCCTGCGCGAGCGCGAATCAGCCGCGCTCGCCCGATATCTGGCGCGCTTCGCCTAGCGCCGGGCCGGCCTCACGCTGGTCGTCACACATCGAGGGAGGTGCGGCAATGCGAACCATGGTCATGGCGCTGGCCGCGATCGGGCTGGGCACGGCGGTGGCGTGGGCCCAGCATGCGCACGACGGAAGCCACTCGCGGGGCCAGCAAGCCGCGCAGGTGTGCGAGACCGAGTTCGAGAAGGTGGTCGGCGATGGGCGCGGGTTCGGCATGGCGTTCGCGGCCGACCAGAACGGCTACCCCGGTCCCCTGCACGTGCTGGAGCTGCGGGACCGCCTCGGCCTCACGCCCGACCAGGAGAGGAACGTGCGGACGCTCATGGACGCGATGTTCGCGGAGTCGAAGCCGAAGAGCGCGCGGCTGCTCGAGGCCGAAGCCAGGCTGCGGCGACTCTTCGCCGAGCGCGCGGCCGACGACGCGTCGGTGCGCGCGGCGGTTGCCGAGGTCGAGCGCGCGCGAAGCGAGGTCCGGCTGGTTCATCTCCTGACGCACCTCAAGGCGCGCGACATTCTGACCGAAGCCCAGCGACGGATCTACCAGGAGGCGCGCTGGGGAACCCGCTGAGCGACACGACCGAGGCGTCTGACGCGCACGCGCTCGCTACACCCGCGCGCCGACGAGCAGCCTTCCCAGCGCGATCCCGAGGAAGCACACCGCGAGGCACAGCGCCGTCGTCACCAGAACGTTGATCCACGCCTGACCCCAGGCGCCGACCTCGACCAATCTTAGAGTTTCGTAGCTGAAGGACGAGTACGTCGTGAGCCCGCCCATGATCCCGACCGTCAGGAACAGGCGCATCGTGTCCGGGATGAGCAGCGTCGTCAGGCCGATCTGCTGGATCAGGCCGATCAGGAACGAGCCGACGACGTTGACGATCAGGGTGCCGTACGGGAAATCGGGGCCGAGCCACCGGGCCGCGAGCCCGGCGGTCAGATACCGGAGCCCGGTGCCGACCGCGCCGCCGGCGCAGATCAGCAGGAAGCGTTCCACCATGGCGTGCCCCTCCCGGGTCGACTCGGTCTGGTCGAATCAGTCGAGCGTGATCGGCTCGTCGACGTAGACCGTGTAGGTGCGCGGGCGCCCACGCTCGGCGTCGCTCGGGTTCACGTACATGATAGACGTCCGGCCGCGGATCTCGCGCGGAAGGATCGCCACCCGGATGAAGCTCGTCGCGTCCTCCTTCGACGCGACCGCGAGCACCGGCTCGCGGCCGCTCTCGAACCATGCGCCGCCGGGCGTGATCCGCCGGGCCGGCGCGTCGCCCACCGTGACGTCGAGCGCGCCGGCGACCAGGCATCGGATGCCGCCGCCGCGGTGGCGATGGGGCAGCGCGACGCCGCCCGGCGCGAAGTCCACCCGGTCGGCGCGCATCAAATATTCCGCGCCCCGGTCGAGGTCGATCGCGTGCTCGAGCAGAACCTTCGTCGCGCCGGCGGGTCCGCCGCAGGGGGCGGCGCCGCCGATCAGCTCCCACCGCCACAGGGTGGCGCCGGCGCCTTCGGCCGTCACCTCGCACGCGGCGGCTCCGTGCCACGCCTGATCTTCCGCGACGCGAGCGCCGCGTCTCGGGCTCGCCACCGCCACGGCGCCGCGTCGGGTATAGATGACGCGGTTGAGCGGCGGCAGCACGCATCGGCGACCGGCGGGCAGCGTGTCCTCGCACAAGCGTAGCGCGTAGTTAGCCGTCGCGGACGTCATGGGCCGTCATTGTACGCTGCGCGCGCTCCGTGATACGTTGCCTGCGCATGAGAGCCGTGATCGCTGGGCTTCTGTTCGCGAGCGGCTGGCTCGGCGCGCCGCCGCTAGTTGGAGCGCTGTCGGTCCAGGAAGCCATCTTGCGCGTCAAGCCCGCCGTCGTGCTCATCACCACCGAGGTTCGCGCGGAAGTGACGATGAACTGCGGGCGCGGACCGGTCACGGTGAGCCCCGCGCCCTTCGTCGAGACCGGCACCGGCTGGTTCGTCGACGGCCGCGGCTTCGTCATCACCAACGCACACGTGGTGGATCCGGCGTTCCGGGTGCCCAAGTGGGTCACGCACGAGCTGAAGAAGAAGGCCATCGACCTGGCGTGCGTGGATCCGCAGCTGCGCTCCCGCGGGCTCACGCGCGGGACGCGGCCAGACCTCGAGGAGGATATCCGCCGCGAGGCGACGGGCGTCGCGCTCCCGAGCGCCAAGATCGAGACGCAGCCCCAGATCACGCTGCTCCTCTCGGATGGCATGCGGCTCAAAGCCGAGGTCAAGAAGTTCGACCCACCATTGCTCATCGACAATGCCAATCGTCCGCTGCCGGGCTCCGGGCGCGACCTCGCGCTGCTCCGCGTGCAGGAGGGCGTCTACCCGGCGATCGGGCTCGCGGCGCGCGACGGCAAGATCGGCGACCCCGTGCACATCCTCGGGTTCCCGGGCGTCGTGCTGTCTCACGAGCTGCTCAGCCAGACCGTGACGCGCGAGGCCTCGGTCACCAACGGCGCCGTGTCGGGCTTCCCGCAGGACGCGATCGGTCAGGCCCTCATCCAGACCGACGCGCCGGCCTCCCACGGAAACAGCGGTGGGCCGGCGGTCGGCGACGACGCGACGCTCACCGGCGTCGTGATGGCCGTCACGCTCTCGCCGTCGGGCGGCTCGATCGTCCAGGGATTCAACTTCCTGATTCCGGCCAAGGACGTGGCCAAGTTCCTCCAGGGCACCGAGGTGACGAACCCCGGGACGAGCAAGTTCAACCCGGTCTGGGCCGCCGGTATCGAGGCGCTGCTCAGCGAGCGGTACTCGATCGCGGCGGCGAGGCTCGCGGAGGCGAACACGCTCTCGCCCAACCTCCCCGACGTCAAGCGCGCGCTCGCCGAGGCCGCGGAGAAGGTGAAGAACCCGCCGCCGCGCCCGTTCCCGTGGGCCCTGGCGACCCTCGGCGTGACGCTCGTGAGCTTCGGCGTCTACGGCGGGATGTGGGGTAAGCGCTGGTGGAAGAATCGCTTCCGGGTCGTGCCGACCCAGGTGATCGGGTTCATCGAGAGGGGGCTCAACCCCGTCCTGCTCGACGTGCGGACCAAGGCCGACTTCGAGACGAGTCCGCTGCGACTGCCGGGCTCGATCCGGCTCGCGCCCGAGGAGGCGGACAAGGCCCTGCTCAACGTCCAGCCCACGCAGATGGTCGTCACCTACTGCACCAGCCCCGAGGAGGCGACCAGCGAGCGGGTCGCCGCCGTGCTCCGCCAGCGCGGCTTCAAGCATGTGCGGATCCTCAAGGGCGGCCTCGGCGGCTGGACCAACGCGCGGCTGCCGGTCGAGGCGAAGTCGGCGCTGCCGTCGATCGGCCTCGAGATCTACAAGAATCTGTCGTTGGGCGACATCGAGCGGCGGAAGTTCAAGCCGGGCGAGACCATCTTCAAGGAAGGAGACGACGCCCGCGACGAGGCGTTCGTCATCCACTCCGGCACCGTCGAGATCCGCCGGAGCTTCGACGGCGTCGAGAAGGTCTTGAACCGGACCGGCGAGGGCCTGCCCCTCGGCGAGATCGGCCTGTTTCGCAAGGGGCCCCGCTCCGCGACGGCCGTCGCCGTGGACGACGTCGAGCTGCTCGTGATCAAGGACGAGCGACTCGAGTGGCTGGTCCGGAACCGCCCCCAGCTCGCGATCGAGCTACTCAAGCGGCTCTCGAACCTGGTCGTCGCCACCGACTACGAGCGGGCCCAGGCGCCGAGCGTTAGATGACGCCGCGCGCGCGGAGCCGATCGAGCTCGGCGCGACCGAGGCCG
Source organism: Candidatus Rokuibacteriota bacterium (assembly GCA_003220435.1). Taxonomy (GTDB): domain Bacteria; phylum Methylomirabilota; class Methylomirabilia; order Rokubacteriales; family CSP1-6; genus AR31. The sequence continues at coordinate 81,167 of QHSL01000065.1, read as the reverse complement.
AGCCGTTCCCCGTAGATCTCCTCGTTGTGCTGGCCGGGCGTCGACGGTCCGGCCGCCTCGATTCGTCCGGGGGTCAGCGTCAGGTGCGGGATCACCGCGGGCATTCGCAGCGTGCCGATCCCCGGGACTTCCAGCGTGACGATGTCCTCGCGTGCGCGCACCTGCGGGTCGTCGAAGAGGTCCTGGACACTGGCGACGATCGACGACGGCACCTCCGCCCGCTCGAGCGCGGCGAGCGCGTCCGCCGCGTCCCGTCCGGCGATCCAGCCGCCGACCAAGTCGTCCACGAGCGCCCGGTGCGCGAGCCGCGCTCGCGTGGTGGCCATGCGCGGATCGCGCGCCAGCTCGGGCCGGTCGAGCGCCCGGGCCAGACGCTCGAACATGCGATCGTTCGTGCAGGCGATCGCGATCCAGCGTCCGTCGCGGCTCCGGTAGTGATCGTGGGGTACCGCGCTCTCGGTCCCCGACCCGATCCGCTCCCGTACCTGGCCGGTCGCGCCGTACACCGCGATCGCGTCGTCGAGGACGCGCAGCACCGGCTCGTAGAGCGCCAGATCGACGACCTGGCCCTGCCCGGTGCGCTCGGCGTGGCGCAGGGCCACCAGCGCGCCCACGGCGCCGAAGACGCCGGCCAGATAGTCGGGAACGGTCGGCGTCCCCGGCGGCACCGGCGCGCGGTCCGGATACCCCGAGAGGTACGCGAGGCCACCGACCGCCGCGGCGATCCGTCCGAAGCCGGGCCGCTCGCGATGCGGCCCGGTCTGGCCGAACGCCGAGATCCGGACCATGACCAGCCGCGGCTGCGCCCGCGAGAGCGTGTCCCATCCGAGATTCCACCGCTCGAGGGTCCCGGGTCTGAAGTTCTCGGTGACCACGTGCGACGCGGCGACGAGCCGCGTGATCAGCGCCTGGCCCTGGGGTTCCCTCAGATCGCACGTGATCGACTTCTTGTTGCGCGCCGAGGCGGCGCAGATCGTCGCCGACGCGCGGCTGCTCGACCTTGATCACCTCGGCGCCGAATTCGCCGAGGAACGTCGCGCAGAGCGGCGCGGCCAGATACGTCGCGAGATCGAGCACGATCACGCCGGCGAGCGCCCCGGGAGAATCGGCCACGCGGTCATCTTACCCGCCTCGTGCTAGGATTCGCGCGGGTCGAGACGATGAAAGCGATGCTGGCGCGCGGGTGGGGCGAGCCCTCGACGCTCGAGTACGCGGATGCGCCGATGCCCCGGCCGCAGGCGGGTGAGGTCGTCATCGACGTCCGCGCGATCGGCTGCAACTTTCCCGACATCCTCCTGGTGCGCGGTACCTACCAGCACCGGCCGCAGTTTCCCTTCAGCCCGGGCTTCGAGGTGGCGGGCGTCGTGCGCGACATCGGCCCCGGCGTGACCGAGGTCGGGCTCGGCGAGCGCGTCTTCGCGACGCTCGCGTGGGGCGGCTACGCGGAGGCCGTCGCGGTAGACCAGCGCCACGCCTACGCGCTGCCGGAATTCATGAGCTACGAGGAGGGCGCGGCGTTCGGCCTCGCGTACCAGACCGCCTGGTGCGCGCTCGTCCAGCGCGCGGCGCTCCGCCGCGGCGAGACGCTGCTCGTCCACGCGGCGGCGGGGTCCACCGGCCTCGCGGCGGTGCAGCTCGGACGGGCGCTGGGCGCGCGCGTCATCGCCACTGCGGGATCGCCGCAGAAGCTCGAGATCGCGGGCGCCGCCGGGGCCGACGTGTGCATCGATTACCAGACCGAAGCGTGGGTCGAGCGGGTGAACCGGGAGACCCACGGTCAGGGCGCCAACGTCGTCTTCGACCCGGTCGGTGGTGACGTATTCGATGGCTCGACTCGGTGCATCGCGTTCGAGGGCCGGCTGCTTCTGATCGGCTTCACGAGCGGGCGCATCGGGGAGGTCGCTGCCAACCGCGTGCTCCTCAAGAACATCAGCGTGGTCGGCGTCCACTGGGGACTCTACCGCCAGCGCGAGCCCACGATGGTGCGCCGCTGGTTGGTGGAGCTCCTGAAGCTCGTGGAGGCCGGTGAGCTCAAGCCCGTGGTGTGGAAGTCGTTCCCGCTGCGGCAGGCGCCGCAGGCGCTCGCCGCCATCGCCGCGCGCGAGAGCCACGGCAAGGTCGTGCTGATCCCGTGATCAAGCTCGCGGTGAAGCGGCTCGACCCGTCGGTGCCGCTGCCGGTCCACGCGCGCGAGGGCGACGCGGGACTCGACCTGCACGCCGCCCACGACCTGACGCTCGAGCCCGGCGCCCGCGGCGTCGTCGGCACCGGCCTCGCCGTCGCCATTCCCGCCGGCTACGCCGGGCTCGTGCTCCCGCGGTCGGGCCTCGCGCTCACGCACGGGCTGACGATTCTCAACACGCCGGGGCTGGTCGACTCCGGCTACCGGGGCGAGGTGAAGATCCTGCTCGTCAACCACGACGCGAAGCCCGTCACCCTCAAGCGCGGTCAGCGGGTCGCCCAGCTGGTCATCCAGCAGGTGGAACGGGCGGAGCTCGTCGAGGTGAGCGAGCTGCCGTCGAGCCAGCGCGGCACCGGCGGCTTCGGCTCGACCGGCTACTGATCGTCGTCCTGGTCGGTCTCGCGCCCGCGCGCCACCCACTCGGCGATCGCGGGCTTCGCCGCGTCCTCGACCGTCGTGAACTGCACGCCGGCGGCGTCGCCGCGACGCGAGACGATCGTGCCCTCGGCGACGATCTGCCGCGAGAGGCCGCCGCCGTCGAGGCGAATCTGGATCCGGCGGCCGACCTCCCAGTCGGGCGGCACGCCGGTCAGCGCCAGCCCGCCCGCGCTGATTTCGGCCGTGCGGGCGCGGCAGCTCTGCCCGTCGCCGATTGCCGTGAGCGTCGCGGCCGCGTCGAGCGCGACGCGAGGATGCTTGCGCACGCTGGCCGGCACCACGCCGTAGATCTTCACCGGGAGCAGCTTGCCCTTGACCGTCACCTCGCCCAGCGGGCGCGTCGGGAAGCGGCCCTTCACGTGCTCGTGGGTGTCCTCGCTGATGATGATCGAGGCGCCGTGGTCCTTCGTGAGGGGCTCGAGCCGCGCGGCGAGGTTGACGGCGTCGCCGATCGCCGTGTAGGCGGGACGCTTTCGCGAGCCCAGGAAGCCCACGACCGCCTCGCCGGTGTTGATGCCGACACCGCAGCGGATCGGCACGCCGATCTTGGCCTCCCACTTGGCGGACACGCTGAGTGCCCGCTCCTGGAGCTCGAGGCCGGTGCGGACCGCGTTCGCGGCGTGCTCCGGGTTCGCCAGCGGCGCGTTGTAGAGCGCCATCACGCAGTCGCCGATGTACTTGTCGACAACGCCGCCGTTCTTCTCGACGATCTCGGTCATCTCGGTGAGGTAGTCGAGCACCATCTCGTTGACCTGCTCGGGCGGGAGCTTCTCCGAGAGCGAGGTGAAGTCACGGATGTCGGAGAAGAGCACGGTCACGACGCGCCGGCTCGAGGTGAGGCTCCCCTCGTCGCGCTCCCGCATCAGGGTGCGGACCACTTCCTGGGAGAAGAAGAGCGACATCCGTCGCCGCTCCCGCTGCGTGCGGATGAAGTTCTCCGTCGCGGTCGAGCCGTACCCGAGGATCAGGCCGACCGTAAACGCGATCGTTCGCACCCAGACGGTGCTCACGAAGAGCCCATACGCGACGGCCGCCACCAAACCCCACAGGACGATCGTGACCAGGAGGGCGCGCAGGGCCCGGAAGCGCACCACGAGGGCCGAGCCGGCCAGCGCGGCGATGACCGCCAGCGCCGTGGACGCGACCGGCGGGATCTCGCGAATCGCGTTCCCGCGGATGAAGGTCTCGATGGCGTTGGCGTGGATCTCGATCCCGGGCATTGTTCGATCGACAGCGAAGGCGGTCGGGTGGATGTCGTGCAGGGCCTTGTCGGTCGCGCCGAGCAAGACGATCTTGTCGCGAAACGTCTCGGGAGCGACCTCGCCGCGCAGCACCGCGTGATACGACTCCCGCGCGAAGGTCTTCGGCGGCCCGTCGATGTTGATCAAGATCTCGGTCCCGGCCGGCAGGGGCTTCGCTGGAAGGCCGGCCTTGGCCGCAAGTTGATGAAGCTGAGCGTCGAATCCCAGCCACCAGTCCCAGCCCTTTTTCGGATCTGGCACTCGAACTCGAACGGGCGTCCGCCTGACGTGGCCGTCGTCATCCGTGAACAGGTCAACGGGCGCCACCGCGGTGGCGCCCGCCCGGATCGCCTCGATCGGCATGTTGAAGTCGATCCGCGTGTAGAACTTGGGCTTGTCCTTCACGTACGCCGCGGCCAGAACGACGTTGCCGGCCCGCGCGATTGCGGCGCCGAGCGCCGCATCGTCCTTCGGGCCACGAGACGATGGGCTGTCGAATAGGATGTCGACCCCGATAGCCAGCGGGCGGTCGGCGCTGATGCGATCGATCACTCGTCCGTGCATCGCCCGGGGAAACGGCCACTGGACCGGTTTGTCGACCAACGTGCTCAGCTCTACGAGCGTGGACGTATCGATCGCGACGATTACGATAGGCGTGGCCGGTACGCGGGGACCGCGAATCTCGAAGAACTGGTCGAGCGCTCGGTACTCCAGCCACTCGATCGATCCGCTGTAAACCAGACCGACCGTCAAGACGGCGGCGCCGATGCCCCCGAGATGCCTACGCGTCAGGGTCCAGAGACGCCGGAGCCGGCGTTCCATCACCTCGCAACTCTACGCCACTGCTAGCGTTCCAGCCAAACGCGAATGACGATCCAGTCGTTCCGGAATTACTTGATTTGATGGGGACTTGACAAGCCTTTGTCCACAGGCAATATTCGGCCATTGGTCTGAGTCAATCCATTCTCATCCCGGGGATTCCGTCCGGACGCGACACACGCTGAAGGGAGTGCGAAACATGGGTGCCGTCTCTCGAATCGTCTTCGCGGTGTCGCTCATGGCGGCGATCTGGCCTTCGATCGCACTCGCTCAGGCCATCAAGGCCGGCGTCGTCACCAACCTTCAGGGCAACGTGACGGCCGCCCGCGCCGCTCTGCCCCAGCCCCAGCCCCTCAAGTTCAAGGACGATGTCTTCCTCAACGACCGCGTCGTCACCGGCGACCGCTCCCTGGCGCGCCTGCTTCTCGGGGGCCGCGCCGTCGTCACCATCCGCGAGCGCTCGGCGCTGACCATCACCGAAGTTCCCGGCCGCTCGACGATCGAGCTCGACTCGGGCAAGATCGCCGTGGCCGTCGCCAAGGACCGGATGCGTCCGGGCGACCAGATCGAGGTCAAGACTCCGAACGCAATTGCCGCCGTGCGCGGGACTGTCTTCGTGGTCGAGGTGATTCGCACCACCGCCGACGCGAGCGGTGCCCAGGGCGGCACCACGACCAACGTCTTCACCTTCACGGGCGAGGTCCTTCTGACCGTCGGAACGCAGATCGTCACCCTGGGGCCCAAGACCTTCGCGAACGCCACCGGCGCCCTGGTGAACTCGGGCCCGATGACTCAGGCCATGGAGACCGGTGCCTGGGGTGGCCTCACGGTCTCCGGCGTGCCGAAGGTCAACGGCGGGCAGGACGGCGCCCGGAACATGGCGATGGGCTCGACGATCGCGACGTTCACCAGCACGGACTTGCCCAGTTTCACGCAGCCGCCGGTTCCCCCGCCGCTCGCGCCGAACGTCCAGCAGGTCCAGAACCTGCTCCTCCCTGGCGGCACCCCCACCGTGGCGTTGGGCCAAGCGGCGCCGCCGCCCCTCCCCGGGGGAGGCGGCGACGTGCTACCACCGCCGGTGATCGGTCCGCCGGTGATCAGTCCGCCTGGGACAGTGACGCCCGACAGCATCCTGCGTCCGCCGCCCGCGCTGTCGCCGCCGTTCGGCCAGCTCGCCCCCGGCGGCCTGGTGACCGACCAGTACAGCGGTCTCGGCCTGATGTTTGGGCCGAGGCCCGTCGCGATCTTCAACGACCCGCCGGTCGCGTGGGCGGGCGTGAACGCCAACAACGTCGTCGACCTGCTCTCTCCGGTTCAGGTGTCGTTCGTGACCCCGGGGACGAGCCGCGCCGCGACCACCAATCATCTGAGCGTCGAGGTCGGCTTCGCGCCGGTCGGGACGATCCTGCTGCAGGCGTTCGGCGCCGGCGGCGCGCTGCTCGGCTCGACCACCAACGACGACGGGATCGGCCCGCACGATCGCACGCTCGCGACGCTCGACGTCGCGGGCATCCGGTCGTTCCTGGTGTCGGGCAATGACACGTGGGGCATGGACCAGATCAGTTTCGGCGATCTGACGGAGTCGGGGGTCCTGGCCGCCGCGCCGGGGTCCACCGGCACCGTCATCGGCGGCTACGCCGCGTTCCGCAACTTCGAGCACACCACGGAAGGCTCGTTCCTTCGGCTGGCTGACGGAACCCGATTCGGCATGGGCGGCGGCCAGCCGCTGCTGTCCGTCTCCGGTGGAGTGCTCACGATCGGCACCGGGAGCGACGGCGGCCACCTCTTCGAGCTCCTCGGTCGCAACGGCGCCACCCGGCTCGACGGCGAGACCGGGCTCACGCTCGGCACCGACCAGCCCCTGCAGCCCGGCGTCGGGGTGGCGGTCTTCGACGCCTCGAACGGCGCCATCGTCACGGTCAACGGCAGCGCCTACCGCGTCGACACCGCGATCCTCGAGGCGACCGGCCCGCTGCTGAATTTGCGAAGCGGCAGCTCGACGACGACGGCGAGCCACGCCGTCGACCTGGTGGGGCGCGCCAAGGTCTCCCTGCCCAACGACGCCGTGGCCCTGGTGAGCCTCAACGCCAGCTCGCTCACGGTCCGGAACGGCCACCTCGTCAACGTCGACAGCAGCGTGCTCAGCATCGCCGGCCACTTCCTGAGCCTCAGCGGCGGCAGCACGCTCAACGTTCTCAACGGCCTGTTGCTCAACGCCTCGAACGGCTCCGCCGTGTCCATCGGCGGCAAGTTCATCAACTTCTCGGGCGCGGGCAACACCATCAACATCACGAACTCCATCGTGCCCACCGCCATCATCAACGGCATTCCGGTGGCCGGCGCGGTCGACGCCCTGCGCATCGGCCCCAACGCGATCGCCGGCCTCGGCACGTCCGGCACCATCAAGATCAACGGCGTCACGCTGACCCCCACCACGCCACTGTCGAGCCTCACCGGCAGCCTCGTCGCCGTGCAGAGCGGCAGCGGGGTGAAGATCGGTCAGTGATCGCGGCGGATCAGTACGACCAGGAGAGGATCAGCGACACCACGTTGCGGGTGTAGTCGAAGAGCTCGATGTTCGAGACGACGCGCGAGTTCTGATACTCCGCGGCGAGCGTGAAGTTACGCGGGAGCGGCAGCTCGGCGCGGACGACGTTCGTGATCTCCTGATCCTCACGCCACTTTGAGCCTGCCGCGTACGAGGGCAGGATCGTGTTCTTGTGCGTGTACGAGCGCAGGTGCACGTCCAGGTCGTACTTCAGCCGGATGGCGTGCCAGGGGAGGGTGTACTGGCCGCCGAGGCTGTACCGGCTGCCCAGGTACGAGTAGTTCCGTCCCTCGGTATCCTCCCAGTCGAACTGATAGCCGGCCTTGATGAAGTGCTTGTCCTCCGCGAACCGCACGAAGTGGAGGAAGCCGGCCATGTAGTTGTCGGCGTCCCGGAGCTCGTCGGGCACCGGCCGTGGGTTGACGGGCTCGGCGAAGTTCTTCGCCTGGTAGCGCACGAAGCCCTGCGTGAAGTTCTGCGCGCCCTCGACGAGCACCGACGACAGCGCGACGTTGTGGCGCGTGAGCAGCTCCTCCTTGCCGAGCAGCAGGATATCCCACGCGTACTGCAGATTCGTCTGGAGCGGCAGCTGGAACACCGACGTCTTGTTGGTCAGGTCGGCGCTGAACAGATGGCTGATGATGTTGAACTTCGGCATCTCGTTGACGTACGTCGTGAAGAACGAGTAACCGATCGACGACTCCCAGTCGGTGGTGCGCCACCAGACGTAGTTCGTGGTCAGGCCGAACAGCTCGCCGGTCGACTCGTGCTTGTGGCGCCGCAGCTCCGCCACCAGCGGCTCGCGGGGGGCTTCGGACGGGCGCACGATCACGTTGTCGTCGTAGGTGGCGCCGATGCGCGCTTCGAGGAGAAACCGCCGCTCCTTCTCCCGCGCCGCCACGACCGTGTCGCGCAATCGTTCGGCCGGCCCCGTCAGCTGCGAGCCCGGCGCCAGGCGAAGCGCCTGCTCGACCTCCGCCGCCGCCTGTCCGGGTAGGCCGAGGACACCGAGCGCCAGACCCGCGTAGAAGCGGGTGAGCTGCTGGAGCTCCGGGTCGGCCGCGCGGCCCCCTCGGAACGCGGCGAGCGCGCCGCGATAGTCCTTCTTGCGGTAACGCAGGAACCCGACGTAGTACCCGAGGCCGTCGAGCTCGGGGTTCGTCCGGAACAGCGGCTCGAAGATCGCCTCGGCCTTCTCGTACTCCTGCTGGGCGAAGTAGACCAGACCGAGCTGGAAGGCGATCGACGTGTCCCGGGGCGACTTCGCGCGCGCGCGCTCCAGGAACGGGGTAGCCAGATCGGGTCGCCGCTGCGCCGCGTGGACAGCGCCGGTGAAGTACAGCGCCTCGACGTGGTCGGGCTCGAGCTCGAGGGCTCGACGCAGGTTCGCGAGCGCCTGGTCGTACCGCTTCTCGTCGAAGTCGAGAACGGCCTGCGCCACGTAGACGTCGGCCTCGGTCGTCTGAGCGAGCGCGACCGACACAGGGCCTGGGACCAGCGCGAGAGCGGCGACGAGCAGCACCCGCCTGAGGACACGGATCACAGTCGGGTTATACCCGAATGGCCGAGGACAAATCAAACCTGCAGCGCTCGCCGTCAGTGCGATCGGAATCCGACGAGCCCGGCGGCGAGTGAGCGCCGATCCACGCGCGAGAGGCTCCGGGTTGCCGCCGTCGTGAGCAGCCGCGTGTGGCGAACGCCCACCAGGTGCTCCGGGATCCACCAGAGGTCGTCCGCGGATGTCATCCAGCCTGGATGCGTCCGATCGAAGCGCGCCAGGTTGATCGGGCGCGAGTAGGCGCGCAGGGTCCGCTCGCCTCGCAAATTCATATAGCTCTCGAAGTAGCTCAGGACCAGCTCGCGCACGCTCCGGTAGACCGGCTCCCGATAGCGCAGGCCCGAGAAGTTCGATTTTGCGACGGCGCCCCAGTGGCCACGCTGCCGGTACACGGCGATCACGTGATCGGTGTCCTGGACGGCCACCAGATCCAGTAGCAGCGGTGGAAACCCCAGCGCGCGCAGCGCCGCGGCCGCGAACACCGCGCCCTCGAGACAGTGCGCGGTCCTCTCCCGCAGCACCCGGCGCGGCGACCATGCCGAGGCGGCGACGTGGTACGGCATCGCCTCGAGCGCGCGCTGGATCCCGACGGGCGTCCGGAGCGCCCGCAGTGCCCGCCACTCTCGCCGGGTCCAGCCGAAGCGATTCGTCATGTGCCAGCATCGCGGGGTGGGACGGCGGGGCGCCGGGCGTTCCACGGCCTCACGGTGGCTGTCAATCGTACCATCCGGCCCCGGCGCCAGTGTCGAAGCGCTGACAGTCTGTGGCGCTTCCGACGTCGAACCCCTCAGCGGCTCACTTTCGCCGGACCGGGCTTGGCCCCAGAATCACAGGCTTAGGCGATCGGCACGAACCTTGCCCAATTCCCATCAGCATGGATAGTCCCGAACAGGTTCACCAGCTGCTTCGCGCCGCGGCAAACCTGTGTCACGCCGAGGGTGAGCTCGCAAAGGCGGGCTATCCCGAGTGGGTCCTCAAGCTCGAGAACCTCCTGACCTCGATCGATCTGGAGGTCTCCTACCTCGAATCCAGCCGCGATCTGACCCAGCCGCACTAACGGCGCGGCCGGCGCGCGTTACTCCTTGCCCCCGACCTGCTCCTCTTTCATGCCCGCGATGGGCACGAAGAGGGGGTGGCCGTTCCGGTCGACGCCGAACGTCCTGATGACCTTCTGGACGTCGGCCGATAGCATGAACTCGGCGAACGCGTTGCCGCCGGCCGTGTTGACCCGGGGGCCGTTGCTCGGGTTGACCTCCATCACGGAGTAGATATTGAGCAGGGGTCGATCGCCCTCCAGGAGAATCGGCAGCCGCACTCTTCTGTGGAACGCCAGGAACGTCGCGCGGTCGGTGAGCGTGTAGGCCTTCCGATCGTCCGCGATGCCCAGCGTCGCGCCCATGCCCTGCCCCGATTCGATGTACCAGCCCCCGCGTGGCTCGACGCCGGCCTGCTTCCAGAGCGCCCTCTCGAGGAGGTGGGTGCCGGAGTTGTCGCCCCGTGACACGAAGGGCGCGCCGGTGTCGGCGATCGCCTTGAGCGCGTCGGCAGCCTTCCTCGTGCCCTTGACCTTCGCCGGGTCCTCCGCCGGGCCGATGACGACGAAGTCGTTGTACATGACGAGCCGCCGGTTGAGCGTCTTGCCTTCGGCGACGTACTTCTTCTCGAGTGCCGGGGCGTGGGCGAGCACGACGTCGGCCTCGCCGCGCGCGGCCAGCGTGAGCGCCTGGCCGGTGCCGACCGCGATCGTCTTGACGGCGTAGCCCGTCTGCCGCTCGAACATCGGCACGAGCACGTCGAGCAGCCCCGAGTCCAGGGTGCTCGTCGTCGTCGACAGGATGACGGGGGCGCGCTGCGCCTCGCCGCTGGATGGAACGAGCGTCGCCAGCAGCAGCATCGGGAGGATCGGCGTGAGACGACGCATCAGTCGTGGTGGCGGGCCCGCCGCGCCGCGCGCGCCGCCGCCGGCCGGCCGGCGAACGCCGCACGATACAGCGAAAGCACCGCCGACCGTGCGCGACGTCGAAACCGCGAGTAGCGACGCAGGAAGTCGCGCCCGTCGGCGCTCAGGCGCGCGCCGCCCCGCTCGTGACCGCCGCGAGTGCGCTCGACCAGCGCGCGGCGCAGGCCGCGCTCGGCGTTATCCAGGTAGGCCAGGGCATGGCGATACGACCAGCCGACACTCCGCGCCGCCGCCCGTACCGAGCCGGTCGCCTCGATGGCGCGCAGCAGATCGGTGCCGCCGTCGCCGACGGCGAAGCGCCCGCCGGCGTCGAGCCAGACTTTGTGGCGAACCGCGAGCCGATGTTCTCGACCGTGCATCTCGGCGCCCGAGAAGTAGCATGCGGACGCCGCACCGTCAAGAACGCGGGGCCGGCGTCAGTTCACGCGGCGCTCGCGGCCGGCCCAGTACGGCTCGCGGAGCTTGAACTTCTGCAGCTTGCCGGTCGCGGTACGCGTGAGCGCATCGCGGAACTCGATCGAGGTGGGACACTTGAAGTGGGCGAGGCGGCCCCGACAGAAGTCGATCAGCTCGCGCTCCGTGGGCGCCGGGCCGGGACGCAGCACGACCAGCGCCTTGATCGTCTCGCCCCACTTCTCGTCGGGCACGCCGATGACCGCCGTCTCGGCGACCGCCGGGTGCTGGAACAGACAGTCCTCGACCTCGATCGAGGAGACGTTCTCCCCGCCGGTGATGATGACGTCCTTCTTGCGGTCGGCGATGACGACGTAGGCCCCGTCCTCGTGTCCGCCGTCGCCGGTGTGAAACCAGCCGTCGACGACCGCCTTCGCCGTCTCCGCCGGCTGCGCCCAGTACCCCTCGAAGACGTTGTTCGAGCGCGCCAGGATCTCGCCGCCGGCCTCGACCGCCATCTTCACGCCCACCGCCGGCACGCCGGCCCGCGAGAGCCGCCGCGCGCGCTCGGCGCCGTCCAGCTCGTCCCACTCGCCGGGCGCCCGGTTGATCGTTAGGAGCGGCGACGTCTCGGTGAGACCGTAAATCTGGATGAACTCCCAGCCGAGCTCGGCCTCCACGCGCTCGATCGTCTTCGACGGCGGCGGCGCGCCCGCCACCACGACGCGTACCCGGTCGCGCCCGGGGATCGCCTGGCCGCGCTGCCGCCGCGCGCCGGCCGCGTCCAGCACCGCCGCGATGACCGCCGGGGCGCAGTTGAAGATCGTCACGCCTTCGCGATCCACGCGCTGCAGAATCTCCTCGCCGTCAATCTTCCGGACGATGACCTGGCGCGCGCCGATGGCCGTCACCGCGTACGGCATGCCCCAGCCGTTGCAGTGGAACGTGGGCAGTGTGTGCAGATACACGTCGCGGTCCGAGAGCCCGAGGTGCCAGCCGAACGTCACGGCATTCAGCCAGCAGCCGCGATGAGTCAGCTGGACGCCCTTCGGCCGCGCCGTCGTTCCCGAGGTGTAGTTGATCGAGACCGTGGCATTCTCGTCGGCCACGGTCCACCGGGGTCGGGCGTCGCGGCGGCCGAAGAGCTGCGGATCGGTCGCGGCCCCGAGCACGAAGCGATGCTTGACGGCGAGATGCCGGAGCGGCTCGTCGAGCTCGGGGTCGATCAACGCGACCGTCGATCCCGAGTGCTCGATGATGTAGCGGATCTCCTCGGCGTTGAGCCGGTAGTTCACGGGCACCAGGACCCGGCCGTAGACGCTGACGCCGAAGAGGCTTACGAGGAAGCGGGCCGCATTGGGCGAGATGATCGCGATCCGCTCGCCCTCACCGACGCCGAGCTCGTCGAGCGCGGCCGCGAGACTCCGCGACATGGCCGCGAACTCCGCATACGTGATTCGACCCAAGCCGCCGCCCGGCGGATCGGGCTCGTCGACGATCGCCGCCCGATCACCGTAGACGAGCTCCGCGCGATCCAGAAAATCGGCCAGCGTGAGAGGGACGATCATGACGAGCCTCCTCCGATCCGTCGAGTCGCGGTCGCTGACGTGAGCACGGCAGGAGCGTAGCGGACGCTCACGGCAGGGGTCAAGACGTGACCTGTCACGTCCACGCCCCGCGCTTTCGTTTCGGTTGGATTCTCGTCGAGCTGTTCTTCGTCATCGACGGGATGAACATGATGACGGCGCTCGAACGCGACCGATCGTTCGCGTCGTACGCGCTCGCGCGACTAAGTCGTCTCGGCCCGGCCGTCCTGGTCGTCTGGATCGTGGCGGTGCTGTTCATGATCGCGGGCCGCGGCACCCCCGGGCTGCTCTGGTTCACTCTGGCGGGGCCGGTGTTCGCCCAGAACCTGACGGTCGGCTCCTTTCGATATACCGCGCCGACCGACTGGATGTTTGCTCCGCTCAGGTTCGTCTGTGCTCTCCTGCAGCTTCGGCGCTCCCCGGACTTTCGACGGAGCTCGCACTGCGCTCGATGCGCCTGTTCACCGACGAAGTCTTGCCGGCGATCGCAACGCCAACGCTCAGCGACGTGCCGGACGGCAGGCGCGCCTGAAGCCCCGACACCGCGGTCTGGGCTAGGAAGGTCAGGAATCCGCCGGACCCGTACGCTTCGGCGACTAATTAATTCCGGAATGTCTTGTGCCGCTGGGCAGACTCCACATCGTGTCGCTGCTTACGATCCCCCACGTCTCGAGAGCGTCTTCCGGTCACTGTCCCCTGCAATCTGTGTCATAGACTCTGCAACCGGCTTGTACGGCGGTCTTCCTAAGTCCTCGCGTGCGCTGCTCGCGATCTCTGGCACGAGGGTTGCCGTGCAAGCGCCTTGGGGGTGAGCACGCTGATACCCGGTGAGATCGAGCGCTGGTATACCGTGCGAGAGGCAGCGGACCTCTGCCATCGCGCCGAGGGCACTATCCGGAATCTCCTCTCGAAGCATGAGTTGCCACGACGCCTCGTCCGGGGCCCCGGCCGGAACCCGAGAAGGATCGCTCTGCTTTCACCGACGACCGTGCGCGCGCTGCAGCGTCTCACCCTTCACGTCTGACGCCGCCGCAGCGGACGCCGCTTCACGCTAGTCTGTCCCACTGGTCTGTCACGCTGGACTGACACCGTCCTCCGTTGCCCGGGCGTCCCGTGCCTCCTACCCTGCGGCGCGTGGAGACAGGAAGCGCGCGCATGCCAACAGGGAATTTCCGGGCTTCGATTCCGGTGATCGCCGGAGTTTTCAGTCTCCTGCAACCGCTAGACTCCGCGGCACGCGTGGAGGAACGACGAATGGCTCAGGCTCGCGGCGGAGGCAGCCACCCGATATCGGCCCTCTTGTTGTTGGTGAGCCTCGCGCTCCCGATCGGGGTGAGCGCGCGAGCGCTTCCCGCGCAGGCGACGGAGGTTCTTGCCGAAGTCGACGGGGAGTCGATCAGTCGCGAGGACGTGGACAAGGCGCTGGGTGTCCAGCTCGGGACACTCGAAAAGCAGATCTACGACCTGCGGCGTCAAAAGCTCGAGACGATGATCGACGAGCGGCTCCTCGCGCGCGAGGCGGCGAAGCGGAGGGTGACCGTCCCGGCATTGTTCGAGTCGGAGGTCACGACCAAAGCGGGCGCCGTCAGCGACGGGGAGGTCGAGGGCTTCTACCAGGCGACCAAGAGCCGATTGACCGGCGATGAAGCGCAGCTTCGTGAACGGATCCGAGCGCACCTCCTGAGCCAGAAGGTCGAGAGACGGCGGGCCGCATTCCTCCAAGCTCTGCGCTCCGAGACCAGAGTCGCCGTGCACCTCAGCGAGCCCCCAGTGTACAGGGCGCAGATCGCCATCGACGGTGCTCCGTTCAGGGGCGGCGAAGCGGCTCCGGTCACGATCGTCGCGTTCTCGGATTTTCACTGCCCCTTCTGCAAGCGGGTCAACCCGACGCTGGCGCAAGTGATGTCGCGTTACGGCGACAGGGTGCGTCTGGTGTTCCGCGATTTCCCGCTCGACAAGCTGCACCCGCAGGCCAGGCGGGCCGCCGAGGCCGGTCGCTGCGCGAAGGATCAGGGGAAGTTCTGGGAGTACCACGACCTTCTCTTCGCCAACGCGCCCAGCGCCGATTCCGATGCGCTGACCACGTACGCTCGGCAAGCCGGGCTCGATGTCCCGGGGTTCGAGCGTTGCATCTCGAGCGGCACCCACGCGGCCGCGGTGCAGAGGGACATCGACGAGGCGATCCGCCTGGGGCTGACGGGAACGCCGAACTTTTTCATCAACGGCCGACTGCTGGTGGGGGCACAACCGCTCGAGAGCTTCGTGCGGATGATCGATGAAGAGTTGAGACAAGCGAAGTGAGGTTGTGAGCCACGTCGAGCGGCTCCAACCATGGGAGGTGATCACGCAAGATCCTGGAAGCGACCGTAGGTCATCCTCATCCACGAAAAGTCAGGAGGAACGAGCAGTGAGAAACCTCAAGACGCGAACCTGGTGCAAGATCGCCGTCATTGTTTCGGCGATGACGCTTGCCGCGATGGCGCCGTCGATCGCTCTCGCCTGGTGCGGCGAAGGCCGGATGACTGGTGGTGGCAGTGTCTGCTACACGCCCGGCGGCTGCGTGGAGACCACGGGAGTCAACAGCGGGCGCGTGACGCATGGCTTCGAGCTTCACTGCGTCGAGGGCTCTGACCCCAACAACCTGCAGATCAATGACCATGTTCTAAACCGCGCCTTCCACCTCGAGACCCTCAACCAGACGAGTTGTTTCTACGACCCGGCCTTGAATCCCAAGCCGCCGGCCGCAGGCTTCAACACCTTTGTCGGTCAGGGGTTCGTGCGCTTGAACACCGATGGCACCGATCAACTCTACTGCGCACAGTGGAAGTTCACCGATAACGGGGAGCCCGGCGACACGGACCAGGCCACCATCCTGATCACGGATGGCGGCGCTGCTTCGGGGGTGTCCCTGTGCCCGGAGGACCCAGGCGGCAGTCCGAACAATGTAATTTGCACCGGCAACGTCCTCCTCAAGATCGGACCCGCCAACCTGACCTTCGGGAACCACCAGGCCCACAAGGACAACTAGGACTCGCGGAACAGCTCCGGGGAGGGAAATCCTCCCCGGAGCCTACTCGTTTGATCCAGTCGCTCATGAATCGGGCGTAGCAGTCGCGCTCGCACCTTCGGCCAGCCCGCGAGCAGCGGCACGGTGGCGAGAGGAGCCGATCCCGCCGGTGCGTCGAGTTGTGCGCGTACTCCTCGAACGTGGAGTGCGTGATCTTGTGGTTGTGCGGATCGTCTTGAAAACTTGTACGCCGCGATCGCGACCGTGGCCTGGTAGGCCTGGCGGTCGGCGCCCGAGCGCAGGTAGGCGACGGCAGTCGCCGTGGTGCGGGGCACGTCGTAGGCCATGATGACCCCGTCCAGCTCGGTCAGGAGCGACTGCGGCGTCCGATCGTCGAGGTGGAATCTGGCCCACTCCTGCTCGATCGGGGACGTGAACAGCTTGTTGGACCGCGCGACGTCGTTGACGAAGTTTGCCATCAGGTAGAGCACCCGCGTCTGATAGGGACTGTGCGTCCGTCGCATCCAATAGTTCGCGGTGTTGCAGTAGTCGAACGGGTGCTGGCCGTCGGTGAAATTGCGCGGCATCGTGGTTCTCAAGATCAGCTCGGCGGCCGCGATCTGGATGGTGTCGCCGAGGCTCGTCAGTGACTTGCCGTTGCGTAGATGCGTGGTGAGCTCGGACCAGACGGTCGGCCCATCGGCCGTCATCAGCAGCTGGACCATCTCGTCGACCTCGCCCGGGGTGAGCGCCGCCTGGTTCGTCTGCCTGAGATGCTTGCCGGCGTCGGGCAGATCGGCGCTCACCGTCACGCAGGCCGCATCGTAGAGCGAGTAGTACAGCGGCCCGATCGCCACGTCCGGCACTCCGATGTAATAGACGCCGTGCGCCCGCTCGCAGCCGATGAAATCGGCGAGCTCGGTCACCGCGCGCGCCCGGAAGAGCGAGGCGCTCCTGTCGCGGCGGGAGCGCCTCAACCCCGCTGACTGAGGCACATCGTCATCCGAGCTTCCGCATCCCCGCCGTCAGCGCGAGCGCCCGGTGGCAATGCGCGATGCCGGGCTCCGCCGCCGGCGCAAGGCTCTCCGCGCATTGCTGTTCGGCGCTGCTGGCGTCGACAGAATCGCCGAGAGACGGGTTCTGATAGGCTCGCGGGATGAACCGCCTGACGTTCGGCCGTCTGCGCAACTTCGGGCGGCTGGACACGGGGCTGTTGCTGCTCTCGATCGGCAGCAGCGCGGCGTATCTGGCGACGCGAGGCCTTCCACCCTCCACGAGCGGCGTGGCCCTCAAGGCGCTGAGCATCGCTCCGCTGGCGGTGCTGGCGTTCAGGGTCCTCGGCAAGGCTGACGGGCGCCGTCACGCGCACCTGATCCTGGCGGCGGCGCTGACGTTGTCGTGCATCGGCGACGTCTTGCTGGCAGTCGATCCACGCCGCTACTTCGGTCATGCGCTGCGGGTCTTTCTGCTCGCGCACCTTGCCTACATCCTGCTCTTCGTTCGAAGCTGGCCGCGGCCGCTGCGCCCAACCGGCCCACAGCTGATCTTGACGTCCCTGGTCCTGGTCTACAGTCTGCTCGTGACGAGCTGGCTGGCGTCTGAACTGGGCCAGCACACCGTGCCGGGGATGATCTATGCCAGCGCGATCACGGCGATGACAATTTCGACGATTCTCGCCGGCTTCTCTCGGCCCTTCGTCTGGATCGGCGCGATCCTCTTCATGGTCTCGGATTCGCTCATCGCCGCCGTGCGCTTCAAGACGGGGTGGACACTGGCCGGGTACCTGATCTGGCCGACGTACTATCTGGGGCAGTACGGGATTGCCGTCGGGTTTCTCCGGGAGGTAGCGGGAGACGAGAGGGGTCAGCCGGCGGAGCCTGGCTTCAGTGCTTCCGAAGCTCTCCCGTGACCTCGAACACGAGCGGAGCGGTGAGGCCAAGTCGTCGCGCCACCTCCTCGGCCCTCCGTCTCACCGCGGGATCGTCGACCGCCAGATAAACGACGAGTCGATCCTTGCGCAAGCCGACGCCGCTCACGCCCGTCTCGTCGAGGAGGCGTCCAGAGAGCTTCCGCTTCGCGTCCGCCAGGTTGCTCGAGTCCGCCGTCGCCATGATGGTCCGGAGCGGTTTTCACCGGACGTCGTCATCATACCGCCGGGCGCCGCCCGTGTCACACGACCAGCGTGACGTGGAGTGCGTCGAGCACCTCGCCGAGGTGGTTGGCGATCGTGTGCGACGCGGAGCCGGCGAACAGCAGGCCGATCGCCCGGTTGCCCGAACGGCGCACGATCAGAGAGCCGGAGTCCCCGGCATCGGAGAACGAGCGGGTATCGCCGACGATCACGATCTGATCGATGAAGCGCGCCGCACCGAAGTCGTACGTGATGTTGACGTCGGCCGAGACATCGATCACGCGCCCCCGCGTGTAGCCGGTCGTGCGCCCGTGCTTGTGCACCCGCATCCCGATGCTCGCCGGCAGAGGCGCTGTCGCCCCGAGCGCCCCGACGCCGGGCAGGATGAGGGGGGACGCGAGCCCGGGTGCGTTGAGGGCGGCGATCGCCGCGTCGATATGATTGTCGGCCGGGAGCTTGCGTATCCGCACGAACTTTCTCAGGCGCGCGATGCGATCGGCCGGAGCCACACCGCCGTCGAGCAGGCCGGGCTGAAAGATGGGGCTGCTGAGGGGCAAGGCGTTCTCGTTGGCGAGCACGTGGTTGTTGCTCAGGATGAAGCGCCTGGTGCCGTCGGTGACCAGGCAGCCGAGCGTGCCGGCCATGACGAAGCCCGAGGCTTGAAATCCGACCGAGCATCCTCCTTTGGCCGGGCGCAGACGCTGTTGGGCGATCGGCACCTGCGCGAAGAGCCGGCCCGTCTCGATCACGTCGGTGGGGATTCCCCTGATCTTGGCTGGAAGCCGGTGAGCCCTGGGCACGGCGCTCGGCGCCACTTTCTTCTCGACGTAAAAGCGGATCGACGTGGTGGCCGTCTCCTTGCCCTTTCGAATCTTGGGGCCGACCCCCACCCCGACAATGTTGTGTCGGGGGGCGGTCGTCGCCGCTAGCGCGGCGAACTCCGCCCGGGGCGGAGCCAGCGACATGAACGTGTCGACCGCCTCTTGCTTGGCCTTGGCGAAGGGGTCCACACTTGCCTTGGGCGTGCGCCTCCTCAAGCGGCGTTCGACCAGTCGTACTGGTAGTAGATCCAGTTCGTCTTGTTGAACTCGACGGAGAGGTCGCCGGCCGACGCCCGGAACGAGCCCAGCCCCGCCTCGCCCTTCTTCCAAATGAACCCGGTGGGCAGATCGACGTTGACGATGTGGTCCTCGCCCGTCACCGGATTCTTCAATGTATCGCCGCGCCCCTCGCCCACGCCGTCGATGCGGAACGTGCTCTTGCGCCCGCTGCCCTCGATGGTGATCTTCTTTTTCAGGAGACCCACGACCTGGAAGGTCGGTCCGAGCAGCTCCCACGGCATCCCGCCGAGCTGGCCGGTGAAGATCTGGGAGAGCCCCTCGACCTGCTTGTCGGTGGTGGCCGGGTCGACGATGAAGACCGCCTTGCCGTGGCCTTCGTGAATCGCCTTGGGCCACACGAAGATCCCAGCGCCCTTCACGTTGGCGAGGTCGGTGTCGCCGCAACGCCCTCTCGTCACCGTGAAGCCCACGAGCGCGCGGCAGCTTCCGTCCTTCGAATTCGGGAAGCCCCCGAAGTTGCAGCCGCAGCCGAAGTCGCAGTTGCAGAACTCGTAACCCTGCCCGCTCATTTGCCAGCGGGTCTTGGTGGCGGTCGCCATGGGCACCTCCGGTGAACGGGTTCGAAGGACGTGAGTGGCAACGATCACTCCGCCGCCGTCATGTGTCAAGGCCATCGTAAGGCGATCCAGTAATGCACTCTCGCAGGGTAAGGACCGCCGATGCACCGAAGCTCTCGATTAACCGCCTCGGCGCACCTGACGTCGTTGTCGGGTATTCTCCGCTCCGTTTTACGGGTTTCCTCTGCTTCAAGGAAGTCTCTGCGCGTACTACATGGGCCTTGTGTGTGCGTGGACACCTCCTTTCAGCGCCTCGAGCTCACCTTGAAGCGTCCACTCTTGGTTCCCGACGAGCTCCATCGCAACCACCCTAAAGTGCACGCGCGCGGCCCGGAGCACACCGGGTCCGTGCTGATGGAGCTCGTGGTCGAGCGTCTCGGGCTGAAGGACCTGTGCGACGTGGACGTGCTGGACGTAGGGTGCGGAGTCCGCTTCACACAGGCGCTCATCAATCGCGACATCCCCATCAAGAGCTACACAGGCGTCGACGTGTACCGTCCGCTCATCGACTACCTCCGGCGAGAGATCGACGATCCGCGCTTTTCCTTTGCGCATTGGGATGCGCACAACGCAATGTACAACCCGACTGGCACGAAGCTCACATCGGAATCGTCCCTGCCCATCGCGGGCACGTTCGACGTTATCTGGCTGTTCTCCGTGTTCACGCACCTCGAGCCAGCCGACGCTGCCGCGATGCTCACGATCCTGCGCCGGCACGTGCGACCAGGCGGGCACCTGTTTTTCTCGGCGTTTCTCGACGACGCAGTTGACTCCTTCGAGGACCGGATCCCCGAGCACCCGCTCGAGAACGCTTACTACTCCGAGCGGAGCCTGCGTGCGCTCATCGTGGCGAAGGGCTGGAGCGTCGCGTCGCTCCACCCGAAGAGCCCCGAACAATTCATCCAGCACTACTTCATCTGCGGGCCGACACCACCGGACGCGACGACCTCCTCGTAGGCGTCCGAGTCGAGCCCGCGCTGACACGCCGCCGACAGCCCAAGGAGCGTGCGCGCGGCTTCGGCGCTCGGCGGCGGGTGTCGCCGTCGAGCACCGCCGTCTGCGGCGAGCCCCCGCTCAATGTGCCGAAGTCGCGGCCTGAAACGTCGCCGGTAAGAGGTCGCTCGACCGAAGGGAATGAGGCCGATCGTGGCACACCATGGCAGAACCATAATATAGCGATACTTTGATATACTGATCCTCGTGGCCGCAGCGCCGTCGACGGATCTGCAGTCGTTCAAGGCCGAGTTCTTCAAGGCGCTCGCGCATCCGCTCCGCATTCGAATCCTCGAGGTCCTCCGCTCCCGCGAGCGGAGCGTCCAGGAGCTCCAGGCTCTCCTCGACCTCGACCAGTCCACCGTGTCGCAGCAGCTCGCCGTCCTCCGCGGCAAGAACATCGTGACGGCCCGCAAGGAGGGCACGACCGTCCGCTACGCCGTGCGCGATGCGCTCGTGGGCGACCTCCTGGACGTGGCGCGGCGGATCTTCAACAACCAGCTGGCCGGGAGCCAGACGATGCTGCGCGAGCTCCGTCAGGAGGCGCGCCGGCCAGCCCGGCGCTGATCCGTGTTCCGCCAGCTCCGGACCGCGATCCGCACAGGCATCGTGACCGAGCCGGCCCCGCAGGGCGGCGAGATCGAGCGCATCGGCGAGCGGCTCGCCTCGGAGATCGCGCGTCTCTTCGGTCGCTCGCTCGCGATCCGCCAGGTCGACGCCGGCTCCTGCAACGGCTGCGAGCTCGAGATCGCCGGCCTCACCGGGCCGCACTACGACCTCGAGCGGTTCGGCGTGCACTTCGTTGCCTCGCCACGTCACGCCGATTGCCTCCTGGTCACGGGCCCGGTGACGCGGAACATGGCCGAGGCTCTGCGGCGCACGTGGCAGGCGACGCCGGATCCGAAATTCGTCATCGCCGTCGGCGACTGCGGGCGCGACGGCGGCATCTTCCGCGGCTCTTACGCCGTCGTAGGCGGCGTCTCCGACGTGGTGCCCGTCGACGCCGTCATCCCTGGGTGTCCTCCATCGCCCGCGACCCTTCTCGCCGGCATCCTCGAAGCGATCGGCCGTCCGCGCTGATGGACCGGCTCGCCTACGGACTCGCCGCCCTCATCGGGATTGCCGCCACCGCCTTCGGCAGCTACGGCATGAGCGGCGACGTCGGCACGCTTCGGGTAGCGTGGTTGGTGCCGCTGGGCGGTCTTGAGCTGACGCTCGACCCACTCGGCGGATTCTTCCTGGCGCTGATCGGCTTCGCTGCGGTGCCCGCGTCGATCTATGCGATGGGCTCCTCCCCTGGCGAGCGTCGTGATCGCTTCGCCTATCTCGTCTTCGTGCTTTCGATGTGCCTGGTTCCGCTAGCCGCGAATACGATGACGTTCGCGATCACGTGGGAGCTGATGTCGCTGGCGTCATACTTCCTGGTGCTCCACGACCGCGAGTCGAAGCCGTCGATCTACGCCGGTTGGGTCTATGCAGTCATGACCCACGCCGGTCTCGCGTGCCTCCTCGCGGGCATGCTGCTGCTCGGCGCGTGGACTGGAAGCCCGCGGTTCGAAGACTGGCGAGCGGCTGCGCCCGCGCTGTCCGGTACCGCGCGCAATGCCGTCTTCGTCCTCCTGGGGCTCGGTTTCGCGGGAAAGGCCGGCGTCATCCCGCTGCACGTCTGGCTGCCGCTCGCCCACCCGGCGGCGCCGAGCCACGTGTCGGCGCTCATGTCGGGCGTCATGATCAAGCTCGGCGTCTACGGGCTCTTGCGCGTGAGCCTCGACTGGCTCGGGGCCGGGCCAGCCTGGTGGGGCGTCGCGATCCTGGTCGCCGGCGCCGCCTCTTCGCTGATCGGGGTGCTCTATGCGCTGGTCGATCACGACCTCAAGAGACTGCTGGCGTTCCACAGTATCGAGAACATCGGGATCATCCTGCTCGGCGTCGGGAGCGCTGTGCTCTACCACGGCGCCGGTCTGCCGGCTGCGGCGCTCCTCGGACTGGCCGCGGCCCTCTACCATACCGTCAACCACGCGGCGTTCAAAGCCTTGCTCTTCCTGGGCGCCGGCGCCGTCGTGCACGCCACCGGCACGCGCAACATGGAGGAGCTGGGCGGACTCATCAAGCGCATGCCGTGGACGGCCGCGTGCTTCCTCGTGGGCTCGGCGGCGATCGCCGCGCTCCCGCCACTCAATGGTTTCGTGAGCGAGTGGCTCACGTTCGTGGCGCTCTTCCAGAACACGCACCTCGCCGCGGTAGGCCTCAATATCGTCTTCATTCTCGGGATCGCGAGTCTCGCGCTGACCGGCGGCCTCGCGATGGCGTGCTTCGTCAAAGCGTTCGGCATCACGTTCCTCGCTCTCCCACGGAGCGACGCGGCCGCCCGCGCCAACGAAGCGCCCGTGCCGATGCGTCTGGCCATGCTGACGCTCGCCGCCTCTTGCGTGGCCCTCGGGCTCGGACCGACGCTCGTCATTCCGGTGCTGGGCGCCGTGGCGGCGTCCGTCCTCGGGCAGGCCCCGCCGGCCACCGTCGGCGACTGGCTGACGCTGCGGGTGTCTGGCGGCTACGCGAGTCTCTCCACGCTCGCGATCGCCATCGCGCTGGGCGCGGCGCTCCTCGTCCCCTTCGTGGCCTTGCCGCTCGTCCGGGCGGCGCGCCGGACGCGTGCCTACGAGACGTGGGGATGCGGCCGCATCATCCAGACTTCTCGGATGGAGTACACGGCCACCGCGTTCGCGAACCCCTTCAAGCGCGTCTTCGACTTCTTCTATCGGCCCACGAAGCATCTCGACATCGAGTTCCACCCGGAGTCGCGCTTCTTCGTCGAGCGCATCGAATACGAGAACCCTGCGCGCTCGATCTTCCACGACTGGCTCTACCGGCCCGCGCTCGACCTCCTCCGCGTCGGGGCGCGTGCGGCCGGCGCGCTGCAGTCGGGGAGCGCGAATCTCTATCTCGCGTACATCCTGGCCGCTCTGCTCCTGATGCTGGTGCTCGCGTGATCGCCGACATCGGCGTCGCAGTCGGCCAGGTCCTCGTCGTCGGGATGGGCGCACCGCTGCTGGTCGGCGTGCTCAGGACGCTCAAGGCGCGGCTCGTTGGCCGGCGCGGCCCGAGTCCGTGGCAACCATATGCCGATCTGCGGAAGCTGCTCGGGAAAGAGGTGGTCGTTTCGACGACGACATCGTGGGTGTTTCGCGCCACGCCCTACGTGCTGGTGGCGACAACGCTGGTGACCGCACTCATCGTGCCGGTCTCGTCGGCACGACCTCCGCTGGCGTTCGCCGGCAATATCATTCTTCTGGTGTACCTCTTCATGCTCGGTACGTTCTTCCTCGCCCTGGCCGGCCTGGACGCGGGCAGCGCGTTCGGAGGGATGGGCTCGAGCCGAGGGGTCGCGGTCGCCGCGCTCGCCGAGCCGACGATCATCGTCGCCGTGTTCGCGCTCGCGCTGCGCGCCGATACCATCGATCTCGGCCTAGTCGTCGAGCGCTTCGGGCAGGAGCCCTGGCTGGCGGCGAATCCCGCCCACCTCCTGGCGTTCGCCGCGTTCTTCATCGTGATGCTGGCCGAGACGGGCCGGCTCCCCGTGGATAATCCAGCGACCCACCTCGAGCTCACGATGATCCACGAGGCGATGGTGCTCGAGTACTCGGGCCGGTACCTGGCCCTCGTCGAGTGGGCGGGAGCGATGAAGCTCTTCCTGTTCATGACGCTCCTGGCGAACCTCTTCGTCCCCTGGGGCCTCACGGGCCCCGCCGGGCCGGGCGCGGTCCTCCTCGGGCTCCTGGCGCTGGCTGCGAAGCTGGCCGTCCTGACCGGCGCGGTCGCGGTACTCGAGACCACGGTGGCGAAGCTCCGGCTCTTCCGCGTGCCCGAGCTGCTCGCGGGGTCGTTCGCCCTCGCCTTCCTCTCGCTCATGGCCGTCATCCTATTCCGATGACGACGGCCTCGAATCTCCTCGCGTTCCTGGGCCTCGTGGTCACGCTGCTGATCGTGTGGCGCCAGAGCTGGCCGGCGCGACTCCGGCTCTTCGTCGCCCAGTCGCTTTTGCTCGCGGCCCTGGCGGGCACGATTGGCGTGCTGGCGCATCGGCGCGGTCTTCTGCTCGTGGCCGCGGTCTTCGTCGTCGTCAAGGGCTGGGTGATCCCGCGCGTCCTCGCCCGCATCGGCTCCGGCGAGCCCGTGCGACCGGTCGCGCCCGGTCGGTCCTCCGGGCTCGTTCTACTCGGGACGGGCGGGCTCGTCGTCGCCGCCTACGTCATCATGCTGCCGGTCACGTCGGCGGTGGAGCTGCCGACCGAAGGCGCGATCCCCCTGGCGTTCGCCATGGCGCTCATCGGCCTCTTGCTCTGCGTCACCGGTCGTGACGCGCTCGGCCACATCCTCGGCTTCCTCGTCTTCGAGAACGGGATCTTCGGCCTGGCGATCCTGGCGACCTACGGGCTGCCCGGCATCGTGGAGGCCGGCGTCTTCCTCGACGTGCTCGTGATCGTGCTGATCATGGAAGCCGTCGTCGTCGAGGTGCGACGCGAGCACGACTCGATCGACGTCGACCGCCTGAGAGAGCTGCGCGGATGATGCTCGAGGCCCTCCTCGCGATCCCTCTGGTTGGCGCCGTCCTGCTGTGGCGGGCCGGCGGTCGGGTCGCGACGACGCTCCACGCCCTGACGGCTGGGCTCACGCTGGTGACGGCGATCGCCGTCGGCGTGGAGGTGAACCGGGGGGATGCGCTCGTGGCGCTTGGCGGGTTCCTCCGCGCCGACGCCCTCTCGGCGTGGATGATCAGCCTCATCGGCATCGTCGGCGCTCTCGCCGCCTCCGAGGCCCCGCGCTATCTCGCGCACACGACACCAGCTCGCTTCTACCCGCTCTTCCACCTCTTTGTGTTCACGATGCTGCTGGCTGTTTCAACGGACGACGTCGGGCTCATGTGGGTCGCGGTTGAGGGCACGACGCTTGCCTCGGTCTTCCTCGTCAACTTCGAGCGCACGCGCGCCTCGCTCGAGGCGTCCTACAAGTACCTGCTGATCTGCTCGGTGGGAATCGCTATCGCATTCCTCGGCACCGTCCTCGTCTACTTCGCCGGCATCCAGCAATTCGGCGACGAGGCCCATGCCCTCCGCTGGACGACACTCATGCGGCTGGCACCCGGGCTCGCGCCCCGCGTGATCGAGCTGGCGTTCGTGTTCCTCGTCGTCGGCTACGGCACGAAGGCGGGGCTCGCGCCCATGCACACGTGGCTCCCCGACGCCCACAGCGAGGCGCCGGCGCCCGTGAGCGCGCTCATGTCGGGCGTGTTGCTGAGCGTCGGCGTCTACGCGATCCTGCGCTTCAAGCCCGCCGTAGACGTGGCGGCTGGCCCTGGGTTCGCCCGGAGCATCCTGCTGGCGCTCGGACTCCTGTCCCTTGCCGTCGCCGCCGCCTTTCTGTGGACCTCCCCCAACTACAAACGCATGCTCGCGTACTCGAGCGTGGAGCACATCGGCCTCGTGTGCCTCGGGCTCGGCTTCGGGGGCGCGCTCGGCACCGCCGGAGCCCTGCTCCACATCGCCAACCACGCTTTGGCCAAGTCGGTCGTCTTCCTGCTCGCGGGCCGTATCCGCGCTGCGTACGGCTCGGCCGAGATCGCGGCCGTCGGCGGTCTGATGCGACGTATGCCGCGCACCGGCGCTCCCTTTCTGGCGGCGATGCTGGCACTCGTCGGTCTGCCGCCGTTCGGGCTCTTCGTCAGCGAAGTGATGATCTTCGCCGCCGGCTTCACGCAGGGGTTCCCGGGCGTCGCCGGTGTCGCGCTGGTCCTGCTGGTGTTCGCCTTCGCTGGGCTCCTCCGCGGCGCCCACGCGATCCTGTACGGAACACCGCCGCGCGAGCCAGCCGCGGAGGTTCCGGGGTGGCGCCCGGTGTTGCCCGTGGCCGCCGCGCTCCTCCTGCTCCTGCTGACCGGGCTCGCGTGGCCGCCCGGTCTGACCGACGCGCTCGACCGTGTCGTCGCCATCGTAGTGCCCTGAGATGCTCGGGACGCCGATCGCCCTGGATTCCCTGCGGCGTGCCGTCATCGAGGCCGGCGCCACGGGCGTCGCCCCGTGGTCCACGAACGCGATCGAGTGCCGGCTGCCTAGGGAGGAAATCACTGCACTCGCGGATCGTTTGGCGATGCTCGGCGTCAGCTGCCAGTTTCTTGCCGCCGCGGACACACGCGCTACCGGCGGTGATTTCACGCTCGCCTACGTGTTCGCCCCCACGAGACTCTCACCGGCGGTGAACGTGCTCGTCGCGGTCCCCTCGGCCGCGGCGTGCTTTCCCTCACTCGCGACGCGCTCGTTCGCGGCCAGCCGCTTCGAACGCGAGATCCACGACCTGTTCGGCCTGGTCCCGCAAGGGCATCCGGATCTCCGGCGGCTGGCCCTCCATCAATACTGGCCGGAGGGTTATCACCCGCTGCGGCGCGATACGGGGCCGCGCACGGACTTCGTCGACGCGGGCGAGCCGTTTCCGTTTCGTCATGTCGAGGGTGAGGGGATCTTCGAGATCACCGTGGGACCGGTCCACGCCGGCATCATCGAGCCCGGGCACTTCCGCTTCAGCGTCGAGGGCGAGACCATCGTGAACCTCGAGACGCGACTCGGCTTCGTCCACAAGGGCACGGAGAAGCTCTTCGAGGGACTTCCGTTCGACCAGGCGCCGGCGCTCGCCGAGCGGATCTCCGGGGACACGAGCCTCGGGCACGTCCTCGCCTTCTGCCAGGCGCTCGAGGCGTTGGCCGGATGCCCGGTGCCGCCCCGGGCCGGCTGGCTCCGTATCGTCCTCCTCGAGCTCGAGCGGATCTACAACCACGTCGGCGATGTGGGCATGATCATCAACGACACCGGATTCAGCTTCGGGCACGCACACTGCTTTCGGATCCGCGAGGAGCTCCTGAGGCTCAACGAGCGCCTGACGGGGCACCGCCTTCTCCGTGGCGCGGTCGTGCCCGGCGGGGTGACGGGCCCGATCGTCACGGCATCGCTGCCGGAGGCCGCGACCACCGTGGAGAAGCTCGTCGCCGAGTTCGTCGAGATCGCCCGGCTCTGCCTCGATAACACGACAGTGCTCGAACGGCTCCAGGGGACCGGGCGACTCAGCCCCTCAACGGCGACGGAGATGCAGGTCGTGGGTCTAATCGGGCGGGCGAGCGGAATCGACGCCGACGTCCGGCGCGATGTACCGTTCGCGGCCTACGGCGAGGTGGAGGTGCGTGTGCCCCTCTATGAGACGGGCGACGTCTGGGCGCGGACGATGGTGCGTATCGACGAGGCGCGTGAGGCGGCGCGGCTCATTCGCACGACGGCTGGCCACGGCGTCGAGGAGGCCACGCAGGTCCGGCTCCCGCCACTCACCGCGGGCACCCACGCCGTCGGCCTCGTCGAGGCGTGGCGTGGACCCATCTGGCATTGGGTGCGGGCCGCTGGTCCCGCGTCGCTCGACCGCGTCAAGGTCGTCGATCCGTCCTTCCGCAACTGGCCCGCCCTCGAATACGCCGTGCTAAAGAACATCGTTCCGGACTTTCCCCTCTGCAACAAATCCTTCAACCTCTCGTACTCCGGGAACGATCTGTAGCAGGTGTTGGACGCGATGACCACGCCGTACCGCGATCCCGACGAACGAAGCGGTTACCTGCGCCGGTTCTAGGCCGCCGCAGTGGCCGCCTTCGCAGCAACGGTGACAGCCCACGAGGGCCGTCACCGAAGTTCTTGATTTATGGCGGGCTCGACGGGATTTGAACCCGCGACCTCTGGATTGACAGTCCAGTGTGCTAACCAGGCTGCACCACGAGCCCGAGCCGAGGGTTAACGATACACCGGGCGACGGAGGTTCGTCCACCGACGGAGGTTCGTCCACCAACACGTCGGACCACACCAACCTCGTCAGAACGTCCCGCCGCCGCCCCCGCCCATTCCCCCGCCCGAGGAGCCGCTCGAGAAGCCACTGCCGCCGCCGCTCCCGGTCCCGCCGCCGTAGCCGCGGCGCGTGGTGAGAATTGCTTCCTCGGTGCGGCGGGCGAAGGCCGTCAGATCGTGCGCAAAGGCTGGCAGCGCGAAGTCGCTCGAGCCGTGATACCAGGTCGGCGCCGCGACCTTGAGCCCCTGGAAGTTGAAGATCCAGCGCTCGGTCACGCCCAGCGCGATCGCCCACGGAAGCCAGCGGTGGAGCGTGTCGGCCGGCATCCGCTCCAGCCGGTCCTTCTCCGCGCGCTCGAGGAACTCCTGGAACCCGCGCACCTGGGCCAGGATCTGCGCGCCGGCCCAGGTCTTGCGCGGCATGAACCAGCCCCAGGCGATGAAGATGAGACCGCTGGCCACGACGCCGATGCGCAGCATGGGATCGTAGCGGCCGAGCCACGACGGGGCGAACGTCGGAAGCAACGTCGCCGAGACCGCCGTGAGCGCGCCCGCCAGCATCCAGCCCTTCCGCACGCTCCCGGGCGAGGCGGGAAAGAGCCCGTCCTTCACCATCATCCGATAGAGCTGGTCGCGAATCGGCGGAAACACGTTCTCGTAGTCCCGCCGCACCTCGGAGAGCAGGCGCATGTTGAGCACCCAGTCGCCGCCGAAGATCTTCGCGAGCACGAAGAGCTCGAACGGCCGCAGGTCGGGATCGCCGGCCACGGGCTTCAGGCGCTTGAACATGAAGTCGGGGTCGCCGAACGCGGTCGTGATCGGCTCGATCGCGAGATAGCCGCGCACCGCGAGGTCGACCACTGTCGCGATGACGTCGCGCGGATGCGCCCGCTCGTCGACGAGCGCGCCCGCCTCGGCGGGGATCAGATCGGGCGGCGGCGCGTATTCGGGCTTCACCGAGGGCTTCGAGCCGGGATCGCGGCCGAAGGCCCACCAGACGAACCCGCCCCAGACGAACGCGAAGAGAGGCAGGCCGAGCGGCCAGTAGTCGGCGACGACCCACCCGGCCCGCCGAAACGCCGAGGCGTGCTCGACCGAACCCGGCGGCCAGCCGACGACCACGGTGAGGCCCTCGCGCGGGTGCAGCGCGCGCGTCGTCCGGAACCGCCAGTAGCGGTCGACGCGGTCGACGACGTAGTCGTGTCCGGTCGCGCCGAGCGGTCCCGCGAAGCCGGCCGTCTGCACGTCGTCGTCGGCAACGCCGGCCGGCACGGCCACGAAGGCCTCGGCGTGGTGGATCGGCGCGTTCCACTCGTTGCCGGTGGCGTTCCAGTAGATCTCGTCGTGGTCGGCGTAGCCGAGGACGCCGCGGCGCACGTGGTAGACGAACGTGACGGTCTTCTTGGTGTCGGTCGCGCCCGGCACCCACGCCTGGATCGACACGTACTGACCGGGGTACGACACCTCGGAGCGGAGCGGCTGGTTCGTCTCGTCGTAGACGCCGATGCCGCTCAGGGTGAGCGGGAACTCGAGGCCACCGTGCCAGTAGCGCAGCGGGATGCGCCGGAAGACGCCCTGGTGCCTGCCGCGGAACTCGAACGTGATGTCCTCGCGGACGACCAGGCTGCCATCGGTGTTGACCACGATGCTGGTGACGAAGGTGTCGATCGAGAACAGGCCCCGCGTCTGCGCCGCCGCCGGGGCCCCGCTCGCGAGGACGAGCGCCAGGAGCAGGAGGGGGCGGCCGATGCGCTCAGCTCCCGAAGGAGACGCGCGGGACCTGACGGTCTTCGGGGCGCTCGAGCTCGAAGTACGCTCGCTTGGCGAACCGGAAGAACATGGCGATCTGGTTCGACGGGAAGCTGTCGATCGTCGTGTTGAAGTCACGGACGACCGCGTTGTAGTAGCGACGCGAGTTCTGGATCGTGTCCTCGATCTCTTTCAGCGACGCCTGGAGGTCACGGAAGTTCTGGTTGGCCTTGAGCTCGGGATACGATTCGGCGAGCGCGAAGAGCTGGCGCAGCGCGCCCGTGAGCTGGTTCTCGGCCTGGGCGCGCGCCTCGGGAGTCTGCGCCGAGACGGCGGCGCCCCGCGCTCGCACCACCTGGTCGAGCGTGGTCCGCTCGTGCGCGGCGTAGCCCTTCACGGTCTCGACGACGTTGGGGACCAGATCGGTGCGCCGCTTGAGCTGGACGTCGATGTCCGACCACGCCTCCTCCGACCGCTGGCGCAGCCCGACGAGCCTGTTGTACCCGGCGATGATCGCCACGACGAGACCGGCGAAGACGAGGAGGAAAATGATGCCACCGAGCCCCATGAATGCCTCCTGACTCCACTCTAGCATCCGGGCTCGCGCGTGCGAAAAACCCGGCGCGCCGCGCGGCCGGGACGGCGACCGCCTGGCACCGGGCTTGACTTGCGGGGGCAGTGCGCGAGGATTGGGGGGCCCGATGCCCGACACCGACAAAGGAGACCGCCATGCCGCTCCAGACACGCTATCTCTTCAGCGCCGCCATGAACGTCCAGGCGGACAAGGACGCGATTTTCAACGAGGTCTACGAGCAGGAGCACGTGCCGTCGCTCCTCAAAGTGCCGGGGGTCATCGCGGTCGCGCGCTTCAAGAGCGAGCCGGTCACGATGATGATCGGCGGCGAGCGCAAGACCATCGTGATCGAGAGCGAGCCCACGTACAACGCGCTCTACGAGATCGAGAGCCCAGCGGTCCTGACCAGCGACGCGTGGGCCAAGGCCGTCGAGGAAGGGCGCTGGCCGGCCCAGGTCCGTCCCTACACCTCGAACCGGCGCCACGTGATGTACCGCCGCATCTCCTGAGAGAGCGCACTCGAACGCGGTGAACGAACAGCTCGATCGTCCCGAGGCGCCGTCGGGCGCCGGCCTTGTGCTGACCCACGGCGCCAGTGGAAGCTCGCGGTCCCCATTTCTGATCGCCCTCGCCGGCGCGTTCTCGGCCAGAGGCGTCACCGTGCTCCGCTACGATCTCCCCTATCGCCAGGCGAGCCCGACGGCGCCGCCGCGGCCCGAGGGCGGGGCGCGAGATCGCGACGGCCTGCGGACCGCGGTGAAGACGCTGCGGGCGATGGTGCCCGGCCCCGTCTTTCTCGGCGGGCAGTCGTATGGCGGGCGCCAGGCGAGCATGCTGGCGGCGAGCGAGCCCGCGCTGGCGGACGCGCTGCTGCTCCTCTGCTATCCGTTACACCCGCCGCGCCGCCGCACCGAGCTCCGGACGGCGCATCTGCCCGAGCTCCGGACGCCGGCCCTCTTCGCGCACGGCACCCGTGATCCCTTTGGCTCGCTGGAGGAGATCGAGGCGGCGCGCGACCTGATCCCGGCGCGGACCGCGCTCTTCCCCATCGAGGGCGCCGCCCACGACCTCTACCGCGCGCCCCGGCGCGCCGGCCCCGACGTGGTCGGCCGGATCGTCGAGGCGTTCCTCGCGTTCGTGGCGGAAGGGTCGGGCGAGCCGAATACCTAGTCTCGGCCGCGTTCGGGCGCGATCGGTGTGTTGTCGGGCTCCGGCAGCGCCTCGATTCTGCCGGGGCTCGTACTCGCGCGCGCTCGCTCGTTTTGCTCGGGGCGCACGCGCCGCATGAGCGGGATCAGCGGCAGGACCAAGATGAACACCAGCGAGATCAGCCAGAAGTCGTCCACGTAGGCCAAGACCTGCGCTTGTTCGACCGTGCTCCGGTACAGCATGGCGAGCGCGCGGCGGTTCGCCGTGTACGTGTCGGACCCCTGGCTCACGAAGTGATCGATCCACCGCTTGAGCCGCTCGGCGGTGTCGGTGTTCCAGACGTTCAGATGGGCGACCAGCGTGTTCTGGTGCTCCTGACTCCGCCGCACCAGGAGGGTCGTCGCGATGGCCACGCCGATGCTGCCGGCGACGTTGCGGACCACGTTGTAGGCCGAGGTCGCGTTCGCCAGGCGATCCAGGCGGATCGTGGCGAGCGTCAGGGTCTGGAGCGGCGGAAAGATGAATCCCATCGCGAAGCCCTGCAGGAAGCGCGGCCAGGCGAGGCTCCAGTAGTCCATGCCGAGGGTCAGGTTCGTCATCATGGTCGTCGCGACCGCGCTCAGGAGACAGCCCCCGATCAGCATGAACCGCTGGTCGGTGCGGGCGACCAGGCGGCCCGAGATCATCAGCGAGATCAGGGTGCCGACGCCGCCGGGGGCCAGCACGAGCCCGGCGTTCCACGCGTCGTAGGCGAGGATCTTCTGCGTGTAGAGCGCGACCAGCAGCACGCTCGAGTTGAACCCGAGCCCGATCAGCGCGATGCACATGGTGCCGACCGCGAAGTTGCGGTCGTTGAACACGGTGAGATCGAGGATCGGCTCGGCCGCCATCATCTCGCGAATGAGGAACGCGACGATCGCGCACACCGCGAGGATCAGCAGCCCGATGATGAAGGTCGAATCGAACCAGTCGTTCTTCTCGCCGAGGTCCAGCACCAGCTGCAGGAAGCCGAACCCGAGCACCATCAGGACGAGCCCCCCCACGTCGATGCCGCGGGGCTTCTTGACCAGCGGGTTGTCGAGCAGGAACACGCTGACCATCAGGAAGCCCACGAGGCCGATCGGCAGATTGATGTAGAAGATCCACCGCCAGGACCAGTTGTCGGCGAGCCAGCCGCCGACGGTCGGCCCGAGGATCGGCGCCAGCATGATGCCTCCGCCCCAGACCGCCATGGCGGTGCCGCGCATCCGCAGCGGAAAAATCTCCCACATGATGGCCTGGGCCATCGGGATGACGGGCCCGCCGCCGAGCCCCTGGAGGATCCGCATCGCCACCAGGAACTCGAGGGTCGGGGCGATGCCCGACAGGAAGGAGCTGACCGTGAAGAGCACGGTGCAGATCAGGAAAAACCTCTGGCGGCCGAAGCGGGCCGAGAGCCAGCCCGTTGCCGGAATCACGACCGCGTTGGCGGCCAGATACGACGTGATGACCCAGGACATCTCCTCGAGGCCGGCCGAGAGCGAGCCTTGCATGTGGGGGAGCGCGACGTTGGTCACGCTGGTGTCCAGGACCTGCATGACCGTGACCATCATCACCGAGAACGTGATGGCCCAGCGGCGGGTGGGCGTTATCGGGGGCGGCTCGAGCGGCTCTCGGGCGCTCACACCCTTACACTACGGCATCGCGGTACCTCGATGGTCTGTCGAATGGGCGCCGGCTCGGGCGGCTGACCGTCGGACGCCTCCCGCTTGCTTCACTGATTGCCATCGTCACCCAACGAGATCGGCCGGGTGAGGAGCCCCGAATGCTTCCCGCCGCGCTGGTGGGGTTGGTCGTCCTGGGCCCAGCGGGTGGAGCCGGGCGAGAAGCAGCTTAGCGCGACGACAGCGTGACGCCGTCGACGTCGTGCTGCCACGACGGATCGGCGACATGACGGAGCTCGTGGGCGATGCACTCGTAATCGCCGCGGGCACAGTAGACCTCGACGCGGCCGTTGGGGTAGCGGATGGTGCAACCGCGATTGCTGAACGCGCCGGCGGCGCAGACATGGCGCACCTCACCGATGTAGAGCGAGACCGGGCCGTTCTTGTAGCCGTCGAACGGCGCGGTCGCGCAACCGACGACCATGACGGCGAGAGCCACCATCGCGGCGATGAGGACGGTGCGCTTCATGAGCACGTCAGGGTGCACGTGGGGTGCCAGCGGAGTCAGGGCCCTAAAACGCTGCGAGGCCCGCGAGTTACCGAAGACGGGTGGCGCCCCTTCCGGCGCAGGGTGGCACGGGGGTGCCAAGGCTCCGGAGAGAGGCGCCTCAGCTACATTGCGGGTACCGGCGCATGCCCCAACACTTCTGCCCATCGCCGAGCCAGTAGTTCCACGCGCGGCCGTCGTACCGAAAGACGCCCTCGCGTCGATTCCCGCTCCTGTTCGGACGGGCGCCGGGCACGATCGATGGGCTCATCTGCGAGCCCGCGCCCACGCTGAAGCTCTGGATGATGAGTACGGGGCGAGCCTCGATGGCTCGAGAGTCGGCGAACGCGAAAGGGACCAGAAGAAGCGTGACGAGAGAGAGCAGCGCGAGTTCCCGCATGTACGACTCCGCAATCGAGAGAGTGCGCGATCATCTTCTCTCTCGAGCGGGCTGTCAAGACGAAAGGCGAGATGTTTTCCGGAATGCCCACGGGGAGGTTGGTGCCTCCCCGTGGGCGACGCTGATGACTCGCTACGGCAGGCTGACGGTCGTGCCGTCACCCGATGCCGAGATCACGAAGGTACCGGCGGCGGTGCTGCCCGCGTACACGTACGGGGTCGTCCACCCAGACGGAGGCGTCGGAAGCGACGCCATGAACGGACCGGCCGTCTGGTTCAGGCTGTTCGTGACCACGGCCGTGAGCGGATTGAGCGTGGCCGGGAGCACGCCCATGTGGGCGGAGTAGATCGAGACGGCCGAGGCGAGGGCCCGGGAGTCGGCCTGGGCCTTGGCGATCCGCGCGCGCGCCTGAACGTTGGCGTAGAGCGGGATGGCGATGGCCGCCAGGATGCCGATGATCGCCACGACGATCATCAGCTCGATGAGGGTGAAGCCTCGCTGGTTCCCGAGACTCAGACGTCGCTTCTGCCAGAACCGTATCATGTGCCTCTCCTTGGTTGAGGTTGAGTTGTCTCTCCGGGATCGGAGTCGACGCACCCGCACCGGTGGCGGGGCGCGCTTGTCGACGCTAGAGAGGGAGACGGCTCGGAGGAGCTCGAGGCTCCGCAAGATGCGTTGCGACGAGAGCGAGCAGACACGATTCGAGCGAGCCGGGGCGAGCGCAGGTGGCTGCACCGGGTGCGGGCGCTTGGGGTTCGGCGGTGTCGTCGACGTAGACGAGCCTGTTGAAGATCTCGTCGCCGTCGAGCTTCTCGTTGTTCTCGACGCGCAGGGTTCCGAAATTGCCGAAGTCGAGCTCGGCCAGCCGGCGCTCGGCGGCCGCGAGAAGCAATAGGCTGCACAGGAACATTGAGAACGTGATGCACCGGTAACGATACAATTTCACGACCACTTGTCGTGCAGGCTCTGTGCCAAGCCGGGGCGCTGCCAATTCAGGGCTTTGGCAGGGCCCAGTTGACCGTGGGGGGGGGCGACCTGGCAGACCACCCGACAATTTTGGTCACTGGTCGCTGGCGTTCGCCTGCTTCCTCAGTGAACTTTCATCCATCAACTCCGGGCTTCACCGGATTGCCCCGCCTCACGGACAGATGGCACGTATAGCGTCAAGGGACGGTCCTGGGACCGATGCTGAGCAGCGCCCGCGGTTGTTGTGTCGCGTCGCTGGGAGGCAGCGTGGGCCGCTGGTTCATTCAAGCACTCGGCGCACTGCTCCTGGTTGCGCTCGTTGCGCTTGTCCTCTACGCGCTTTCTCGTTGGACGCGCCCGAAGCGGCGTCCTTGATGCTCTCCCGTGTGTCGTGGCCGGCGTCCTGACCGGGGACGCGATGGAGCTCGCGATGAGGCCCGAATCGGCCTGAGCAGTAGCGTCGCGAAGTATCTACTCCACGGAGCGTCCTCGAAAACTCCACGGATCGTTGTCGGTGAACGCGTCCGGAGATTGCGCCATTGCCGCGTCCATTCGATCGATGGAGAGGACGGCGAGGCCTAAATTCTTCAGGTTGCGCCGAAGCTCCTCAAGCGCCTTGTCGATGCTGTCCTCTGGTAACAGCATCGGCCCGGTTTCCACGGTGGCCCTGATCTTGACGAGCGCGAAGCTCCCCATAGACTGCACCCCAGTCGAGCAGACGAGCATATTTAATGCCTCGACGAGACGGGGACGAATTTGCGAAGCAGCCGTTGTGGGATAGCCCTTCTCGGAGACAGGCCGAAGTCGGAGAGCGCGTGCCATCATGACCGCCCACGGATGTTAGCCCGACACGGTTGAGCTTGAGCATCGCGCGTCAGTGGTGGGCGGAACAGGGATCGAACCTGTGACCTCGGCCTTGTAAGGGCCGCGCTCTTCCAACTGAGCTATCCGCCCGTGCGTGGAAGGCTCAGCGAGCCGCGGGGCGCTCGCCGCACTCGATTATGGTAGCACCCATCGACGTGGCCGCTCTCCCCGGCGAGGCGGTCTTACGGCAGCTCGATCAGCCCGCCGCCCCCGCGCAAGCCGCCCGGACCGCGCGAGTCGGGGGGCATTCTCGCTGGAATGACGAGCGACGACGCGGCTTCGCGGCGGAGCTCCTGCAGCTCTCGCACTGTCCGCTCGATCGCGGCCTTGGCGGCGGCGGCGAACTTCTCCACGGCGTCGGCGAGGGAGCTCGCCTCGATGTCGAAGCCGAGCGGCAGGACCCCGGTCTGCGTGAGGATCTGCGCCTCGCCCGCGTACAGGACTTTGCGGCCGGGATCGAGCGTGCCGTCCGCCTTGACCGGGGTGAGCACGCGGATCGTGCCAATGCGACGATCGGTGATGGTGTCCTCTCGATACAGCCCCACGGGGTCCATCGTGGGTTCGGTGGCGTCTTGTCCGAGTGCCATGTCAGGGTCCTCTGTTAATGACGATGGAGTCCGAGCGCCGCCAGGCGCTCGGCGGTCGGCACGCCGTCGGCGTCCCACCCGCGCAGTGCATAGTATTCGTCGAGCATCGCATCGAGCTCCGCGGGCGGGCAGTGCATACCAGCCGAGGGCCCGTCGGGGATGGGCTCGTGCATCACCTTCCACGGCAGCACGTCCTGGGCGCGGCGCACGCCCTCGCGCACGTTGAAGAGCCGCTCGAGGTTGATAATGCGCTCGCCCACGCGCTCGAGCTCCTCGACCGTCACATCCCAGCCGGTGACCGCACGCACCATTCGGGCGTACGGCTCGCCGACGAAGAGGCCAAAGCCGCGCTCGGAGGTGAACCGGCACATGACGAGCGAGTCGCCGATCGCGGTGAAGTGCTGGCTGCACACGGCGAACGCCGGCTTGTCCTTGGTGCCGCGCCGGTCGAACCCCTGCGCGTACTGGGGCGTGGGCCGGGTGTCGTGATGGCTGCCGCCGCGGGTGGCGGTGGCGTAGCCGATCGAGAGCCCCTTGAGGGCACGCGCCGAGTGCGCGGGCAATTCGAGGCCCTTCACCGCGTAGACGAGCTTCGTCCCTTCCGGGTGGACCGAGGCCGCGAGCCGCCAGGCGCCTTCGGCGATGCGCGCGCCGAAGCCCTCGCGGCGCGCGGTCATCTCGACCAGGCGCAGCATCCCGCGCCAGTCGCCCCAGCCGAACGGCACGCCGATCTCGTGCTTGCTGAGCCAGCCCCGCTCGACGGCCTCGGCGACGAAGGCCAGCGTGACGCCGAGCGAGATCGTGTCCATCCCGAGCAGGTCGCAGAGATCGTTTGCCAGGATGAGCGCCTCGGGATTCGAGATTCCGAGCATCGGGCCGAGAGCGAAGATCGTCTCGTACTCCGGCATCTTGGCCCGGGTGCCGGCGAACTCGCCCTCGCCGATCGCGTACTGCTTGCCGCACGCGACCGGACATTTGAGGCACGTCGTGTCGCGGTCGTGGTAGTGGGCCTTCATCTCCTCGCCGCTCACCGCGCGCGCCTCGGCGAACGTCTCCTGGCGCAGGTTGTAGGCGCCGAGGCCGCCGAGGGCGTTGATCGGCCCCACCAGGAACGGCGTGCCGAAGGTCGTGAGCGCCTTGGTGCCGCTCTTGAGCGGCTCGCGCGTCTCGTCGATGAGCGCCTTGAGCGCCGCGTGGTCCGCGACCTCGGTCTTGCGTGCGCCGCGCACCACCACCGCTTTGAGGTTCTTGCTGCCGAGGACGGCGCCGATGCCCCCGCGACCCGACACGCCTTCGCGGTTTCGCCAGTAGTGGGCCATCGCGGCGAAGCGGACACGATGTTCGCCGGCTGGGCCGATCGCGATCGCGTCGGCGTCGGCGCCCTCGGCGTCGACCAGCGCGGTCACGGCCTCGCGCGTCGTCTTGCCCCAGAGCTCGGGCGCCGGCTTCAGCGTCGCGCCGGCCTCGGTCACCAGCAGGTAGGACGGCGCGGCGGCGCAGCCGGAGATCACCATCGCATCGAAGCCGGTGCGCTTGAGCGTCGCCGGGAAGCGCCCGCCGAAGGTCGAGTCGAAGAACAGGCCGGTCAGCGGCGATTTCGTCGCGACACACGCGCGGCTGTTGCCCGGGACCGTCGTGTCGGTGATGGGCCCTACGCTGAAGACCACGGCGTTGGACGGCGCGAACGGATCAATCTGCGCCGGCACCATGTCGTAGAGCAGGCGCGCGGCCAGACCGTTGCCACCCAGGAGCCCGCGCGCGGCGTCCTCGCCCAGCGGCTCGATGCGCGGTGCGCCCGTCGTCAGATCGACGTGCAGGATCCGGCCGCCGTAGGCCTTCACTGGCCGATGTCCTTCAGGCACTTGCGTGCCGCCTCGGCCGGCTCGGCGGGCACGCCGGGCAGGGCGAGAAGCTTGCGGCACACCGTCGCCGCCGCGTCGACCTGCTTGAGCGCCGCGAAGCTGGCGCCGGCGCCGAGGAGCCCGCGGCGGCCGGCCGGCGACTCGGGCGCGACGTACGCCGCCGTCATGAAGTACTCGGCGGCAGCGAGGAAATCGCCCTCGCCCTGGTAGGTCTCGCCGATCCCGACGGCGGCGGCCGCGACGGCGTTCTTGTCGTCGCTACGAATCACGCGCTCGAGCACGCCGCGCGCCTCGCCCCAGCGCTTGTCCTGCGAGAGCAGCCGCGCGTAGCCCAGCGACGCCTCGGGACGCTCGGCGGCCACGCTCGCGTCCTTCACGGCACGCGTGTACGCGTCGAGCGCGCCGGCGCGGTCGCCGGTCGCCTCGCGCGCCCGCGCCAGGGCGAGCCAGGCGCGCCCCGCCCGCGGGTCGGCCGGCGAGGCCGTCACGAACTCCTCGAGCCCTGGCCTCGCCTGGGCGGCCTGGCCCGCTTCCACCTGCGCCTCCGCGAGCGTGATCCTGGCCGGCTCGACGAAGGGGCTCTTGGGAAACACTTTCCCGAGCAGCGTGTACGCTTCACTGACAACGGGCCAGGCCGAGGCCGCGGCCGCGCCGGCGCCGACACGCTCGAGGGCGTCGTCCGCCGCGTCGTCAGACGGGAACTCGCTCGCGAGCCGCTTGGCCATCGCGAGGGCGCTCGGCCAGTCCTTCTCCTCGACGGCGATGCCGGTCAGGACGTACATCAGGCGCGGCGCCTCACGTCCCTTCGGGGAGCGCTCGAGCGCCGCGAGCGCCGCCGGCTTGAGATCCTTCAGCGCCCCTCGCTGCGCGGCGATCGCCGCGAGCCCGTAACTGGCGACAGCCGCGACCCCCGAGGTGCCGCCGTCGCGCGCTTCCGTGAGCTTCGCCGTCGCCACGTCGAGCTGGCCCTGGGCGAGCGCCACCGAGCCGAGGCCGAGAGCGCTCAGCGAGCCGACGCCTTCTACCTGCGCCTGCGTGAACGAATAGGCGGCCTCGCCCTGGCGCCCGGTGGCGAAGAGGGCGGCGCCGAGCGCCGCCTGCGCGCGGCCGAGGAGTGGGGGAAACGGCGCGCGCCGGATCCAGTCGCGGAGCGCCGTCTGCGCACCGGCCGCGTCCCCGGTGCGCAGCATCAGGAGGGCGCGGTTGAGCCGGGCGAACTCGGTACGCGGCGCCCG
This sequence comes from Candidatus Rokuibacteriota bacterium, assembly GCA_003220435.1. Classification (GTDB taxonomy): domain Bacteria; phylum Methylomirabilota; class Methylomirabilia; order Rokubacteriales; family CSP1-6; genus AR31. The sequence goes on along the minus strand of QHSL01000065.1, from coordinate 41,189 downwards.
CGGGAACGTCGCGATGACGCGGTCCAGCAGCTGCTGCGCGGTCGCGCGATCCCTGTCGTCGCGTAGCGCCAGCTCGGAAGCGAGCTCGAGCGCGTCGGGGGCGCGCGGGTCCTTCGGCGCCGCCTGGACGAACTCGAGGAACTCGCGGCGCGCGTCCTCGGGCCGATCGTGCCGCATCAGCGCCCACGCGAGCCCGAGCCGTGCCGAAGAGGCCTGGGGATGATCCGGGGCGTCGGCGAGCACACGACGGAACGCGGCCGCCGCGGTCACGTGATCGCCGCCGTAGTACGCGGCCTCGCCCTGCAGCAGCAAGGCGGCCACGCGCGCGTCGGGCGACGGTGCCACGGCGACGACCCGCTTCAGATCGCCCACGGCCTGGGCGAACTCCCTCAGCTCGAAATTGCTGTGCGCCAGCCGATACGACGCGTACCAGCCGGTGACGCTCGCGGGATCCATGCGCTGCCCCAGCTCGTACTGCGTGCGCGCGTCGTCCCGGTTGCCGGCGAGCCGGTGCGCGTCGCCCTTCAGCACGAGCACGTAGGCGCGCACGGCCGGCGTGAGGGTGGCGCCCAGGAGCTCCTGCGCGAGCGGGGGTACGTCCGTCGACTTCTTGGCCTCGACCAGCGCGCGCATGAGGCGGATCAGCACCGGCTGCACCAGCGGCGAGCGCTTCGCTTCGAGCCCGCGCACCGTGCTTCTGGCGCCGTCCGGGTCGGAGGCGACCAGCGCCAGCGCGAGCCCCGCCTCGACCCAGTGGCGCTCGTTGCCGCTGTTCCGGGGCGAGGCCAGATACGAGCGAAACGCCGTCGCGGCCTCCGGGTAGCGCTCGACGGCAAGGCTCCACCAGCCGAGACGCGCCAGGCCCGCCTCGAGCATTGGATGGGCGCCGCCTTGCACGAACTGGCCCAGCTCACGGATCGCGCGATCGTACTGGCCCACGCGCCCAAGCGATTCGCCGAGCCAGAAACTCACGTCACGCGCGAGCAGCGGCGGCACGCCTCGGGACGACAGCGCGGCCCACGCGGCGACGGCGTCGTCCGGGCGGCCGAATGCGTAGTTGGCAAGCCCGAGGCCGTGGCGCGCCCAGGTCTCCAGCTGGTACGGCGCCGCCGTGAGGAACTGAGTGAACGTGTCGCGGGCGCGCGACCACTCGCCGAGGCGGAGCGCGGTCCAGCCGCTGCTGTGCAGGCTCCACACCGTGAACTCGGCCGTGCGCGGGCCCTGCGCGACCTGACGGAAGAGCTGGTCCGCTTGCTGGAAACGATTGAGCCGGTAGTAGGTCTCGGCGAGCCAGTACCGGGCCTCGGTGATCAGCTCGCGCTCCGAGCCGCGGCGAGCGGCCTGCTCGAGATCCTGGGCCGCGTCATCGTACTCGCCCTTGGCGTAGTGCGAGCGCCCGCACTCGAGCGCCTTCGAGGCCACCCCAAACGCTGCGCCGACGCATGCGAGCGTGCCCGTCGGCCCCACCGCCGCGGTCGGCTTGTCCGCCGCCGGAACCACGATGGACGCCAGCGGCATCGGCGGCAGCTCGGCGGGCGACGGCGGCAACGGCAGGTCAACGGCGGTGATCGGCGGCTTCTCGACCGGCGCCTCGGCGAACGGCACGAGGCTCGTGAGATCGGGCGGCGGCGGCACCAGCGGCAGCACCGTCGCCGCCGTCGTCGAGCCCGGCGCGGCGAGGAGCGCGGCCGACAGCGCCAGCGCGAGCCCGCACCGGATCACTGGCGCTTGTCTCCGGCGGCGGGCGCCGAGGGCTTGGAGAGCCGACCTTTGATCGCGGCGGCGCGGTTACGCGCCCAGTCGCGCAGCGTGGCGTCGGGGCTTTTCGAGGCCACCGCCTCGTACGCGCCGAGCGCCGCGCGCAAGTCTTGCAGCTCCTCGCGCGCGAGGCCGAGACCGGCGAGCGCGCGATAGCGGTCGTCGGCCTCGACGCCCTTCACGGCGACGACGGCCTCGAACGACTTGGCCGCGTCCTTGAACCGCTTGAGCTGAAGCTCCGACTCACCCTCCAGCAGGAGCGCCCGGGAGCGCAGCCCGTCCTCGTCGCTCGCCGCCGCCGCCTTGGCCTGCATCGCCGCCTCGGTCCAGCTCTTGCGCTTGAACGCCGCCTTCGCGAGGTCGAGGGCGGCGCTGAGCGCCAGCGGATGATTGGGAAACTCCTTGCGAAGGCGTCGCCACGCGGCCTCCTGCTCTTTCGGCTGGTTCAGCCGCGCCGCGATCCCCGCCGCGTCGAAGAGGCCCTCAGGAGTGGGCGGCGGCTGCTCCATCAGCTCCTTGTAGCTGCTCAGCTGCTGGGCGCGGCTGCCGTGGGAGGCCTGCGTCTCCGTGATCTTGCGTCGAGCCTCCGGCGCCAGCTCGTGCGACGGATACGCCGCTACGAAGGCTCGCAGATCGTCGACGCCGTCCTTCCACTGCCCCGCCGTCACCCGCGCCCAGCCGAGCAGGTACTGGGAGTCGGGGATGAGCTTGTTGCCGCTGAACTTCGCGGGGAAGCTCTGCAGCAGCGGGATCGCCTCGTCGAAGCGCTTGAGCTCGACGAGTGCCCGCGCCAGCGAATACGTGGCCGAGGCGGCCTGGGGATGATTCGGCCAGGCGGCGAGCAGGTCGCGAAACTCCTTGGCCGCGGCCTCCGGACGCCGGAGCTCCAGATCGGTCCACGCGAGGCCGTAGAGCGCGTCGGGCGCCAGCGGTGACGCCGCGTCCTTGCGCACGACCTCGTCGTAGGCCGCGCGCGCCTCCGCGAGCCGTTTCACGCGCAGCAGCGCTTCCGCCTCCCAAAACTTCGCTTCCATCGGCTCGCCCGGCGGCGGCAGCGTGCGCAGCCGGCGGAAGGCCTCGAGCGCGGATTCGGCGTCGCCCAGAGCCAGCCGGGTGCGCCCCAGGAGAAGGACGGCCGACGACAGGCGCGCGTCGTTGGGATTCTCGGCGACGAACCGCTCCAGGGTCCGACGCGCGAGCGCGTGGAGCCCGTCGCCGAATGCCCGCTCGCCAACGAGCCAGAGCCGCGCAGCCTCGTCGAGGGCGAGCGCGGGCGGGGCGGGAAGAGCGGCCAGCAGGATCGACGTCAACGCCGAAACCGAAAGCAACCGGCGTGTCATGATGACAGCCCATCGTAGCATGCTTGTGGTACGGTCTCAGCGTGGCGCTGTGCGTGTTCGACCTGGATCACACCCTCATCCAGACCCCGCTCGATCTCGCCGCCATGGCGGTCGACATGCGGGCCCTGATTGAGCGCGCTCACGGCGTCCTGCCCCCGCGTAACGAGCGCTATCGCGTGGGCGAGCTGATCGCGTACTGCCGGGCGCAGGCGCCCGCGCTCGAGCCCGCCGTCTGGAGTCTCGCCCTCGACCACGAGCGTCGCGCGATGGACACGGCCGCCCTCGAGCCGGGCGCGCTGGAGGCGGTCACGGGTGCCCGCCGCGCCGGATTTGCGACGGCGGTCTGGACGAACAACGCGCGCGAGCTGACCTTGCCGGCGCTCGAGCGGCTCGGTCTGGCCGACGCGCTCGACCTGGTCGTGACGCGCGACGACATGCGCGCGCTGAAGCCGGATCCCGACGGGTGGCGGGTCATCTCCGAGTACTTTGACGGTCGCCTGAGCGCCCGCGACGCGGTCGTCGTCGGCGACTCCTGGGTGGACGGCCTCGCCGCCGCCGCCGTCAGCGTGCCGTTCGTCGCCTACCGCGCCCGCCCCGTGGAGCTCGAGCGGTGGCGCGTGACGCCGGTCGCCCACCTCACCGATCTGGCCCTCCTGCCCGCGTGGCTCGCGGCGTGGGGCAACGGGCAGCCATAGCGTGGAGCTCTTTGGCCAGCCCGAGCGCGCGGCCCCCGCCCCGAAGGCGCCGGCCCCCCTGGCCGATCGGATGCGCCCGCGGGCGCTCGGCGAGATCGTGGGCCAGGAGCACCTGCTGGGTCCCGGCCGCGTGCTGCGCACCGCGATCGAGACGGGCGAGCTGCACTCGATGATCCTGTGGGGTCCGCCGGGCTCCGGCAAGACGACGCTGGCGTCGCTGATGGCACACGTGACCGGCGCGCGCTTCGTCGCGTTCTCGGCAGTGTTGTCGGGGGTCAAGGAGATCCGCGAGGTGATCGCGGAGGCCGAGCGCGAGCGCGGCCGCCACGGCGCGCGCACGATCCTCTTCGTCGACGAGATCCATCGCTTCAACCGTGCCCAGCAAGACGCGTTCCTGCCCCACGTCGAGAAGGGCACGATCGTGCTCGTCGGCGCCACCACCGAGAACCCGTCGTTCGAGGTCAACGGGGCGTTGCTCTCGCGCTGTCGCGTCTACGTCCTGCGCGGGCTCGAGACGGACGACCTGCTCGCGATCGCGCGGCGGGCGCTCGCCGACGGTGAGCGCGGCCTCGCCCAGCTGCACCCGGAAGTGACCCCGGAGGCGCTCGGCGCAATCGCCACGATCGCGAACGGGGACGCGCGCGTCGCTCTGAACGTGCTCGAGCTGGCGGTGGTGCTGACGCCGACCGCCGGCGGCCGGCGGTATCTCACCGAGGCCTCGATCCGTGAGGCGGCGCAGCGACGCACGCTCCTCTACGACAAGAGCGGCGAGGAGCACTACAACCTGATCTCGGCCCTGCACAAGTCGCTGCGAGACTCTGATCCCGACGCCGCGCTCTACTGGCTCACCCGCATGCTCGAGGCCGGGGAGGACCGGCTCTACGTCGCTCGCCGGCTCGTGCGCTTCGCCTCCGAGGACGTCGGCAACGCCGATCCCGGCGCGCTCACGCTGACACTGGCCGCGAAAGAGGCCTACGACTTTCTCGGCGATCCCGAGGGTGAGCTGGCGCTGGCCCAGGCGACGCTCTACCTGGCGCTGGCGCCGAAGTCGAACGCCGTCTACCTGGCCTACAACGAGGCGAAGGACGACGTGCAGCAGCGGCCGGCGGAGCCGGTGCCGCTGCACATCCGCAACGCGCCCACGCGCCTGATGAAGGACCTCGGGTACGGCGCCGGCTACCAGTACGCGCACGACACGCCCGAGGCGCGCGTGGACCAGGATGACCTGCCGGAGGCGCTACGCGGGCGCCAGTACTACCGGCCGACCGATCGCGGGCTCGAGGCGGAGCTCGGGCGGCGGCTGGCCGAGTGGAAACGTTGGCGATCGGAGCAGCGACGTCCTAGGGTATAGGCATGTGGCCGCTGAATCTGCTCCGCAGACGCCACTGGATCCTGCTCGGGATCTCCGTCCTGTTCCTCCTCACCTACAGCGGCTTCGTCAGTTGGGGCAAGGTCGCGCTGGCGCTCGAGTACCTTGCCGACCAGCCGGCGGTACGCCAGAGGTTCGCGACTCCTATCGGTCGCGGCGAGGCGATCGTCACCTCGTTCATGTTCGTGCTGCTCACGCCGCTCGCGCTGGCCGCCGCCGGGGGCGTCGTCGCGTTCATCGCCGCGATCGTCGCCGGAATCCTCCGGATGCTCATGCCCTTGCGCGACCTGCCGGACTGGGTCTTTGTGGGCGTCGCCTACGTCGGCATCGTCATCGGGGTCTGGCTCGCGCGCGACTTGTGGATCGGACCGGTGTGGGAGTTCGTGGGCCTCATCGCCAAGGCCATCCTAATCGCGACCCAGTAGGCCCGGCCCGCGGAATCCGCTTGCTAGAATAGCCGTATGCCGCGCCTGCGCGTCGGCGTCGTCTTCGGTGGACGCTCCGGGGAGCACGAGGTCTCGCTCGCCTCCGCGGCTTCCGTCATCGCGGCGCTCGAAGAGCTCGGTCACGCCGTCGTCCCCCTCGGAATCGCCCGGAGCGGACGCTGGGTGGTCGGCGGGGATCCGCTGCGGGCGCTGGCGGCCGAGGCGCGCGTCGCGCTGCCGTCGGGCGACGCCGACGGCGCCGTGAAGAAGGCCCTGGCCGACCGCGCCGAGGCCGTCGAGAGCGCGTCCGGCCAGAGCCTGGTCCGCACCGAGCCGGCCGGCAGCCTTCCGCCCGAGCTTCGCCAGGGCCTCGACGTGGTCGTGATCATGCTGCACGGCCCGTACGGCGAGGACGGAACGATTCAGGGGCTCTTCGAGCTGGCCGATGTGCCGTACGTCGGCGCGGGCGTCCTCGCCTCGGCGGTCGGCATGGACAAGGTCACGATGAAGGCCGTGTTCCAGGCGCACGGCTTGCCCATTGCCGAGTACCTGGTCGTCCACCGGCACGAGTGGCGCAGCGCCCGCGCGCCCGTGGCCGCGCGTGTCGCGGAGACCCTGGGCTTTCCGTGTTTCGTCAAGCCCGCGAACCTCGGCTCGAGCGTCGGGATCAGCAAGGTCCGCGACGCCGCGGCGCTGCCCGCCGCCATCGACCTGGCGGCAGGCCACGATCGCAAGATCCTCGTCGAGCGCGCTGTGCGCGGGCGCGAGATCGAGGTCAGCGTGCTCGGCAACGACGCGCCGGCCGCCTCGCTCCCGTGCGAGATCACATACGAGAGCGACTGGTACGACTACTCGACGAAGTACCTCGAGGGCCAGGCGAGGGTCACGGTACCGGCGCTTGTGTCAGGGGAAATCACGCGGCAGGTCCGTGAGCTCGCGATCGCCGCATTCCGCGCGATCGACTGCTCAGGGATGGCCCGCGTCGACTTCTTTCTCGAGGGCGACCGGTTGCTGATCAACGAGATCAACACGATCCCCGGCTTCACCGCGACGAGCGGCTACGCCAAGATGTGGGAGGCCACGGGCCTTCGCTACACCGATCTGATCGACCGCCTGATCGCCCTCGCCCTCGAGCGCCACCGGGATAAGGGCCCATCGGGTTGACCGCCCGAACGTCGAGCGCCGGAGGCCCTGCGGACCAGGACCCTCCCGGGTTGACTCCCCGAACGTCGAGCGCCGGAGGCCCTGCGGAGGCGCTCCGACGGCAAACTCCAACAGACGTCGTCATAGCGGGCGGAGGCACCGGCGGTCACACGAGTCCCGGCCTCGCCGTCGCGACCCTCCTGCGCCAGCGATCTTACTCGTGTGTCTGGATCGGCTCGCGCTCCGGCATCGAAGCCCAGCGCGTGCCGCAGAGCGGAATCCCCTACGTGGCGATCTCCACCGGCAAGCTCCGACGCCACTGGACCTGGCAGAACGTCGCCGACCTGCTCGTGAACGTGCCGGCGGGTGCCGTGGGCGCCGTCCGGGCGCTGCGAGCCCTGCGCCCCCGCGTCGTCTTCGGCACGGGCGGCTTCGTCGCCTTGCCCGTGGTGCTCGGCGCCGCGCTCCTGCGCGTGCCCATCGTCCTGCACGAGCAGACGTCCGTTCCCGGCCTCGCGAACCGGATCGGAGCCCGCTTTGCCCGCCGCATCGCGGTCACCTTTCCGGGCAGCGCCGGCTCCTTCCCGACTTCTCGCGTCACCGTGACCGGCAATCCGCTCCGCCCCGAGCTCCGGGCCGGCTCGAGGTCGAGCGCCATCGCCCGCTTCCAGCTCGACCCCTCGCTGCCCCTCGTGTACGTCACCGGCGGCGCTCTCGGGGCGCAGCGGATCAACCGGGTCGTCGGCGACGCTCTCGTCCCGCTCCTCGAGCACGCGCAGCTCATCCACCAGTGCGGTGAGAATCCCGCGACGGGTGACCGGAGCTGGCTCGAGGAACGGCGCGCGGCGCTGCCGCCGGCGCTGGCCCGCCGCTACACCATCGTCCCTTATGTCGGCGCCGAGCTCGCCGAGATCTACGCGGCTGCGGCGCTGGTCGTGGCGCGCGCTGGCGCCGGCACCGTGAACGAGTGCTGCCAGCTCGGGATGCCCGCGCTCTACGTGCCGCTCCCGGACACTCGCGGCGACGAGCAGACGGCGAACGCGCGGCTCGTCGAGCGCGCCGCCGGGGCGGTTGTGCTCCCCCAGCCGATGCTCACGCCGGAGCGGCTCGTGCGCGGGGTGCAAGCGCTACTCGCCGACCCGGCCCGGCTCAAGCAAATGGGCGAGCAGGCGCGGACCCTGGCGATCCCCGACGCGGCCGAGCGCCTCGTCGCTCTCCTCACCGAGTCGTGGAGGGCTGCCTGAACCCCCTGCCGTCGGGCCGCGCGACCGGCGTGCGCGCTCAGGTGGCCGGACGGCGGCCGCGCAGGTCCCACCGGAGCGGGCATTCCTCGCAGCGCGGTACCGTCCGGCAGTGCGACTTTCCGACGGCCACGAGCAGGGCATGAAGCTCGTTGAAAAGGGCGGGATCGGACGGCAGGTGCGCCTCGAGCCACGGCCGCGCTTCCTCGTATGCCGCCTGCGGGCCGATCAGGCGGTGGCGGGCCAGCACGCGCCTGGCGTACACGTCGGCCACGAACACAGGGCGACCGACGGCGTAGAGCAGGATCGCGTCGGCCGTCTCCGGACCGAGCCCTGGGATCGCCAGCAGGCTCGAGCGCAGCGAAGGGAGGGCTACCTCGCCCATCCGGTCGAATTTCCCACCGTACCGTTCGAGCAGCCATCGCGTCAGCGCCAGGAGGCGTCGGGCCTTCAAACGGTACGTGCCGGCCGGGCGGATCACTCGAGCGAGCTCTCCCTCGGGCAGCGCGGCGACGCGCTTGGGCGTCAGGAGCCGCCGGGTGCGGAGGGCGGCGATGGCACGCGCGGCGTTGACCCAGGCGGTGTGTTGGGTGAGCACGGCGCCGACGGAGATCTCGTACGGCGTTCGCCCGGGCCACCATCGCTGGCGGCCGTAGCGGTCGAGGAGCGCCACGTAGATGCGCAGCAAGCGCCCCTTGGCTGGGTCGCGCGGCGGCCCGGGGCTGCCGCCGCGTCGAGGGCACCCTCGGGGCGCTGAGCCGATGCTCGGGCTCATTGTTCTGCTCCAGGTTCTGACGCTCGCCGTGAGTGGCCCGCCCACCTCATCGGAGTACCTGCCCATCCGCGTGGCCGAGGCCGAAGGCTACTTCGCAGGCGAGGGGCTGACGGTCACGATCAAGACGACCCGCGCCGAGTCGGGCGCCGCGGAGGCGCTGGCGCAGGGCCAGGTAGATCTGGCCGCGACCACCCTCGAGGCGGTGCTTCGCTTCGGCCCGCGGGCGGCGACCCAGGCCCCGCGGCTCGTCTTCGGGCTCACCGCGGCGCCGCCGGTCGCGCTGGTCGTCGGGGCTCCCCACGCCGCTACCGTCCGGTCGATCGAGGACCTGTCGGCCATGCGCGTCGGGGTCACGACTCCGGGAGCCCCGGAGCACGCGTGGTTCGGCTGGCTCCTCGCCCGGGCGGGGTTGAGCGTCGCCCAGGTGCGCGTTTCCAGCCTCGGCGGGCGAGGTCTCGTCTCGGCCCTCGACTCGGGAGAGATCCATGCGGCGCTCGTCCACGAGCCGGTCGCGAGCCGGCTCCTCGCCGAGAAGCGAGCGAAGCTGCTCGCGGACTTCCGCACCCCGCGTGCCGTCACCGAGGCGCTCGGCGCCGGCACCGTGAACGCGGCGCTCTTCGCACGGGCCGACCGGCGCCCTCAGGACCGTGACCTCCTCGCGCTGACGCGGGCGCTGCAGAACGCCGAACAGCGCATACGATCGGCGCCGGCGCACGAGCTCGCGGCCAAGCTTCGGGCGCGGGTGGTCGGGGACACCGAGGACTTCACGGCGCGGCTCACGGCCGCGCGCACGCTGTATCTGCCGGACGGTCTCGTCTCGGCCGATCAGGTTCAGCAAACGCTCGCGATCGTCCGGGCGCACACGCCGCTGCCGAAGTCGGCGCTGATTCCACGACCTGAGGAGATGTTGCTGATCAAGGTATCCCCCGCCCGCTGACGCCAAATTCTCCGAGCAGTCGTCGCGTCGCCGCCAGGGGTAGCCCGACGACGTTGGTATAGGACCCGACGAGGGCGTCGACCAGCCGCCCGTCGAGATCCTGAATCGCGTAGCCGCCCGCCTTGTCGAAAGGCGAGCCCGACGCCATGTAGGCGTCGATCGTCGCGTCCGAGTACGACGCCATCAGCACGCGACTCACAATCGCAGTCGAGGCCTCCCGGGCCGTTGCGGCCTCCACGGCAGCCACGCCGGTGACGACCTCGTGCTGTCGGCCTCGCAGACGGAGCAGCATGGCCCTGGCTTCTTCAGGGTCCGACGGCTTCCCGAGTGCCATCCCGTCAATGACGACGACCGTGTCCGCCGCCAGCACGATTGCCGTTGGTGCGTGGGCGGCGACGGCGCGAGCCTTCCTGAGCGCCAGCCGGGCGACCGTGTCCGGAGTCGGCCCGCCATCCAGCGTCTCGTCGATCTCGCTCGGCAGTACCTCGAACTCGGGCCAAATCTCACGCATGAGCTCCCGCCGCCGCGGCGACGCCGAAGCCAGCACCACTCTCATACAGTATCCGCAGGGTCGAGGATAGGTGGGCGGGAGGGGTCGGCGGGACCCGTTCCCGAAGAGCGGCGGCGGACGACGAGCATCCAGATGGAGCCCAGCCGCCGAGGGGCCGCGCTCGCGTGCCGCGTGGTCCCGCGATCCCTCCCGCCCACCTGTCTTCGACCCTGCTAGAGGCGAAGGAGATGGAGCGCAGCGACGGCGATCACTGCCAATGTGCGGCCGAGGGTGAGCGTCAGGAGACGATGAGCGGGTTCGCGTCGGTGACGACGCGAGTTTGCTTCGCAACAGCCTTGCGGATGAACTTCGGGAGGCCGAACGCGTGCTGGTGCGTCACGCCATCCCAGTACTCGAGCGGATCCTTGACGCGCTCGGCGATGAGTCGGTCCACCGTCTGGACGTCCTGCCGGGTCGGGTCGACCTTCTTGGAAGCGACGATGAATCCCCACGGTGTGCCAAAGCAAGAGATGTAGCTCTGGTAGCCGGCGACCACCGGGAAAACCTCCCGGAGAGTCCGGTGAATCGACGAGAAGAAGGCGAGCTCGCCGACCTTCGTCATTCCGGCCTGCATCGTCATGGTACCGCCCGGCGTGAGGCGGTCCCGGACCAGCGTGTAGAACTCCTTGGTGAAGAGCATACAGGCCGGGCCTTCCTCGAGCGGCTCGACCAGGTCGACAGAAATGAAATCGAAGCGGTCCCGGCTCCCCTCGAGGTACGCCCGGGCGTCCTCGTGCCTGAGCTCGGTCCGCCGGTCGTCGAAGGCCCCCCGATGCATCTCGGGGAGGTGGATCTTGCAGAGGTCGACTACTTCTCGGTCGATATCGACCATGACGGCCCGGGTCACCGTCGGGTACCTCAGGATCTCTCGGAGCGTCGCGCCCTCGCCGCCGCCGATCACCAGGGCAGTGCGGGGCGGGGCCTCGACTGCCAGCATCCCGGGATGGACGAGGGCCTCGTGATAGATGAACTCGTCACCCTGGCTGGACTGGATGCGCCCGTCGAGGACGAGGGTCTTGCCGTACGCCGCCGTCTCGAGGATCTCGACGTGCTGGAACTTGGTCTGGGTCTCGACGACCGTCCGGGCGATGGCGTGCATGTGCCCTTCGAAGGTCGTCGTGGTTTCGAGGAACCACTTGTAGGACTGCGAATGGATCAATTCACGCTGACCGGGCTCTTGTTGACGATCGGCACCGCCGCGTTGAGGAACATGCCCCGCTGCATCTCGACGATCGAGGTGCGCTCGGCGGCGAACTGCTCGACCAGGTAGTTGGCGGCGACCTCAGGCTGAAGGACGTCGCCGCAGGAGAAGATGTCGACGGCCGCGTACCGGTATTCCGGCCACGTGTGGATCGACAGGTGGGATTCGGCGATGACAACCACGCCGCTGATACCGAACGGGTTGAACTCATGGAAGACGACGTCGACGATGGTGGCCTGGGCCCGTTTTGCCGCCTCTACCAGGGCCCCCTTGACGGCCTCTAGGTTGTTGATGGCGTCAGGGTCGCAGTCGAACATCTCGAGCAGCAGGTGTCGTCCCAAGGCGTTCACGCCTCTGATCTCCCTTTGTCCGATCCGTTCATCTACCGCACCTCTCCTGCGACGCTTCATTCACGTCGCTGTATCGCACCGAAAAAATTTCGCTTCTCACACAAAACTTGTTTCACTGTAGGGTCCGTTTTTACCCATTGCAAGAAAAAAACGCTTTTCTGGCGCCGCCGAGCACCCCCGGAAGGTGCTGAAACCCCCTCGCGACCACCTCTGCCTCCTCCGCGGCTCCTCGCAGCGCTTCGCGGCGTCGCACGGCGTCTCGCCGTGGCAGTTTCCGCTTGCAATCGATCGGCGACTCGCTAGAGTGACGAAGAATTCATGCGTGCGGTGTCTCCGAGCTTCATCGGCTGTAACCTCGCCCTCGCCGACGCCCGCATCGTCATCTATGGCATCCCGTTCGAGGGCCGGGTGAACCTCCGCAAGGGTGCCGACGCCGGGCCGCTCGACGTCCGGCTCGGCTCCGAGTCGATCGAGACCTACTCGCCGGCGCTCGCCCGCGACCTCGAAGACCTGGCCATCGCCGACATCGGCGACTGCGAGCTCCCCGACGGCGCGCCGCCCCGGGAGCAGCTCGACGCCGCGCGCGAGCAGATCGCGGCCTGGTGGCGGCCCGGGCTGATCCCGTTCATGCTCGGCGGCGACCACACCGCCACCGTGTCGGTGATCGAGGTGCTGGCTCCGGCGTTCCCCGAGCTGCGCATCCTCCACCTCGACGCCCATCCGGACCTGCGCGAGGAGTTCCTGGGCGAGCGCTACAACTACGCCTCCGCGCTCGCCCGCGTCATGGACGTCGTGCCGCCGGAGCGCGTCTACCAGGTCGGGATCCGCACCGGCGCGCGCGAGGAGTACCACCGCAAACGGCCGCACTTCTTCCCGATGTACCCGATGCTGCACGGGCATCCGATCGAGGTCGTGCGGCGCCTCCTGCCCGAGCTCCGGCGTTATCCGCTCTACGTCACAATTGACGTTGACGTCCTCGACCCGGCCGAGGCGCCGGGGACGGGCTCGCCCGAGCCCGGCGGGCTCCGAGTGCCGGAGCTGGTCGAGATCGTCAGGATGCTCGAGGGCTGTCAGGTGATCGGTGGAGACCTCGTGGAAGTCGCGCACGCCTGGGATCCGACCGGCAGAACCGGCATCGCCGCCTCCTGGGTGATCCGCGAGGCGCTCCTCGCCTGGTGGGGAGCCACGCGCTGAAGCTTCGCGAGAAGAGCCGGATCCGGGAGTACAGCGCGCCGAGGTTCTACGAGATCGCGTTCGACCTCAACCGCAAGGGCGAGGTCGACTTCCTCGTGCACTGCTTCAAGCGGTTCGCCCGGCGGCGCGTCCGGAGCGTCGTCGACATCGCCTGCGGCACCGGACCCCACCTGATGCGCCTCGCCGACCGCGGGTACTACATGTCGGGACTCGATCTGTCGCCGCGGAACATCGCGTTCCTGCGTGAGCGGCTCGCCGCCAAGGGCCACCAGGGCGAGCTGGTCGTCGGCGACATGACGGAGTTCCGGCTGGCGCGCCCCGTCGACGCGGCGATCTGCATGCAGGATTCGCAGGGGCACCTGCTGAAAACCGAGCAGCTCGTCGCCCATCTGAGGACCGTGGCGAAGTCACTCAAGTGCGGCGGCCTCTACGTCTTCGACCGCTACATGGCCTCCTCGTGGACGAATCCGGCGCGGCGCTGGTCGTGGTCCAGGCGCCGCGGGCGTTTGATCGTGCGCGCCTCGTTCTCCGCGCTGAACGACGTCGACCCGGTGAGCCAGGTGTTCCGCGAGCGCATGACCCTCGAAGCAGTCGAGAACGGGACGCGCCGCCTCTACCGCCAGACTCACCTCTCGAGGATGGTCTTCCCGCAGGAGCTCAAGGCCGTGGTGGAGCTGGCCGGCGGCTTCGAGTTCGTCCAGTGGTTCTTCGGCTTCAAGCCGCACCAGCTCCTGGAGCGGGCGCGGCACCCCATCATCATGGTCGTCGTCCTCCGCAAGAAGTAGGCGCTCGTGCGAAGCCGCGGCGCTGTCGAGATGGGCCGCCGCGTCTTCATCCGGGCGCAGAATCACGAGCGCTGGGCCATCACGGCCGACCGTCTTTCCTCATGAAGCGCCGGCTGCCGGCGCTTCGTCTCAAGCGAGGCCGCGAGGCCGCGTGGAGCCATCCCTGGATCTTCAAGGGTGACGTGGCCGACGTCAGCGATGTGGAGCCGGGCGCAGCCGTGACGATCGTCGACTCCGCAGGCCGCTTCGTCGGGCGTGGCTTCTACAATCCGCGCCCTGCCCTCTGCTGCCGGGTCCTCACGTGGACCGACGAGCCCCTGGACACCGCCCTGCTCCAGCGGCGGCTCGGGAGCGCCATCGCCTTTCGCTCGCGCGGCGCACCTGGTGGGCTGCCGGCGCTGTGCCGGCTGGTGTGGAGCGAAGCGGACGGGCTGCCTGGGCTGGTGGTGGACCGCTATGGGCCCATCCTGATCGTCCAGTGCCTGACGCTGGGGATGGCCCGCCTGCGGCCGTCGATCGCCGACGCCCTCGCTCGGTTGCTCGACGACGCTCCTGTCTTCGCTGCGGACGAGGACGCCGCGGCGCGCCTGGAGGGGTTCGAGGCCGTCCGGGGATGGATCCGCGGCGCTGGGTCCGAGACGGTCGAGGTCAGCGAGGACGGGGTGCGCTTCGTGGTGACGCTCGGCGCCGGCCACAAGACCGGCCTCTACCTCGATCAGCGGGAGAATCACGCGCGTCTCGCGGGCCTCGCGGCCGGCCGCGACGTCCTGGACGCATTCTGCTACACGGCGGGATTCGCCTGCCACGCGCTCCGGGCCGGGGCGCGCCGCGCGGTCTGCATCGAGTCTTCGCCGGAGGCGATCGCAGCTGCTCGCCGTAACCTGGCGCTCAACGGCGTCGGCGCGCGCGCCGAGATCGTCGCGGCGAACGTCTTCGACGAGCTGCGCCGGCTCGAGCGCACGGGGTCCCGCTTCGGCGTGGTCGTCCTCGACCCGCCACCGTTCGCGCGCACCCGATCGGCGCTCCCAGCGGCAGCCCGGGGCTACAAGGAGATCAACCTACGGGCGCTGCGCCTGCTCGAGCCCGGCGGCAGCCTCTTCACGTTCTCGTGCTCGCACCACGTCTCCGACGCTCTCTTCGAAGACATCTGCCGCGAAGCCGCCGCCGACGCGCGCCTCCCCTTACGCATCGTCTCCCGTCTCGCCCAAGCCGCCGACCACCCCGTTCTGCTGAACGTCCCCGAAACTCGTTACCTCAAAGGCCTCCACCTCCAGGCCCCCTGAACAGATTCATCAGCAGGGCAGCAGCGAAGTGCTATGCGGCGGTTAACCGGGACGGTGGGGCGCCGGGCGGGGGCGCACCCCCCGGCGCAGCCCGTGTAGTCAGCTCAGCCACGGCAGAGAGTGACGGATTCAGACGCAACGGACAGCAGCAGTCAGGGGGCGCAGGGGGTGCGCCCCCGCTGGCGCCCCACCGTCCCGCCTCACAGTGCGCTACCAGCGTCGAGTCTCGCCGTGCTTGAGAACCCAGATGCGGGAGAGGTCGAGCTGAAGTCGTCGTGCTTCGGCAATGAGCCGCTGTGGAGGTTCCTCCAGCGGTTCCTCCGCAAGGTCGAACGTGCCCCAGTGGATCGGGACGAAGCGCTCGCCGCGCACGTCGGCGAAGGCGCGCAGCGCTTCTTCCGGGGTCGTGTGGCTCGCCTTCATGATGACCTGCGGCACGTACGCGCCGATCGGAATCGCCGCGAGGTCGAACGGGCCGAGCCGTGCGCCGATCCCCTTGAAGCCGTCGAAGTAGCCCGTGTCCCCGGCGAAATAGAGGCGCTTGTCCCGGCCGGCGACGACCCAACCGCTCCACAGGCGACGATTTCGATCCCAGGGTGTGCGCCCCGAGAAGTGCTGGGCCGGCACACACGTGAAGGTGAGCCCCTTCAACGTGACGGCGCCCCACCAGTCGAGCTCATCGACCTCCGTGATCCCGAGATCCGCGAACCACGCCTTGAGCCCAAGCGGAACGATGAACCGGGGACGGTGGGCGGCGACGAGCCGCTTGACCGTCGCCTCGTCCAGGTGGTCGTAGTGGTCGTGCGAGATCACGACCGCGTGGATCCGTGGCAGATCCTCCAGCTTGAGGCCGGGAGGCGACACGCGGCGTGGGCCCGCGAAGGACACCGGGCTCGCGCGCTGGGACCATTGAGGGTCGGTCAGCAGGTTGACGCCGTCGAGCTGAACCAGCAGCGTCGAGTGGCCGACCCAGGTCACCGTGGCGGCGCCCTGACCAGCCCGGATTGCTGCGAGGTCGCTCCCAACGGCGGGAAGGCTGGCGGTCCGCGGGGTGAACGTGGCCGCCCACACGCGCGAGACGAAGAACGTGAAGCGAGTCCAGCCTCCCGCTGGCTCGGCCGACGGGTTCACGTTCCCGAAGCCTCCCTCGCGATGGTGGGCGGGCGCTCCGGGCACGGGACCCCCGACCTGGGCGCAGCCCGGCCCGAGGAGGACGCAGAGCAGAAGCGTCGAAGCGATCCGGAAAGTCAGGCGGCGGGCTCCCCGAGCGGCAGCTCGACGATGAAGGACGCGCCTCCGTCGTCGCGGTTGTGGGCGCTGAGCCGGCCCCCGAGCTCGGTGACGATCCCGTAGGAGACCGACAGCCCGAGTCCACTCCCCTCGCCCGGCGGCTTCGTCGTGAAGAACGGGTCGAAGATCCTCGGCAGCGCCTCGGGCGCGATCCCTGGGCCCGAGTCGCGCACCTCCACGTGGGCGTGCCGATCCGACGGCCACACCCGCACCGTCAGCACACGGGGCGACGGGTGCTTGGCCATCGCCTGGTGGGCGTTCTGGACGAGGTTGAGGAGGACCTGCTGGAGCTGGTTCTCGTCGGCCCACACGAACGGACACGCTGCGAAGTCGGTCACGAGGCGGATGTTGTCCTGCTGGAGCTGGTAGCCCTTCAGCTCGAGCACGCGCCGAGCCTGGTCGGCGACCGAGCACGGCCGCCGCTCAGGCGTGTAGTGACGGGCGAACAATAATAGATTCTGCACGATCCGCGCGGCGCGCCCGGCCTCCTCGGCGACGATCCCGAGCCGGTCGCGTACGTGCGAGGTGGTTTCCGGATGGGTGAGCAGCAAATGCGCCTGCCCGAGGATCGTCGTCAGCGGGTTGTTGATCTCGTGCGCCACTCCCGAAGCGAGCTCGCCGACGGCCGACAGCTTCTCGGCGTGGACGAGATGGGCCTGAGCGCGCTTGTGCTCCTCGAGCAGGCGAAGCGACTCGGAGTAGAGCCGCTGCACCTCGGAATAGAGCTGGGCGTTGTCGAGCGCCACGCCGACCTGGTCGGCGGCCGCCTCGAGGAGGGCCAGCTCGTGCTTGTCGAACTGGTCGACCGTCTTGCGCCCGAGCGAGAGCGTCCCGAGGATCCGCCCTCGGCTGTGGATCGGCACGCAGACGAATCCGCGGATCTGCTCGCGGCGGACGGCGGCCTTCGCGGACGGGAGCACATTCGGGTCCTCGTAGTTCCGGTCGATCCGCACCGTCTTGCCGGTGACGGCGACGTGACCGATGAGCCCTTCGCCGACGGGCAGCCTCAGGTTCACCTCGCGCAGCCGCGCAGACATCCCGCGCGCGCCCCGGAGCTCGAGCGTCTTGCCGTCCTCGGAGAGGAGATGGAGGCTCGCGATCTCGTGCCCGGTGACGCGGGTGAGCGCATCCAGCGCGGTGCGCAGGACCTCCTCGACGTCGAGCGTACGGCTGACGGCCTCGGCGACCCTGTGGAGAATCTTGAGATGCGGCTCGACGTCGGGCCGGCCGCGCGGCCGGCGGCGTCGTTCAGCCCGCGACGGAGAGCGACCGGCGCGCCGCTTCAAGCGCTGCTTCCACGAGCGCCCGGTCCGTGGCCGGGAGATCACCGAATGCAGCGGCGATGTCGAGGAGGAACGAGATCTCGGAAAGACGACCGCCGGCGGCGGCGACCCTACCGGCGGCGCCGTCGAGGGCGGCCGCGAGGGCCGCCGCCTCCAGCCGCTCGCCCGTAGACGACCGCCCGGGCTGCGCCATTGCGCGCGTGACGCGGAAGACGGCGAGCGCTAACAGCTTCCACGGGTCTTCGTCGGCCGCGGGCTTGGTCCCGGCGCGGGCGAGGCCCGCCGCCACGGCGCGGTCCAGGTACTCGAAGTCAAAGGGCTTCGCGATGTAGTCGAAGGCGCCGAGCTTGAGGGTTTCCTTGGCGAGCCCCACGTCCTCATTCGCCGTCACCATGATGACCGGGACGCTGTCGTCCAGCTCGCGGATTCGGCGGAGGACCTGGACGCCGTCGAGGCCCGGCATCCGCACGTCGAGGAGAACGAGGTCGGCCCGGCGGCCCCGAATGGCGGTCAACGCCTCGACACCGCTGGTCGCGGCTTCCACGGCGTAGCCCTCGGTCGCGAAGTACTCGGTCAGGACCTCGCGAATGGGCGCTTCATCGTCAACGACCAGGATTCGGCCAAGAGCCATCGTATTTCCATCTTAACCCAGGGCAGGCTCGGGGCCCTCAAGCCGCGGCGCGTGCCACATAGGCGTAAACCAGCTCCAAAGCGGCGTCCAGGCGGGCGGGATCCTTGCCTCCCGCCTGGGCAAGGTCGGGCCGGCCACCGCCGCCCCCACCGACGGCCTTGGCGACCTCCTGGATGAGCCGTCCAGCCTGGAAGCGGCTGGTGAGGTCCTTGGTGACCGCGGCGATGAGATTCACCTTGCCGTCCACGACGCTTCCCACGCAGACCACGCCCGACCCCAGCCGGTCGCGCAGCGTGTCGGCCACCGAGCGCAGCGCGTCGGCGTCCAGGCCGTCGATCCGTCCCGCGATCACCGCGACGCCGTTGACCTGGCGTGCGGCCTTCACGAGATCCTCCGCCCGCGACCGCGCGAGCCTGGCCTCCAGCGCGGCGAGCTGCCTCTCGAGCGCGCGCTGCTCCTCGAGGAGCTTCTGGAGGCGGGCCGGCACCTCGAGTGGGCCGATCTTCAGCAGATCCGCCGCTTCACGGAGGGCGGCCTGGCTTCGGGCGACGCTCTCGAGCGCCGCGGGACCGGCCACGGCCTCGACCCGGCGGACGCCCGAGGCCACCGCGCCCTCCGCCGTGACCTTGAGGAGGCCGATTTCGCCGGTGCGGCCGAGGTGCGTGCCGCCGCACAGCTCGGTCGAGAAGTCGCCGATCTTGATCACGCGGACGCGATCGCCGTACTTCTCGCCGAACAGCGCCATCGCGCCGGTCTTGAGCGCCTCGTCGAGATTCATCTCGCTGGGCGCCACGACGGTGTCGGCCTGGACCTGCTCGTTGACCAGCTCTTCGATCGCGGCGATGTCGCGATCGTTCACCGCGCTCCCGTGCGAGAAGTCGAAGCGCAGGTGGTCGGGCGCGACCAGCGAGCCCGCCTGGGTCACGTGCGTCCCCAGGACCTTGCGCAGGGCGGCGTGGAGCAGGTGCGTCCCGGTGTGGTGCTGCCGCAGGCCCTGCCGCCGCGGCGAGTCAACCGTGACCGCGATCTCGTCGTCTTCGCGGAGCACGCCTTCCGTCACGCGCACGCGATGGACGATCACCTTGGGACCTCTATAGTAGGTGTCGCGGATCTCCCCGCGCCCCGTGCGTCCCACGATCGTCCCGGTATCGCCGATCTGCCCTCCGGACTCGGCGTACCCGGGCGTCTGATCGAGGATCACCTCGATGGTCTCGCCCTGGCGCGCCTCGCGCAGGCGAGTCGCGGTGCCCTCTCGGACGATCGCCCAGATCCGCGCCGGCGCGGTGAGCTGCTCGTAGCCGAGGAACTTCTGGAGGCCGAACGTCTGGGGAATCGTCGCGAAGAAGGCGCCGCCCTCTGCGCCCTCGCCGACGGCGAAGCTGGCGCCGGCCCGGGCCCGCTCGCGCTGCGCTTCCATCTCTTGTTCCCAGCTGGCCTCGGTCTCCGCCGTCGGCACCCATCCCCGGTCGCGCAGCTCGTCTTCGGCGAGGTCGCGCGGGAAGCCGAACGTGTCGTACAGCGTGAACAGGAAGCGCCCGTCGATCGGCCGCCCGCGGCCCGGCCCCTGGGCTGTCGCGTACTCCGCGATCCGGTTCATACCGGCATCCAGCACGGCGGCGAACCGCTCTTCCTCTTCGCCGACCGCCCGCCGGATCCGGTCGCCTTCGCTCCTGAGCTCCGGGTACGCGTTGCCCATGTCGGCGACGACGCCCTCGATCGCGCTCCAGAAGAACGGCCCGGTGATGCCGAGCTTGCGCGCGTGGCGCATCGCGCGTCGCATGATGCGCCGCAGGACGTAGCCGCGCCACTCGTTCGACGGCAGCACGCCGTCGGCGATGAGGAACGCGGTCGTCCGCGCGTGGTCGGCGATGACCCGCATCGAGACCCGATCGCCCTCGGCGCTCCCCGTGTAGCGCTTGCGCGCGAGCTTCTCCACCTGCTCGAACACGTGGACGAACAGGTCCGTGTCGTAGGTCCAGAGCTTGCCCTGCAGGACGGCCGCGATCCGCTCGAGCCCCATCCCGGTGTCGATCGACGGCCGCGGCAGGGGCGTCAGCGCGCCGCCGGCGTCGCGGTTGAACTGCATGAAGACGAGGTTCCACACCTCGAGCCAGCGGTCGCACTCGCACTCGGGCCCGAGGCACGGCCGGCCCGCGGCGACCTCGGCGCAGGCGATGTGATCGCCCTGGTGGAAGTGTACCTCGGCGCACGGACCGCACGGCCCGGTGTCGCCCATCGCCCAGAAGTTGTCCTTCTCGCCCAATCGTAAGATCCGATCGTCGCTCAGGCCCGCCACTCGCTTCCAGAGTGCGAACGCGTCGTCGTCGTCCCGGTACACGGTGGCGATGAGGCGCCGCCGATCGAGCGCGAGGTCACGCGTGAGGAACTCCCAGGCGAAGGCGATCGCCTCCGCCTTGAAGTAGTCGCCGAACGAGAAGTTCCCGAGCATCTCGAAGAAGGTGTGATGGCGCGCGGTGTAGCCGACGTTCTCGAGGTCGTTGTGCTTGCCGCCGGCCCGCACGCACTTCTGGCTGGTCGTCGCGCGAACGTAGTCGCGCCGCTCCTCGCCGAGAAACACGGACTTGAACTGCACCATGCCCGCGTTCGTGAAGAGGAGGGTGGGATCGTCGCCCGGGACCAGCGACGAGGAGCGCACGCGCGTGTGGCCGTTGCGCTCGAAGTATTTCAGGAACGATTCGCGAAGCTCGTGGCCTTTCATTGGAAGGCCAATTGTATCATTCGCCTTTCACTCCTCGAGGGCGACGCCGGCGCTCTCGCGGACGACGCGCGCGACGACGGCCGCGGCGTACCCGCGGCGCAGAAGATGGTCCCGCAGGCGCGCCGCGGTGCGCTCGCGGTCGGCGCGCCGGAGCGCCGGCAGGCGCCGCCGCGCCACCGCGCGCGCCCGCTCGAGCTCGGTGTCGTCGCCGAGGGCCGCCAGCGCCGCGTCGATCAGCGGCGCGCCCACACCCCGCGCCCGCAGCTCCGCGCGCAGGCGCGCCGGGCCGTAGCCGCGCGCCGATCGCGTGGCCGCCCAGTGGCGGGCGAACGCGGCGTCGTCGAGATAGCCCCGCGCGGTGAGATCGGCGACCACGTCGGCGGCGACCGCCGCGGGCGCACCGCGCCGGCGCAAGCGCGCGGCCAGATCGCGCGTGGTCCAGGGACGGCGGGAGAGGAGATCGGCGGCGGCCAGGCGCGCGGCCCGCGTGTCGAATGGCTCGCGCGGACCGCGCCTGGCCGTTATTACTATCTCTTGAAGAACGAGCTGCCGGTCGGCGCGACGGGGGAACGCTCGTCCCGCTTCTGCTCGAACGACTGCTCGCCCGTCGAGAAGATGCCGCGGACCTTGAGGTCGAAGTCGTCGGCGTTGGTCGCCGCCTCCCGCGCGGTCTCGTACGAGATGATCCCATCGCGGTAGAGCTTCAGCAGGCACTGGTCGAACGTCTGCATGCCGTACTGCGACTGGCCCTGGGCGATGAACGCCGGGATCTCAGGGGTCCGCTTCGCCTCGCGGATGCAGTCCTTGATGGCGCCGGTGCCGACCAGCACCTCGACGGCGGGGATCCGCCCCTCGCCGCCGATCTTCGGGATGAGGCGCTGGGAGACGATGCCGACGATGACGGCCGCGAGCTGGTCGCGGATCTGCTGCTCCTGGTGGGGCGGGAACGTGCCGATGATGCGGTTGACGGTCTCACCGGCGTTCAGGGTGTGGAGCGTCGAGAAGACCAGGTGGCCCGTCTCCGCGGCGTGGAGCGCCACCGACATGGTCTCGGGGTCGCGCATCTCGCCGACGAGGATGACGTCCGGGTCTTCGCGCAACGCCGCGCGGAGCGCGGTGGAGAAGGACGGCGAGTCATGGCCGATCTCGCGCTGGCTGACCACGCAGCCGATGTCGTCGTGGGTGAACTCGATCGGGTCCTCGATCGTGATGATGTGGTCGTTCCGCGTGCGGTTGATGTAGTCGACCATCGACGCGAGCGTCGTCGACTTGCCGGAACCGGTGATGCCGGTGACCAGCACGAGCCCGCGACGCTCCATCGCGAGCTGCTCGAGCACGATCGGCAGCCCGATCTCGTCGAACTTCGGCTTCTTGGACGGGATCGACCGCAGCACGGCGCGCACGGCGCCGAGCGCCAGGAACATGTTGACGCGGAAGCGGCCGAAGTTGGGCACGGAGTACGCGGAGTCGACCTCGCGGCCGTCCTTGAGCTGCGAGTACATCCGCTCGCTGAGGCAGCGGCGGGCGATCGCGTCCATGTCCTCGGCGGTGATGACCCCGAGATCGCCCTGGGGCACCAGGCGCCCGTGGATCCGGAGGATCACGGGCGTATTGGCCTTCAGGTGGAGGTCGGAGGCGCCGCGCTCGACGCCGGTGATCAGGAGCTTGTCGAATTCCATCGGCATGAACAGCTCCTATTTGATCGGTAAGGCCGGGCGGAGCCCGAGAGTGTCGCGGAGCTTGGACTCGAGGTCGGCGAGCGTGGCCGGATTCTCCATGAGCCACTTCTTGGCGTTCTCGCGTCCCTGTCCGATCCGCTCGCTCTTGTAGGTGTACCACGTCCCGGACTTCTCGATGAGCCCTTGGTCGACGCCAGCGTCCAGCACGCTGCCCGATTTCGAGATGCCCTCGCCGTAGAGGACGTCGAACTCCGCCTCCCGGAAGGGCGGCGCGAGCTTGTTCTTGACGACCTTGACCTTCGTGCGCACGCCGAGCGACTCGGTGCCCTGCTTGATCGCGTCCTGACGGCGGATGTCGAGCCGTATGGAGGCGTAGAACTTCAGCGCCCGCCCGCCGCTCGTGGTCTCGGGCGAGTTGTGAACCACCACGCCGTCCGCCAGGTACGTGTGATGTCCCTCGACCTCCAGATCGAATCGATGCATAGACCGGGTGGCCGGCTTGATGTAGCGCTTAACGACACGCGCGGGCACCGCCCGCAGGTGCTCGCGGCTCGCAAGATCCCCGCAGAGCTGTGGGTGCCAGGCGAACCGGCCGCGCTGGCTCGGATGCAGCTTGTAGTCGACCGAGGAGTGAACGAAAGGCGCGATGAGCGCATGAAGCTGCGCGGTCTGCTCCGCGCTGAACCAGAAGCCACGCCCGTCATCGCGCGGACGGCCAACTTGGAGGCGTTCGAGGGCCGCGATGACCCGCTCCCGAGAGTCGCCAGAGAGCGCCGTGTTGTAGATGACCGCCTTGCCCTTGCCCCAGCGCGCGTACGAGCCGGCGAACGAGCCGGCGTCGCCGTACCAGACGGCGAGTCCGCGAGCGTCCAGCCGGTCGAGAGCGCCGGCCGACGCCATCCGGTGACGATCGGCTCTGTAAGACGTGGTGAGCAGGTCGGCAAGGGCCGGCATGCCGAGCGTGTCGAACCCAAACCCGTTCCCGGTCTTCCTGATCGGGCCGGCGAAAGGCGCCAGCATGTCGTGTTTCCAGCGGAGGTAGTCTTTCTGGGCCTCGCCGTGACCGACCCGGAAGCTTGCGACGTGCGTGCCGATCTTCCTGAGCGAGCCGTCGCCGAAGCTCCCGCCGAGAACAACCTGCCACTGATCGTCCGTCAGGGTGAAGTCGTGCACGGACACGAGCACCTCGTCACCCACGTCGAGGGCGCCGGCTCGGACTCGACCCAGGGGCGTGAAGACGACATGGTTCTCGGTCACGGCGAAGTGGCGCCGACCAGCCGGGCCGCCCTCGACCTCGAACTGCAGGAAGCGCTCCGCGCGACCATTGTCGAACCAGTTGATGACTCGCCTGGGCTCGATCTTCCCCGACTTCGGATCCCACGAGAGCACCTCGACCTGGAGGCGCTGATTGACGATCTTGCCGATCTTTTCGCTGGTCCCGTCGGCGAGGCTGATCCGCGTGGAGTACTGAAGACATCCAAACATGACGCCGATCTTTTCGCGGATCTGGTTGATGAAGATCACCACCGCGCCCGAGCGCGAGATGGCGGCGGTGAGCTTCCGGAGCGCCTGCGACATGAGGCGCGCCTGCAGGCCGGGCAGCGAGTCGCCCATGTCGCCGTCGAGCTCGGCGCGCGGGACCAGCGCCGCCACCGAGTCGATCACGATCACGTCGACGGCGTTGGATCGGACCAGCGTCTCGGTGATCTCGAGCGCCTGCTCGCCGGTGTCCGGCTGGGAGATGAGCAACTCGTCGGTGTTGACCCCGAGCTTCTTGGCGTAGATGGGGTCGAGCGCGTGCTCGGCGTCGATGAACGCGGCGATGCCGCCCAGGCGCTGGGCCTCGGCGACGACGTGCAGCGCGAGCGTGGTCTTGCCGGACGACTCCGGCCCGTAGATCTCGGTGACCCGGCCGCGCGGCAGGCCGCCGATGCCGAGCGCCACGTCGAGCGAGATGGCTCCGGTCGGGACGACGGCGATCTCCTCGAGCGGACCACCCGCACCGAGCCGCATGACCGAGCCCTTGCCGAATTGCCGCTCGATCTGTGCAATCGCCAGCTCGAGTGCCTGCCGCCGCTCGTTCTTTGCCTCAGCCATTCGCATCTCCTTGAATCTTCTCCCGATCGCTCGCTGCCCGACGAACTTTTCCGCTTTCGAGCATTCTAGGTGCCGGTGAGCGGCGGCGTCAATGTCCGGACATTTAGACACGACGTTCCGCGTGCCCGCGGAGCGCCGCCGCGGCCAGCTCGGAGTAGCGCGCGCCGTGCGGAGAGAGCTCGCTGCGCATGAGCCGCACGCCACCGACGCGGATCTGACCGAACTCGCGCGCCTCTTCGGCCCGCAGAGCGTTCGCCAGGGTCGAATTCGGCCCCGGCCTGCGCACCCGACCCAGAGTGACGTGCGGCGAAAACGGTCGCGCCTCGCGGCTGAAGCCGACCGCCGCCAGCGCCTCGTCCACCCGGCGCGCCACCTCGACCATCGCGCCTGTGCCCACCGTCACGCCGGCCCAGATCACACGGGGACGCGCGAGCGAGGGGAAGGCGCCGAGGCCGCGAATCGCGGCGTCGAAGACCCCAAGCCCCGCGACCGCGTCGGTCAGCGCGGCGACCACGGCGTCGATCCGCTCCGGAGCGACGTTGCCGAGGAATTTGACAGTCAGGTGGAGGTTCCCTGGGCTCACCCAGGCGACGTCACGGGATGTCGGGCGAAGTCGTTCGATCGCTGCCGCGAGTTCGCCCCGCATTGTATCCTCGAGCAGGATCGCCACGAACGAACGAAACGGCCCTATCGCGGCGGGTCCAGCAGCTGCAGCAAGTTCTGGATCCCCTGACGGCGCTCGGAGTCGTTTTCACTCACCAGAGCCTCACGAAGGTCGGCGATCGCGCCCCAGTGGTCGCCTCTGAGCTCCTTGTCGATCGCGCGAGCCGTCAACCCACGGCTATCGAGGGGTAGCGGAGCCGCCGGCGCAGGGGCTGGAGGCGTCGCAGGAGCTGGAGCGGGCGTGGTAGCCGGCGGCGGGACGACCGCGGCTGTGGCAGCGGGTGTCCTCGTAGCGGGCTGCCGCATGGGTGTCGCGGGCGCCTCGGTCGCGGGGGAGGCTGCCGCAGGCGGCGACGCCGGGGCTGCACCTGCCTCCCCAGCGGGCTGCGTTACGGCAGCGGCCGGTGGCAGAGCCGGCGCCGCCGGGTCAGTCGCTGGCTGCGCGACGCTGAGATCTGCGGTCGCCGGGGGGGCCGCGGCCGCGGGTGCTGGCGTCGCCGCGCTGGGAGCCGAGCTCACCGGGGAGGCCCCGGCCGCGGATGCTAGCGTCGCCACGGTAGGAGCCGGGCTCACCGGCGGTGCCCCGGCCGCGGGCTCTGACGTCACCCCGCTGGGAGCCGGGCTCACCAGGGGTGCCCCGGCCGCGGGCTCTGACGTCACCCCCCTGGGAGCCGGGCTCACCGGGCGTGCCCCGGCCACGGGTGCTGGCGTCACCCCGCTGGGAGCCGGGCTCACTGGGGGTGCCCCGGCCACGGGGGCTGGCGTCACCCCGCTGGGAGCCGGGCTTACCTGGGGTGGACCGGCCGGGGGGGCTGGCGTCGCAACCGCAGGGCTCACAGGGGGTGGACCGACCCCCGGTGCCGGCGTCGCCACCCTGGGAGTCGACGTCACCGCGGCCGCAGCAGCTGGAGCCGGAGCCGATGGAACCGGCTGGACTGTGGCTGGCGCAGCGACGGTCGCCGCACTCGCTGCGGGAGCCGCGGGAGGCGCCGGCCGCGCCATCTCGACCAGCGCCTGCATCGCGGTCCTCTGCAGCGGATCGGGCTCGAGCTCGATCGCCCGGAGCCAGTCGGCGCGGGCCTGCTCGGTGTCGCCGCTCAGCGATCGCGCGGTCCCTCGCGCGTAGAGCGCGCGCGCGTGTCGCGGGTTCACCGCGAGCGTCACGTTGAAGTCGTCGATCGCGTTCTTGTATTCACGTCGGGCGAGCAGCGCCACACCCCGGTTGAAGAGGACGTCGGAGTCGTTCAGCACCAGCCCGAGCGCCTTCGTGTAGTCCTCGATGGCGCCGTCCACCTCGCCCAGGCGCATGCGGGCGTCCGCACGGTGCGTGTAGGCGGCCGCGGATGCGGGCGACCGGCGAATCGCCTCGTCGAAGGCCTCGCGCGCCTCGCGGTATTGGCCCTGGCGATAGAGCGCCAGACCGCGGTCGAGCGGTGTCGCCGTGGAGCAGGCCGCGGCCAGTGCGACCACCCCGAGCACCCAACGCCTCACGGCTGCCCTCCGAGGCCCCGCCTGAGCATGTCGAGCGCGGCCTGGGTCGACTGCCACTTCACCGCGGCCCGATCCCCCGAGAAGAGAAAGCGCCGCGCGAACGCTCGCTCGCGCAGGGCCAGACCGACGAAGACGGTGCCCATCGGCTTCTTCGGGGTACCTTCGTCGGGGCCGGCGATCCCAGTGATGGCCAGCCCGCACATCGCGCTCGCCAGCCCGGCCACGCCGCGCGCCATCGCCTCGGCGCACGGTGCGCTCGCCGAGCCATGGGATCTCAGGATCGACTCGGGGACACCCAACATCTCCTCCTTTGCCCGGGTGGAGTACGCGAGAACGCCGCGCTCCAGGTAGCTGGACGAGCCCGGGACGCTCGTCAGGCGATGGCCCAGAAGCCCGCCGGTGCACGACTCGGCCACCGCGAGCGTCAGCTTGCGCTCGAGCAGCATTCGGCCGACGACCTGCTCGAGAACCTCGCCGTCGCGCCCGTAGCAATCGTCACCGAGGGCAGCGCCCACAGCCGCCTCGACCTTCGCGAGCGCCCCCGCGGCCTCCGCGTGCGTGGAGGCGCGCGCGCGAAGCCGCACCCACACCTCGCCGTCGGCGGGAATCGTCGACACGGTCACCTCGCCTTCGCGGCCCAGCCATTCGACGAGCCGCTCCTCGACTTCGACCGGGGTGAGCCCGACCGTTCGGAGCGTGCGCGCCAGCGCGGGCCCGTGCCCGCCAGCCCACGCGCGGGCAAAGGGGACCAGGTGCTGAGCGAGCATCGTCTGGACGCCGGTGTCGCGCGCGAGCACCGCGAAGGTGCCCCGGCTGCTCTCGAGCGTCCACGCCGCCTCGCCGTCGGTCGTCACCCATGCGGTCGCGCCCTGCGGCAAGAGGCCGAGGCGCTCCGCTCGGCGCGGCAGCGGCCGGTCGTGACGCCGGTACCACTCCTCGAGCGCGCCGAGCATGCGATCGTTCAGCACCAGTCGAGTGCCGATCACACGCGCGAGCACGCGGCGCACGATGTCGCCCGCCGAGCCGCCGCCCCCGGCCAGGACGACCGTCAGCGCGTCGCCCGGGCCGAGCGCGCGCTCGAGCGCACTCTCGTCGTCCTCGACGAAAGCGCGGCTCACGACGGTGACGCCGGCGCTGGCCAGGGCCGACGCGACCGCCGCGCCGTCGGGATCGGCCGATGGCATCGCGCCGACCGTGACGAGATAGGCGCTCGCCGTCACGGCCAGCCGAGGGCGGCGTGGAGGATCGCGATCACGACGAGAGCGTACAGCCCC
This sequence comes from Candidatus Rokuibacteriota bacterium, assembly GCA_003220435.1. GTDB lineage: Bacteria > Methylomirabilota > Methylomirabilia > Rokubacteriales > CSP1-6 > AR31. The sequence continues at coordinate 13,016 of QHSL01000065.1, read as the reverse complement.
GCGATCAGATCATCCACCACGACGCCGAGGCCGCCCCGGAGGCGCTGGCTCGCGTGCGCCGGGAACGGCTTGGTCACGTCGAAGATCCTGAACAGGATGAAGCCCACCGCCAGCACCGCGAGTGTCGGCGGAAACGGCAGGACCGCAAGCGTCATCCCGGCGATCTCGTCGATGACGATCGGGCCCGGATCCTTCGTTCCCAGCAACCGCTCGGCGCGGTGCGCGGCCCAGGTGCCGGCCAGCGTGACGACGACGAAGAAGACCACGAGGCCCGCGCGCGAGAAGGGCACGACCCAGATGATCACGACCGCGAGAGCGCTCCCGACGGTGCCCGGCGCCACCGGCGCGTAGCCCGCGCCGCAGCCGGTAGCGACGACGAGCGCTACGCGGTCGACCGCCGCGAGGCGGCTAGGCCCGCTCGCCGACGAGCTCGTACCCTTCGACCTCGACGATGCGAATGCGCGCGAAGTGGCCCGGGGTGAGGTCGGCGTCGCGCAGGTAGACGACGCCGTCGATCTCGGGCGCCTGGGCCGCGGTCCTCCCCTCCCACGCGAAGGCCGGGTCCTCGCTCGGGCCGTCCACGAGAACGTCCGCGACCGAGCCCACGAGCGCTGCGGCGCGCTCCCAGGCGAGTCCGTCCTGCCGCTCCTGCACGAGCGCGGCGCGCTCCGCCGCGACCTCGGCCGGCACCTGCCCGGCGTACGCGGGCGATGGCGTTCCCTCCTCGGCCGAATAGGTGAAGACGCCGAGGCGGTCGAAGCGCACCTCGTCGAGGAACTCGAGGAGATTCTGGAACGCCGCCTCCGACTCGCCCGGAAAGCCGACGAGCACGGTCGTCCGGACGGCGAGCCCGGGGATCGCCTCACGGAACGCGCGGACGATGTCCGTCATCCGTTTCGCGGTCACCGCCCGCCGCATGGCGTGCAGCACGCCGTCGTCGCCGTGCTGGACCGGCATGTCCAGGTACGGGAGGACCCGCGCGCGCGCCCACCGCGCGATGAGCCGGTCGTTGACGTGGGCGGGATGGAGGTACATCGGGCGGATCCACGGCATCCGGGTCTCGCCGAGCGCCAGCAGGAGGTCGGCGATGTCCCCGTTGCCCGCGAGATCGCGCCCGTAGGCGAGCGTGTCCTGCGAGACGAGGATCGCCTCCTGGATGCCGCGGGCCGCGAGCCCTTCGACCTCGTTCACGATATCCGGAAGTGGTCGGCTCCGATGACGGCCCCGGAATTGTGGAATCGCGCAGAAGGTACAGCCCATGTCGCACCCTTCCGCGATCTTCACGTAGGCGTAGGGGACGCGGGAGGCCAGGAGCCGCGGCGTCGCGGCGTCGTAGAGATAGCCCGGCGGCGCCGATGTGGCCCAGTCGTGACGGCCGGCGGCTTGACGGACGAGCTCGACGATCCGCGAGAGATTCGAGGTCCCGAGGATCCCATCGATCTCGGGCATCTCCTTGAGGATGTCGTGCCCATAGCGCTGGGTCAGACAGCCCGTCACGATGAGGGCCCGGCAGGAGCCGCGCTCCTTCAGCTTCGCCAGCTCGAGGATCGTGTCGACCGACTCCTCCCGCGCGCGATCGATGAACGCGCAGGTGTTGACGATCACGCACTCGGCGTCCTCGGCCCGCTCGGCGACCGGGAACCCGGCCTCGGTCAGCATGCCGAGCATCAGCTCGGAATCGACCTGGTTCTTGGGGCAGCCGAGGGTCGTCAGGTGAACTTTCATTTCCGGACGCCAGTATACCGCGTGCTCGAGGGATCCCTTTGCCCGGCCGGGGGGTCCGGGTACCATCGAAGAGTATGGACAAGCGCAAGGACCTTCCACAAACCCGGTCGCCGCGTCACCGGTTCGAGGCGACCGTCGAGCTCCCAGAGGGCCGGGGCCGCGTGCTCAACATCAGCAACTCGGGGTTGTTCTTCGAGCTCGACGAGCCGCTCGAGCTCGGGCGCACGCTGCACGTCTCGCTCATCCTCAACGACCTTCACCCGATGCCCCCGGTCCAGCTGGAAGCGGCGGCGCGGGTCGTGCGGGTCGAGCGACTCGACGGCAAGGCGGGCATCGGAATCGAGTTCACGTCGATCCGTTTCGAGAACGCGGACACGTGGACCGCCCTCCGAGCGGACGAGGAGCGGTAGCTACACGCTCCGGTAGTTGGTGAACTGGAGGGCGATGCCGAGGTCTTTTTCTCTCAGCATTGCGATGATCTTCTGCAGGTCGTCCCGGTTCTTCCCGGACACCCGGACCTGATCTTCCTGGATCGACGCCTGGACGCGGATCTTCGTGTCCTTGATCAGGCGCACGATCTCGCGGGCGCGCTCGATCGGGATCCCCTGCTGCAGTGAGATCTTCTGCCGGAGCACTCCGCCCGCCGCCGGCTCGACGTCGCCGTAGGTGAGCGCCTTGAGCGGCACGCCGCGCTTGTGCAGGCGCGACTGGAGAATGTCGACGAGGGCCTTGACCTTCATGTCGTCGGGCGCCAGCACCGTGATGTCGGTCTTCTCGAGCGTGACCTCGCACTTCGAGCCCTTGAGGTCGTAGCGTGTCGAGATCTCCCGCCGCGCCTGATCGAGCGCATTCGTGACTTCCTGCATGTCGATCTTGCACGCGATGTCGAAGGAGTTCTCGGCGGCCATCGTCGTCTCCGCCTACCGGAGAGGCACGATCGCGACGCCCTTCGGCGCCACGAACGTGAACGTCCGATCCGGCAGCCCGCTGTTCACCGCTACCTTCGTGAACCGCATCGTCACGGTGTTCTCGAACTGATCATGCACGACGGCCTTTCGGACCTCCCAGCCGCGTCCCTCCAGCGAGAGGATCAGGCGGGTGAGCGTCGGCAGCGGCTGCTTCGGCGTGAGGTCGAGCACCCAGTTCCCCTCGGCGTCCTTCGGCTGCGCCGGGTTCAGGAAGCGCACGTTGAACTCGGCGCGCAGGCGACCGAGCCCGGCCAGGAAACTCCCGGCGGGGCCGGCCAGCGCCTCCGGCGCGTCGCCCACGTTCGCCTGGTTCAGCGTCGGCGTGTAGACCCAGAGCTTCTTGCCGTCCGAGACGATCTCCTGCGCCGTCGGCTCCGTGTACTCCCAGCGGAGCTTGCCGCCCTTTTTGAGATAAACGGTGCCCTTCGCCGGGATCGTCTGGTTGAGGCTCTTGTTGAAGGCCGACTGGGTGAACTCCGCGCGCAGGTCCGTCATGCGCGCGTACGAAGCCTCGACGTCGCGGACGACGTCATCCAGCGTTTGCCCGCGCGCCGAGCCGGCGGCGGCCAGCGTCAGCACGAGCGCGACGACGACTTTGACCACGATCCCCACTCTACACTAGAGTCGCGGCCGTGCCCCCGCGCGCCCCCACGATCCTCGCCCTCGACTTCGACGGCGTCATCTGCGACGGCATGCGCGAGTACTTCGCCGCAGCCTGGCGTGCCTGGCGGAGGCTCCGGCCTTCGGTCGCGCCGAACCCGCCCCCCGGCCTCCTCGAGGGCTTCGCGCGCGTGCGCCCCCTGATCGAGAGCGGATGGGAGATGCCGCTGGTGATCCATGCGCTGTTGTCGGGCGCGTCCGCGGACGACCTGCTCGGGAGCTGGCGGCCCGCTCCCCTGCTGGCCCAGCTCGGGCTCACGCGCGAGGACGTCGCCGCCGCGGTCGATCGCGTCCGCGACGCGTGGATCGCGGCCGACGAAGCGGACTGGCTCGATCACCACCGCTTCTACCCCGGCGTCGTGGAGAAGCTCGGGCGCCTCGCCGGCGGGCCGACGCGTTCCGTCGTCGTCACGACGAAGGAGGGTCGCTTTGCGCGCAAGCTCCTCGCGCGCCAGGGGCTCGAGCTGGGCGCGGGTAACGTCCTCGGTAAGGAGGTGGGGCAGCCCAAGCCGGCGATCCTTCGGGAACTCATCGACGCGGGCCCGCCGACCGCCAGTCTCTGGTTCGTGGAGGACCGGCTGGAGGCGCTGGCGGCGGTGAAGCGCACCCCGGGGCTCGACGGCGTCGAGCTCTTCCTGGCCTCGTGGGGATACAACACCGAGCGGGACCGCGAGGCGGCGCGGCGCGACGACCGCATCGCTCCACTCTCGCTCGAGCAGTTCGCCGGAGACTTCGCCGGATGGCGCGCGGGCGCCGACGACAGGCCGCGCACTCCTCCCCTTCGGTAGGCGGTGATGCATCTCGAGCCAGCGTGCGCTGGCGCGCGGCCGTGGTAGGGTATCCGCCATGTCCACCACGCAAAAGACCGTCGTCGTTCTCGGCACCGCGACGCCGGGCGGCGGCTTTCCCGTGTACGGCGCCGCATTCGCCGACACCGTCAACGAGACGGATCCCACGCTCGCGGTCGAGCAGCGGAACACCAAGGGCAGTACCGAGAACGTGCCGCTGCTCGAGGCCGGACGACTCGACATCGCGCTCGTGCAGGGCGAGGTCGCCCACGAAGCCTTCAGCGGGATCGGGCGGCCGCCGGCGAAGCTCACGATCGTCGCGGCGATGTACTCCACGCCGGGGATGTTCGTCGTGTGCGCCGACAGCCTGTATCGGCGGGTCGAAGATCTGCGCGGCAAGCCGGTAGCATTCGGCGCCAAGGGCTCGGGACTCGTCATCCTCTCCCGGTACGTGCTCGACGGGCTCGGCCTCGACCAGGACCGCGACTTCCAGGCCGTCTATCTCGACCGCGCCGGCGACGGGCCCGCGATGGTGCTCGACGGACGGACCGCGGCGCTCTGGGGTGGTGGTCTCGGCTGGCCGGGATTCTCGACGGTCGCCCAGGGGCCGGTCGGCGCGCGCTTCATCGCGCCGGACGCCGCCGGCATCGCCCGGATCCTCGCGAAGCACGCGTTCCTCAAACCGATGACGGTCCCGGCGGGCGCCTATGCGGGTCTGGACGCGCCGCTCCCGTCGGTGGGCTCGTGGAGCTTCGTGCTCGCGCGACCCGATCTCCCCGACGACGTCGCCTATCGTCTGGCGCGCGCGCTCCACCGCGGCGAGGCGGCGCTGGCTCGCCGCCTGCCGCAGGCGCGCGAGACCACCGCGGGGAACACCGCGGCCGCCGCCCCGCACGCCAACCTCATCCACTCAGGCGTCCGCCGCTACCTCAACGAGCTCGGTATCTAACCAGCTTTTTTCAGGCGCCTGCGCCTGACTCGTCGACGAAGACGAGCAGGTCGAGGTCGCCTGGCGAGCGGGTCAGTTCTTCTTCGCTCCGCGTCGTCACGAACCGGCGCGTGTCGCCGTCGATCTGCCCCCAGCGCCGACGGATCGATTCGAGATCGAGGAATTCGGCGCTGGCGAGCATGGAGCCGGGTGACGTCCCGTTCCATCGGGCGAGCCAGATCCACTGGGCGCTCATGATGTGGACCAGCGTCTCCCGCACCGAGCCGTGACCGGCGTCGCCCGGCGCGGCGAGCTGCTCGGGCCTGAGCCGGCCCTGGCCGTGACGCTGCGCGCATTGGCCCACTCGTTGTAGCGGTAGAGCGTGGAGACCAGCTCGATCAGCGTGCTCATCCATCACCTCCGTCGCGCCAGCAGCAGGACGGTCTCGTACTTTCGGTCCACGCCGCCCCCCGCGCGATCGATCGTCTCCGCGATCGCCCCGAAGAAACGCGCCCGGTCCGCCGCGGGCAGCGCCCGATGGTCGGAAAACGTGTTCAGGAGAGTAGGGCCGACACTATCCCGGCCGCATCTCGTCGTAGAGGCCGGCGCCGTCGTTGAAGGAGGTCCCCCCGAGTAGATCGTGAGGGCCCGGACGCGCATTGCGGTGCGGCCGCTATTCTGACTCAATTTAGCCGTTCGGGGAACTCGTCCCCAGCGCTATGGTCTAACTCGATGGACGAGCGGAAGGGCGACGAGACCCACCTGACCGAGGGGCTACGGCGGGGCGACCCACGGGCCTTCGAAGACTTGGTGCGCGGCTATCAGCATCGCGTCTTCGGCGTGGCGCTGCGGATGCTGGGCAGCCGTGCCGAGGCCGAGGAGGTCGCCCAGGAGGTGTTTCTCCGGGTGCACAGGGCGATCGACGACTTTCGTGGCGAGGCGAAGCTCTCGACGTGGCTCTACGCGATCGCTTCACGCCTTTGCCTGAACCGTCTGGCGTCGGGCGAGCGCCGCGCGGTCCGGGAGGGCGAAGAGACGCTGACCCGCCTGGCGTCGAGTCACGCGGGCCCTGCCGACGAGCTCGAGCGGAGCGAGCTCGAAGCGGCGCTGCATCGCGCGATCGCCGAGCTGCCCGAGGAGCGGCGGATCGTCGTCGTGCTCCGCGACCTCGAGGGGCTCGCCTATGAAGAGATCGCGGCGGCGCTCCAGCTGGAGCTGGGGACCGTCAGGTCGAGACTCCATCGGGCACGTATGGACCTCAAGGCGAAGCTCGAACGGTTCCTGCCATGACCTGCCACGACGCGCGCGAGCTGTTCTCCGCACTGATCGACGAGGCGCTGGACGCGGGCGAGCGCGGCGCGGTGGAGGCGCACCTGGAGACGTGCGCGGAGTGCCGCCGCGAGCTGGAACGGTTCAGGGCGACCGTCTCCCTCCTGCACGCGGTCGAGCCGGCGCGCGCTCCGGCGGGTTTCGTCGACCGCGTGCTCGACGCGGCGCGCCCGACGCCGTGGTATCGGCGCCTGCTGAGCGCGCTGTTTCTCCCCTGGCCGGTGAAGCTCCCGGCGGAGGCGGCGGCCGTCGTGCTGGTCGCGGTCGGCGTGGTCTATCTGTACAACGCGACGCCCGAGCTCCAGCAGGCGAGCCGGGTCGAACCGGCGCAGGCGCCGAGGGAGACGGGGCGCCCGCCCGTGACCGAGCCGCCGGCCAGCGCTGCACCCGAGACGGGACGTCGCGCCCCGTTCGCAGCGCCGCTGGCCAGCCCGCCGCTACCGCATAGCCCGGCGCCGGCAACGAGGAAGCCGATGGAAAAGGACGAGCTCAAGGACGCGTCGCGCGACGCCGACAAGCAGGCGGGGCTGGCTGAGGGCCGCGCCGAGGGCAAGCTCGAGGCGGCTCAGGCGCCCGAGGCGCGAGCCGACGCGCAGTCGGCCAAGCGTCAGGCGGCGGCTCCGAGGGGCGTGGCCTCGTTCGTGCCGCCCGACGTCTCCGGCCGCCTCGCGGTGAGCGATCGTGATGCCGCGCTGCGCGGACTCGACGAGCTGGTCGCCCGTCTCGGCGCCGTCGTCGACCGCCGCCTCGCGGGGTCCGAGGGGCCGATCGTTGAGATCTCGATCGCCCGCGAGGCGTACGGCGAGTTCGTGCGTGAGCTCGCCCGCCTCGGCCGCTGGCAGCCGACGCGCGAGCCCGCCGAGCTGCCCGCTCAGATTCGCATCGTGCTGCGCATCGCCGGCTGATCCAGGCGCTCGCCCCACGCCGGGAACTTCCGCCGACTCCTGCGGTCTAACTCGTCAGGTAGACAAATCCGGAAGACCGGAGGAACGACTGCGATGAGGAACCAGGTGATCGCCCTTGTGATGCTGGCCGTGTTCGGAGCGGCTCGCCCGGTCGCGGCGGCGCCCGCCGGTGTCACGCGTGACGATCAGCGCGAGGTCATGGTGACGATCTACAACGGCAACCTCGGGCTCGTGAAGGACCTGCGCGAAACGCGGCTGCCGGCCGGGGTGACCGAGGTGCGGTTCATCGACGTGGCGGCGATGATCGATCCGACCACCGTGCACCTCAAGTCGGTCACCGACCCGGCGGGGCTCAGGATCCTCGAGCAGAACTACGAGTACGATCTGCTGACGAGCCAGAAGCTGCTGGAGAAGTACGTCGGCCGGAAGGTCCGCCTCTACCAGTCCGACGGGACGTTCCACGACGCCACGCTCTTGTCGACCGACGGGCCGGTCTTCGAGATCAATGGTCAGATCCACATGGGTCACTACGGCCGCCTCGTCCTGCCGTCGCTACCCGAAAATCTGGTCTCCAAGCCGACGCTCGTGTGGCTCTTGCGCAACCAGACGGCGCGGCCTCAGCGCGTCGAGGCGTCGTATCTCACGGGCGGGGTCACGTGGAAGGCCGATTACGTCATGGTGCTGGACGCCGCCGACCGGCTCGCCGATCTGACGGGCTGGGTGACGATCGACAACAAGAGCGGCGCGACCTACGGCAACGCGGCGCTGAAGCTCGTGGCCGGCGACGTGAACCGGGCGCCCGAGCCGCGCCGCGAGGGGCGCGTGCTCGAGATGGCGGCCAAGGCCGCGTCGTACGCGGACGCGAGCCGCGACTTCAAGTCCGAAGGGTTCTTCGAGTACCACCTCTACACGCTCGACGGCCGCACCACGATCAAGGACAACCAGACCAAGCAGCTCTCGCTCCTGGCGGCGGCCGAGGTGCCGATCACCAAGGAGCTCATCTACTACGGCGCGCAGGACTACTACCGCACCTCGTACGGTGTGCCGATCTCCAACCAGAAGGTCGGCGTCTACCTCGAGGTCAAGAACAGCAAGGAGAACCGGCTGGGCATGCCGCTGCCGAAGGGCAAGATCCGCGTCTACAAGGCCGACCGTTCGGGCAGTCAGCAGTTCATCGGCGAAGACTGGGTCGATCACACGCCCATGGACGAGCGCGTCAAGATCAAGATGGGCAACGCGTTCGACCTCGTCGGGGAGCGCACGCAGAAGGACTTCAGGAAGCTCGGGTCGAATCTCTACGAGGTCGAGTGGGAGATCGCGCTCCGGAACCACAAGACTGAGGCGCAGACGGTGACCGTGATCGAGCCGGTCCCCGGCGACTGGCAGGTCACGGCGTCCAATCACTCGTACGAGAAGATCGAAGCGCACACGTTGAAGTATCAGATCGCCGTCCCGCGCGAGAGCTCCGCGAAGCTCGTTTACCGCGTTCGGATTCGGTTCTAGGCGGTTGGCGGTCGGTCCGGGGCGGCGGGGGGAGGTGGGAGGGGTCGCGGGACCACGCGGCACGCGAGCGCTGGTCCGCGGCGGCTGGGCTCCTTCCCGGCGCGCGGCGCCCGCCGCCGCTTGACGGGAACGGGTCCCGTCGACCCCTCCCACCTCCCCCCGCCGCCCGCGCCCGCCGCCTATTTTCTAGGTTCGAGCGCGGTGGGCGGGCTTCCATCGAGGTGTGGAGATTTGGTTTCACGAAGAGATCATGATCTTCGTCGCGACGCTTGGGGCTTGCGGACTTCTCGCGCTCGGGGTGCTGGAGCTGGTGTGGCCTAGCCGGCGGGCCGGCTCGCTGAGGCACAGACCCGGGGGCATAGAGCGCTAGCCGATGCCGAGCGCGCGGAGGCCCTCGCCGGGCGACGCTGAGCCCCCCGGGCACGCGGGCGCTGAGCCCCGGTCCAGGCGGTGGGCGTCGGCGGTCGCGCGCCCGGGCGGGTGCGGGGTCAGCGGCCGCGCTTGGCGAGGTATTCGGGGCCGACCAGCACTTCGCGGGGCTTGGCGCCGTCGCCGGGACCGATGACCCGATCCTGCTCCATCATGTCGATGAAGCGCGCCGCCTTCGGATAACCCAGCCGCATCCGCCGCTGCAGGAACGAGATCGACGCCTGGCGCTGGCCGATGACGAGGTGAACGGCATCCCAGTAGAGGTCGTCGCGCTCGGCGGCCGTGCCCTCGGCCACTTCTTCCTCGGTGGCCAGCACGACTTCCTCGTAGACGGCCGTGCCCTGGCGACGCAGGAAATCGCAGACCGCGCGGACCTCGTCGTCGGCGACCCACGCCCCGTGGACGCGCATCTGCTTGTTCGCGCCCGGCGGGACGAAAATCATATCGCCGCGTCCCAGCAGCTGCTCGGCGCCGTTGCCGTCGAGCACGGTCCGTGAATCCACCTTCGACGCGACCTGGAACGCGATGCGTGTGGGGAAATTGGCCTTGATGAGCCCCGTCACCACGTCGACGGACGGCCGCTGCGTCGCGATGATCAGGTGGATGCCGACCGCCCGCGCGATCTGGGCGAGGCGCACCAGCGAGGTCTGGACCTCGCCGGCCGAGACCATCATGAGGTCGGCCAGCTCGTCCACGACGACGATCCAGTAGGGCAAGCGGTCCGCCGAGGCTACGGCCTTGTTGTAGCCCTCGATCGACCGGACCTGCTTGCTCTGCAGCAGCTTGTAACGCTCGTCCATCTTGCCGACGATCCAGCGCAGGCGCGCCGACGCCTCCTTGGCGTCGGTGACCACCGGCGCCAGCAGGTGCGGGATGCCCTCGTACACGCTGAGCTCCAGACGCTTGGGATCGATCAGCAGGAAGCGCACGTCGGCCGGCGTGGCCTTGTAAAGGATGGAGCACAGTATCGAGTTGAGGGCCACCGACTTGCCGCTGCCGGTCGCGCCGGCCACGAGCAGATGGGGCATCGCGGTCAGGTCGGTGACGACCGGCGTGCCGGTCACGTCCTTGCCGAGCGCCAGCGGCAGGCGTCCCTTGGACTCCGCGAACTCGGCGGAAACGAAGATCTCGCGCAGGTAGACGGTCGCCGCCTCGGAGTTCGGCACCTCCATCGCGACGGTGCCGCGCCCCGGGATCGGCCCGACGATCCTCACCGAGGCCGACTTCAGGGCGAGCGCCAGGTCGTCGGCGAGGTTCACCACCTGGCTCACCTTGATTCCAGGCGCGGGCTCGAACTCGTACGAGGTGATGATCGGGCCGGGGCTCACCTGGACGATCCGTCCCTCCACCTCGAAGTCCTGGAGCTTCCTCCGGATCGTCTCGGCGTTCACCTGCAGCTCCTCACGCGTCCGCTTGAGCTCGGAGGCGGGCGGCACCTTGAGGAGTCCCACCGGCGGAAGCTGGAAGGCCTCGGCACCGCCCCCCCCGAAATCGAAGGTCTCCTGCCACGCGAGCCCTTGCTCGGCCAGGCGGCCGCGCGGGCGCGACGGCTCGACGACGACCGGCGGCGCGACCACCGCCGGCTCCATCGCCGTCGCCGCCGCACGAGCGCCGCCGAGCGCCGGCTCGAGCGTTCCCCGCATGGCCGGCCCTTTGCGGCGGCGGAGCTTCGCGAGTCGCGTAGTCGTCATGCGCGCCAGCGCAGCGTAGGACACGCGCGTCGCACAGAGCACGCCGATCGGTATCGCCGCGATCAGCGCGAGCCACGTGCCCACGTTTCCGAATCCGGAGTAGAGGACGGCCGTGACGGCGCGGCCGATGATGCCCCCCGCGGCCGCGCCGGGCCGGCCGGCCGTGGCCTGTGCCAGCAGTCCAGTGGCGCTCACGAGCAACACGGCCAGCCCGAGGAACGGGATCAGGCCGCGCATCACGAAGGGCCGGACGAACGCCGACGCGCCCCAGGCGCCGAGCAGGATCGGCAGGAGATATCCTGCGTAGCCGAAGGATTGGACGATCCCCCACGCGACCCAGGCACCGATGGGTCCGGTGGGGCCCCGCTGCGCGGCGGGCAGCAGCGTGGAATCGTACGTCGTCAGCGCGACCAGGCCGAAGCCTGCGACCAGGATGGCCAGGATACCCTTGACCTCGCCCCGCCAGCGGTCGGAGCTGCGCTTGCGACGACGACGGGGCTTCTCGTCCGTCGAGACGAGCGTGGCCATCAGACTTCCAGGATGATCGGCAGCACGACGGGCTTGCGCCGGAATCGCTGGTTGACGAAGTGGCGAACCGCGCCGCGCACCGTGGCTCCGACCAGCTCGCGGTCGAACGGCGCGTCGGGGTCGCGCTCGGCAAGCGCCGCCAGCACCGCCTTCTTCAGCTCCTCGAGCAGCGGCTCGCTCTCCTTGACGTAGACGAAGCCGCGCGAGGCGATTTCCGGGCCCGCGACGACGACCCCGCTCTTGTCGAAGGCGAGCGACACCGCCACCAGCCCCTCCTCGGCGAGCAGCTGGCGGTCGCGCAGCACCACCGCGCCGATGTCGCCGACCGACTTGCCGTCCACCAGGACGCGGCCGGCCGGGAAGCCGCCGACCACGCGTGCGTCCGACTTCGTGAGCTCGAGACCCATGCCGTCCTCCATGAGGAAGACGCGCTCGGGCGCGATTCCGACGCTCTCGGCCAGGCGCGCATGGCCCAGCAGATGGCGGTACTCGCCGTGGACCGGAACGAAGTAGCGCGGACGCGTGAGGCTGAGCATCAGCTTCAGATCTTCCTGGCTCGCGTGGCCGGAGACGTGGACGAAGGCGTTGTCCTCGTAGAGGACCTCGGCGCCCAGCCGGTAGAGGGCGTTGACCACGCGGCCGATCGTGCGCTCGTTGCCGGGGATCACGCGGGCCGAGATGATCACGAGGTCGCCGCGCTCGACCCGCACGTACTTGTGCTCGCCGGCCGCCATGAGGGCCATCGCCGAGTGCGGTTCGCCCTGGCTGCCCGTCGACAGGATCACCTGGCGGCGCGGAGGAAGCGCGGCGAGCTCCTCGAGCGGCACGACCACCGACGGCGGCACGCGCAGGTAGCCGAGCTCCGCGGCGATCGTCACGTTCTTCTGCATGCTCATGCCGAGCAGCGCGACGCGCCGGTCGGTGCGGGCGGCGAGCGTGAGCACCTGCTGGATGCGATGGATGTGCGAAGCGAAGGTGGCGACGATGATGCGCCCGGTCGCGACATCGAACCGCTCGCCGAGCGCCTGGCCCACCTCGACTTCCGAGCGCGTGTGCCCGGGGCGGTCCACGTTCGTCGAGTCCGAGCAGAGTACGGCCACACCGCGCTCGCCCAGCTCCGCGAACCGCTGGTAGTCCGGCGCCTCGCCGTCGAGCGGGCTCGGGTCGAGCTTGAAGTCGCCGGTGTGGACGATGGTGCCGGCCGGCGTGTCGATCGCCAGACCGATGCCGTCGGCGATCGAGTGCGTCACCCGGATCGGCTCGATGCCGAACACGCCCGCCGTGATCCGGTCCCGAGGACGCATCGGGCGCAGGTCGGCCGTCTCGAGCAAGCCGTGCTCCCGCAGGCGCTCGGCGACCAGGGCCAGCGTCAACGGGGTGCCGTACACCGGCACCGGCGCTTCGCGCAGCAGATAAGAAAGCGCGCCGATGTGGTCCTCGTGGCCATGGGTCAGCACCACCGCCCGGAAGCCAGCCTGTCGCTCGAGCGCGTAAGTGAAGTCGGGGATGACGTGGTCGATGCCCGGCAGCTCGTCGTCAGGAAACATGAGACCGCAATCGAT
>QHSL01000140.1 GCA_003220435.1 Candidatus Rokuibacteriota bacterium | reverse complement strand
TCCCACACCGTCGTCGAACGACATTCGGCCGTGGCTCTACCGCATCGCGACGAACATCGCCATCGATCAAAGTCGCCGCGCGCGTCGGTTCAAATTCATCCCCTTCATCGGGATCGAGCCCGCGCCCGATCGGGACACCGCGCAGATCGACCTGGTGCGGCGCGTCCTCCACGCCATGCCTCCCGAGCAGTCGACGGCGCTCGTCCTTCGGCTTCACGAGGGCTTCGCGCCGGTGGAGATCGCAGAACTGCTCGGGATAAGCGAGGCGGCCGTGCGTTCACGGCTCGTTCGTGGGCGCCGCAAATTCCAAGAGACCTACGAACGCATGGGAGGCGTCCTGTGACGGCACACCCGATCGAGCTCATCGCGGGAATGGACGACGGTATGGACCTCGACCAGAAGGATCAGGTCATGAGTCACATCGCGGCGTGCGACATGTGCCGCACCGTCGCGCGGACCATGCAGCGCATCGACGGCCTGATCGCGATGCCTGAGCCGATACGGCCGCTCCCCGAGCGGGCCACGCCGCGGGAGGATGTCCGCGTCGCAGCATGGGCATCCGTCGCCGTGGTCCTCACGCTCGCCGTCGCGATGGCCGTGCTGGTGGGTTCGGTCAGGCAGACGCAGGTCGCGGCCATCGATGCGTGCGGAGTGTTCGCGGCAGCGGCCCGCTCAGCGGGCGTCGGAGCCACGAACGCGAAGGCATCCCCGATCAAGCTACCATCGCCACTCGCCGAATCCTGGACCGCCTGTGCGTCCGGAGACGGGGCCGACCGGGCTGGTCCCTGGCTTCTCTTCCGCTCACGACCGACTGAAGGGCGAGAAGTGCGCGGTCTGCTGCTGGCATTGACCACTACCGAACCAGGAAAACAGTTCGTGTTCGGGGATTTCAGCCCCGCACGCACTACTGATGACACCGAGAGGTGGATCACAGAGGACTCCACACGCGCCTCGGGCACCGGGCGGGCCACGGCGGTCCTCGCGGAGCCGTACTTCTTCGTCGTCACCGCGCCGAGCGATGACGCCATGGGGCGGCTCGCGGAGGCGGTGCTGGCAGAGCTGCGCCAACGGTCATGGCCCGCTTCCTCCGGCGCGTCCAAGACGGACGCGTGCGCCGTCATTAGGCGAGCTGCGCCTTCAGCAGGCCTGCCGACGAAAGATCCGAGCGGAACTCCGCTGAGGACCAACCGCCACTGGACCGACATGTCGGTCCCCTACCCGATCGGCTTAACGGGGGAGACGTGGGACAACACCTGCGCATTCGGCTCCGACGAGAGCTGGCACGATCCGCATCTCCTCCTTCGCGTGGAGCCGACGACCGTGCAACAGGCGATCAGCCTCCTGTCAGGGCTTCCACCCGTCTCACCGCCCTGGGTCCAGATCGAAGCCGGGATGTGGCTGGGCCACAGCTCGTCCTCCTACAGCGATTGCCGCGGTTGCCCGATAAAGACGAAAGAGTTTTCCGCCGTCGCGGTGTTCGATGCGCCGCACTTCTTCGTCGTGACGCAGGCAACGGACGAGACGGCGATCCAGCTCGCGCGAGCAGTCCTGGCGGAGCTCAAACGGCCATGAGAGCCGCTTGCTCCGCATCGCTCGCACGCCGTTCCGCACGTCACGGAAGGGGGCTCCCTGTCATGTCGGGTTTGAGGTTTCGAATGCGTCAAGCGGTAACGATCATCGGCGTCGCGTTGTTGAGCACCGCGATCAGCTGCGCATCGCCCGCTCGTCAGACGCAGCCATCACCGTCAGGGAGCACGATCACCTTGACGAGTTCTGACTGCACCTCGGAGGGCCTTAGCGGGGTACTCCAACGTGCATTCGTCGCCGCGGTCGTGAACACGACGTCGTCCAAAGCGGCCTTCAATCTGCACCGGCTGCTGGATGGCCACGCTTATCACGAGCTCGAGCTGCATATCCAGCAGCGCCAGCAAGGCATCGCGGCAGGCAACGACATACCCGGTCTTCCGCCGATGACTGTCCACGTTGCGGGAGTCATGGTCGAACCGGGACAGCGTGGGATGCTCGAAGCCACGCTCAGCAGTGGTACATACGGCCTCGTATGCCGCCGCGATTCCCCGACCGGCAAGGCCGAGGCCATCTACGTCAAGGGACCTTTCCAGGTTGATTAGATGAGCCCCTGCCGGTTCATCCCCGTCTCGTACGCGAAGATCACACTTGGATTAACACCCTGGTCCTTTTCGAGGCCGACTAACTGTCTACGCCGCAGCCCGCACCCATGCAGGATCGACTCTCGCTGACTGCGGCACCTATGTCAGGTGGTCGGCGAGGGGTTTGCATAGTGCGGGCGCCCGGTGGGCCGGTAGACCTGGATCGTCACCCCGCTGGAGGTGGCCCGCGATTCGACCAGTTCGAGCGCCCTATCCCGGCCGGTGTTCGGGAACAGCCGCGTGCCCTGGCCGATGATCACGGGATAGGTGAGCAGGGTGATCTCGTCGACCAGTTGGTTATCGATGAGCCAGCGGATCAGCTTGCCGCTGCCGTGCACCTGCAGCTCACCCGCCGGCTTGGCTTTCAGCTCGCCGATGGCCGCCGCACTGTCACCAGAAAGGACGGTCGTGTTCTTCCACCGCGGTTCGGTGAGCGTGGTCGAGGCCACGTACTTGGGCTTCGTGTTGAGCGCCGTCCAGATCGGGCTGTCACCCGGATCTGGCCACACTCCCCAGGAGCCGGCGAAGATCTCATAGGTCCGCCGGCCGAACAGGAACGCATCGGCGCGCTGGAAGACTCCGCTCAGGAACGTATAGGCGTCGTCGACGAACAGCGGCGGGGCCCATCCGCCGCGCTCGAATCCGTCGCGACGGTCCTCGTACGCCCCGCCCAGTCCCTGCATCACTCCATCGACTGAGACGTGCGTGACGGTCGTCAGTTTCATGGTCGCAGTCCCCTTCTCGCCGAGTTTGTCGTCGTTTGGCTCGTTGAGGTGCAATGGCTCTGGATCTAGAGCTGGATGGTTTCTTCGGCGAGGATGGCATCGGCCTGGCTGACGGCCTGGCGTTGTCCCTCTTCGGTGCCCATCGCCAGGATCTGCTCCATGGCTTCGGTGCTGGGGAACACGTTCTCGATCGACATGCGCGTCCGTCCTTGGGCGAGCTCCTCGATGCCGACGCGGATCGTGCTTATCGGGATTTCCGTGGTGAGCGTGCCGTCCGCGTAGGCACAGCCGCCGCGCAAGACAATGCGACGGGGCGGGTCGACCTCGAGGACGTCCCAGTAGCCGTGCGGCTGATCGCCCGCGGGCCCGGTCATGTGGTACTCGATGCGACCGCCCGGCGCCAGATCATGTTTGGTGAAGGTGGCGGGGTAAGTCGGCGGCCCCCACCAGCGCTCGAGCTGGCGCGGATCCGCCCACAGCTGCCAAACGCGCTCGACCGATGCATCGAATTCGGCCTCAATCGTCAGGGTCAGCCTCTGGGGATCCTTGCGGACAGCGGTGACGGTCACCGTTTGCTCTCCTTTGTCTCCGCGGTGTCGATGGCGCCGGCCGTCTCGGCGATGAGCTCGTTCATGCGGTCGATCCGTGCCCGCCACAGCCCCTCGTACTGGTCGAGCAGGCGGCGCGCGACGAGCACCGCCTCGCGGTTGGTGCGGACGATCCTGCGGCGGCCGATGCGCTGCTTCGTGATCACGCCTGCGCGCTCGAGAACGGCGACGTGCTTCTGGACCGCGGCGAAGCTAATGGGGTAGTGGCTGGCCAGCTCGAGGACGCCCTCCTCGGCGCTGATGGCCCGGCGGACGATGTCGCGGCGCGTGTGATCGGCGAGGGCGGAGAACACGCGGTCGAAGCCCGGCGGTGCGATTTGCATTGATACAACCATACGGTTGTATCAACGCCATGGTCAAGCCTCGGTCGATCCTGGACGGGCCTTGCAAAAACGGCGCTATCTCGGGTAAACGTAGACGAAGGCGACCGTGCCGATGGCCCAGGCCAAGATCGCGAACGCCCCCGAAGGTGCTCACGTGTGGGCGCGCCAGGGCGTCATGCGCCGCGTGGACGCGGAATACCACGCCCTCGACCGGGCGGTGCGCGCGCTGTCGCGCCGCGGGCTCGACCGTCCTGTGCCAGGTTTCGGAAAGGGCGCCCGGGGGTCTCGCGAGCACTGGACCTACAAGGACGCTCTCGCGCACATCCTGTTCTGGAAGCAGTGGCAGATGGAGACGATCGCGGGCCGACCGCACGAGGTGAGGCCCACCGGTCGGACCGTGCATCAAGAGAACCGCTGGATCTACGAGCAGTGGCATAAGAGGCCGGCTCGGGACGTGCTCGCGTGGCATCGCCGGCTGCATCGCGAGGTCATGGGCACGCTCCGCGCCGTCGGACCGCAGGTCTTCGCGACGAAGCACCGGGACCAGTGGCCGCATGACCTCGTCCGGCACTCGGAGGCGCATCGGCAGCGCCAGCTCGAGGCACGCTGATATAGGTCGACGTCGAGGGTCAGACTCTCACTGACTCTCGCAAGGGGCCGGTCGCGCGCTATCGGCCAGGATCGAACTGGCGATACATGGTCCGTCAGACCAAGGCCGTTTCACGAAAGAGTTGGGTGTGCTTTCGACACGGTCCTTCGAAATCGATGGGCGCTAGGCGTTGTGAGCGCGCTCGTACGTTAGGAACACGGTGTCTCCATCGAGAGTCCGGACGGCGACGAGGCGCATGGCATTCTTGCCGCTTGTTTCGCCGAAGAGGCGCTCGCCGCCG
>QHSL01000137.1 GCA_003220435.1 Candidatus Rokuibacteriota bacterium | reverse complement strand
GGGCGGAGGCGCACGGTGACCGCGCGCGGCCGCGCGAGCCAGCGGACCATGCGGCGCATCGGGCCTGCAGTCTGCACCTGCACCGGGGGCTGACGGATCTCGGCCATAACGCGCACGGCGACGCTCGCGGCCGGCGTCGCCGCGAGTAGCTGGGCCGCCGAGATCAGCCGGGCGTATGCCTCCCCCAGATCCACCGGCAGCTCGCCGGGATCACGCTCACCATCGAGCGCTTCCTGTAACCGAGGATCAATTGGGCTCATCGCACGACCTCCTCCAGCGCTGCCAACAATGCTTCCCGGGCACGATGCACGCGCATCTTGAGCGTGGGAATCCGCGCACCAGTCACTGCCGCCATCTCCTCGTAACTCATCCCCTCGACATGCTTCAAGACAAACGCCTCACGCTTTTCGGCCGGCAGCGCTGCCAGCGCGCGCTCGACCAGCGCCACTTGCTCGTTTCGCTCGAGCACCGCCCAGGCATCCGAGCCGTCGGCCAATGGGGGCGCATCGCTCAGCGAGATGTCGTTCGTGTGCCGCCGAGCGAGATGACTGCGGCAGCGATTCCCCGTAATCCGATACAGCCAACTGCGCAGCCGCGACGCATCCCGACATTGTGCCAAATGCCGATAGGCGCGCACGAGACTCTCGGCAACCGCATCCGCCGCGGCATCGGGATTCCCGAGCATGCGCGTCGCGAAGCGAAGCAGACCCGGCTCGTATCGCCGGATGAGAATCCCAAACGCCTCCCCATCGCCGCCCAAGACCCGGGCGACTACTTCGACATCCGGGGCCCCGTCGTTCACCATCACAGTGACCCCCCCGCTGGGGGCTTGGTCACGGTATTTCAAGGGTTTCGCGGGTGGCAGCCAGGAACGTCGAGGCACGGACACCGGCGCCACTCATGGCGCCTGCGAACGCCTCCAGCGTCGCCTGAGCGCGGCGCCGGTACGACGGGTCACCCGTCACCTGCGCCAGGTGAGCCAGCAGCAGCGCCGTCGCGGCATTGGCACCTGGGAGCACGTCGTCGAACACGTGTTTGGTCCGATCGCCCAGCGCCGGCTGTGAGGAGGGAGACGCATCGGTGGGCACAACATCGTAGTAGCCACCAAGGGGATCGGCGTAGCCGCGCTCGACGATGGCGACGAGATCGAGCACGACATCGAGGTAGCGGCGCTCGTTGCTGAGCTGGTGGGCCGCAAGACACGCCGACGCGACCTGGACCTGATCCTGGAGCATGCCCTGCGGGGTCGTGACCCCGGCCGCCGGAGCGACGGTCGCGTGCCGGACACCCCAGCCGCGCGCATAGGTCCGCTGCAACAGCGCATCGAGAGCGGTGCGTGCTCGACTCGCCACCGCGGGCTCTCCGAGCGTCGCGGCAGCCACCATGACGTGCTCGATGACGTACGCCTCCTGATCGACGAAAACCGCTTCATCAGGAGACAACTCGGTTACCAGGCTGCGGACCAGGGCACGGCCGGACTCCCGATAGCGCGGCTCGCCGGTCACGGCCCACGCCTTCGCGAGGGTTCCAGCGAGCGCCGCGCGGACCAGTCGTGGTGGATCTTCGCCGGCGGTGCCGACCGCGGTGTCGAGCATGAGGTCCAACGCGCGAACGGCAGACGCCCGAGCCCTCGTGTCTCCCGATAGCAACAGCGCCGTGGCCTCGACGTGCATCACGCTGCCCGCGGCGGCATGAGTGCGGATCGCATCGTCCAGCTCGCGCGTGACTGCGACGATCCCTTGCTGCACCAGCGATGGCCGCAGTGCGCCGCGCGATTCGCCGCTGCCCGTGAGCACCAACTGTTGCAGCGCAGCCGCCTGCTGCAGGATGAACGCCCGTTGATCGCGGTAGCTCTTGGCGACCTCGGGCAACAATTGCTTCAGCCCCCGACCCGTGATCGGATCGTCCGCGGGGAAATAGGTGCCGCCGAAGAACGGCGAGCCATCGGCGGTCAGGAATACGGTGAGCGGCCACCCATGCAGTCCCGCCAGCCGTTCGACGGCCGCCTGGTAACGCTGCGCGACGTCGGGTCGCTCGTCGCGGTCCACGCGAATCGGCACGAACAGCGCGTTGATGAGCGCGCCGATCTCTCGGTCGGTGTAGATCTCGCGATCGGTTTCGGCGCACCAGCGGCAGGCATCGCTGCCGATGTACAGGAGGACGGGACGATCGAGCTTCGCGGCGAGCGCGAAGGCATCGCGTCCCCACGGTTGCCAGTGGACCGGTTGGCGCGCCGCGCGTGAGAGGTAACTCGTCCCCGAGTTGGCCATCCGATTGGTGAACGGCCCACGCTCGCCGAGACATGCCGATTGGACGGCGCAGAAGATGAAGACCCAAGACCGGGTGTGCATGGAGCTGCGCACGGGGAGAATACCCCGCCTGCCGTCCAGGCGTGCCGCTATATTGCCGGTATGACCCCCGTGACCATAACCCCCAAGTCGAACGGCCCCCTCATCATCGAGGGCCCGGTGCGGATCGTGACCCCCGACGGGAGGGAATTGACGCCCCCGCCCCGGAAAGACGGCAAACCGGCGGAAGTCGTTGTGCTGTGCAGATGTGGGGGCTCTGCGACGAAACCGTTTTGTGACGGAACGCACAAACGCAATGGGTTTCACGACGGTTCGGTTCCCCCCGCCTAGCTCAGCCTTATTATGTTGTCTGGCGCTGCAGACTTCCCGTTCCCCCCTGTGCCCCCGAACTGGAGGAGCGACCGACAATGGCTAAGGGAAAGAGCCCAATGGCCGCGGATGAAGGTTACTGTGTGAAGTGTAAGGCGAAGCGGAAGATCTCGAATGCCCAGCAGGTCAAGATGGCCAATGGCCGCCCCGCGCTAAAAGGTGTCTGTCCGGTATGCGGGACGGGGATGTTCAAGATCCTGCCGCCCGCCAAGTAACCGCCCGGTCCTCTGAATTCACCCGCACGCCCCCGGTGCTTCTAATCCGGGGGCGTGCTTGTTTTGTAGCGGATCGTGTAACAGGCGGCGCCGACGGCGCGGCAGTAGTACGCGAGAATCTCGAACTTCGCGAATTCTCCGTTTGCCGTTTGCACGCCATAGACGTGGTGCTTGGACGTAAGCAGATGCGACCACATGCTGTACTCGTACCATTTGCCGATCGCGGTATTGACCGTGTCGGCGCTGAAGCTCGTCGGGACGTAGCCTTCCGCCGGAACCTCTGCCACCGAATCGAATGCCACCGTACCCAGATCGACGGCTCCAGCCCCAGGCGCCGTGATTACGTGATTGCGTCTGAAGGCAATGTCCCCCCACCGCTGCCACTCGTCGCCGCGCGAGGCGTCGAGGGTGTAGGTGCCATCACCGTGTGCTCCGACCTCATACGCCGGAAACTCTGGCTTCGTGAAGGAACCAATCAACAACGACGCCACGAGCAACAGAAACGCCACCGCCATCGCCCACACCAGCAGCGGAGCCTTCAAGCCTCCGCCATGAACGGATACCATGGATCGCGCGGCGGGACGAAGTTCTCCTTGACCGCGCGGGCGCTGGTCCAGCGGATCAAGTTGAGCAAGCTGCCCGCCTTGTCGTTGGTGCCGCTGGCACGCCCGCCGCCGAACGGCTGCTGCCCCACGACCGCGCCCGTCGGCTTGTCGTTCTTGTAGAAGTTGCCGGCGGAATAGCGGAGCGCCGCGTCTGCCTCGGCCAGCGCCGCGCGCTCCTGGGCAAAGACACCGCCGGTGAGCGCGTAAGGCGATGTCCGGTCCACGAGCGCCAACGTTTCCTTCCACTGTTTGTCCGGATAGACGTACAGCGACAGCACCGGTCCGAAAATCTCTTCGCACATCGTCCGGTAGGCGGGATCTTCGACCTGAATCACCGTCGGATGCACGAAGTAGCCATCTGCATCGTCGCACTCACCGCCGAACAGGACTTTCGCCTTCGGATCACTCTTCGCCAGCTCGATGTACTGTTTGATCTTGTCGAACGATTTCCGGTCGATCACCGCGCCCATGAAATTGCGGAAGTCGGCAGGGTCGCCAACGCGCACATCCGCCAGCATGCCGAGGACCCGCTCGCGCAACTTGGGCCACAGGGACTCCGGCACGTACGCACGCGATGCCGCGCTGCATTTCT
>QHSL01000139.1 GCA_003220435.1 Candidatus Rokuibacteriota bacterium | reverse complement strand
CGAACCGAGTGGGACCCACGCGCGGCGCTCCCAGATGTCGATGGCGCTCGACTTCGGCTCTTGCCCGTTTCGCCCAGTCTCATCGAGATGATGACGGATAAAGCGAGCGACCAACCGCCGGTGGGCAGCCGCGTGAGCCACATCCAGCATGGGGAGTGCTGCCTCCTCGTCGTTCAAAGCTAGGAGATCGCGGTATGCCTGCGGCGGCAGCTTGGTCGGCGGTTGGGGCCCAGCGCAGCTCGCGCACAGCACGCCGCCCTCGGCCGTGCTGAACGCCACCGTTCCGGAGACGGCGTTGCCGTCGCGCACACACGCGTCGAGCTGGGGCGCAAAGCCGAGCACCCCAACGAGCCGCCACAGCCAGCGGACGGCGACGGCATCGGCCTGCGGCGGGGCAGCGGCCACGAGAGCGTCCAGGCCCCGCGTGAAAGCATCGTAGGCCGCCGGCAGCGGCGCTGGCGGTGCCATCTTGAGCATCGTTTCGGACAGCGCCGCGGCGCCCGCAAAGCGGCCCAGATCGCCGGCGAGATCGCGCCGCAGCTGGATCACATCGAACGCTGCGAGCGTCTGCAGCTCACGGGTCTCCTTGTGATACATCTGCGCCACGCCTTCGCTCAGGGTCTCGAGCGCCGCGCCGAACGGGCTCCGAGGCCGGAGCACGCCTTTCGCGATCGCGCTCTGCACCCCGTAATCGCGCGTTGCGAGCCGCACGATCTTGGACGTCTCGCTGAAGCGGTAAGTCCGCAGGACGACAGCGGGTGTCGAAACAAGACTCACGCAGGGAATATAGCCGACGCGAGGATTTCCAGACCGTCCACGACACGCGGACCCGAGCGGCTGAAGTATGCCGACGCATCGAGCAGGTGCACATGGGGGGGGGCCGCGATGCCGCGCAGGACTGCGTCGTAGCGCTCCGCTTCGCGACGCGTCTCCTCGAGATTGAAGCCGCACGGCATGATCAGCACGACATCCGGATCGAGCGCGCGCAGCTCCGACCATTCCATTCTGTAGGAAGGACGCCGAGCCGTTCCCGCGACGAGGTCCCCGCCCGCCGCGGCGATCAACTCGGGCACCCAGTGGCCGGGGACATACGGTGGATCGAGCCATTCCAGCGCGAGGACACGGGGCCGCGGCCGGCCATCGACGCGCGCGCGCACGGTGTTGATGCGCCGCTGCATGTTCGCGACGAGGGCCTCGGCCTGTTCGACGGCGCCGGTCGCGCAGCCGACGTCGCGAATGCTCGCAAAGATGGCGGAGAGGTCGTGCGCGTCGAGCGTGAGAGTGTTGATTCCCACCAGAGAGGCTATGACCTGACTCTCGGGTACCGCACACACATCGCAGATCCCTTGCGTGAGGACGAGATCGGGGGCGAGCGCGCGGATTCCCGCGACGTCGATCTCGTACACGCTGCCATGGTCGCGCAACGACGCGCGGACGGCGGCATCGATTTCACCACTCGAGAGGCCATCGAGATTGGTGCGGGGCCGCGTGAGCCGCGGGCGATCAGTCACACTGGGCGGGTAATCGCAGCTGTACGAAATCCCGACGAGTCGCTCTTCGAGTCCCAAGGCGCAGACGATTTCGGTCGCGCTGGGAAGCAACGAGACGATGCGTTGGGTCGGAACTAGCACTCCCCCACTTCACCGGCCGCACCCGCCCGGTGCGCGCGGTGATCGAACGCTGTGCAGGCGGCGATGTCGAGCATGATGAGCTGTGCGGATTGTGGCCATTGCCGCGCCATCGCGGGCGGCCGGTAGGGCACCATGAAATAGGAGCGGTAGCGGGCGCTGCTCCAGGTGTCGAGCGTTGGAGAGTGATGCGTGGGTCGACCCCAGGCGGCATACGCCCGCCGGCGGACGGAGTCGACGGGCAGCAGGACGGAATCGCGGTAGAAGTAGACGATCACCGCGACGAGGCGCCGGTCAACGGCGGCCGCGACCACGCGCGACGTGCTGTCGAGCGGCGCCCAACACATGGTCCCGACGCCGAGGGCGCGGCGAATGGCGAGACTATCGCCTGGCTTGTGTGAATGTGGCAACGCGTAACCAAAGGTTGCCTGGGCGAACGCAACCGCTGAGATGCCGGAGCCCTGTGTACCGATGGCGTCACCGGGCCGGCATTCCCCGCCTTTCGCCAGGATGTCGTCCACCGGCCCACCGAGCCTCATGTCCTGCAATGCGGCCCAGCGCGGCTGACCGACCTGCAACAGCAGCGCGATGACCGCCACGTGCATCATGGCCCCGGATGGAGCATGATGAACTTTACGTCATCCTTGGAAATGGCCCGCAGCCACGCAATGAGCTCGTCCACGCTCTGCGGCGGCGCCGTACCCTTGTTGCCCGACATGGAGCGCGTGATACGCAGCTCGCGACCGTCCTGCACATACCCGGCGCTGTAGCTCCCGAATTGACTCGTTTCCGTGACGTTGGGCGGCAGCTCGGCTTTCCAACCGGGTGGCAGGGTCATCCGCAGGTCCGACACGAGCTCCACGGGGCCGATCACAGCGGCGATGTTGATTGGGAAGCGACGCGGTTTGCGCCGTTCGAGCGATGACGCGAGACCGGGCGAGGAGTAGTTCGGCAGCGCAGCGGGCAGTGCGAAGATGCGGGCGCCTGCGGAATTCGAGAGGACAGGCGCATCGTGCACCGAAACGGCGATGACCGGTTTCGCCTGCAAGTCACGGCCATCGAACAACGCGAGACTGTCGCCCGAAGCACCGGAGAACACACCGTTCGCGAGCGCCTGCGTGAGCCGACTCAGCTCGTCCTTGTTGAGCACGCGCGCATAGGCGCGCCGCAGCCCATACTGCAGCCCGCCGCTCTTCGCTTCGGTGTAGCGACCCGTGAAATGGCCGTCGGCGTTCAACTCGCCGACGATACGCGTTTCCGCCCGATTCTCCGACCGGGGGCGTTCCGGCAGCGTCACTGCTTCGACCTTCCCATCGTCATGCACGACGAGCGCAAACGAACCTTCCTCGGCCGGCGGCAGCTCGCCGTATGGCGTCAGCTCGGACGTGAGATCGAGGTAGATGCGGCCGCCGCGCTGCTCCCCGCGATCCACGGCGGCGATCATGTGGTCGAACTGCTGCACCGTCGGGAGCGTCGAGTCAGCGGTGCCGCTCGAGCTGAGGAGCACCGGAAATGCCGTTACACCCATCCGGCGTGCCAGCGCGATGAAGAGTGTCGCCTTGTCCTTGCAGTCGCCGTAGCGAGTCTCGAGCACCTGCGCCGGCAGTCGCGGCAGGTACCCGCCGATGCCGAGGGAGAGCGAAACGTAGCGGAAATCCTGCGACACCCAGCGATGCACAGCGCGCAGCGAATCATCCAGCGTGTGCGCGTCCTTTACGTGTCCGGCGAGCTGGGTCTCGAGCTCGGGGTTGAGCGCGTAGCGGCCGCTGGTCAGCCCGGCGTACCAGTGGGCGAGATCGGCCCACGTGATCGGCGATGCGACGTCGATGGTGACTGAGAGCGTGTTGGGCACGGCCGCGAAAAGCTCCTGCTCGATCTTCTGTACCTCTTTGGTCCCCCAGGTGTACACGTGCCGGCCGTGCGATACCGCCTCCAGGCGCTTGAAATGGACGTTCTCCTCCTGAATGCGAGGCGTGAGCGACGCCGGGACGTCGATCACCAGGCGCGAGCGGCGGGTGAGGAGGCCGGTCGTCACGCGCCAGCCGCTGTAGAAATCGCCGGGCACCAGCGGCTTCACGCGCTCGACCGTATAGCTCCAATCGACTAACGTCCCAGGGGCGACGCCGCTCAGCGTGACCCGACGGACTTTCTGATCGGAATACACCGGCGCCTCGAATGCCACCGGCGCGAGCGACTCCTGCTCGTGCGCGGGCTGTGCGCTGATGACCTCGCCGGTGAGCTTCAGCACGCGAATCCAGTTCACCGTGAGCTTCTCGGAGCCGCTCGAGTAGGAGAAGCTCTGTTCTCCCCATGCCTCCGCGCCGTCCTGATTGAGAATCTGAATGACTTGCCGGTACGTGCGGCTGCCTCGGCCATCGGCCTCGAACTGCAAGACGCCGTCGTCGAGCAAGTAGACGTAATCGTCGT
>QHSL01000006.1 GCA_003220435.1 Candidatus Rokuibacteriota bacterium | reverse complement strand
ACCGTCTCGTTCTCGGCGATCCGGAGACGTGTGCGCGCGAGTTCCACCGCTGGCAGAAGGCGACCGGTGCCGAGACGTTCCTGCTGCGCTTCCGGCACGCGCACTCGGGTGGACCGCCCCACGAGAAGATCATGGAGGCGATCAAGCTCTTCGGCGAGCGCGTGATCCCGCACTGCCGGGAGGTTGCACGATGAGCGACGCCTTCGGTGGTCTGCGTCAAAACCCTCGGAGCTGACTCGGGGACATGCGGAGTCCTCTGCGTCCTCTGCCCGCGGCGGTCACGCGCTGGACCGCGACGGCGCGCGTGCTGGGCTGGCTCGACGCTCTCGCCGCCTATCTCGCCATCTGGGGCGGCGCGGCGGTAGCCCTCCCGAGCGCCTCGCGCGCGTCGCTCGCCGTCCTCGCCGCCCTTGTCGCCGCGCTCGGAGCGCTCCTGCGTCCGCTCCGGGTGCGCTGGCGGCCGGTGCGCGGCGCCGTCGCGCTTGTCCTGAGTGCGCGGCTCTCCCCAGGTGATCAGGCCTGGTACGTGCGTCCGGGCCACGCCGAGCGCGTCCTCGTCACCGCTCGCCGCCGAACGCGCGTCGTCATCGCACGCCTCAATGACGAGGGCGCGGAAGGGCTCAGCGTGCGCCGCACGCGCGTGCTGCTAATACCGGCCGATTCGGCCTGATAACCCCCTTCGACCTCCAGCTCACGAAGTACGACGCGCGCGGCTAGCGCGCCACGTTCTCCGTGACCGGGATGGAGCACTTGCCGACGGGCACCGGGTGGGGCGAACGCCGTTGTGCGCCAGGCTCAGGGACAATCTCGGACGGGAGTCTCGGATTCCGCCGTGATAGGCTCGCCGGACAGGTCACGCGGCCGCGAGGAGGATGCCATGAGTACTCAGTCCTGGAACCGGCGCGAAGTGCTGAAGGTCGTCTCCGCGGCGGCGCTGGTCGCGGCCCACGCGCGTTCCGCGTCCGCCCAGTCGGTGAAGTGGTCGGCCGGCACCGAGGCGCCCAAGTTGAAGGCCCCGGCCAACGCCACCGACTGCCACCACCACATCTACGACGCAAAGTACCCGGTCGATCCCAAGGCGACACTGCGCCCGGCCGACGCGCTGGTGGATGACTATCGCGCTTTCCAGAGGCGCATCGGGACGACACGCAACGTGCTCGTGCAGCCTTCGACGTACGGCACGGACAACCGCTGTCACCTCGACGCGCTAGCGGCGTTTGGGCCCACCGCCCGCATGGTCGCGGTCGTCAACGACAGCGTGTCGACCGAAGAGCTCAAGCGCATGCACGCGCTCGGTGTGCGCGGCATCCGCTTCAACCTGGCGCAAGTGGGCGCTACGACGCCCGAGATGATCGAGCCGCTGTCGAAGCGGATCAACGACCTCGGCTGGCACATCCAGATCAACGCGCCGGCCGCCAAGATCATGGAGATCATGCCGATCCTTGAGCGCGTCCCCTCGCCGATCGTCTTCGATCACCTCGCGCACATCCCGCAGCCCGACGGCGTCAACCATCCGCTCTACGCCAAGGTCCGGGCGCTCATCGACAAGGGCCGCACGTGGGTCAAGCTGTCCGGCGCCTACGCGGACACCAAGGTGGGTCCGCCGACCTACGCGGACTCCAGCGCGGTCGCGCGCGCGTACGCCAAGGCGGCGCCCGAGCGGTGCGTATGGGGCAGCGACTGGCCACATCCGGGCGAGCAGCAGAAACAGTTGCCGGACGACGCCGTGCTCTTCGACCTGCTCACCGATTGGGTGCCCGATGAGAAGACCCGCCACCGCGTCCTGGTGGAGAACCCAGCGACGATATACGACTTTCCGAAGAGAGCGTGAGCCGACTCACCTGGCTCGCCCTCGCCCTTCCTAGCTACCTGCGTTCAGGCACCCGCGGGCGTATCATCGGCGTGCGCTGATCCAGACTTGTCAAGAGGTGGGGCATGCACGGAATCGGTCGGCGGGAGGAGATCCGCGTCCCCGAAATGTCCGAGCCCATCAGTCACTACACCGACGTCGTTCGCGCGGGCCGGCTCGTGTTCGTCTCCGGCTGCGTGGCCGCCGACAAGAACGGACGCGTGGTGGGTGGGAACGACGCGACCGCCCAGGCCCGTCACGTCCACGAAAATCTGAAGGCGTGCCTCGCGGCCGCCGGCGCCACGTTCGCCGACGTGTGCAAGGTGACGGTGTTCCTCAAGAACATCGCCGATCGTGAGAAGGTCAACGCCGACGACTTCCTCGTCGAGATCGAAGCGATCGCCGTCCTGCCGGAGTGACCGTGGCCGACGCCGACGCGCTCTGCGATCTCGCCCACGCGTGGACGCGACAGGGCCGATACCGGGAGGCCGAGGGCGCGTATCGCGAGGCGGCGCGGCTCGACCCGGGCCGGCTGAGGGTGTACCTCGGCCTCGGGCTCGTCCTGCGCCGCCAGCGGCGGTCGGCCGAAGCCGAAGCGACCTTCCGCCAGGCGATCCTCCTCAAGCCCGAAACGGTAACGGCGCACCTCGAGCTCGGCGGCGCGCTCTTCGAGCAAGCGCGGTATCCGGAGGCCGCCGCGGCGTTCCGCGACGCGATCCGGCTCCGGCCCGATTCGGCGCAAGCGCACGTGAGCCTGGGGCTGGCGCTGGCCCGCCACGGTGACTACGTCGCCGCCGAGTCCGCGTTCCGCGGGGCGCTGGCGCTCAAGCCCGACGACGCCATCGCGCGCGCGAATCTCGCGACAGCGCTGCGCCGTCAGCGCAAGGTCGGCGCCGCCGAGGCGGTGCATCGCGACGCGCTCGCTCACGAACCGGCGCCCGCCGCGGCGCGCCGGGATCTCGCCGACACCCTCTACGAGCAGGCGCGCTATCTCGAAGCGGCGGCGGCGTATCGCGAGGCGCTGGTCCTCACACCGGACGACGCGAAGGCGCGGCAGGGCCTGGGCCTGGCCCTCGAGCGTTCGGGCCAGCTGGTCGAGGCGACCGGCGCCTATCGCGAGGCGATCTGGCTGCGGCCCGACGACGTCTGCCTGCACGAGCGCCTTGGCGTCGTGCTCAGGCGCCGTCACCGTGACGCCGAGGCCGCAGCGGTCTTCCGCGACGTGATCCGACTTCGCCCAGCCGACGCGCGGGGGCACCATCACCTCGCGGTGGTGCTCGAGCGGCTGGGTCGCTACGACGACGCGGCCGCGTCGTTTCGCGAAGCGATCCGCCTCCGGCCCAGGTATCTCCACTCGCATCAGGGCCTGGCCGCGACGCTCCGCCGTCAGGGCAAGTGGGCGCAGGAGGCCGCGGCCTACGCCGCAGCGCTGGAAGCGTGCCCGGAGGACGCGGATCTGCACTCAGGCCGGGGACTAGCGCTCGGCGCCCTCGGCGACTACGTCGGGGCGGCCGCGGAGTTCCGCCGTGCGATAGCGCGGCGCCCGGACGACCATGACCTGCACTACGAGCTCGGCGTGGCGCTCGGCCGTCAGGGCCGGCACGCGGAGGCGGAAGTCGCGCTGCGCGCGGCGATTCGGCTGAGGCCCGACGCCGTGAAGGCCCGCGCAAACCTGGCGCTCGGTCTGGGTCGGCAGGGCAAGCACGCCGAGGCCGCGTCGGCGTATCGCGAGGCACTCGAGCTACGGCCGGCGCACCCGGTGCTCCATCGCGGGCTCGGCGTCGCGCTCTACTGGCTGGGACGCTCCGCGGACGCCGAGGCCGAATTCCGCGAGGCCGTTCGGCTCAGACCCGACTATGGGCGCGCGCTGAGCGACCTCGGCGAGATGCTCGCAGAGCAAGGGCGCTACGCCGAGTCGGAGACCGCGTACCGCGCGGTCCTCCGGTCCACGCCGGACTTGCCCGGCGCGCATACGGCCCTCGGCGGAGTGCTGCTGGCCCAACGCCGGTACGCGGACGCCGCGGTCGCCTGCCGCGAGGCGATCCGCCTCAACCTCGACGAGGCGCGTGCGCACCTCCACCTGTGGGACGCCCTCGAGGCGCTGGGAAGCTTCGACGAGCTCGAGACGGCGGCGCGGAGCGCGATCGATCGGAAGCCCGACCACGCCGACGCCCACTCTCGGCTCGGGCGGGCGCTGGTCGGTCAGGGCCGCTATGCCGAGGCGGCGGCCGCCTATCGAGCGGCGATCACGCTGAATCCGGAGATCGCCAGGTTCCGCAACGAGCTCGCCGCGGCGCTAGGGAAGATGTAGCAGGCGCCGGAACTCTTCGAGATCGCCCGACGGGACGTCCTGGCGCTGCCGCACCTTCTCGTGGACGTGCGCCGGGTTGTCGTCGATCGCCCGACTGGCGCGCGCGAATACCTTGACGAGCCGCTGGGCTTCCTTCTCTGCCTTGGCGGTGGCGACCGCGCTCGCCAGCCTTCCCGCGACGGCGAGGAAGTGGCTATCGAGCTTCACGAAGCCAGTGACGGCGGTCGAGATCAGGCTCTTGTGATCGGCCGACGGCTGAGCGTCGTATTCGATGACGACGACCGCCTGCCCGTGGATGTTCGGAAGGAAGCCCGGCTGATAGTGGCCGCGCGCGTACATCACCCGCGTGCCGCCCGCCGAGTACACGACCGAGAACTGGCCGACCGCTCCCCACCCGTCGTCGAGCCACAGCCCCTCGGGGGTCCGCCAGATCCGATAGCGGGCGAGCCTCAGCGCCCGGGTTACGTGCGTCGCGAACTCGGGATGGTCCAGCAGGAACTCGAAGACCTCGGGCCGCGCGAGGAACGGCTCGCCGGCCGCGCGCGCGCTGACCGATGCAGCGTCGGCGACCTCCTGGAGCCTGGCGCGCTCGGCGGTGGGGATCTGCGCGGGAAGCGTGGGCGAGGGCCTGGCCGCCGGAGCGTTCGAGACCAGCAATACGACACCGACGAGGGCCACGGCCCACGTGGATCCGAGGCGATGCCTGGACAACAAGACCGAGGCATTATACCCTCTCGAAACGAACGGCAGTTCCCGCCGAACGTGCGAAGCCCACCCGGGGCGCGAGGACCGTATGTACCAGTACCTCTACGCGATCGCCGACCGGCTCCCGTCGACGTGGCAATCGCCGAGCGCGAGCGTCGGCGGCCCCGTCGCGCTTCGACGCCTGGACGATCTCGTAGCGGTCGTGAGCCCCGTCGAGCGCCGACCCGAAGCCAACGCCCGAACGCTCGCCCTGCATCACGACGTCGTGGCGTCGGCGCTCGAGGCCGACGGAATAGTGCCGTTCAGGTTCGGCACCCTCGTGGCCGCGTCGGACCTCGACGCCTGGCTCGCCGCGCACGCGCCGCTCGTGCGGACGACACTCGCCCAGCTACGGGGGTGCGTGGAGATGAGTGTGAAGCTTCTTCGCCTGCATTGCGGGCATTCGATCGAGCGCACCTGCCGTGAGTGCGCCGACGGCGCGCCCGGCGTCGTCCAGCTCCGTGAGTTGGCCGAGAGTCTCGTGACGCAGTCCGGAATCGAGCGCTGGCGATACCGTTCGCCCGGCAGCGGATCGAACGTGGCCGGCTCCGTCGCGTTTCTCGTTCCGCGGTCCGAGGTCGATGACTTCCTGGCGCGCATCGCGCCGGTCGCGTCGCGGGCGACGGGCGTCGCGGTCGTTCCGACCGGTCCCTGGCCCGCGTACTCGTTCGTGCCGAGCTTCGATCGGTATCCGCCCGCGCGCGTCTCGGAGCCGGTCCGGCGCGCAGGACGCCTCGCGTACTGAGAAGCGCCCTTCCAGCGCCGTCTTGCCCAGGCCCGCCGTGTGGGATAGGCTTTCCGCCACTCGAGGAGGGCCCATGCAGCGACTTCGCCGCAGCGCCGTCGAGCGGCTGATGGACGGGCGTCCCGACACTACGTTGGAGGCGGCGCTCGAGGTCTTCGAGGTCTTCGCGAGCGGGTCCCTCACGGACGAGGTCTATATCCTGGACGACGTCGGCGGCAAGCGCATCGCGATTGCCCCGACCGCGTTGAAAGAACGGTACCGGCGGGGGTGAGCCATGGCGATCATTGTCATCTCGCATCAGATGGGGGCGGGTGGCCCGGAGATCGGTATGGCGCTGGCGCAGCGGCTCGGCTATCGCTACGTGAACCAGGAGCTCCTGCTTGACGCGGCGCGCCGCTACGGCCTCGCCGAGGAGAAGCTGTCACACCTGGACGAGTCCAAGCCGACCCTGTTCGAGCGCTTCGACACCGAGACCCGGCACCATATCACGGTGCTGCAGACGACACTCCTCGAGTTCGCCGAGCTCGACAACGCCGTGCTCATGCGCGGCGGCGGCCAGTGGCTTCTCCGCGGTGTTCCGCACGCGGTCCGCATCCGGATCATCGCGCCGTTCGAGCACCGGGTGAAGCAGTGGATCAAGCGCACCGCCGAGATGACGGGTGAGACGCCGAACCAACGCGCGGCCGCCGAGCTCGTCCGTCGGGACGACCTCGAGAAGTCTGGGCGGATGCGGTACCTGTACGAAGTCGACATCGCGGATCCGAACCTCTACGAGCTGCTCGTCAACACGGAGAAGTTGAAGCACGACGCCGTGGTCGCGGTGATCGAGGGCCTCGTGCGTCGGCCGGAGATGGCCACGACTGACGCCGGCCGCCAGATGGTCTCGTCGCGGGCGCTCGCGTCGCGCGTGCAGGTGGCGCTGGCGACCCATCCGGAGACGCGGCGTTACCGGATCACCGTCGAGGCCCACGGCGGCGTCGTCACGCTCGAGGGAACCGCGGCCCTCGAGCGCGCGGTCGAGGTCGCGCGCTCGGTGCCGGGCGTGCGCGACGTCAAGATGCAGCAGGTCGAGATACCGCCGATTCCCCCCTTCGTGGCGTAGCCGGTCGGCAGGGTGCGGTGGGGGGCGGCAGGTCCCGCGCAGCCTGCTAGCCACAGTGTGCGCGGCTGATGTCTCCTGGTCGGCGGGTCGGCGGTTCAGGCGACGCTGCCGCCCCCCAACCGCACCCCGTGCGACGCGTTGTCGAAGCGCGCTGACGCCGGTTTACGCCGGGCCGGCTGCTCAGCGGCCGGGCTAACGCTCTTGGATTGGGGAGCCGCGGTCTGAGGCCTGGCGATCGGGGGCTTCGGCGACTCTGAGGCCGACCGTCCGGCGCTCGCGGTTGCGGACGATCTCGAGCTTGACCGTCTTGCCCACCTCGGCGTCGGCCGATAGCCGTTGCAGGTGACGGTAGTCGTCGACCCCCACGCCCTCGAACAGCAGGACGACGTCGTTTTTCTGCAGACCCGCCGCCGCCGCCGGACCCCCCGGGTACACGCGCGCGACGACCGCGCCGCGCGTGTCGCGTAACCCCAACGCCTGCGCCAGCTCGGTCGTCAGCGGCTCCATCGCGATGCCGATCCAGCCGCGCGTCACCTTGCCGCGGTCGATCAGCTGGCCCGTGACGCGCTTGACCATGTTCGCCGGGATCGCGAAACCGATGCCCTGGCCGGTGGCCACGATAGCCGTGTTGATCCCGATTACCTCGCCGCGCAGGTTGACGAGCGGCCCGCCCGAGTTGCCTGGATTGATCGACGCGTCGGTCTGGATGAAGTTCTCGTAGGTGGCGATGCCGACGTCGGCCCGCCCGGTGGCGCTCACGACCCCGACCGTGACCGTCTGGTCCAGCCCGAAGGGGTTACCGATCGCGATTGCCCACTCGCCGACCCGGAGCGCGTCAGAATTCCCGAGCGTCGCCACCGCCGGCTCGGTGTCCGGATCGAATCGGATCACGGCCAGATCCGTCTTGACGTCGATGCCGATGATCTTTCCCCGGTACTCCTGCTTCGACGAAAGGCGCACGGTGACACCGTCGGCTCCGCGGACCACGTGGTGGTTCGTCAACACGTATCCACGCCGGTCGATGATGACGCCCGAGCCGAGTCCGGGTTGGTGAAACTCTTCGCGGCGCCCCGGGCCCCGTGGGCCGAAGAACTGGTCGAAGAAGTCTTTCAGGAGGGGGTCTTCCGAGAACGGCCCCGGCGTCGCGGGTGGCCGCCTCGATCTCGCGACTTGAACGGTGCCGATGTGCACGACTGCGGGCCGCACGCGCTCGGCGACGCTCACGAACGCGGATTGGAGAGCCTCGGCGGGGCTCGGCCCGGCTCCTGAGCGGACGGGGGCTGCCTGGGACCGCGTGAACACGACGGCGTGAATCCAGAAGCCAGCACCAACAAAAGCGAAAATCGCGCTGACGGCAACAGCGATACGAGCAGTTCTAGGCACCATAGGGATCGCCAGGCGACTCGCGCTGCCGCTTCGGTCCGACAACGAAGCGGATCGTAACCAGCGGACGGGTCAGTGTCAAGGAAACTATTGCAATCGAATGCATTTTCCTTGACGCCCAGATTCCATAAAAGAGACAATAAACTTGATTTCTAGGGGAATTGCCGACCATTCCATGGAGCACATTGTTCTGCGCAGAGGCATCAGCTTCATACTCGCGGTGTCCATGATGACACCCACCCTCGGGGTCGCGCAGCAGCCGTCCCCTGGTCCCCAGCAGCCGCCTCCGTCCGCCGCAAATCCCCTCCGAGCGCAGCCGCAAGCCATCGGTCGGGGTACCGTGCCAGGGCCCGAGTATCGACTGGCCGCCGGCGACGTCCTCGACGTGCAGATTTCAGGCCGCCTCGATGTGATCCGCCAGCAACCGGTCGTCGATTTCGAGGGCAAGGTCAACGTCTCGCCGCTCGGCAACATCCCGGTGGGCGGGTTGACACTGCTCGAGGCCCACCGTCGCATCGCTGACCGCGCGCGAGCGGTGTTCAGGTTTGCGGAGGCGACGGTCACGGTTCTGGCCCCGCGGACCTTCGAGATCGTCATTTCCGGCGAGGTCGAGCGTCCGGGCTCGCTCCAGGTCACGGCGACTCGACGCCTCCACGACGTCGTCCTCGAAGCCGGAGGGGTCACGCCGCGTGGAAGCGTTCGCCGGGTCGTGGTCACGCGCAAGGGAGTCGAGAGCGAGGTCGATCTGCTCGCGTTCGAGCTTCGCGGTGATCTGAATCAGAACCCCTTCGTGGAGGAAGGCCTCAAGATCCACGTGCCGCTGCGCGCCGGCTCCGTCACGCTGAGCGGCGCCGTGCGTCGGCCGGGAGAGTACGAGATCGGGCCATCGGCCTCGCTCCGCGCGCTGCTGGAGCTGGTCGGGGGCGTGAGCCAGGCGGGCGCGGCCGGCGACGCGCGGCTGACCCGCGTCGGGGCCGACGACCGGAAGGAGACGCTCACGCTCGACCTGCGCACGGCCCTCAAGCCGCCGGCCGACGTGGTGCTCCAGCCGGGCGATGCGGTCTTCGTGCCGCCGATCGCGGTCCTCCAGGACCTGGTCGAGGTGCGCGGCGCGTTCAGCGGAACAGCCGAGAGCAGCAAGACGATGGTCGCCGGCAAGGCCGCGATCGTCCAGCGTCTCGAGCTGGCCCAGGGCGATCGCGTTCGCGACGTCGTGAACAGGGCGGGCGGCGCGGCGGCCCAGGCCGACTTGCGGCTGGCGCTGGTCGAGCGCACAGGGCCGACCGGGCCGCGGCAGCGGATCCCGATCGACCTCTATCGGCTGCTTGTGGAGAAGGACGAGACGCAGAACATCCTCCTCCAGAACGGCGACGTGGTGACCCTGCCGGTGGTCGAGGACCGCGTGTACGTCGTCGGTGAGGTCAAGGCGCCCGGCAGCCACGACTTCCGCACCGACCTGACGCCGCGGGAGTACGTCGCGCTCGCTGGCGGGCCCACGAACCGGGCGCGCTTGACCAACACCTCGGTGACCTTCCGGAACGGACGAACGTACGCGATGGCCGACGCGCCGCCACTCGAGCCCGGCGCCGTCGTGACCGTGCCCGAAGTCGCGGTCAAGTGGTGGCAGGACTACATCACGATCCTGTCGGCGATCGCGAGCCTGGTCACTGCGTACACCGGTATCTATTTCATCCTCAACGGTCCCACCAGCGGCAAGTAACCGATGTACGAATCCTACTGGGAGCTCACCGAACCGCCCTTCGACAACTCGCCGAACCCGAAGTTCTTCTACCTCTCGCCCGAGCACGAGGAGGCGCTCGTCCGGCTCGTGTACACGGTGCGCCATCGCAAGGGCTGCGGGATGCTGACGGGCGAATACGGGTGCGGCAAGACCACGCTGTCACGTGCGCTCATCCAGCGCCTCGAGGCCGAGCGCTACGAGATCGGCCTGCTCACCAACCCGAGCTGGACCGCGATCGACTTCCTGCGCGAGATGCTC
Source organism: Candidatus Rokuibacteriota bacterium (assembly GCA_003220435.1). Classification (GTDB taxonomy): domain Bacteria; phylum Methylomirabilota; class Methylomirabilia; order Rokubacteriales; family CSP1-6; genus AR31. The sequence goes on along the minus strand of QHSL01000006.1, from coordinate 30,438 downwards.
TACCAGCTCGGCGTCGAGACCGAGGAGAAGCGCAAGCCCGAGCTCATGCACCTGCTGAACGATCTGTTCTTCCGGAATTTCCAGGCGGGCCGGGACACGGTCGTCATCGTCGACGAGGCGCAGCTGATCGACGACGACTCGGTGTTCGAGGAGCTGCGGCTGCTCCTGAACTTCCAGACCGACGAGCGGTTCCTGGTGACGCTCCTGCTCATCGGATCCCCGGAGCTCGCCGTGAAGGTGCGGCGGCTCAAGCACCTGGACCAGCGCATCACGCTCCGGTACCACCTGAACACGCTCGACTACTCGCACACCGCGAACTACATCGGCCACCGTCTGCGGATGGCCGGCCAGCCCCACCAGCTCTTCACCGAAGAGGCGATCAAGCTCATCTTCGACTTCACGCGCGGCACGCCGCGCGAGATCAACAACCTCTGCGACGTCGCCCTGCTGGTCGGCTACTCGAAGCGAGTGAAGGAAGTCGGCGAGAAGATCATCGCCGAGGTGATCAAGGACATGGTCGGAGTCTCCTGATGGTCCGCATGAGCGACCTCGTGCGCGGGGTCACCCCGGAGAAGCCTGCGGACACCGCCGCGAAGGCCGCCCCGGCCGAGGCGCCAGCGGCTCCACCACCGCCGCCGCCGACCGCGCGTCGACCCACGCCGCCACGCGCGGTGGAACCGCCGCCCCCGGTCGAGCCGCCGCGCGTCGTCGAGCCCACGGCGCGCGTCGACGTCCTCGAGCCCGAGCCGGCGTACATCGAGGCTCCGGTCGAGGGCGCCGAGCCGCTGTTCGCCGAGCTTCAGCTGTTCCTCGCGCGCGTCCGCGAGCTCATGCGCACGGGCGGCACGTTCCCGTGGTCGGAGCTCGAGCAGCTCGCCGATCGTTGTGTGACGTCGCTGGCGGCGGGCGGCGACCTCTTCTGGGTGGCCAACAACGCGGCCGCGCCCGCCGGCGTCGACTACCTGGCCTTCCACCAAGCGCGTGTTGCCGTGCTCTCGATCGCCACCGGCGCCTGCGTCGGCTACGAGCGATCACGGCAGGTCCAGGTGGGCATGACCGGTTGCCTGATCGACGTCGGGCTTTGGCAGCTGCCCGAGGGGCTGATGCGCCGGCTCGACGCGCTGTCGGCCGACGAGCAGGCGCTCTACCGGTCGCACCCGCGTCTCTCGGTCGAGTGGATCCGCCGTTGGGGGCCGCCGCGAGAGGGATTCGTCGAGGCGGTGCTGCAGCATCACGAGCGCGAGCAAGGGCAGGGGTTCCCGCAGGGCCTCCACGGCACCGCGATGCATCCCGACGCCAAGATCCTCAGCCTGCTCGACACGTACACGGGCCTCACGGCGCCCCCGGCGCCGCGAGCGCGCCTGCGGCCGCACGAGGCGATTCGCGAGATCGTCCGCTCCAAGCACGAAGCGTTCGCGTCGCCGCTGATCAAAGCCCTCCTCACGCAGATCTCGGTGTTCCCGCCCGGCACGCTGGTGCGCCTGAATACCGGCGAGGTCGGGCGCGTGACCGCGGTGAATCGCAACTACCCACTCCGTCCCCGCGTCGAGATCGTCGCCGACGGCAAGGGCCAACGGCTCGCGTCGCCGAAGAGCACGGATCTGTCCGAGGCGCCGTTCCTCTACATCACGGGTGCCGTCGCGGAAGCCGGGCGGTGAAGGCGCTCAAGCGTCGCGCGGTCTCCGACGCGGGCGAGCTCGCCAGGGTGCTGGCGCAATGCGCGTCCGAGCTCGAGCCGGGCCTGCGTCTGCTCCAGCGGGCGGCCGCGGCGGGGGAAGTCAGCGTCGACTTGCTGTGCGTCGACGCGAGCCGCCGGCTCGTCGTCGTCGTGAGCGAGGTCGTCGCCAGCCCCGAGACGGTGCTGCGCGCGCTGGAGGGCGTCGCGTGGTGGCGCGAGCATACCGCGCTGCTCGAGCGCATGCTCCCGGGCGCCGGCGTCGACCCGCACGGCGCGCCGCGCGCCCTGATCGCCGCGGCGCGGTTCGGCGACCGCGCGCTACGCCTGCTCCGCGCGCTGGGCGCGGCGGCGCCCGACGCCGTCGAGTGCTACCTGTTCGAGGGCGCGGAGGGTCTGGTCGTCGCCTTCGATCGTGTCGTCGTCGCCCCGGGGACGCGCCCGCCCGCTGCGGCCGAGGCGGCCCCGACCGACGAGGCGCAGCGCGCGGGTGCGCTCGTCGAGAGCCTCGAACGTCTGCGGTTCCGTGAGGTGTTCCGCTAGTGGCGCAGTACGAGATGAACCTGCGCGACTACTGGCTGATCGTGCGCCGGCGGCGCCTGATCATCATCGTCTCGACGCTGCTGGTGATGTTGTTCAGCTTCTGGTTCGCCAAGCAGAAGGTCCCCCTCTATCAGGCGGTCGCCGCGGTCAAGTTCGAGCAGTCCACCCAGATGTCGGGGCTCCTGGTGGAGGTGCTCTCGTACTCGAGCGCCGACTCGATCGAGACGCAGGTCACCCTGATCAAGAGCTACCCGATCCTCGAGGAGGCCGCCAAGCGGCTGGGCCGCCTGCCGCAGACGGCTGCGGGCGAGGCGCTGCGGGAATCGAAGAGCTACTGGGCGGCGATGGACTCGGTCAACGACAAGCTGAAGGTCTCGCGGATCCCGAGCACGTCGATTCTAGAGATCACCGCCACCTCCACGAATCCACGCGAGGTGCGCGATCTGGCCAACGCCGTCGCCGAGGCGTACCGCGACCACAACAAGGCGGTGCGGAACCTGCGCGTGACCGAGGCGCGACGGTTCATCGAGAACCAGCTCCGCGAGGTCGAGGGCCGCGTGAAGCGCGCCGAGAGCGACGTGTGGGCGTTCCGGGAAGCGAACCGCATCATCGCGCCGGGCGCCGAGTCGTCGGTGCTGCTCTCGATCTTCACCCAGGTCCGGGGCGACATCGAGAAGGCGCGCCAGCAGCGCATCGAGCTCGAGCTCATGCAGCAACGGTTGCTGCGGATCGATCCGGCCAACACCAACGAGCGGATCTTCATCGAGACCTCCAACCCGGCGATGCAGAAGCTGCAGGCCACCTACTCGGAGCTCCTGCTCGAGCGGAACAGCCTGGCCCTCGAGGTGACCGAGCGGCATCCGCGCCTCCAGGCGCTCGACGACCGGATGCGCGAGGTCCGCCTCGAGATGCGCCGGGAGGTCTCGGCGCAGATCGCGATGCTCCGGAACCGCGAGGAGCTTCTCAACCGGCAGGTCGGCGAGCTCCAGCAGAAGAATCGGGAGCTGCCCACCGTCGAGCTGGCACTCCAGCGGCTGCAGCGCGAGGCCAAGACCAACGATGAGCTGCTCGGGACCCTGAGAACGAAGCACCAGGAGGCCCTGATCAAGGAGGCCGAGAAGATCGAGGAGGTGTCGATCGTCCGGCCGGCCACGGAGCCGGAGGCCCCGATCGGCGGCGAGACGACGCACGCCGTCATGGTCGGCGGGCTGCTGGGGTTGTTCCTCGGCCTGGTGTTCGCGTTCGTGCGCGAGACGCTCGACACCTCGATCGGCACCATCGAGGACGTCGAGGCGTACCTCGAGGTCCCGGTGCTGGGCGTGGTCCCGCACATCGACTCGCGCGAGACCGTCCAGCGCGTCCTGGAGCGGCGCCCGGCGCTCGCCCAGATGGATCCCGAGGCCTTGCTGAGCCATTCCCTGCTGATCACCCATTTCGATCCCAAGTCGCCGGTCGCCGAGGCGTACCGGACGCTGCGCACCAACATCCAATTCGCGCGCCTGGAGCGCTCCGGGAAGCTGCTGGTCGTGACGAGCGCCACGCTCCAGGAAGGCAAGACGACGACCATCGTGAATTTGGCGCTGACGATGGCGCAGAGCGGACAGAAGACGCTGCTGATCGGCGCGAACATGCGGCGCCCGTCCATCCACCGGTTCTTCGGGATCGAGCGCGAGCCCGGGCTCTCCAACATCCTCGTCGGGAGCACGCCCTGGCGGGAGTGCATCCGGACCGTCGCCGACATCCTCATGGGCCGGTTCGAGATGGAAGACATCATGGCCGCGCCCGGCCTCGACAACCTGCACATCATCGAGGCGGGCCCGGTCCCGGCGAACCCGTCGGAGCTTCTGTCCACGCCGGCGATGGGTGAGTTCCTGCGCGAGGTGCGCGACGAGTACGACGTGGTCCTGATCGACACGCCTCCGGTCCTGCCGGTGACCGACTCCGCGATCGTGGGCTCGCAGGTCGACGGCGTGGTGCTCGTCTACCAGGCCGGAAAGGTCGGACGGCTGGTCCTCAGGCGGGCGAAGGTGCACGTCGAGAACGTCGGCGGCAAGGTCTGGGGGGTCGTCCTGAACGACGTCAAGACCGAGATCGCGGGCTACGCGTACACCCACTACTACACGCACTACTACGGCGAGGAGACGGTGGTCGACGTCCAGAAGGAGCGCGTGCAGCGCGTGCGCACGTTCCTGCGCGGCCTGCGTGGCCTGGTCCGCGGACGGGGCCGCGAGGACGCGCCGCCGAGCGAGCCCGACGCCGGCGCGACCGCGGCCGCCACCGCCGCGCCCGCCGTGCTCACGCACGGCCTCGAGGTCGCCGACGTCGAGGCGCCCGGGCTGCACGCGCCCCGATCCCGTCGGCCCACGAAGCTGATCGTCGCGCTGATCGCCCTCGGCCTGCTCGGCGCGTGCCTCGGCGCGTGGTGGATGGGGTGGCTCGGCTCCACTGGGTTGCGTCCCAAGGAGCTCCTCCGTCAACGGCTCGAGGCGCCGCCGGCGCAGCCGGGATCGCCGCGCTCCGTTCCGCCGCCGCGATCCCCGTCGCCCGAGCCGCCACCGCCGCGCTCGCTCGGCCCGGCGCCCGTCAACGCGACGCCGGCTCCGCCGCCCGCGGAGCGGTCGGTGGTCGCCACGACGCCCCCGCTGACGATGGTGGAGGAGGCGCTGCACGCAGCCGCGGCCGCTCCGGCCGCGGGCGCGCGTTCGGCGCCGGACGCGACCGGACCAGCCGCGGCCGTTGCCGCCGCGCCCGCGCGCTTCGCGCTCGAGTTCGGGCCGTTCATGACTCCGCTCGAGGCCGAGCGTGTCGAGCGGCAGCTCAGCCAGGCTGGCTACCAGACGGTGCGCTTCCGCCAGCCGACGGGCGCCGCGCTGTACGCGGTGCTGATCGACCGGGTCCCGACCGCGCGCGACGCCCAGGCGCTCGTCGCGTCGCTGCGCGAGCAAGGCGCGGGCGACGCCACCGTGATCGGCGAGCGCGAGCCGCTGAGCGTGCAGGTGGGCCCGCCCCAGGCGCTACGCGGCGCCGTGCAGCTGGCGGAGCGGCTGAGGGCGAGTGGGCACCAGGTGCGGGTCGCGGCGCAGCCGGGCGAGGCGGTGGCGTTCGTGATCCGCCACGGGAACTTTGCCACGCTCCAAGAGGCGGAGGCGAAGGGTCAGGAGCTGATGCTTCTCGGCCTGGGCAACCAGGTCGTGCGCGTGAAGTAGGGGCCGTGGACTGGGCGTTCGTCCTGGCCGCCGCCCTGGCCGCATTCCTCATCGTCTTCGTCAAGACCGAGTTCGGCCTCTACCTCGTCATCTTCTCCATGCTGCTCTCGCCCCAGCTCGGCTCCGGTGGCGGCGTCGCCGAGGGGCGCCGGATCGTTATCCGGAGCGAGGACATCCTGCTGCTGGTCGTCGCCTTCAGCTGGCTCGCCAAGACCGCGGTGAACAAGGAGATGGGGCTGGCGCTCAAGACGCCGCTCAACCGGCCGATCCTCGCCTACGTCGCCGTGACGGCGATCGCGACGCTGGTCGGTTACGCGACGGGCACCGTGAGAGGCCTCGGCGGGATGTTCTACGTCCTCAAGTACGTCGAGTACTTCGTCGTCTACTACATGGTCGTGAACAACATCAACGATCGCCGGCAGGCATGGCGCTTCGTCATCGCCGCGTTCGTGACCGCGGTCATCGTCAGCCTGATCGGGCTGACCCAGATCCCGGCCGGACAGCGGGTGTCGGCGCCGTTCGAGGGCAAGGAGGGCGAGCCCAACACGTTCGGCGGCTACCTCTTGCTGATGATCTCGGTCGCGGCCGGCGTCGCGCTCGAGACGGCCCGCCTCCGCACCCGCGCGATCTGCGTGGGGCTCGTGGGCCTCATGTCGATTCCGTTCATGTTCACGCTCTCGCGTACGTCCTACGTCGGCGCGATTCCGGCGATCCTGGCCCTGACCGCGCTGACGAGCCGCCGCCGCCTGATGGTCGGCGCCCTGCTCCTGGCTCTCGTCACGTCGCCGCTGCTCATGGTGCTCTTCCCGGACACGGTGATGAAGCGGGTCCGGTACACGTTCGAGCCCGAGCGCGGGCAGCCCACGGTGATCGTCGGAAAGGTCGGACTCGACCCGTCGACGTCGGCGCGGCTCATCAGCGTGAAGCAGGCCTTCGACGGCTTCATGAAGCGCCCGATCCTCGGCTACGGCGTGACCGGCTTCGCCTTCATGGATCAGCAGTTCGCGCGGACGCTGGTCGAGACGGGCGTCGTGGGGCTCGCGGCGTTCCTCGCCCTGGTGTGGGCGCTGCTGAAGGCCGGCGTCGGGTCCTTCCGCGCCCTCGGCGATGGGGAGGAGCGTGGCCTGGCCCTCGGCTTCGTGGCCGGGACCTTCGGCCTGCTCGGCCACGCGCTCGGCGCGAACACGTTCATCATCGTGCGCATCATGGAGCCCTTCTGGTTCTTCGCCGCCATCGTGGTCGCGTTGCCGAGCCTGGCCGCCGCGGAGGCCCCGGCGCCGCGCACGGCGCCGGCCCACGCGTTCGGGCGCTACGCGTGACGTCGCCGCGTGCGGCCGCCGCGCGAGCCCGGAAGGTCCGGCTGCTCGTGATGGACGTCGACGGTGTGCTGACGGACGGCCGGATGATCCTCTCGGAGCGCGGCGACGAGCTGAAGGCGTTTCATACGCACGACGGCGTGGCGGTCGCGCTGGCCAAGCGCGGCGGGCTCCGGACCGCGATGGTCACGGGCGAGTCGAATCCGATCGCCAAGACGCGCGGCGCCAAGCTGGGCGTGGACTCGGTAGTCCTCGGCGCGCGGCGCAAGGGAGAGGTCATCGAGGCGCTGTGCGCCGAGTTCGACGTGCCGGCCGAGGGCGTCGCCTACATCGGCGACGACCTTCTCGACATTCCCGCGATGCAGACGGTGGGGCTCGCGATCGCCGTGGCCGACGCGGCGGGGCCGGTGAAGGCGATCGCGCACGTCGTCACCCGCGCCCGGGGCGGGCAGGGAGCGCTCCGCGAGTGCGTCGAGCTGCTGCTGCGGGCGCAGGGTTCGTGGCGGCGCGTCGTGGGCGCCTACGTGCGCGAGCACGGAGGTCGATGACCCCCGCGAGCGCTCCCGGGCTCAGAGGCCGCACCCTCCGAAGCTTCCTGCTGCTCGGCGCCCAGAAGGCCATTGCCATCGTGGTCACCGCCGCCGGATCGATCGCGCTGGCCCGCCTGCTCACCCCCGAGGTGTTCGGGCTCTACGCGATCCTCAGCTTCGTGATCACGCTCGGCGTCCGGTTCAGCGAGCTGGGCCTCGGCGCGGCGCTGATCCAGCGGCGTGACCTCGACGCGGTGGGCGGACTCGGCGCGGCCTTCACGGCGACGCTCGGGCTCGCGCTGCTCCTGGGCGCGGCGATCGCCGCGGCGGGGCCGCTCGTCGCGCGCTGGCCGGGCGTGTCGGAGGACGTGACGGCGCCGCTGCGCTGGCTGGCGCTGCTGGTGGTCCTGTCGGCGCTCCGGATGCCCGCTTCGGTGCTGCTGGAGCGGAGGCTCGCCTATCTCCCGCTCACGATCGCGGAGAGCGCCGACACGGTGGCGTTCAACATCGTTGCGGTCGCCGCCGCGCTCGCCGGCGCCGGCCTGTGGAGCTTCGTGGCCGGGGCGCTCGCGGCGCGGGCGGTCAACGTCGTGATCGTGTGGAGCGTGACCTCGTGGCGGCCTGATTTGAAACTGCGCTGGCGCGAGCTCGCTCCGGTGCTCAAGTTCGGGATCCTGTTCCAGGGCAGCATCGTGATCACCATCGCCGGCGATTCGGTCGTCCCGCTCTTCGTCACCGCGGCGAGCGGTGTCGCCGCCGTCGGCCTCTTGAACTGGGCGGCGATGCTGGCGTTCCTGCCGCTTCAAGTCGTGTCGATCGCGGGCCGCGTGCTGTTTCCGGCGCTGTCGAGCCTCCAGACGGACGCCCGGCGATTCGCCGGCGCCGCCGAGCGCGCCCTGAATCGCGTGACCACGGTGCTGTACCCCGCGGCGGCGCTGCTGCTGGCCGCCGCCGAGCCCGTCGTCCGCCTGATCTTCGGCGAGGTCTGGGCGCCGGCGGTCCCGGCGGTGCGGTGCTTCTGCCTGTCCGCGATCATCGGCGGCACCTCGACGATTCTCGTCCACGCCCTCTACTGCCTGGGGCGCCCGGACCTGGTGTTCCGCCTGAACCTCGCCGGCGCCGTTCTGCTCTGGGCCCTAACCCTCCTCCTGGTGCCGTGGCTCGGGTTCGTCGGCTTCGCCGTGGCGAGCGCCGCCCTCGCCTGTGCCTCGGTCTCCTACACGGCGCTGAGCCTGCGCCGCCTGGTCCCGATCCGGATCCTGCCCGCCGTGCGCGTGCCGTTGACCGCGAGCCTCGCGAGCGCCGCGACGCTCGCCGCGCTCGTCGCCGTGTGGATCCACGATCTGCCATCGCTGGTGCTGGGCGCCGCGCTGTCGGCCGGGGTCTACGTCGTCCTCGCCGGCCTCGTCGGAGGCGCGGCCTGGCGGGTCGAGTTCATCGCCGACTGGCGGACGGTGCTCCAGGGATGAGCGCGACGTTCTCCGCCGTGGTCGTGCGATGAAGCTCAAGGAGGCGTGGCGGCGCTTCACGCCGGAGCAGGTCCAGAACTTCCTTCGCGTGGGCCACGAAGGCCGCGAGCACCCGTCGCGCCTCAAGACCATCGACCTGCTCGCCGAGATGACCTCGGTGCTCGACGTCGGGTGCGGGACCGGCGTGATGTTCGAGCTGATCCGCGAGCGGCGGCCGGACATCGACTATCGCGGGATCGACGTCACCGCCCAGTTCGTGGCGACGGCGCGCGCGCGTTTTCCGGCCGATGCGCACCGGTTCACCGAGGGGTCGCTGTTCGAGCTCGACCGGTTGGCCGGCACGTTCGACGCGGTGCTGTGTCGCCACATCCTCGAGCACCTCCCCCATTGGGCGCCGGCGGTGCAGCACATGTACGCGCGCGCGCGGCGCAAGCTCGTCATCATCTTTTATCTGCCGCCGCGGCCGCTGACGCTCCGGCGCAAGCGGGACGAGCGGTTCGAGCGGGGGTTCTACACCCACACCTACGACCTCGGGCGCTTCGTCGACCACCTCCTGAACGCGCTCACGCCCGCGCCCACCGAAGTCCGCATCCATCCGCGGCAGGGGACGAGCGACCCGCGCTTCCCATGGGGCGACCGCGAGAACATCGTCTACGAGGTCGTCCGGTGACGGTGAGCCTCGTCATCGCCACGTTCAACCACGCCCGGCTCCTCGGCGAGGCGCTCGACAGCGCGCTCTCTCAGACCCTCGGCGGCGTGGACGTCGTCGTGGTCGACGACGGCTCGACCGACGACACCCCGGCCGTCCTGGCACGGTACGGCGGCCGCGTGCGCATCGTCCGGCAGCCCAACCGGGGCCTGGCCGCGGCCCGAAACGCCGGGATCGCCGCCGCGCGGGGGAGGTATCTGGCGTTCCTCGACGCCGACGACGTCGTCGCCCCGACGAAGCTCGCCGAGCAGCTGGCCGTGCTCGAACGCGCGCCGGGTGTGGGCTGGACGTACTGCGACGTCATGATCGAGACCGCCGCCACCGGCGGGAAGATCACGGCGTCGGAGCGATTCGGCTACGGGGCGCGGAGCCTCGACGGCTGGCTTTTCCCCGAGCTGATCCGTGGCAACTTCATCCCGGCCATCGCGCCGCTCGTGCGCCGGTCGCTGATCGACGCGACCGGTGGATTCGACGAGTCGCTGACCGCGCTCGAGGACTGGGACCTGTGGCTGCGGCTCGCCCTCATCGCCGAGGCGCGCTACACGCCGGCCGTGCTGGCGACGTACCGCGTCCAGGCCGCCGGCATGAGCGAGGACCGTGCCCGGATGGACCGCAACCGGTTCCGGGTCGTCGACAAGCTCCACCGCATGCGGCCGGCCGCCCTCGAGGGGCTCGGGACGCTCGGGCGGCGGATCGTCGCGGACGCGCACAACTGGCTCGGCAAGGAGGCGTACGCCCGCGGCGACTGGGCCGAGGCGCGGCGCCGCTTCGCGGCCTCACTCGCCACGGTGCCGTGGCAGCGACAGGCACCTCGCCTCCTCGGGCTGAGCCTGGTCCGCGGCTGGACGAGCGAAGGGACGGGCAGTCGGCGATGAGTGCCCACGCGTGAGCGACACCGTCGTGGTCGTCGTCAGCTACAACACCCGCGCGCTCACCCTCGCGGCGATCGCCTCCGCCCGCGCCGCGGCCGCCGGGCTCGACGCGCGCGTGATCGTGGCCGACAACGGCTCGGCCGACGGCACCGCGGCCGCGGTGCGCGCCGCGTACCCAGACGTCACCGTGCTCGAGAATCCCGACAATCCGGGCTACGGCGCGGCCATCAACCGGGCGGCGGCGACGCAGCGATCGACGCACCTCTGCGCGATGAACGCGGACGTCGTGCTCGAGCCCGGGAGCCTCGCGACCCTCCGACGCTTCCTGGCGACACACCGCGCGTGCGGCGTCGTGGGCCCGGCGCTGGCGTACCCGGACGGCACGTCGCAGCCGTCGGCGAAGCGCTTCCCGACGCTCGGCTTGGCGCTCGGCGAGGTGCTCGGGATCCACTCGGTGGCGCCGCGCAACCGCTGGCGCGCGCGGTTCTACTATGCCGACCGCGATCTCACGCGCGACGCGGAGGTCGACACGATCTCCGGCGCGGTGATGATGCTGTCCACGGACGCGTTCGAAGCGGTCCGCGGCTTCGACGAGGGGTTCCGGATGTACTTCGAGGAAACCGATCTGTGCCGGCGCCTGCGCGACCGGGGCCACTCGGTCGCGTTCTGTCCCGCGGCCGTCGCGGTCCACCGGCACGGCGCCAGCACGCAGCAGACGTCGGTGCGGCAGGTCGAGTACTACCTGAGCTACGTCCGGTACCTTCGCACGCACCACGGTCGGGCCGCCGGCGCGGTCCTCCGGGTGGCGGTGGTGCTCGCCGCGCTGAGCCGGATGGCCGGGCTCGTCGTCAAGTACCCGCCCCTCGACGGGCGCCGCGCCGCGCTGCTACGGACGAAGGAAGCGGCGTGCGCGCGCCTCCTGCGCTCGCTCGGCCCCTCCGGAGCGATGCGGTCGCCATGAGGATCGCGATGGTCGAAACCGGCGGCTGGGGCGGCATCGGTCACTACACGTTCAACCTGTGCGCGGCGCTGGTGGACGGCGGCGTCGAGGTGTCGCTCTTCACCAACCAGAAGTGGGAGCTGGCCGACCGTTCGCACCGGTTCGAGGTCGACGGCTGCTTCGACGGCGGCGTCGGATATCTCGGCAACGTCAAGGCCCTGCGCGCGCGGCTGGCCCGATCGCGACCGGACGTGGTCCACGTGCAGAGCCTGATCTCCACGCGCTTCGACGCGCTGCTGTGGCCTCTGGTGCGCCGCCGTGTGCCGGTCGTGATGACGATGCACAATGTCGCGAGCCACGAGCGCATCCGCTGGGACGACTGGACGCTGTGGCGGTGCCTCGCCGTCGCCGACGCGGTCGTCGTCCACACCCGACGGGCGGCGGACGTGGCGCGGCAGCGCCTGGGCGCCCGCGCGCGCATCGAGCTGATTCACCATGGCGACGGTGGCTTCCTGCAGGGCGAGTCGCGGCCCGAACGCACCGTCGCCCGTGCACGCCTCGGGCTCCCGGCGCGCGCGCGGATCGTGCTCGCGTTCGGCGCGATCCGTCCCTACAAGGGGCTCGAGGGCGTGATCGACGCGCTCGCCGAGGTGCGCCGCCGGCACGACGACGCACGCCTGGTGATTGCGGGCCCCCTCCTGGTCGGCGACGAGTCTCAGTACCGCGATGCGATCCGCCGCGCCCGCGTGGAGGCAGCCGTGATCTTCCGTCCTGGGTACGTGCCGGCGGCGCAGGTCGCGGCGTACTTCGCTGCCGCCGATGCCGCCGTGTTCAACTACCGCGACATCACCGACAGCGGCTCGCTCAGGCTCGCGTGCGACCTGGGCACGCCCGTGGTCGCCACGGCGGTGGGGAGCTTCCGCGAGTTCCTCACCGACGGCGTGACCGCGCGCCTGGTCGAGCCGGGCGACACGTCGGCGCTGGCCGCGGCGCTCGGCGACGTGCTCGCCGACGGCGAGGGCGCGGCGCGCATGGCGCGCGCGGCCCGCGCGCTCGCGGCGTCGGCGTGGTCGTGGGCCGACAGCGCGAAGGCGACGGCGCGCCTCTACGACACGATTGCCCGAGGTGATGCATGATCGTGGTGCTGGCGATCACCCTGGCCGCCCTGGCGCTCCGACTCGTGGTCGCGGACGCTCTGCCGTTGATCGACACCGACGGCGTCGCTTACGTGACCATCGCCCGGCAGTTTCAGGAGACCGGCTCGCCGTACCACCCGGTGTACCACCCGCTCTACCCGATCTGCATCGCGCTGGCTCAGCAGTTCGTCGGCGATTGGGAGACGGCGGGCCGGCTCGTGTCCGCCCTCTTCGGCGCGCTCGTGATCCTGCCGGCCTTCGTCCTCGCCCGCGCGGTGGTGGGGCGTCAGGCGGCGATTCTCGCCGCCGTGCTCATCGCGGTCCATCCCGGGCTCGTCCTGAACTCGGCCTCGGTCCTGTGCGAGTCGACCTACACCTTCCTGCTGGTCCTGGGCGTTCTGGCCGGGCGGCGGGGGCTCGTCGGCGGACCGCGATCGCTCGTGGCGTTGGCCGGCCTCCTCTTCGGGCTCGCGTATCTCGTGCGGCTGGAGGGCGCGGTGTACCTCGCCGGCCTCATCGTCGTCGCGATCTTCATGATCGTGAAGGGACGCCAGAGAGCCCGGGACCTGTTGCCGTGGATGGGTGGCGCCGCCCTCGTCTTCGTCGTCGTCGCGGCGCCGTACCTGTGGTATCTCACCGACGCCTGGGGCCACTTCACACCCAGCGGCAAGATCGACCACAACTTCGACCTGCCGATCGGCGTTGCCGCGGCGCCGAGCCCGATGCCTCTGCGGCTCGTGGAGAACGCGTTTCTCTTCGAGAAGTACGCGTTGCCGGAGCTCCTGCCCGGGCTGTTGATCCTGCTGGTGCTGCCGGGCGTGCTGGCGAGGACGAAGACCACGGGTTGGCTCGGGCGCGACGGCGTCTTGCTGGGCTCGGCGCTCCCGCCCTTCGCGTCGATCGCGTTCCACATCGAGCCGCGTATCTTCCTCCCGGTCCTGCCGTTCATCCTGCCGTTCGTGGCGGTCGGCGTCCTGTGGACGGCCGTCACCGTGCTCGATGTGCGGCGTGCCTGGCGCTGGTCAGTGGTCATCGTGCTCTTGCTGGCACTGGCACTGGTACCTTCCGCGCTTCGCCCGATCGTGCGCCCCGATGAGGGGGCGTCGTTGTATCGGCAGGCCGCTCGTTGGATCGCCGACACGCAGCCCAAGGACGCGGTGCTGCTGGACCGGAAGCCCTTCATCGGCTTCTACAGCAACCGGCGCTGGGTGCCCCTCCCGCGCGTCGGACCGAACGAGCTGCTCGCCGCGGCCCGGCGCGCCGGCGCCAGCCTCGTCGTCCTCGACAGCCGGGAGCTCCCGTTCGATCGACCGCGACTGCTCCCGTTGCTCTGGGGGTCGCCCCCACCGGGGCTCGACGTCCTCCGCGATTTCGACGCCGCCCCGAGCGACCGGCTGCGAATCCTCGTGGTGACCAGCCGTGAGTGAGTTGCGGCGGCTGCCCACCTCGATCCTGGTCGTGTCGAACCACGGGCACATCGTCGGCGGCGGTGAGATGAGCTTGCTCGAGCTGCTCCGCGGGCTCGATCGCCGCCGCTGGGCCTCGGCGCTCGTCGTCCCGGAAGAAGGCGGTGTCGCCTCCGGCGCGCGCGCGCTCGGTCTCCCGGTCCACGTGGTCCCGCTGCCCACGCTGCGCTGCCCGGGACCACGGGTCGTGCGCAGCGTCAGCGCGCTCGCCCGGCTCGCGCGGGCCACGAACGCCGCGCTCATCCACGCCAACGGCTCGCGTGCGATGGCCTACGCGGGGCTCGCCGGGCGCCCGGCCGGGCGGCCCGTCATCTGGCACGTGCGGATCGCCGATAGCGACGGCCCGATCGATCGCGCCCTGTGCGCGCTTGCGAGCGAAGTGATCGCGATCTCGCGGGCGGTGGCCCGGCGGTTCGCCTGGGCGCCGAGGAAGGTCCGGCTGATTCCGAACGGCGTCGATCTCGAACGCTTCACTCCGCGCCCGGCGTCCGGCTCCCTTCGCGCGGCGCTCGGGGTGCCGGCGGCGGCGCCGATCGTGGCCTCCGTCGGGCGGTTCGTCGAGGTCAAGGGCTACCGGTACCTGCTCGAGGCCGCAGCGCAGATCGAGCGCGCGCGCCCGGGCGTGCACTGGGTCCTCGTCGGCGACGGCGAGCTTCGCGGCGAGCTCGAGGCGCACGCCCTCCGCCTCGGTCTGGCGCCGCAGGTGCACTTCACCGGGTGGCGTGACGACATCCCCGACGTGCTCGCGCTCTGCGACGTGTTCGTGCTGCCATCGCTGCGCGAGGCGTTCGGCCGCGCGGTGGTCGAGGCGATGGCGATGGGCCGGCCGGTGGTCGCGACCACCGGGGGCGGCGTTCCCGACGTCGTGCTCGACGGCGAGACGGGGCTGCTGGTGGATCCGGCCGCGCCGGCGCCGCTCGCCGCCGCCGTGCGGACGCTCCTCGAGAACCCGACGCGCGCCGGGCGCCTCGGGGCCGCCGGGCGCCGGCGGGCGGAGTCGACGTTCAGCCTGACGGCGCACGTCGACGCCGTCGAGCGCGCGTATGCGGAGCTCCTCGGAGTGGATCGTGTCGCCGGCTGAGGCCGCGGTGGCGGCGCCGAGGCTCGCCGTCGACGCGCGCGAGCTCCGGCCGGGCGCTCGCACGGGCATCGGCCGATACCTGCTCGAGGTGCTGCGCGCCGCGTCGCGCGAGGGCTGGTCGTGCGTGGCGTACGGCGACGCCGGCGCGTGCCTCGATCCGCCGCTGCGGGGCGTCGACTGGAGCGTGCTCGACGCGCCGTGGACCCAGTGGTGGGATCAGGTGAGCCTGCCGCGGGCCCTCGCCCGGGACTCCGTCACGGTGTTCCTCTCGCCCTACTACAAGGGCCCGCTGAGCACGCCGTGCCCGGTCGTCCTCACCATCCATGACCTCTTCTTCATCGGTTACCCGGGGCGCCGCCGGCCCGTCTACGACGCCACCATGACCGCGATGGCGCGTCTGTACGCGAGTCGGGCCGCCGCGATCGTGGCGGACTCGGAATACTCCAAGCGCTCGATCGTGACGCGACTCGGCGTGAGCGCGTGGAAGGTGAGCGTGATTCCCGTGGCCCTGGGCCCCGAATTCAAGCCGACGCCTCCGGACGAGACGCTGCTGGCGCGCTACGGCGTGACGCGGCCCTACGTTCTCTACGTGGGGAACTTCAAGCCGCACAAGAACCTCGCGCGCCTGATCCGGGCCTTCGCGCTGCTCCCGGGGGCGCTTCGCGGTCGTCACTCGCTGGTCCTGGCCGGCGGCGACGCGGACGGGCGTCCCGCACTGACCGCGCTCGCCGCGACGCTCGGCGTGGGCGCGCGCGTCATCTTCCCCGGACGCGTCGGCGACGAGGATCTCGCGGCGCTCTACTCCGGGGCTGCCGCATTCGTCCTGCCATCGCTCGAGGAGGGCTTCGGGCTGCCGGCGCTCGAGGCGATGGCGTGCGGCGCGCCCGTGGTCGCCTCCAACCGCGCGGCGCTACCCGAGCTGGTCGCCGAGGCGGGTCTCGTGTTCGACGCCGAGCGGGAGCCGGAGCTCGCCGCGGCGCTGGCACGCGTCCTGTCCGAGGGCGCGCTGGCCGCGGATCTGCGCCACCGCGGGCTCGCGCGCGCGGCGCTCTACACGCCGGCGCGGACGTCAGGCCGCGTGCTGGCGCTGCTCCGCGACGTGGGCGCGGCCCGTGCGCGCCTCGGCGCCTGGGGCGCCGACGCTCGCCAGCGGTTTGGGGAGCCGCGCTAGATGTGCGGCATCGCCGGCCACGTCGGTCCCACGGCGCCGGCGCTCCTGCCCGCCATGCTCGGGCTCCTGAAGCACCGCGGACCCGACGACTCGGGGATCCACGCGGGGGCGGACGTCGGCCTCGGGATGACGCGCCTGGCGATCATCGATCTCGTGACCGGCCAGCAGCCGATGGGCGACGTCACCGGGCGGTACTGGATCGTCTTCAACGGCGAGATCTACAACTTCCGCCAGCTGCGTACCGAGCTGGAGGCGGCTGGCCGTCCGTTCCGGACGCGGAGCGACACCGAGGTAATACTACAAACGTACGCCGCGCATGGCGAGGCGGGCGTGGAGCGGTTGCGCGGCATGTTCGCCTTCGCCCTCTGGGACTCCGCCGAGCGACAGCTGTTTCTCGCGCGCGATCGGCTGGGCAAGAAGCCGCTCTACTACTGGCACCGCGGGCGGCTGCTCCTGTTCGCCTCGGAGCCCAAGGCCCTCCTCTGCCATCCGGCCGTCTCGCGCTCGCTCGACTGGCCGGCCTTTCACCACTACCTCGCGTTCGGCTACACGCCGGCCGCCCACTCGATCTTCGGCGAGATCCAGAAGCTCCCGCCGGCGCACACCGCGACGTTCGCCGACGGCCGCCTCACGCTCCGCCGCTACTGGCAGCTCCCGTCCCCTTCCACGTCGCCGCGCGCGCGGACGCCGCTGGCGGAGCAGCTGGCCGCGGTGCGCGAGAACGTGCGCGAGTCGGTGCGGCTGCGGCTCGAGAGCGACGTGCCGCTCGGCGTCTTCCTCTCCGGCGGCGTCGACTCAAGTGCGGTGGTCGCCAGCATGCGGGAGGTGACATCGGGGCGGATCGCGACCTTCTCGGTGGGCTTCGGTCGCGCCGCGCCCTCGTACGACGAGCTGCCGTACGCCCGGCTCGTCGCCGAGCGCTTCGGCACCGACCACCACGAGGAGATCCTGGAGCCCGACGTGCAGGCGCTGCTGCCGTCGATCGTGCGGGCGTTCGACGAGCCGTTCGCCGACTCGTCCGCGATCCCGACGTACGTCGTGGCCCAGGCGACAGCGCGCCACGTGAAGGTCGCGCTGTCCGGGATCGGCGGCGACGAGGCGTTCGGCGGATACCCGCGGTATCTCGGCATGCGCGTGTCCGCGCTCCACGGGAGGCTCCCGCGCTGGCTTCGCATCGCGTCGCACGCGATCGCCCGGCGCCTGCCAGACTCGGCCTCGAGCCGGAACCTCGGCGACTGGGCCCGGCGCTTTGCCGCGCTTCCCGACGCGACCGCGGGCGATCGGTACATCGCCTGGACGCGCTTCTTCGGCGACGCGGATCTCGCCGAGCTCGCCCGGCCGGCCCTGGCCGCGCACCTCGACCCCGGCGTGGACCAGGCCCAGCGGGACGCGTTCGCGGCGCACGGCCACGGCGACACCGTCGACGGCGCGTTTCGCGTCGACCTCAGCACCTATCTTCCCGACGACCTCCTGGTGATGGCCGACCGGATGAGCATGGCCAGCTCGCTCGAGGTGCGCGCGCCGTTCTGCGACCACCGGATCGTGGAGGAGAGCCTCGCGCTGACGCCCACGACGAAGATCCCGGGCTTGCGGTTGAAGGGGCTGCTCAAGGCCGCCTACGCCGAGGTGCTGCCCAGGGAGGTTCTCACCCACCGCAAGCAGGGGTTCATGATCCCGCTCGCGACCTGGCTGCGCCGGGACCTCCGTCCGCTGCTGGACGAT
The DNA here is from genome assembly GCA_003220435.1 of Candidatus Rokuibacteriota bacterium. Classification (GTDB taxonomy): domain Bacteria; phylum Methylomirabilota; class Methylomirabilia; order Rokubacteriales; family CSP1-6; genus AR31. Next base: position 12,602 of record QHSL01000006.1, on the reverse strand, counting down.
CTCCTCGCGCCCGACCGAGTCCGGGCGCGCGGCCTCTTCGAGGTCCGCGTCGTGGAGGCGCTCAAAGCGGAGCACCACCGCGGCGCGCGGGGCCACGCCGACCGCCTCTGGACCCTGATGATGGCGGAGCTGTGGATGCGCGAGTACCTCGACCATCACGGACTGTGGACGCTCCGGTGAGGTGCCTGTGAACGACGCCCTGCGTGTCCTCATGGTCGCCGACGTGTCGCCGTCGCGACCGCTGGGCGGAGGAGAGCGCATGCTCTGGGAGCAGGCGCGGCACCTCGCCGCGCGCGGTCACGACGTGCGCGTGGTGAGCCGCACCGATCCGGGCGCGACGGCGCCCGTCTCGGTCGAGCGCGAGGGCGTCCGCATCCGCCAGTTCCCGGTGGAGCAGGGCTCGGTCGCGCGGTTCATCCGCAGCTCGATTCTCGCGGCGCGGCGCGCCACCGCCGACGAGCTCGCCAGCGAGCCGGTCGATGTCCTGCACGTCCACCAGCCGCTGGCCGGTTACGGCGCGCTCGCCTCGCGGGCCGGCGGTCGGCTCCCGAGCCTCTACAGCTTCTACTCGCCGGCGCCGCTCGAGTATCGCTCGCGACGCGGAATGACCGCGCGCCATCTTCCCGGCGTGATCGGCGCGACCGGCGTCGCGATGCTGTGGACGATCGAGCGCGCGTGTCTGCGGCGCGCGTCGCTGATCCACGTGCTCAGCGACTTCTCAGCCTACCAGCTGTGGAAGCTCTATGCGGTGCCGCGAGAGCGCATCGTGACGATCCGCGGCGCGGTGGCCACCGAGCGGTTCCGGCCGGGCGCCGACCGCGGCCGCGTCCGCGAGTGCCTGGGGCTCCCCCCACAGCGGCCTCTGCTGCTGACGATCCGGAACCTCGAGGCCCGCATGGGGCTCGACAACCTGCTCGACGCGATGGCGATCGTGAGGCGAGGGCGGCCGGACGCGCTGCTGCTGATCGGCGGCGCTGGATCCCTCCGCGGCATCCTCGAGGATCGGGCCCGCGCACTGGGGCTCGCCGACCACGTGAAGTTCCTGGGATTCGTTCCCGACGAGACGCTCCCGAGCTACTACCAGGCCGCCGACGTCTTCGTGCTACCGACGCGCGAGCTCGAGGGCTTCGGGCTCGTCACGGTGGAAGCGCTCGCGTGCGGCACGCCCGTGCTCGGCACGCCCGTCGGCGCGACACCCGAGGTCCTGAAGGGTCTGGACGCCTCGCTGGTCTTTCGCGGTACCAGCGCCGAGATCATGGCCGAGGGCCTCCTGAGGTTCCTGGAGACGATGGCGGGCGCTCCCGACGGCTACGAGCGCCTTCGCTGCGCGTGCCGCGCGCACGCCGAGCGACACTACACATGGGAGCGGGCCACCACGGGCCTCGAGCGCGCCCTCGGTCGCGTCGCCGCGCACGGCCACGTGGACGCGCGGGGGCGCCGTGCCGCCGCGCTCCGGGGGCGCGACGGCTCCGCAGCGCCTCCCGAGTGCCCCGCCTGCGGCGAGCCGACCCGTCCCAGCGCTCTGCTCTACCGTGGCGCGCGACATCGCCAGTGCGAGGGGTGCGGGACCTCGCTCGCGGCCGAGCTGCCGAGCGCGCTGGATCTCCAGTGCCACTACGAGACCGAGTATCCGCTGCGCTTCGCGCCGGAGTCGGTGACGTCGGAGCGGGCCGGACTCTTCCGAGCGCTGCTCGACCGGCTCGCGGCCCTGGGGCTCGGCCGCGCGGAGCGACCGCGGCTCCTCGACGTGGGCGCCGGCGGCGGCCACCTGGCGGCGCTGGCGCGGTTCCGCCGCTGGCCCGCGGTCAGCACCGACATCGCCGGCCGGGCGTGCGCGGTCGCGGGCCGTGACGGCGGGGCACCGGCCGTCCAGGCCGACGGCGCGCTCTTGCCGTTCCGTGATGGGACGATCGATGCCGTCACGCTGATCAACGTCCTGGACCAGGCCCGTGACCCGCTCACGATCCTGCGCGAGGCTCACCGCGTGCTCGTTGCAGGCGGCCTGGTCGCGTTGCGGGTTCCGAACGCCAGCTTCCATCGCCCGTGGGTGCGGCTCCTCGCGTCGCTCGGGCCGCTCGTCAGATCCCGGGAGTGGGACACCTGTCCCATCGTTCACCACTTCGCGTTCACACCCATCGGGCTGCGGCGGCTCGTCGAGCGGGCGGGCTTCCGGGTGCTCGAGGTCGGGAACTCGCTCCCGGCTTTCCGGGCCCACCCCGTCGAGCCTCACGCGGTCGCGACGCTGTCGCGATGGGCGCAGACGGCCATCACTGCGGGCGCAGCTGCGCTGGCGGGCCTCTCGCGCCACCGCGTGCTGATCGGGCCCTCCGTCGAGCTCTACGCCATGAAGGGCCCGGCGTGAGCGTGCGCGTCCTCCACGTGATCACACGGCTCACCCTCGGCGGCTCGTCCGAGAACACCGTTCAGTCGTGCGTCGCCCTCGTCCGGGCCGGCTACGCGTGCGTGTTGGCCGCGTCGTTCCGCGAATCCGAAGCGCCGGTGATCGACGGCGCGCGCCGGCGCGGCTGCCGCGTCGTGGACATTCCGTCCCTCGGCCGCGAGGTCGCCCCGCTGCGGGACCTGGCCGCGCTCGGCCAGATGCTGAGGCTGATCAGGCGCGAGCGCCCGGCGATCGTCCACACCCACACCTCGAAGGCCGGGTTCATCGGCCGCCTGGCCGCGCGGATCGCGCACGTGCCCGCGGTGATCCACCAGCCGCACGGCCACATCTTCTACGGCTACTACGGGCGACGGAAGACCGACGTGTTCACCGTACTCGAGCGGCGAGCGGCGAGGTGGACCGATCGAATCGTCACGCTGACGGAGCGCGGCACCGAGGAGCACCTCGCCCACGGCATCGGCGCGCCCGGACAGTACGTCGCGGTGCCGAGCGGCGTGCCCACCGCCGAGCTGCGAGCCGGTGCGCCGACGCGAGCCCAGGCGCGCGCGCGTCTCGGCCTCGACGCCGACGCGTTCGTCGTCGCGGGGCTCGGGCGACTCATCCGGATCAAGGGGTTCGATCTCGTGGTGCAGGCGCTTCCCGCAATCCTCGCCGAGATCCCCTCGACCCGCGTGCTGCTGATCGGCGACGGGCCGGACCGCGACCAGCTCGCCGCGACCGCCGCGTCGCTCGGCGTGGCCGACCGGCTGCTGCTGGTCGGTGGAACGCCCGACGTGGCGTCGTGCCTGGTCGCGGCGGACGCCGTGGCGATGCCGTCCCGCAACGAGGGAATGGGGCGCGTCCTCGTCGAGTCGATGGCGCTCGGGCTTCCGGTCGTCGCGAGCGCGGTCGGCGGGATCCCGGCCGTCGTCACGGACGGCGAGTGCGGGCTGCTCGTCGAGCCCGACGACGTCGCCGCCCTCGCGGCGGCGCTCGTGCAGCTCGGCCGCGACATCGGTCTGCGCCGAAAGCTCGGCGAGGCGGCGGTCTCGAGGGCGGAGGAGTTCTCGACGCCGGTGGCGGAGCGGAGGATGCTGGCGGTGTACGAAGCGCTCGTCCGGGAGAAGGGGCTCTCGTGAGGCGTGTCGTCGTGCTGCTGGCACTCGTCGGCGGCGTCGCCGGCCCGGCCGACGCGCTCGAGCGCCTCCCGGCGATCCTCCACATCCACTCCGATCTGTCCACCGGCGACTTCTCGCTCGAGCAGCTCGCCGCGATGGCCGAACGGCAGGGGATCGGCGCGCTGCTCGTCACCGAGAACTATCTTCTGCGCGTCGAGTACGGCCTGCCGCCCTTCCGGGCGCTCACCCGCGCGACCCGCGAGGAGCGCTCGGTGCTCGACAAGGGCGTCGAGCACTATCTGGAGCGCGTGGCCCGGGCGCGGGCGGCCAACCCGCGGGTCCTGATCGTCCCCGGCGTCGAGGTGCTCCCACATTACTACTGGACCGGCTCGCCGCTGGCGCTCGACATGATGGTGCACAACACCCAGAAGAACTTGTTGGTGTTCGGCCTCTCGGACCCCGGCGCGCTCCGGTCGCTGCCGGTCACCGGCAACACGAACGCCGCGACCCTCGGCTGGGCTTCGGCCCTCGACGTGCTGCCCGGCGTGCTCGTCGTTCCCGGCGCGCTGATGCTCCTGCGGAAGCGTCGGTCCCTGAAGAAGCGCGGCCGGGTGGTCATCGTCGTCACCCATCGGCCGCTGCTCGCCGGCACCGTCGTGTGCGGGATCGGTCTGCTGGCGCTCGTGCGCGGCTGGCCGTTCGCCGTCGATCCGTATCCGCCCTATGCGGATCTCGGCCTGCGACCCCATCAGGACCTCATCGACTATGTGGAGGCGCGGGGCGGCGCGACGGTGTGGTCCTTGCCCGAGGCGCGTGACGACGGGGAGCAGTGGTTCGGCCCGATCCGGGTCGGGTGGCGGACGGCGCCATATCCGGACGATCTTCTGAGAACCGCGCGGTACACGGCCTTTGGCGCTGTATACGAGGACACCACGCGCGTCGAACGTCCCGGCGACGGCTGGGATCGGCTGCTCAGCCAGTTCGCGCTCGGCGACCGAAGCCGGCCGGCCTGGGCCGTGGGGGAGTCCGGCTTCCACGGCTTCACGGCGGGCAAGGGGTTGGGCAACGTGCAGACCGTCTTCCTGGTGGAGGAACGGTCGGAACGCGCCCTGATCGACGCGTTCCGGCGGGGTCGCATGTACGCGCTTCAGCGCGAGCGCGATGCCGGGCTCGTGCTCACGGAGTTCGAGGTGCGCAGCGGCGCCGTCGCGGCCGTGTCGGGCGAGACGCTGCGCGCCGCCGAAGGGGCGCCGATCGAGGTCTCGGTGGCGGTCGAGGCCGCCGGTGGCCCGACCCGTGACGTTCGCGTCACCCTCGTGCGCAACGGTGCCGCCGTCGACGTCTGGACGGGTCCCACACCGATCCGGACAGTTCGCCGCGAGCGCTTCGACGGCGGCCCGGCGTTCTACCGGCTCGACGTCCGCGGCGCGGGTCGTCTGCTCAGCAACCCAATCTTCGTGAGGCGGCCGTGATGGTCGGGCGAGCCGCAGCCGCCGGCGAGGCGAGTCAATGAAAGTCGGGCGAGCCGCAGCCGCCGGCGAGGCGAGTCAATGAAAGTCGGGCGAGCCGCAGCCGCCGGCGAGGCGAGTCAGTGAAAATCGCGATCCACCAGCCCCACTACGTGCCGTGGCTCGGGTACTTCGCCAAGTGGGCTGCCGCGGATCTGTTCGTCTTCCTCGATACCGTCCAGTTCGAAAAGAACGGCTGGCAGAACCGCAACCGCATCAAGACACGAGACGGCCCGCGGTGGCTGACCGTCCCGGTCCGCGTCAGTCTCGGCACGCCGATCAAGGACGTGACGATCGATGGCAGCCAGCCCTGGCCCGCCCGGCACCTGCGCATGATCGAGCACGCGTACGCGAAGGCCCCCTGCTGGCCGCGGTGGCGGGATCGGGTTCGCGAGTTCTACGGCGGCCAGTGGACTCACCTGGCGCCGCTCGCCGCTGAGAGCGCCGCCTGGCTGGCCCGCGCGCTTGGCATCGCGGTCCCGACGCGGCTCGCGTCGGAGATCGCCCTGCCCGATGGTGATCCCAAGGACGCGACCGGGCGGCTCGTCGCTCTCTGTCGGGCGGTGGGAGCCGACACCTACCTGGCCGGGACGGCCAGCTCCTATATGGACCTCGACCAGTTCTCGGAGGCCGGGATCGCCGTGGAAACGCAGCGCTACGAGCACCCCTCGTACGCCCAGGAACACGGGGAATTCACTCCGTTTCTCTCGGCCCTTGACTTATTATTGATGCACGGCGATGAGGCCCTCGGCATTCTCTGTGGGGGAAGCTCGTGGTCGCGCCTCTCGCTCGGGTCGCGATAAGTGAACATCCTCGCCTTCGGTGCCCACCCGGACGACATCGAGTACGGCTGCGGCGGCATGTTGAACAAGTACGTGCTGCGGGGGCACGCCGTCTACGTGTTCGTGGCGTCCGACGGCGCGCTGGGCGGCGATCCTGAGCTGCGACGGCGGGAGCAGAAGGACGCGGCCCGTATCCTGGGGGTGCGCGAGATCTTCTGGGGCGACTACCGGGACACCGAGGTCCCCCTCTCTCGCGAGATGATCGTCCGGCTCGAGGCGGTGATCCGAAAGGTCGAGCCCCGGATGATCTTCGTGAACTCACCCGACGACACCCACCAGGACCATCGCAACCTGGCCCAGAGCGCGATATCGGCGACGCGCTACGTGCCGAACTTCCTCTTCTACGAGGTGCCGTCGACGGTCAACTTCGTGCCGAACTGTTTCACGGACATCGCCGACGTCCTCGACACGAAGCTCGCCGGCCTCGAGGCGCACCGGTCGCAGGTGACCAAGACCAACATCGAGGACCTGTCGATCCTGGAGCTGGCCAAGTCGTGCGCCAACTTTCGCGGCATTCAGGCGCGGGTCAAATACGCGGAGGCGTTCCAGTCCGTCCGACTGCTGCTGAACCTCTGAGTCACATCAAGCACCGCGGGTAAGAACGGGCGTGTCGGAGCCGGGTCGCGTCTCACTCAGGCCACCCTCGGTGTAAGCCGACCTCATGGCACCCGCTACAATAATCGCCCATTCTCGGCCGACCCTTACTGAAGAGGACGCCGAGCGCGTCGCGCGTGTCGTGCGCGGCGGCCAGGTGGCGCAGGGACCGGAGGTCGAGCGCTTCGAGGGAGAGCTGGCGCGCCTCCTCGGCGCCGCCGGCGCGGCGGCGGTCAGCTCGGGCAGCGTCGCGCTCGAGCTGGCGCTCCGCACGCTCGACGTGGGTCCGGGCCACGAGGTCATCGTCCCGACCTACGCCTGCGACGCCGTCTATCACGCGGTCACGCGGTGCGGGGCCACGCCGGTGCTGGCCGACGCCGACCCGGACACCCTCGGGCTTTCGCCCGAAGACGCGGCCCGGCGGCGCACGTCGCGTACGCGCGCCACCATCGTCGTCCATCCGTTTGGCCTCGCCCTCGATCTGGATGCGTTCCACGGGCTTGGCGTGGCGCTGGTAGAGGACTGTGCCCAGACGTTGCGCGCGGTGGTGGGCGGCCGCCCGGTGGGCGCGCATGGGCGGCTGGCCGTCTGCTCGTTCTATGCGACCAAGCTCTTCACGACGGGCGAAGGCGGCGCCGTCGCCGGGCCCACCGACCTCGTCGAGCGCGTGCGTGCCGCGCGCGACTACGACGAGCAGACCGACCTGGCCCCGAGGTTCAACTACAAGATGACCGATATGCAAGCGGCGCTCGGCCGGTGCCAGCTCGCCCGCCTCGACGCGTTCGTCGCCCGCCGTCGCGCGCTCGCCGCCCGCTACCGAGCGAAGCTCGCCGGGGTGGCGCGCTGTCGCGTGCCGGCCGACCACGGGGAGCGTCACGTGTACCATCGCTTCGTGGTGGCGGTGGAGCGACCGCTCGATCCGATCCTGGCCCACCTGGAGCGACGGGGCGTGACGGCTCGGCGCCCGGTTTTCCGCCCGATTCACCGGGCCCTGGGCCTCGCCGGCTATCCCAACGCGGAGCGGCTCTGGGCGCAGTGCCTGTCGCTGCCGTGCTACCCGCTGTTAAGCGACGCCGATGCGGACCGGGTCGCGACCGCCCTCGCGGAGGCGCTCGCGGGGTGATGCTGACGCACGTCGTCCGGCTGGCGCTGGTGGGCGTCCTCCTGCTGGCTCCGATCTGGGCTCGCGACCACGCCGCGCGGCTGCCGTGGCTCTACCTGGTCCTGCTCGCCTTCGCGGTCGCCTACTTCGCGGTGCCGCTCACGCGGGCGTTCGCGCTGTGGCGGGGCGTCGTCGACGTGCCCGCCGCTCGTAAAGTCCACGACGTGGCCACGCCGCTCCTGGGGGGCGCCGCCGTCTACGCCGCTTTCGCGGTGACTGTGCTCACCAGCTTCGACTTCTCGCTCCAGCTCAAGGGCGTCGCCGTCGGCGCGACGCTCGTCGTCGGGATCGGCGTGCTGGACGACCTCACCGATCTCCCGGCCTCGCTCAAGCTCCTCGGGCACATCGGCGCCGCCGCCGCCGCGATCGCCTTCGGGGTGGTCCTGAACATCGCGCCCAACTGGGTGCCGGGCTTCGTGTGGCTGAACGTCGGATTGACGATCCTGTGGTTCGTCACCGTCACCAACGCGGTCCAGTTCCTCGACGGCATGGACGGGCTCGCCGCGGGCCTCGGCGTCATCGCCGGCATCTTCATCAGCATCGCGGCGCTCCAGACCGGGCAGCGATACCTCATGTACTTGTCGGCCGCGCTGGTGGGCGCGTGCCTCGGCTTCCTGCCCTATAACTTCCGCCCGGGTCGCGCCCAGATCTTCCTGGGCGACGGCGGCGCAACCTTCATCGGCTTCACGCTAGCCGGCCTCGCCGTGATGGGGGAGTGGGCCGAGGGAAACGCGCTCATCGCGCTGCTGACGCCGGCGCTCATCCTCGGCGTACCGCTCTTCGACATCGGCTTCGTCGGGATCGCCCGCGTCGTGACCGGCAAGGTGCATTCGGTGCCGGAATGGCTCGCCTACACCGGCCGGGATCACATCCACCACCGCTTCGAGGCGCTGGGACTCACCAAGAAGCAGAGCGTGCTGCTAATTTTCTTCCTGGCGTCGACGCTCGGCCTCTCGGCCCTCATCCTTAAGGATGCGACGCCCCGCGAAGCCGTGCTCATCCTGATCCAGGCCGCCTGCGTCCTGGCGATCGTCGCCGTCCTGGAAGGCGTCGGCCGGTGGCGACCGCGGGCGTGAGCCCCGCCGCGGGCCGCCTCGCGGGCCGGCTCAGCGCCGTCCTGCACCTGGACGAGCCCCCATCGCGGATCGCGCTCGCCCTGGCTGTCGGCGTCTTCATCAGCTGTACGCCGTTCTACGGCCTCCAGACGCTGCTGTCGCTCGGGGTCGCGACCCTCTTTCGCCTGAACAGGGCAGCGACGATCGCCGGCACCTGGCTCAACCTCCCGTGGTTCGCGCCGTTCGTCTACGGCCTCGCGCTGCACATCGGCGGGCTCATCGTCCCGGACCCCCAGGGGATCGACGCCGCGGCGATCGCCGGGCTCTTGCGGACGTCGACCAGTCTGTCCTGGGCGAACGTGGCCCAGCTGCTCCGCGACGTCTCCCTGGCGCTCCTGATCGGCACCACGGTCGTCGGGATCGTGGCCGGCTTCGTCACCTTCGCGGTGGTGTTCGTCCTTCTCCGGCGACGACACGCCCGGAGTATGATTGAGCCATGAAAGTCCGCAAGGGCGTCTTCCCCGCCGCCGGGCTCGGCACGCGATTCCTTCCCGCGACCAAGGCGCAGCCGAAGGAGATGCTGCCCCTCGTCGACAAGCCGATGATCCAGTACGTCGTCGAGGAGGCGGCCGCCTCGGGCCTGACCGAGATCATCATCGTGACCGGTCGCGGCAAACGCGCGATCGAGGATCACTTCGACGCGGCCTTCGAGCTCGAGTACTACCTGAGCGATCGGGGCAAGACCGAGGAGCTGGCGCAGATCAAGAGCATTTCCGAGCTGGTGTCGGTATCGTACGTCCGTCAGAAGGAGCCGCTCGGGCTCGGCCACGCCATCCTCTGCGCGCGGTCGCTCGTCGGCGACGAGCCCTTCGCGGTGTTCCTGGGTGACGACATCATCGGCGCGGCACCGGCGCCTTGCATGCGCCAGCTCCTCGACGTCTCCGAGCGCTATGGGGCGCCGACGATCGCGGTCCAGCGGGTGCCGCGCGAGAGCATCCATCAGTACGGCGTGATCGCCGCGCGCCCGATCGAGGCCCGGGTGCACGAGATCGTCGACCTGGTCGAGAAGCCCAAGCCGCAGGACGCTCCGTCGGATCTCGCCATCATCGGACGATACGTCCTGCCCCCAGAGATCTTCGCGATCCTGGCCGAGACCCCGCCCGACGGCCGCGGAGAGATCCAGCTCACCGACGCCCTGCGCACGCTCCGAGCGCGCCGCCCGATGTACGGCGTCGAGTTCGAGGGTCGCCGCTACGACACCGGCGACAAGCTCGGCTTCCTCAAGGCGACGGTGGAGTTCGCCCTGGCCCGACCCGACCTCGCCGACGAGTTCCGCGCCTATCTCAAGACACTGCGGCTCTAGCCGCAGTGTTTGACTTGCCCGATCGCTTCTGACACACTTTTCGCCAACTTCGGCGCGATCCGAGACCCGAAGACACTATGCCGAACACTCCGAAGCGTCCGTTTCACACCGCCGCTGACGCCGACATCAAGCGCGGCGAGGTCTCCGACGTCTACTTCGCCCGCACCGTCCAGATCCTGAAGCATCGAGGCGATCGCAAGCGGGTCAAGGCCGAGGTGTACCTCAAGAGCCTTCCCGAGGACTGGCAGTGGGGCATCCTGGCCGGCATCGAGGAGGTTGCGGCGCTGCTCGAGGGCCAGCCGGTGGACGTGTGGGCGATGGACGAGGGCACGATCTTCGAGCCATACCAGCCCATCCTCCGCATCGAGGGCACGTACGTGGAGTGGGCCCAGTACGAGACGGCGCTGCTCGGTCTTCTCTGCCAGGCGTCCGGCATCGCCACGAAGGCGGCGCGCTGCAAGAAGGCGGCAGGCGAGCGCCAGGTGATCTCCTTCGGCGCCCGCCGCATGCATCCGACGCTCGCGCCGATGATCGAGCGCAACGCGTTCATCGGCGGGTGCGACGGGGTCGCGGTGACGAAGTCCGCGGAGCTGATCGACGCCGATCCCATGGGGACGATTCCCCACTCGCTCGTCCTCATGATCGGGGACACGGTGGAGGCGCTCCGGGCGTTCGACACGATCATCGACCCGAAGGTGCGGCGCGTCGCCCTCATCGACACGCTGCAGGACGAGAAGTTCGAGGCGATCCGCGTCGCCGAAGCGCTCGGCAAGGACCTCTACGCGGTCCGGCTCGACACGCCGTCGTCGCGGCGCGGCGATTTCTATCGCATCCTCGAGGAGGTCCGCTGGGAGCTGCAGCTGCGCGGCTTCGGTCACGTCAAGCTCCTCGCCTCCGGCGGCGTCGACGAATACGAGATCCTCAGCCTGAACCCGGTCGCCGACGGCTACGGCGTCGGCACCTCGATCGCCAATGCGCCGGTTCTCAACTTCGCCCTCGACATCATGGAGATCGAGGGCCAGCCCATGGCCAAGCGCGGCAAGTGGTCGGGCGCCAAGGACGTCTACCGGCGCCGCGGCAGCCGAGAGACCGTGGTGCTCCCGGCTGGCAAACGGCCACCCGGAGATGGCCCCTGGGAGCCGCTGCTGAAGCCGCTGGTGAGCGCGGGCCGCATCGTGCGGGACCTGCCGCCCCCGCGGACCATCCGGGACTTCGTCCTCGATCAGCTCGCGCCGATGCCGCTCGAGACGCTGCGAAGGCAGGGGCTTCGGCGCGACTTCTAGGCGCCGGCCTATGTCGGTCCTCAAGGAGATCGTCGCCAACACCCGCGAGGAAGTGGCGCAACGCCGCACCACCACGCCGCGCGCGGCGCTCGAGCGCCGCTGCGCCGAGGCGACCCCCGCGCTCGACTTCGAGGGCGCGCTGCGGCCCGCGACCGGGGCGGTCCGGCTGATCGCCGAGGTGAAGAAAGCGTCGCCCTCGCGCGGGGTGCTGGCTCAAGACCTCGACCCGGTCGCGCTCGCCGGCACCTACGCGGCCCACGGCGCCGACGCGATCTCGGTCCTGACCGATCGCAAGTACTTCCGGGGAAGCCTCGACGACCTTCGCGCCGTCCGCGCGGCGGTGAGCGTGCCGCTGCTCCGGAAGGATTTCACCGTCGACGAGTACCAGCTCTGGGAGTCGCGCGCCGCCGGGGCCGACGCCGTCTTGTTGATCGTCTCGATCCTCGACGGGCGCTCGCTCGGCGATCTGCTGGCCGCCGCGAAGGGGTTGGGGCTCGCCGTGCTCGTCGAGTGCCACACGGCCGCCGAGGTGGACCGTGCGCTCAACGCCGGGACCCGCATCCTCGGGCTCAACAACCGCGACCTCGCCACCTTCGAGACCCGCATCGAGACGACGCTGGAGCTGCTGCCGTCGATCCCGCCCGGGCCGATCGTGGTCAGCGAGAGCGGATTCTTCACGGGCGAGGACGTCCGCCGCGTCGTGACCGCCGGCGCCCACGCCGTCCTGGTGGGGGAGGGTCTGGTCCGCGCCACCGACGTCCCGAGCAAGATCCGAGAGTTGAAGCTGCGTGGAGAGCATGATGCGAGCGGTTGACCGCACGCCCCGCGAATCGGGGGGGACATGGGGGGCGCGGGTTGACCGCGCGCGACGCGAATCGGGGGGGACATGTGGGGCGGGGGTTGGGGGGGGACATGGGGGGCGCGGGTTGACCGCGCGCGACGCGAATCGGGGGGGACATGGGGGGCGCGGGTTGATCGCGCGCGACGCGAATCGGGGGGGACATGGGGGGGGCGTCTCGCCCCACCCATGCATCAATGACAAGAGTCAAGATCTGCGGCATCACCAACATCGACGACGCGATGCTCGCGGTCGACGCCGGGGCGGACGCGCTCGGGTTCATCTTTGTCGAGAACACGCCGCGCTTCGTGACGCCGGATAAGGTCGCGCCAATTGTCCGCGCGCTGCCCCCGTTCGTGACGCCGGTCGGCATCTTCTGGGACCACCCGATGGGCCACGTCAAGGCGGTGGCCGAGGCGTGCGGCCTGCGCGCGCTCCAGTTCCACGGCGACGAGAAGC
>QHSL01000138.1 GCA_003220435.1 Candidatus Rokuibacteriota bacterium | reverse complement strand
ATCCCGACCTGCTCGGCGGCAAGGAACATCCGAGGCCGTTGACCCGGCCATGAGAGGAGAAAGGAGAATACGTATGAGCGAGAGATCGCGCACATCTTCCCCCGGCGGGTTCGACTTCGTCGAGCGCCGCTGGGAGGAGGACATCCTTCCCGCCCTCGCGCGGTACATCGAGATCCCGGCCAAGTCGCCGGCCTTCGACCCGGAGTGGGCGGCGCACGGCCACATCGACCGCGCCGTGGCGCTCATCGAGGACTGGTCCCGCCGCCGGCCCATCGAGGGCCTCACCGTCGAGACGGTGCGCCTGCCGGGCCGGACGCCGCTGATCGTGCTCGAGGTGCCGGGCACGTCAGCGGAGACAGTGCTGCTCTACGGGCACTGCGACAAGCAGCCGGAGATGGTCGGCTGGAGCGAGGGCCTCGGCCCGTGGACGCCGGTCCGCCGCGGCGATCGGCTCTACGGCCGCGGCGGCCAGGACGACGGGTACGCGGTGTTCTGCGCGCTGACCGCGATCGAGGCGGTGCAGCAGTCGGGCGCGCCGCGAGCGCGGTGCGTGGTGCTCATCGAGGCGTGCGAGGAGAGCGGCAGTCGCGACCTGCCCGCCTACATGGAGGCGCTCGCGGCGCGGCTCGGCCAGCCCGATCTCGTCATCTGTCTCGACTCCGGCTGCGGCAACTACGAGCAGCTCTGGGGGACCACTTCGCTGCGCGGGATCATCAACGGCGTGCTGACCGTCGAGGTGCTGAGCAAGGGCCTCCACTCCGCCGCGAGCGGGATGGTTCCGTCGAGCTTTCGCATCGCGCGCCAGCTGCTCTCGCGGATCGAGGACGAGCGGACGGGCGCGATCGTCAAGGACTTCCACGTCGTGATGCCGCCGGCGCGCCTCGGCGAGGCGCGGGCCGTGGTCGCCACGCTCGGCGCCGAGCGCGATCGGTTCCCGGTGGTACCGGGGATGCGCCTCGCGAAGGAGGATCCCGTCGAGCTGATCCTGGCCGGCACCTGGGAGCCGGCGCTGTCGATCACCGGCGCCGACGGCATCCCGGCCGTCGTGGACGCCGGCAACGTGCTGCGACCGAAGACGTCGCTCAAGCTGTCGCTGCGCCTCCCGCCTACTCTCGACGCGGTAGAGGCGGCGCGCCGTCTGCGGGAAATCTTGGAGACGGACCCGCCCTACGGGGCGCGCGTCACCTTCCAGGCCCAGAAGCCGTCCCCTGGCTGGAACGCGCCGGCCACGGAGCCGTGGCTCCTCTCGGCGCTGCACGCCGCCTCCGAGCGCCACTTCGGCAAGCCGGCGATGTTCAGGGGGGGCGGCGGGGCGATCTCGTTCATGGTCATGCTCGGCGAGCGCTTCCCCCGCGCGCAGTTCTTCATCACCGGGACCGGCGGCCCGGGGTGCAACGCGCACGGGCCCAACGAGTTCCTGCATCTGCCGATGGCCAAGCGGCTGACCGCCTGCGTGGCCGATGTCATCGTCGCCCACGACCGGGCGCGCCGAGGCTGACGGCGTCGAAATGGAGAGAGAAATGGAAAGCAAAACGCCCAGCATCATCGATCTCAACGAAGAACTCGAGAAGTTGACCATGTTCCGTGGCCGGACCCCGCAGTCGACGATGGCGGATCGAAAGGGGAGCGCCGCTCGATTGGCGTCTTACCGCGACGGTGCCCTGCTCACCACTAAGTTCGCAGGGAAAGGTCATTGGGAAGCACATCCCGCCGACGAGCTGATTCACATCCTCGACGGCACTGCGGTCCTGGAAATCGTGTGCGATGACGGGCCGCCCAAGTCTTTCGCGCGCCGCGCAGCAATGATGGTTGTCATTCCGCAGGGCGCGTGGCACCGCTTTCACTCTTCGGAGGGCGTGACGCTGATGACCGCGACGCCCTTTCCCGGCGAGAAGATTGACCTCGATGTCGACGACCCCCGGACGTGAAGAAGAACATCGCGCTCCTCTACGGATTCTCCTTCTTCGATCAGTTCATGATCGTGATCGCTTTGTGGATCCCCTATCTCACGACGCGGGGGATCAGCATGCGGCAGTTCATGGAGCTGCAGGCCGTGTTCGCGCTCGTGATCCTCAGCGGCGAAGTGCCGTCAGGGCTGCTCTCGGACCTGTGGGGACGGAAGCAGACACTGCTGCTGGGCGCGACGCTCAAGGCCGTCAGCTTTTCCCTCCTGCCGTTGTGGAGCAGTTACGAGGGCTTCCTCTTCTACCGCCCACGAGCGTGCTTCGACTGTCGTACACGGTCTCGGCCATTCTTCCGTCGAACGCCCGCTCGCGGCGCGTCGCCGAACGGTCGGGTGCGCGAGCCGCCGGCCAGATGGAAGTGGTCGGTCTCGCGTGGGATCGCTACGTGTGGCCGCTCGCCACAGGCGGCGCGTTGTAGCCACAGGGGAGGACATCAATATGGACGCGACAAAAGGCTGTGTCGTATCGGCGGCCGGCGGGAAGCATCTCGACATGGGGGCGCCTGGCCGCTTCGCGGCCGTGAAGCTCGTCGGCCACGAGACCAATGAGAGCATCATGCTGTTCGAGGAAACCGTGCCCGTCGGCACCAAGAGCCTGTTCCATCTGCACCGCGACAGCGACGAGGTCGCCTGGGTGCTCGCCGGCGAGATCACTTTCAAGATCGGCGACGAGGTCACCGTCGGCGGGCCCGGCACCTGCGCGTTCTTCCCGCGCAACGTCCCGCATGCTTGGAAGAGCACCGGCGGCGAAACTGGCCGCGTCCTGTTTATGTACACCCCGGCCGCAGCCGGCGGCTACGTCGAGGAGCTCTTGAACCACCGCCCGATCAACGACGACGAACGCAACCAGCTCCGCGATCGCTACCACTGGGAAGTCGTCGGTCCAAACCCGCTCTGATAAGGTGCGCGGGGCCGTCCTAACCGATGACGATACCCGCCGTCTCGCGGCGCAACATCGCTATCAGGCTCGAGGCGACGGTGTGGATATCCTCTATATCCTCCGCGTGCCACGGGACGCCCAATCGCCCCGCACCCGATGAGGCCGACCCGCTGCATCTGCCGCGCTTCCAGCGAAGAGGCCGGCCTCGGCCTGCGCGGCACGAGCGTGTCGCGGACGCCGATCGTGGCATGGCCAGCCGGATCGAGATCGCGACTGATGCGGTGGATCTTGTCGTCACGGATTACGATGTCGTGACGGCGCCCGCGCAGAAGCGGGCGTCTATGGACGCGGAGTATAGAGCGCGCGGCGGTCGTTCACCCGCTCTCATTCTTCGGACCAAGCCGTCGGTCCGGCGTGACTTACGCGCGGATGAGGCTAAGATGGGCAAGGATCCAGTGAGCTGCCAATCTTGTGGACACGAGAACCCCGCTGGCGCGAGGTTCTGCAACGATTGTGGCGCCCACCTCGCGGCGCCGACAATCACCCCCGAGCCGCGCTCCTACACGCCGCCGCATCTCGTCGAGAAGATTCTTGCGTCCCAGAGCGCGCTCAGGGGCGAGCGCAAGCTGGTCACCGTCCTCTTCGCCGACGTCGTGCGCTCGATGGAGCTCGCGGAGCGCGTCGATCCCGAGGAATGGCATCGCCTGCTCGATCGCCTGTTCCGGATCCTTGCCGGCGGCGTTCACCGATACGAGGGGACCATCAACCAGTACACCGGCGACGGCATCATGGCGCTCTTCGGCGCCCCGATCGCCCACGAAGACCACGCCCAGCGCGCCTGTGCGGCCGCCCTGGATCTGGCGCGCGAGCTCGGTGCGCTCGCCGAAGACGTGCGGCGCGAGAGCGGGCTCGAGTTCGCGGTGCGGATGGGCCTGAACTCCGGCGAGGTCGTCGTGGGGCGGATCGGCGACGACCTGCGCATGGACTACACCGCGCAGGGGCACGTCGTCGGACTCGCCGCCCGGATGCAGCACCTGGCGCCACCGGGCGGCATCACTGTGACCGAGCCGACCGCGCGCCTCGCGGCGGGCTTCTTCGACTTCCTCGACCGTGGCGAACAGAGTCTCAAGGGCGCAAGCGTTCCCGTGC
>QHSL01000064.1 GCA_003220435.1 Candidatus Rokuibacteriota bacterium | reverse complement strand
GTCCAGGAGAACGAGAACGGCGCGGTCGTCTGTTCCGCGCCCAGAGCGACCCCGTCGAGCAGGAACTGAACGCCGGCCACACCGACGTTGTCGGAGGCCGTGGCCGTCACGTTGACCGTTCCCGAGACCGTCGCGCCCGTTCCCGGCGCCGTGATGCTGACGCTGGGCGGCGTGTTGTCGTAGGTCACGGTGACGGCCGCGGTGCCCGCGTTGCCGGCTGCGTCACGCGCGGTGACCGTGAGCACGTTCGCTCCGGACTGGAGAGGGATCCCGCTGGCGGTCCAGCTCGTGGTGCCGGTTGCGGTTCCGGAGCCACCCCGACTGTTCGTCCACGTCACCTGGGTCACGCCGACATTGTCGGCCGCTGTTCCCTGCACGGTGAGGGAGGAGCTCCCGGTGGTATACGCCGACCCGGACGGCCCAGGTGATGTGATCGCGATCGTCGGCTTCGTCGTGTCGGGCGCCGTATTCGACACCGTCACCGCCACGTTCGCGGCGACCGCCGTGTTCCCGACTGCGTCACGCGCGCGCGCCGACAGGGTGTGAGCGCCGTTGGCCGCACTTCCGGTCGTCCAGGAGAACGAGAACGGCGCGGTCGTCTGTTCCGCGCCCAGAGCGACCCCGTCGAGCAGGAACTGAACGCCGGCCACACCGACGTTGTCGGAGGCCGTGGCCGTCACGTTGACCGTTCCTGAGACCGTCGCGCCCGTTCCCGGTGCCGTGATGCTGACGCTGGGCGGCGTGTTGTCGTAGGTCACGGTGACGGCCGCGGTGCCCGCGTTGCCGGCCGCGTCACGCGCGGTGACCGTGAGCACGTTCGCTCCGGACTGGAGAGGGATCCCGCTGGCGGTCCAGCTCGTGGTGCCGGTTGCGGTTCCGGAGCCACCCCGACTGTTCGTCCACGTCACCTGGGTCACGCCGACGTTGTCGGACGCCGTTCCCTGCACGGTGAGGGAGGAGCTCCCGGTGGTATACGCCGACCCGGACGGCCCAGGTGATGTGATCGTGATCGTCGGATTCGTCGTGTCGGTGGCTCCGATCCCGACGCCGGTCACGATCCCGGTGACGGTACCACCGTTGGCCGTGAAGCTGATCGTGGCGCTCACCGTCGTGGTGGTGGCGGGAGTGAAGCGCACCTTCACCGCCTGAGACGTGCCGGTTCCGCTGAGCGAGAACGGACTACCGGACACGATGGTGAACGGCAGGGGGACGGACACGCTTCCGGACACGGTGCCGCCAGCGGTGTTCGACACCGTGTAGGTTTGCTCAGCGAAGCTTCCGATGTTCACGCTCCCGAAGTTCACCGTGCCGGACGGGCTCACGGCGAAGTCGCTTCGCGCGACGGCGCTCGCCGCGGCCGAGCAGGCGCTCTGGTTGCCGGCGGTGTCCACCGCACTCACCGAGACGTAGTACAGCGTTCCCGTCGCGAGCCCGCTGAGTCGAAGGTTCACATTTTGGTTGGGCGCCGGGCTCGACGTCGGCGAGACGACCGACACGAACGGCGACCCGGGGCAGGGAGCCGGCGATGGTGCGTAGTAGATCTTGTAGGAGGCGAGGTCGGTCAGCGGGCTGCCGTCGGTATTCGTCGTCGGAGCGGTCCAGGAAGCGTCCAGGATCCCAGCCGACGCCGGGTGTGCCGCAAGCAGGAGGAGTCCGCTCAGGAAAAGACCGAGCGCCACACAATCGACGGCGGCCCGCGCGCGTAGCGAGGACATCGTGGTCTCCTTGCGGGGAGACCACCAATTTCGCAGGGGTAACCGGACACCCCTTCTACGGCAGTCCGGCTGTCAGGCCGTTCCTGACCCGTGACTTTGCGTCCCCGCCTCGCGACGGGTTTGCCCTTTCGAGAAGGAGGTCTTCCCGAAGCATGAGGGGCTGCACCGGAAATGCCAACCAATGTTGCAAATTTGCGAACGCGTCTAAATATCCGGAAACCGCGACGACTTGCGCCATGACCCGTAATCCAATTGAAATTCACGCGCGCGTCCGCGTGCCATCCTGGATCACACGCGAGGCTGGAGTGTCCGTGGGCCGACACATGTAGGAAGTACTCTTTCGCTCACGGCATGTACGAACCTCCATTCGCGTGCACGGTCTGGCCGGTGACGTAGCGTGCGCCCTCACTCGCGAGAAACACCGCGACGTCGGCGATGTCGTCCGGCTGCGCCATGCGGCCGAGCGGTACGGCGCGCGCCATGACCGCCAGCTCTTCCTCGCTGTTGCCATACCGCGGCTGCGCGGTGTCGGTGAGCCCGGGAGCGATCGCGTTCACGCGGATGCGATGCGGCGCTAGCTCGAGCGCCATCGCCCGTGTCATCGCGACGACGCCGCCCTTGCTCGCCGAGTAGTGCACGCCGCGTACGGCTCCGCGGATCGCCTGTGATGCCAGGTTGATGATCGAGCCCTGCCGTCCGCCGGCGATCATCGCCCGCGCCGCGGCCTGCGCGCAGAAAAAGCCGCCCTTCAGGTTCACGTCGAGGACCAAGTCCCAGTCGCGCTCGCGCATCTCGAGGAACGGTACGCGCGGGTAGACCCCCGCGTTGTTGACGAGGACGTCGACGCCACCGAGCTCCCTCACGAGCGGCGCGACGATTTCCTGGCCGGTGGTGGACCGCGCGACGTCGCCCGGCACGAGCACGGAGCGCCGCCCGACCGCGCGGATCTCCTGGGCCAACCTCTCCGCCGCGCTGCGGTCGTCGAGGTAGTTGATCCCAACGTCGGCGCCCTCGCGGGCGAAGGCCAGTGCGACGGCGCGACCGATGCCTTGTTGGGCGCCAGTGATCAGCGCGATCTTTCCCTGGAGCCTCATCGCCGCCTCCTTCCGGGAAGCTTTGTCGATGCGTCGAGGGTGTGGTAGGGTCCCGCCAACCCAGACGGGAGGACGCCAATGAATGGCAACGGAGTCGGGCTCTGGCTGAATCTTGGATCGGTGATCCTCATCGCGGCGCTCGTCGTCGACTTCATCGTGGTGATCAGGACCGCGCTTAGCGTCCACTGAAGACGGCCGACCGTCCCCAGTCCGCCGCATGCCCCGTTACGATACCGCCGTCCTCAACGGCACCGTCGTCTTTCCGTACCTCGGCGCCGTACCCTGCGACGTCGGCATTCGCGACGGTCGCATCGCCGCCCTCACCGATTCGATCGCCTCGGCCGACGCGACCGTCGTCGTCGACGCGCGCGATCGACTCGTGCTGCCGGGCGCGGTGGACTCGCACTTCCACATCGGGATCTATCGCGATCTGGCAATCGACGCCGAGAGCGAGACGGCCTCGGCGCTCGCCGGTGGCGTGACCACGGTCGTGAGCTACTTCCGCACCGGCCAGAATTACCTCAACAAGAGCGGCCCGTATCGAACGATCTTCCCCGAGGTCGTCGCGGCCACCACCGGACACGCGTTCACCGACTTCGGGTACCACCTCGGCGTGATGACCAGCGAGCAGCTCGACGAAGTGGACTGGCTGGTCGCCGAGCAGGGGGTCGGCTCCTTCAAGTACTACATGTTCTACAAGGGGCTCAACCTCACGTCCGACTCCACGCGCGGCAGCGCCTACACGATGGCGGACACCTACGACCTCGGGCACCTCTACCTGCTGATGCGCCAGGTCGCGGCCGCGTCCGTCAAGCACGGCGGCCACGGGCGCATTTCCCTGAGCCTCCACTGTGAGCAGGCCGAGCTGATCCGTATCTTCATCGAGGAGGTGCGGCGCTCCGGACCGGGCGGACTCGAGGGCTATCATCGGTCGCGGCCCCCGCTGACGGAGCAGTTGTCGATCGCCGAGGCGCTCGTGCTGACCGACGCCACGCGCTGCCCCGTGAACTTGCTGCATCTGTCGAGCGCCGAGGCGGTCGCGAGCGGGGCTCAGGGCCGGCGCGCGCATCCGCACCTCGACATCCGTCTCGAGACGACCCTGCATCATCTGGCGCTCACCCACGCGACGGCCGGCGGCATCACCGGCAAGGTCAACCCGCCGATCCGGGCGGAAGCTGATCGCGAGGCGCTGTGGGCGGCGGTCCAGGACGGACGCATCGACACCGTCGTGAGCGATCACGCCTGCTGCTCCGAAGCAGACAAGGGTGACGATCTCTGGAAGGCGTTGCCCGGGTTCGGTGGCACCGCGCTCCTCTATCCATACCTGCTCTCGGAGGGACACGGACGGCGCGGCCTCGGGCTCGCGCGGGTTGCCGAGCTGGCGAGCGCGAATCCCGCGCGAGCCTTCGGTCTCTATCCGCGCAAGGGCGCGATCGTGGTCGGGAGCGACGCCGACCTCGCGGTAGTCGATCCGAACCGCGAGCAGGTCGTTACCCCCGAGGTGCTGGGCTCGGCGCAAGACTTCACGCCGTTTCGGGGAATGCGGGTACGCGGCTGGCCGACCCATACGCTGCTGCGCGGCCGGATCGTGTTCCAGGACGGCGCCGTGCGCGACCAGCCCAGCGGACGGTACGTCAAGCGCCCCATCGGACTGCACGGGGCAATCGCAGGGTGAGTCAGTTAGCGGAAGGAGGAGTCGCTCAGGCCCTGGCGGCCGTTGCCGGACGTCGCGGGCACGCCTTGTGGTACCAGGTGGAGCCGAGCTTGACGTGATTGCCGTTCTTGCGAATCTTCATCTTGCACTTCGGACACGTGCCCATCCGCGCTCCCTTTCCGCATCCTGATTCGAGCCGGGCTATTATAGCAGGCGTTCGGAGAGGAGCCTCGTGAAGGACTGCGTCTTCTGCCGCATTGTCGCACGCCAAAGCCAGGCGGACATCGAGTACGAGGACGATGCCGTCCTTGCGTTCAAGGACATCTATCCCAAGGCCCCGATCCACGTCCTCATCGTGCCGAAGCGCCACATCGACTCGATCCTGACGATGGAACGGCAGGACGCCGAGGTTCTCGGCCAGTGCCTCCTGGCGGCTCGCGCGCTCGGAGAAGCTAAGGGATTCGGCGAGCGTGGGTATCGTCTACGGGTGAACTGCGGGCCCGGAGGGGGGCAAGTCGTGAACCACGTCCACGTCCACTTCCTCGCCGGCTGAGGGATCAAGCGGTCGAGGTCTTCGGCTCGAGCGGCAGCCCAGCGTTCGCCCAGCTGCCGAGCCCGCCCTTCAGGATCCGCACGTCCTTGTAACCCAACGCTCGCAACTGGTGCGCCACCCGGGCGCTGGTCGCTTCGTCGGGTCAGGTGCAGTATGCGACGACCGTACGGTCCCGTTCGATCTCGAGGGGCTTGCCGGCGTCGAGCCCGTCCGCCGAAACGTGGCGAGACTCCGGGATCTTGACGGGGCTCCTGACGTAGGTCGCAGTGTCCCGCACGTCCAGGATGATCGGCTTCTCGCGTGAGGTCTCGATCAGCCGGAGCACCTCCGAGGGGCCGATCCGGTAGCGGTTGCGCCTCCAGCGCGTCACCAGGACGACGCCGACGGCACCGACGCTCGCCACCGTCACGACCAGCGCGATGGTCGCCCACGGGAACGGGCGGGGAGGTGGGTTCTTCGCTTCGGCTATCAGGCGGCGGACGTCGGGAAGCTCGGGCAAGAGTCGGTTGGCCTCGACGAAGTTCTTCTCGGCGCGTGAGTAGTTGCCCGCGAAGTAGTTCGCGAGGCCCGCGTGCCACGCGGCATTGAACCGGCTTGTCTCGCCAAGCGAGACGGCGGTGCCCTCGATGAAGTCGCGCACCGCCGAGGACGGAATCACGAAGTTGAATCCCTGGACGATCTCGCCCCTGCCACCCGACTCGGTCGTGACGAACGTGAGAACTCCGAGGACCTCGCCCCGCATGCCGACGGCGGGCCCCCCGCTGTTGCCCCCGGCCGCGGGCGCGTCGGTCTGGATCACGGGGTGGTTGGCGATGTCCTGCTTGAACCCGGAGATCGCGCCATTCGTGACCGACGCTTCGACCTTTGCCGAGGCGTTCAGCAGCTCGTGGCTGAGAACGACTCCGGGGAATCCGAGGATGTGGAGCCGGTCGCCGAGCTTCGCGTTCGACGAATCGCCGAGAACGAGCGTCGGCATGTCGGAAGCCTTGAGCTTCAGGAGCGCGAGATCTCGTCCCGACATGGTCGCCACGGCGGCGGGTGGGTTGTACTTGACTACCGTCGCCGGCAGCCGGACGCCATTCGAGAGGAGCACGTAAAGCGACGGCTCGAGCTTGACCGTGGCCCGCGCAACGATCGCGGCCAGGGCCTGGCGCCCGAGGTCACCGCACGCTTGACGCGCCGCCCTCTCGATTTGCTGGTCGGCGATCCACTGCGGCGGTTGATGCGTGGTGGAGACGACGTGGGCATTTGTGATCACCCAGCCACTCGGACTTATGAACCAGCCGGTGCCGGTTTCGCGAAACGGTGTCGGCGCGACGCGCTGTGCGCCACCGGTCGGGCACGTCAGCGTGACCTCCGACGCGACCTCCGACATGACGAGCGCGACAGCCGGCTTGGCGCGAAGCAGCGCTTCCTGGACGGACAGCTCAGCAGCGCTGGCGATGCCGGGGATCGTGAGGAGAACGGCGAAGATGGTGTACTTGCGCACGACTCGAATTCTAACCCTCGGGAGACCACAAAAAGAAGGCTCCAGGGGAGATGCCCCTGGAGCCTTGTCGGTCCTTCTTGAACCGGTCTTTACTTCAGGATGGACATCGCCTCGATGGCCTTCGCCTTGGCGGTGTCCATGTTCCCGGCCTTGCAGGCAGCCTCGGCATCACGGACCAGCTTCGCAGCGTCGCCGCTCGAAGCCTTGGCGCCCGCGAGCGAACGCGGGGCCTGCGTGTCCTGACCGCGCGGGGCCTGCACATCCTGGCCGCTACGCGGCGCTTGAACATCCTGACCACTGCGCGGGGCCTGGACGTCTTGACCGCTGCGCGGGGCCTGCACATCTTGGCCGCTACGCGGCGCCTGAACATCCTGACCGCTGCGCGGAGCTTGCGGCGCGGGCGCACCACTACGCGGCGCCTGAATATCTTGTCCGCTACGCGGAGCCTGCACGTCCTGACCACTACGCGGCGCCTGCACATCCTGACCGCTACGCGGAGCCTGCACATCCTGACCACTACGCGGCGCTTGAACATCCTGACCGCTACGCGGAGCCTGCATATCCTGACGGGCACCCGCTAGAGACCGCGGAGCCTGGATATCCTGACCACTACGCGGAGCCTGGACATCCTGACCGGTCCGCGGCGCCTGAATATCCTGGCGGGCACCGGCCAGCGACCGGGGTGCCTGGACATCCTGCGCCTTGGAAACCTTCTGGAGCATCGCCTTGGCCTGGCCAACCTCAGCCGGGCACTGCGACTGCGCGTCGGCGACGGGCGCCAGCGCCGCGAAGACGGCCACGCTCATGATCGCTGCGAAGAATCTCTTCATCACCTTTTCGTTCCTCTCGTGTTTGTGGAGTTGGCTCGCTTATCGTTGCCTTGAACCCGACTGCCGGCGCTCTTTCACCCCCTCGCCGCTGAGGTCGAACCCGGGCCGCGAATCCTTAGGTCGGGATTGGGAGCAACCGTTGTGCCAGCCCCTAGCGGTCAGAAATTAACGTCATTGTAGAGAGTTATGGGGCAGCTTGCGAGCAGTCAGTCGGCGTTGTGCCTGTTCACGCGCCGTCAGGGGTCCGACATTCTGCCCGCCGGCCGGGTATGGTAGCCTGACTCACCATATGTTCCCGGCGCGAGGCGTTTGGCCTGCCCTCCTCGTCATCTTCTTCCTCAATGCTTGTAGCGTTGCGCGTCCCGCCCAGACAACGGAGATCGCCCGAGCTCCGGTCCGTCACGTTCTCTCGAACGGGGCTCGTGTCATCGTCCAGGACTTTCGCTCGAGCGACACTGCGGCGGTTCAGTTGTGGGTGCGCGCCGGGGGGCGCGACGAGGCCGCGTCAGAGCTGGGCCTGGCCCACTACCTCGAGCACATGCTCTTCAAGGGCACGACCACGCGCCCGAAGGGCTTCGTCGACCGCGACGTCGAAGGGCTCGGGGGACGGATGAATGCCGGAACCTCGCTGGACTTCACCTTCTACCACGCGGTCCTGCCGTCGCGTCGAGTCCTCACGACGATCGAGATGCTCGCCGATATCGGCGTGAACTCGATCCTCGACGAAGCCGAGCTCGAGCTCGAGAAGAAGGTGGTGCTCGAGGAAATGCGGCTTGGCGAAGACACGCCACAGCGGCATCTGAACCGGCAGCTCTGGGGTGTTGTGTTCGACCGCCACCCCTATGGCCGTCCGGTCCTGGGCACCGCCGAGATCATCCGGAAGCTGACCCGCGACACACTGCTGGCCTTCTATCGCCGCCACTACGTTCCGGAGTCGTTCACGCTGGTCGTCGTCGGCCCCATCGACGCCGCCCAAGTACTGAGGACGGCTGAGCGCACGCTCGGACGGCTGCCGCGGAGCGGGCTCGAGCGGTTGCCCACCTCGACGATGGGAAGTCTCGTTCCCAAGAAGCTCGAGGTTCAGCGGCCCGGAGCGCTCGCGTATCTCGGTGTGGGATGGCTCGGACCGAAGCTCGACCACGCCGACACTCCCGCAGTGGATCTGCTCGTCTCGATCCTGGGGCAATCGAGGTCGTCACGACTTCCCCAGTCGCTCCGTGAACGGCTCGCCCTGGTGAACTCGGTCAGCTGCGACTATGCCGCGCTCGAGGCCGGAGGAATCGTGACGGTGACCGCTCAGCTTGAGCCAGCAAACCTCGCGCGTACCGAGGCTGAAATTCTGGCCGAGATCCAGCGGATCCGCGAGCACGGCGTGACCGACGCGGAGCTCCGCCGGGCGATCACGCGGGCCGAGGCCGAGCACGCGTTTTCAAGCGAGACCGCCGAGGGCCGCGCCCGGCGGTTGGGTCAGGCCGAGACGGTGTGGCGCCTCACCGAGGAGCTCGCGTACATCGACCGACTGCGCTCGGTCACTCCCGAGCAGGTACGACTCGCGGCGCGTCGCTATCTCGATCCCGAGCGCTACGGCCGGCTCGCGTTCGTCCCGCCGACCCGATGAGGCGCCTCGGCCCGCTCCTGGTCTCTGGACTCCTCGCGCTTGCCCTTGGGGCAAAGGGAGCGGCGGCGCAAGAGCCGATCGTGACGCGACACGTGCTCCCCAACGGAATCGTCGTTCTCGTACGCGAGAATCCGGCGATCGACGTGGTCGCGGTGTCGCTACAGGTGAGAGCCGGTTCTCACTTCGAGACACCCCTGACCGCCGGGATCACGAACTTCCTGCAGCGGGTGTTGCTCCGGGGCACCACCAAGCGGACCTACGTCCAGCTGGCCGAAGCGTCGGAAGACATCGGCGGCAGCGTCGACGGGGGCGGCGAAGTGGAGTCCGCCGAGCTGCGGGGTCAGGCACTCGGGCGCCACTGGGAGACACTCCTCACCATAATCGCCGAGATTGCGCTGGAGGCAGCGCTGCCGCCGCAGGAGATCGAGAGAGAGCGTCGCCTGCTCCTCGGTCAGCTGAAGTCTCGAGCGGACTCGCCTTTCTCATTCAGCTTCGACAGCCTGAGCCAGGATCTCTACGGGTCTCATCCCTACGGGCGGCACTACCTCGGCCTCAAGGACAACCTCGAGCGGCTCACGCGTGAGGACTTGCTCGCCCACTACCGAGCGATCTATCGTCCGGAGCAGATGGTGCTCGCGGTCAGCGGCAAGGTCGAACGCGAGCGGGTCGTGAAGGCCGCGGAGAGACTCTTCGGCCGCCTGGCTCGCACTGGTCGTGCCGCGGATGAAGTGCCCGCGGTGTCGGCCGCCACCGGACAGCGCCGGGTCGTCGAGCGTCCGGCCCAACAAGCTCAGATCATGGTCGGCTACCTCGGTCCAGGCCTGTCGGATCCGCTCTACCCCGTGGCGCGCGTGCTCGGCGCGGCGCTCGGGGGAGGTATGGCCGGTCGCCTCTTCGTCGAGTTGCGCGACCGCCGCGGGCTCGCGTACTCCACCGGCGTGATCCCTCTGCCGTTTCGAGTGGGGCCGACGTTTTTCGTGGCGTATCTGGGGACCGCCCCAGAGAGCCTAGCGGCGGCGGAGGCGGGCGTGGTGCAGGAACTCGAGCGCGTCCGCTCTTCCCCCATCACCGCTGACGAGCTGGCGCGCGCGAAGGCCTACGTCCTGGGGCAACTCTCGATGGAACGCCGGACCAACGCCCGCCAGGCTCGGGATCTTGCCTTCTTCGAGATCGTGGGCGCCGGCTGGGACTTCCCTCAGCGCTACGCCCGCGCCATCGAGGCGGTGACGGTCGCGGATCTCGCGAAGGCCGCCGAACGGCTGCTGACCCGACCGACCATCATCGTGCTCCAGCCGAGCCGTCGATGATTCCGTTGAGGGACGACGTCCCGAGCAACAGCGTCCCGTTCGTCACCATCACGCTGATCGGGTTGAACGTCCTTGCCTTTCTGTACCAGACCTCCATCGGCATGGACAGCCAGGGGCACGCGTCGGAGGCCTTCGTCTTCGAGTTCGGAGCCATACCGTGCCGCGTCACCGGAAACTGCGCGGTGCCGGGGGAGTTTCCGCCCCCGGTCGTCACGATCTTCACCTCGATGTTCCTGCACGGCGGTCTGTTTCACATCGTGGGCAACATGCTGTACTTGTGGATCTTCGGTGACAACGTCGAGGACACCCTGGGCCACGGGCGTTTCCTCGCGTTCTATCTGCTGGCCGGCGCGGCCGCGGCGCTGGCGCAGACGGCCGTCCACCCCGCGTCGCGGATACCGATGATCGGCGCCAGCGGCGCCGTGTCGGGGGTGCTGGGCGCCTATCTCCTGCTGTTCCCGTACGCGAGCGTGCTGGTGCTCCTGATCTTCGGCTTCTTCGTGCGGATCGTCCACTGGCCTGCGATGATCGTGCTGGGGCTTTGGATCGTGGTCCAGTTCGTCAACGGCCTCGTCACATTCAGCGCGTCGGGATCGAGCGGCGGGGCCGGCGGAACCGCGTGGTTTGCCCACATCGGGGGCTTTCTGGCGGGGATGGCGCTGCTGTTTCTGATACGGCCTCGTCGAGGGGGTCGCCTATAATGACCCGCATGGGAACGAAACGCCCGGCGCCGCGCGTCAGGATCGACCGGCTCCTCGTCGACAAGAGCCTGGTGGAGAGTCGTGAGAAAGCCGCTCGCCACATCCTCGCCGGCGACGTGTTCGTCGACGGCCAGCGAGTAGACAAGGCGGGAGCGCTGATCTCGGCCGCCGCGACGATCGAGGTTCGGGCGCGTGAGCCATACGTCAGCCGCGGGGGCGAGAAGCTCGTCCACGCGCTCGACAGCTTCCAGACCAAGATTCCCGGGCGCGTGTGCATGGACGTCGGCGCTTCCACCGGTGGCTTCACCGACTGCCTGCTGCAGCGCGGCGCCGCCCGCGTGTACGCGATCGACGTCGGCACCGGACAGCTCGACCCGCGTCTGCGCGCAGACCAGCGGGTGGTCGTCATGGAGCACACCAACGCGCGCGCGCTCGACCCGCGGGTCTTCGGGGACCAGCCGACGCTCGCGGTCATCGACGTCTCCTTCATCTCCCTGGAAAAGATCTTGCCCTCGGTCTTCGGCGTCCTCGCGCCGCGCGGCGAAGTCATCGCCCTGGTGAAGCCGCAGTTCGAAGTCGGTCGCGAGCATGTGGCCAAGGGCGGTGTCGTCCGCGACCCGGCCCAGCATCGGGCCGCGGTCCAGCGCCTGGCGCGGTACGCCGTGCTCCGCA
This sequence comes from Candidatus Rokuibacteriota bacterium, assembly GCA_003220435.1. Lineage (GTDB taxonomy): Bacteria > Methylomirabilota > Methylomirabilia > Rokubacteriales > CSP1-6 > AR31. Next base: position 78,743 of record QHSL01000064.1, on the reverse strand, counting down.
GCTGGCACGTCCTCGGCGTCACCGCCTCGCCACTGCGCGGTCCGAAGGGCAACCACGAATTCTTTCTGCACTTCTCCACGCACGGCCGTACCGCCAGCGATCTCGAGACGCTGATCAGCCGGAGCGTCGAAGCCCTGGCGTGACGCGCGTCGGCATCGTCGCGAAGCCGGGCGGCGTCAAGGCCGAAGCCGTGATCCACCGGTTGCTGCCCTGGCTCGCGGCCCGAGGGCTGAGCGTGGTGATCGAGAGGGAAACCGCGGGCCTGGTGCCGGACCTGGCCGTGGTCGCGGCCAGCAAGCAAGAGCTGGCGGCGCAGGTCGACCTGATCATCGTGCTCGGCGGAGACGGGACGCTCCTTTCCATGGCCCGTGCCGTCGGCGACCTCGGGGTGCCCCTGCTCGGCGTGAATCTGGGCGGGCTCGGTTTCCTGACCGCGACGACGCTCGACGAGATGTTCCCGGCACTCGAGGCGCTGCTGGCGGGCCGCATGGCAGTCGACGAGAGGATGCTGCTAGCGGTCCGTATCTTCCGGGAAGGGCAGTGCCTGGGCGAGTACGGCGCATTCAACGACGTGGCCATTATGAAGGCGGCGATGAGCCGCATCATCGACCTCTCCGTGTCGGTCGAGGGGCGCCACGCGACCGCGTATCGCGCCGATGGTTTGATCATCGCGACGCCCACCGGCTCGACAGCCTATTCGCTGTCGGCCGGTGGCCCGATCCTGTTCCCGACGATGGACGCGGTGGTGCTGACGCCCATCTGCTCGCACACGCTGACCGACCGGCCCATCGTGCTGCCGGGGACGGATCGGATCGAGGTCATGCTGCTCGCCGATCAGGAGGTCATGGCCACGATGGATGGCCAGATCGGCGTGGGGCTCAAAGAGCGCGACACCGTCGAGGTGCGCAAGGCCGCCGCGCGCATCCGGCTCGTTCATTTCCCGCACAAGGACTTCTTCTCGGTCCTTCGAACGAAACTCAAGTGGGGCGAGCGTTAGCGGCGTATTCGCTCGGATACTGCTTGAGGTCGTTACGCCGTTGACCTAGCATCGGGCCGATGCTGTGTGAGATCCGGATCCGCAACTTCGCCGTGATCGATTCCGTGACCGCGCCGTTCAGTCCCGGGCTCAACGTGCTCACGGGCGAGACCGGCGCCGGCAAGTCGATGCTCATCGACGCGCTCCTCCTCGTCCGCGGCGCTCGCGCCCAGAGCGATGTGATCCGCAGCGACTCCGAGACCGCGACCGTCGAAGCCGTCTTCGAGGTGGAGCCGGGCAGCCCGGCCGTCATCGCCCTCCACGACGCCGGGCTCGCGCTGGACGAGGGGCGGCTCGTCCTCCGGCGCGAGCTGGCGCGCTCCGGGCGCCACCGCGCGTTCGTCAACGACTCACCCGTGACCGTGGGGCTGCTGGAGCGCCTCGGCGACCATCTGGTCGAAGTCCACGGCCAGCACGAGCACCAGCGCCTGCTCGAGCCTTCCCGTCAGCTCGAGCTCCTGGACCGCTTCGCCGACGCCGAAGAGCTGCTGGACCGCGTGGGTGATCTGTTCGCCAAGTACCGGGCGGCGCGAGCCGAGGTCGAGCGCACACGGGCGACCGAGCGCGATCGCGTCCAGCGCGAGGACCTCCTCCGGTTTCAGCTCTCGGAGCTCGACGGCGCGCGCCTCCGCGTGGGCGAGGAGGAAGAGCTACGGACCGAGCGGAGGCGGCTGCAGCACGCGGAGCGGCTCACGATCGGGCTCGGCGAGTTGGGAAGGCTCCTCAGCGAGGACGAGGACTCGGCGACGAGCCGCCTCCATCGCGCGGCCCGGCTCTTGCGCGATCTGGGACGGCTCGATCCGGCGTTTGCGGCTCCAGCCGACACGCTGGATGGAGCGGGGGCGCTCGTTGAGGACGCGCTCGCGGGGGTGCGCGCGCTGCGCGAAAGCATCGCGGCAGCACCGGGACGGCTCGAGGCGGTGGACGAGCGCCTGGACGTCCTCACCCGCCTCAAGCGCAAGTACGGTGACAGCGAGGAGGCGATGCTCACTCTCCGCGAGCAGGTGGGGGCGGAGCTGGAGCGCCTCGGCCGCCACGAGGAGATCCTGGCCGAGCAGGAGCGGATGCTCGGCGAGCTCCGCATGGAGCTCACGCAGACGGCGGCCGCGCTCGCGGACCGGCGGCAGTCCGCCGCCGAGCGTTTCGCCACGCGTGCAGAGCGCGAGCTGCGACACCTCGGGATGGACCGCGCCCGCTTCACGATCGCCGTCGAGCGCGCCCCGGACGAGCAGGTCGGGCCGCACGGCCTCGACCGCGTCGAGTTCCGCCTGTCCACCAACCCTGGCGAGGACGTGCGGCCGCTGGCTCGGGTGGCGTCGGGTGGGGAGCTCTCGCGGACGATGCTCGCCCTCAAGGCTGTTCTCACGCGCGCCGACCGCGTGCCCACGATGGTCTTCGACGAGGTGGATTCCGGCATCGGCGGACGCGTCGCCGCCGTCGTCGCTCAGAAGCTCGCGACGGCCGCGGAGGGGCGGCAGGTTCTCTGCGTGACGCATCTGGCGCCGATCGCCGCCCGCGCGGTACACCATGTGCGTGTGTCCAAGGGCGTGCGGAGTGGCCGGACCCGCGTCAGCGCCGAGGTGCTGACCGGAGAGCCGCGTGTCGAGGAGATCGCGCGGATGGTCGCCGGCGAGCGGGTCACCGACACCGCGCGTGGTCACGCCCGCGAGCTCCTGGGTTGGCCGGCTCCGCGAGCGCGGACTGTATAATGACTTCGTCATGATCGACGCCCTGCTGAAGAAGATCTTCGGCACCAAGCACGAGCGCGACGTCAAACGGATGATGCCGATCGTCGGCGCCATCAACGCGCTGGAGCCGTCGCTCCAGCCGCTCGACGTGGCGGGACTCCGCGCCAAGTCCGACGAGTTCAGGAAACGGCTCGCCGGGAGCGAGACGGTCGATGACGTCCTGACCGAGGCGTTCGCGGTCTGCCGCGAGGCGGCGAGTCGCACGGTCGGCATGCGCCACTTCGACGTCCAGCTGATCGGCGGCATGGTGCTCCACGACGGCACCATCGCCGAGATGGCGACCGGCGAGGGCAAGACGCTCGTGGCGACGCTGCCGGCGTACCTGAACGCGCTGACCGGGCGAGGCGTCCACATCGTCACCGTCAACGACTACCTGGCGAAGCGCGACGCGCAATGGATGGGCCCCATCTACCACGCTCTCGGACTCTCCGTCGGCGTGATCCAGCACGAGGCGTCGTTCCTGTACGACCCGGCCTACGTGACGTCGGATATCCGCCTGACGTCGCTTCGGCCGTGCACGCGCCAGGAAGCCTACCGGGCCGACGTCACCTACGGGACGAACAACGAGTTCGGCTTCGACTATCTCCGCGACAACATGCGCTTCACGCTCGAGGAGTTGGTGCAGCGCGAGCTCCATTACGCGATCGTCGACGAGGTGGACTCGATCCTGATCGACGAGGCGCGGACGCCACTGATCATCTCCGGCCCCGCCGACGAGTCGACCGACCTCTACTACAAGATCGACCGGATCATCCCCAAGCTACGACGCGCCGCCACGATCGTCGAGGGGAAGCTCTCGGAGATCGAGGCCGAGATGAAGGGCGACTTCATCGTCGACGAGAAGGCGCGGGCGGTGGCGCTGACCGAGGAGGGCATCGCCAGCTGCGAGCGGCTGCTGAACGTCGATAACCTCTACGACCCGCGTCACATGACCGCCCTCCACCACATCCAGCAAGGGCTCCGCGCCCACGCGCTCTTCAGGCGCGACGTCGACTACATCGTCAAGGACGGGCAGGTGGTGATCATCGACGAGTTCACGGGCCGCCAGATGCCGGGGCGGCGCTGGTCCGACGGCCTCCACCAGGCGGTCGAGGCCAAGGAGGGCGTGCGCATCGAGCGCGAGAACCAGACGCTCGCGACGATCACCTTCCAGAACTACTTCCGCATGTACGACAAGCTCGCCGGCATGACCGGCACCGCCGAGACCGAGGCGGAAGAGTTCGCCAAGATCTACAAGCTCGGCGTGACGGTGATCCCCACGAACCGCACGCTGATCCGCGTCAACAATCCGGACGTCGTGTACAAGACCGAGCGGGAGAAGTTCAACGCCGTCGTCGAGGACATCATCGAGCGCAACAAGACGGGCCAGCCAGTGCTGGTCGGCACCGTCTCGATCGAGAAGTCGGAGACGCTCTCGAGCCTGCTCAAGAAGCGCGGGATCCGTCATGAGGTCCTCAACGCGAAATACCACGAGCGCGAGGCTGAGATCGTCGCCCAGGCCGGGCGCGAGAGCGCGGTCACCATCGCCACCAACATGGCCGGGCGCGGGACCGACATCCTGCTGGGCGGCAACCCCGATTTCATGTCCAAGGAGATCCTCCGCAAGAAGGGGTTGGATCCGATCACCGCCGCCGAGGCCGACCGCGTGGCCGCGCTGGCCGACGCCCGGCGCATCACCGAGCCCGAGCACGCCCGGGTGGTCGAGCGCGGCGGCCTCCACATCGTGGGCACCGAGCGCCACGAGGCCCGACGCGTCGACAACCAGCTGCGAGGACGCTCGGGGCGCCAGGGCGATCCGGGCTCCTCGCGCTTCTATCTCTCGCTCCAGGACGACCTGCTCCGGATCTTCGGCTCGCAGCGCGTCGAGCGGATCATGGAGCGGCTCGGCATGGAGGAGGGAGAGCCGATCGAGCACAAGCTCGTGACGCGGGCGATCGCCACCGCGCAGAAGCGCGTCGAGACGCACAACTTCGAGATCCGCAAGCACCTGCTCGAGTACGACGACGTGATGAACAAGCAGCGCGAGGTGATCTACGGGATGCGCCGTCAGATCCTCGAGGGCGAGAGCCAGACCGAGACGATCGAGGAGTGGATCGGCGAGCTTGCGGAAGGCACCCTCGACGGCTACGCGTCGAAGGACACGCATCCGGAGGACTGGGACCTCGCGGGACTCACCGAAGCCCTGCATCGGCAGTTCGACGTGCGGATCTCGCCGGCGCAGTACGCGGAGGTGACCTCCCGCGACGGGCTCGACGAGCTCGTGCAGGGCGCGGTCAAGGCGCGCTTTGCCGAGCGCGAGCGCGAGCTCGGCCCCGATCTGCTGGCGGCCTTGGAGCGACACGAGATGCTGATCGTGCTCGACACACAGTGGAAGGACCACCTGCTGTCGATCGACCACCTCAAGGAAGGAATCGGGCTGCGTGGCTACGGTCAGCGCGACCCGCTCACCGAGTACAAGAAAGAGGCGTTCGATCTCTTCGAGGACATGTTCGAGCGCGTCAAGGGCGGCGTGATCGAGCGCCTGTTCAAGGTGCAGATCGTGCGCGACGCGCCGATGGACCTGCCCGCGATCACGGCGTGGGCCGACGCGCGCGAATCGCGCGGCGAGATGACGGGCGAGCCGGCGCGCGCCGGGGCACCCGCCCCGCGTGCGCAGGCGGCGCCCCGCACGGCGACCGGCGAGAAGATCGGCCGCAACGATCCCTGCTATTGCGGGTCGGGTAAAAAATACAAGAAGTGCCACTATCTGAAGGGTTGACGAAGGCCGATATTTAGGGCTTCTGATCCTCCGCACCCCTACCGCTAGTGCTTTTTTCTTTGGCTGTTGAGGGTATGCCGTGCTAGAAAACCCCATGCGCCTCGAGTCCATCTCGCTTCACGGCTTCAAGTCGTTCGCCGAGAAAACCGCCGTCAAGGTCACCGCCGGGATCACGGCGATCGTCGGTCCCAACGGATGCGGCAAGAGCAATATCTCGGAGTCGGTCCGCTGGGCGCTCGGCGAGCAGAGCGCGAAATCGCTGCGCGGCCAGCGCATGGAGGATCTGATCTTCCACGGCTCCGCCTCCCGGAAGCCGGTGGGCTTCGCCGAAGTCGAGCTGACGTTCAGCAATGACGGCGTGCTCTCGGTGCCGTGGACCGAGGTGTCGGTGAGTCGACGTCTCTACCGGACTGGCGAGAGCGAGTACTTCCTCAACAAGACCCTGTCCCGCCTCCGTGACATCCTCGATCTCTTCGCCGGCACCGGCGCAAACCCGCGCGCGTACTCGGTGATGGATCAGGAGAAGCTCAATCACGTCCTCATCGCGAAGCCGCACGAGCGGCGTGTGTTCATCGAGGAAGCCGCGGGGATCGCGCGGTACAAGCAGCAGCGCAACGAGACGCAGGGCAAGCTCGACGCCGCCCGCCAGAACCTCGTGCGGGTGCGCGACGTGATGGACGAGGTGAAGCGTCAGCTCGGCTCGCTTGAGCGGCAGGCCCGGAAGGCACAGCAGTACAAGGCGCTCCAGACGGAGAAGCGCGACCTGGCGATGGCCGTGGTGGCGGCGGACTACGCGGGCCTCGCCGCCGAGGGCCAGCGCCTGGGTGACGAGCTCGAGCGTCTCCGCGACGGCGAGCAGTCCGTGCACGCGCGCATCGCGTCGCTGGCGGCCCGCGAGGCCCGGTCGCGCGAAGCGCTCCAGGAGAGCGAGCACCGCCTATCGGACCTGCGTCAGTCGGTCTCGAAGGTGCAGGGCGAGCTCGAGCGGCTCCTGGAGCGTCGCGAGCAGATGGGGATCCAGATCCGCGAGCTCGGTGATGAGGCCGTGCGGCTGGGCGAAGAGATCGGAGGGATTCGCGAGCGCCGATCATCCATCGTGGGCGAGCGCGAGACCGCCCGCGTCGCGCTGCGCAACGCGGAGCTGCTCGCCGCCGAGCGGCGCCAGGCCGCAGCCGAGCTCGAGTCCACCGTCGAGCGCCAGCACGCCGCGCTCGCCCTCGAGCGCGACCACGCGGAGGCGCTGCGGCTCGAGCAGACGCGGCTCGCGTCGGAGCGCGTCGACCTCATGCGGAGCGCCGGCGAGCTGCGGGAGCGCGAGGCGCAGCTGGCGCGGCGCGCGGAGCGGCTGGCCGCGGAGCTGGCGCAGGCGCGGGCGGAGGCCGGACAGCTCGTGGCCGAGCGGACCGTCTTCGCCGCGGCACGCGCCCGGGCGGCGGCGGAGTTCGACTCGCTGGAGGAGGAGCGCCAGCGGGCCTCGGCGGAGGAGGCAAGCGTGGCGCGCCGGCTGACCGAGGCCGAGGCGCAGCTGGCCGATGCGCGCGTCGAGATGGCAGCGCGGCGATCGAGCTTCGAGGCGCTCCTCGAGCTGGACCGTGTCCGCGAGGGCTACGGGGTCGGCGTCCGCGCGGTGTTCGCCGAGGGGCGGAGCGCGGGATTGCGCGGCCTCGTCGGGACGGTCGCAGACCTGCTCGAGGTCCCGCCCGGCATGGAGCGCGCCGTCGAGGCGGTGCTGGGCGAGCGGCTCCAGTGGGTCGTCGTCGAGCGGTTCGAGCACGCGCGGGCCGCCGTCACCTTCCTGCGAGAGCACGCGCTCGGGTCGGCGACGTTCCTGCCGCTCGAGCACCTGCCAGCGACGGCCGCGCCCGCGCCGGACGACAACGGCGTCCGCTGGGTGACCCGAAGCGTGACCGCTCCCGCGGCCAGCCTCGTCCATCATCTGCTAGCGCAGGTGGCCGTCGTCGACCATCTCGACGAGGCTGAAGCGCTCTGGCGCCGGAACGGCGTGGTCGCAACGTACGTCACGCCGGACGGCGAAGTCCTCGGCCCGACCGGCCGACTCCACGGCGGCGGCGACCAGGCCACGAGCGCGGCCGAGCAATCGCTGCTGGCCCGCAAACGCCAGCGGCGCGACCTCGAGGCCGAAGTCGGGCGGCTCGCGGCGGTCGTGGACGCAGGACAGACGGGTGTCGCGACGCTGTCGGGCGCGCTGGCGAGCCTCCGCGAGCGTCTCGCCGTGCTCGGGTTGTCGGTGCAGGCGCGCCTGGCGGACCGGCTCGCCGGCGAGAAGGACCTCGAGCGGGCGGTGCAGGAGCACGACCGGGTGTCCCGCCACGTGGAGACGATCGAGCTGGAGTCGCGGCAGGTCGCGGGAGAATCCGAGGAGACCAGCGCGACGCTCGTGCGGCTCACGCAACGCCTCGCGGTTGCGCGCGACGCGGAGAGCGTGCTCGAGGCCGCCGTGGCGCGCGTGCGGGAGGCGATCGATGCCGCGCAGGTCGGTGAGACCGCGCGCGTCGCAGAGCTCACCGCGTGCCGTGTGGATCTCGCGTCGGCGTCCGAGCGTGTGGAGGCGCTCGGCCGGGAGCTCGCGCGGCTGGATGAGATCGAGCGCGATCTGGTTGCGCGCTTCGCCCAGGCCGAAGGGCGTCAGGCCCAGCTCGCGGAGCGGACGACGTGGCTCACCGATGAGCGGGGACGTACCGACGTCGGCGCGCAGGAGGTTGCGGCCGAGCGCGATCGCAGCGACGCCGAGGCGCGACGCGCGAGCGAGCACCACGACGGGCTCGCCAGCGAGTTGCGCGCCGTGGAGCACGAAGCGCGCGGCGCCGACGGCGAGCTCGCGAAGATGGTCGCAGCCGCCCACGAGATCGACATCCGTGCGACCGAGTGTCGCGTGCGGCGTGAGGAGCTCGGGCAGGAGGCGTGGCGGGTGTACGGGGTGGACACCGCGGCGCTCCTCGCCGGTCACGATCCGGCGCGCGACCTCGGCACGGTGCGGGAGCGGGTCGCAGCGATCGAGGAGCGCCTCGTCGCCATCGGTCCGGTCAACCTGGTCGCCGACGACGAGTACCGCGAGCTCGACGAGCGCCTGACGTTCCTGCGAGCCCAGCACGACGACCTCACGGCGTCGATCAAAGACCTCGACAAGGCGCTGCGCGGCATGACACGGACAGCGCAGGATCGGTTCGCGCAGGCCTTCGGCGAAATCAACGGCCATTTTGGCCGGCTCTTCGAGCGCCTGTTCGAGGGCGGGCGCGCCGAGCTGAGACTGGTCGAGGCCGAGGAAGACGGCGACCCGCTCGACACCGGCGTCGAGCTCATGGCTCAGCCGCGTGGCAAGCGGCTCCAGGCGGTGACCCTGCTCTCCGGCGGCGAGCGCGCGCTCACGGGTCTGGCGCTCCTGTTTGCGATTTTCTACTTCCGCCCGAGTCCCTTCTGCGTGCTCGACGAGGTGGATGCGCCGCTCGACGACGCGAACATCCACCGGTTCCTCCGCGTCCTGCGCGAGCTGACCGGCCAGACGCAATTCCTGGTGATCACGCACAATCGCAAGACGATGGAGGCCGCGGACGTACTCTACGGCGTCACGATGGAAGAGCCGGGCCTCTCGAAGCTCGTTTCGGTCAACCTGAACGCATAGTAAGGTGGTGAACAAGCAAGCCGAATAGGCTACGCTCGCTGTATGTCGGCGGTTGGCTCCTATCTGCGAAATCTTCGGGAGCAGCAGGGCGTGTCGCTCGAAGAGCTCGCCCGGGGAACTCGCGTGCTCTACCGGCATCTGGAGGCCCTCGAGGCGGACGACTACGCGGTGCTGCCCGCGCCCGTGTTCACGAAGGGATTCATTCGCGCCTACTGCCAGCTGCTTGGCGTCGCGCCTGACGAGGCGCTCGCGCTTTATGACCCGCGGCCGAAGGAAGAACGTCTCCCCACGCCGTCTCCGACGCCCGCTCCAGGCGTTCCCGCGGCCGCGGGGGAGCCGCGAACGCCTCGCGGCCACGGTGCCGTGCTCGTCAGCTTCGGGCTGCTCGTGGTCCTGGGCGTCGCGCTCTTCACGTTCACCGTCACCCTCAAGTCCGGACAGGAAACGGGAGTGGGAGAGCGCCCGCCGGTCGCTTCCACGCCGCCGCCGCCCACCGAGGCCCCGTCCGAGCCGAGCCCGGCGGCTGAGCCGGCCGCTCCGGCCGCGCCCAGCCAGCCCTCGAAGCCGTCGGCGGGTGCCCAGGCGGCCGGATCGGCGCCGAGCGCCGCCACTTCTACCGTCGCGACCAGCGCCCCTACGGTGCCGCAGGCCGCCGTCAGTCCATCGTCCGCCTATCGACTCGTGGCCCGCACGAGCGAAACGACCTGGATGCGTGTGCGGACCGAAGACGGGCGGACCATCGAGGAAACGATTCCGGCCAACGAGGTTCGTGAATGGGTGTCGAACTACCCGTTTGTGCTCTCGATCGGCAATGCCGGCGGCGTAACCCTCGAGCTCAACGGCCGCCCGATCCCGCGTCTCGGCGCCAGCGGAGCCGTCATCACGCGCCTGGTCCTTCCGTCGGAACCTCAGTGAAGCTCTTTTCCGCTCTCGGCGAGCGCTTCCGCGAAGGACTCAAGCGGTCGCAGGAATACCTGGCCGGTGGTCTCGGCGCCGTACTGGAGACCGATCGCCCGATCGACGATGCGCTCCTCGAGGAGTTGGAGGAGCTGCTGATCGCCGCCGACCTCGGGGCCATGATCGCTGCCGATTTCACCAATCGAGCGCGCGAAGAGGTGATGTTCGGGACGGTGACCGGCGCCCGCCAGTTGAGGCCGCTCTTCCGCCGCTTCCTGGCCGACACGCTCGCGCCGGCCGCCCAGCCGCTGAATCTCGATCACCGCCCCGCCGTCCTCCTGCTGCTCGGTGTGAACGGCTCCGGGAAAACGACGACGGCCGGCAAGCTGGCCGCCTCGTTGAAAGGCTCGGGCAAGCGGGTGCTTCTCGCGGCGGCCGACACCTTTCGTGCCGCCGCGATCGAGCAGCTCGAGCGCTGGGGTGAGCGCATCGAGGTCGAGGTGATCCGTCAGGCCGCCGGCTCCGATCCCGGCGCCGTCGTGTTCGACGCGGTCAAGGCCGCCACGGCTCGGAGCGTGGACGCGCTCATCATCGACACCGCGGGCCGGCTGCACACGAAGTCGAACCTCATGGACGAGCTGGCGAAGGTCCGTCGCGTGATCGAGCGCCAGCTACCCGGGGCGCCCCACGACACGCTGATGGTGCTCGACGCGCCGACCGGTCAGAACGGATTCGCTCAGGCCCGCATGTTCCACGAGACGATCGGCCTCACCGGGATGTGCCTGACCAAGCTCGACGGAACTGCCAAGGGCGGGATCGTCGTGCGGATCGTTCGGGAGCTGAAGATCCCGGTCAAGCTGATCGGCCTCGGCGAGCGCGTCGAGGACCTCCAGCCGTTCGACCCTCAGGCGTTCGTGGACGCGTTGGTGGCCGAGGCGTGACCGACGGGGCGCCGGCCGAGCGCTTCATGCGCCAGGCCCTCGACCTGGCCGAGCAGGGGCGCGGTCTCACGCTGCCGAACCCGATGGTCGGCGCGGTCGTCGTCACGCCCGCGGGTGAGGTAGTCGGTGAGGGGTTCCATGCGAGGGCGGGGGGACCGCACGCAGAGGTCGAGGCCCTCCGGGCTGCGGGCGCGCGGGCGCGTGGCGCGACCCTCTACGTCACGCTCGAGCCGTGCTCGCACTACGGCCGGACGCCTCCGTGTGCCACTGCGATCGTCGAGGCGGGCGTGGCGCGCGTGGTCGCGGCGCTCGGCGACCCGAACCCTCTCGTGGCGGGACGCGGCCTCGCGATCCTTCGCGAGGCCGGTGTGGAGGTCGTCACGGGGGTGGGCGCGGCGGACGCGGAGCGCCAGAATCGTGTGTTCCTGACCGCTATGCGCGAGCGACGGCCGCACGTCACGCTGAAAGCCGCCATGACGCTCGACGGCAAGATCGCCGATCTCCACGGGGCATCGAAGTGGATCACCGGTGAGGCCGCTCGGCGGAGCGCCCATCGGCTCCGGAGCGAGTCGGACGCGATCGTCGTCGGGGTGGGAACGGTGCTGCGTGACGATCCCGAGCTCACCGTGCGCCTCGAGCGCCCGTGGCCGCGCGAGCCGCTCCGGGTGGTACTGGACACCGGCGCCCGAACGCCTCGGGAAGCGCGACTCATCCGCGCGGGGACCCCGGAGCGTGCGCTGATCGTTGTCGGCGCCAACGCTCCCGAAGAGCGCGCACGTGGGCTGGCCACCGCTGGCGCCTCGGTCGTGCGCTGTCCGACGACCGACGGCCGGGTGAGCCTGGACTCGCTCCTGGCGGAGCTCTTCACTCGGGAGATCCGGGCGGTGCTCGTCGAGGGCGGTGGCGAAGTCCACGCGTCCTTTCTCGACGCAGGCCTGGTCGACCGCGTGGCCGTGTACGTGGCGCCGCTGCTCGTGGGCGGCCGTCACGCGACGCCCGTGGTCGGCGGCGGCGGGCGCGACCTCAAGAGTGCCGTCAAGCTCGGGAGCATGACCACCACGTCTGTGGGTGACGACCTGCTCATCGAGGCGGACGTCGTCCGCGAGGGACGAGGGGCCTGATGTTCACCGGGATCGTAGAGGAGGTCGGTTCGGTCCGGACGCTCCAGCGCAACGGGCGCGTCGCAACGCTCGCGATCGGCGCCTCCGCGACGATCGAGGGAGTCGGCGTCGGCGCCAGTATCGCAGTCAACGGGGTGTGCCTGACGGTCGTCGAGCGGAAGCCGGACGGATTCGTGTTCGAGGTAGGTCCGGAAACTCTCGCTCGTACCGCGCTCGCCACCCTCGGCCCGGGCGACGCGGTGAACCTGGAGCGGCCCCTGCGCTTCGGCGGCGCCCTGGGCGGGCACCTGGTCCTGGGCCATGTCGATGGTGTGGGAACCGTGGAGGCCGTAACCCGTGTAGAATCAACCGCGCGGGTGCGGATCACACTGCCGAGCCGTGACCTCGAGCCGCTCCTGATTCCCCAGGGGTCGGTGGCAGTCGACGGCGTCAGCCTCACGGTGGCGGCGCTGGGCGATCTGAGCTTCGAGGTGATGCTGATCCCGCACACGCTGGCGGTGACGACGCTGGGGGGGCTCAGGCCGGGCCAGGCGGCGAACATCGAGGTGGACGTGATCGGCAAGTATCTGATGAGGTCGCTGGCGCTCAGGGGGACGACATGACCGGCTTTGCGACGATCGAGGAGGGCATCGAGGAGATCCGGCAGGGACGCATCCTGCTCGTCGTGGACGACGAGGACCGCGAGAACGAGGGCGATCTCGTGATGGCGGCCGATCAGGTGAGCCCGGAAGCCGTGAACTTCATGGCGAAGTACGGCCGTGGCTTGATCTGTGTCCCGCTCCTTGGCGAGCGCCTGGACGAGCTGAAGATCTCGATGATGGTCTCGGACAACACGGCCCCGATGGGCACCGCGTTCACGATCACCGTGGACGCCCGCCGGGGGGTCACGACCGGGACCTCCGCCTACGACCGCGCCGTGACGATCCGAACGCTGGTGGATCCGCTGATGCGCGCGGACGACCTGACGCGGCCCGGTCACATCTTGCCGCTCCGGGCGATGGGTGGCGGAGTGCTTCGCCGCGCTGGTCACACGGAGGCGGCCATCGATCTCGCTCGGCTGGCGGGATGCTACCCGGCCGGAGTCATCTGCGAGGTCCTTGACGAAGACGGCGGCATGGCGCGGGTCCCGCACCTGACCGAGCTCGCCCGGTCCCACGGCCTCAAGATGATCACGATCCGCGACCTCATCGAGTACCGGATTCACAAGGAAAAACTGGTGCGGCGGATCGCCACGACGAAGCTGCCGACCGATTTCGGCGAGTTCAGCGCGATCGCCTACGACACGACGGTCGACAGCCGAGTGCCGCTCGCCCTGGTGATGGGATCAGTCAACGGCGACTCGCCCGTGCTCGTCCGTGTGCATTCCGAATGCCTCACCGGTGATGTCTTCCACTCGCGCCGGTGCGACTGCGGGCTCCAGCTCGAAAAGGCGCTGGGGATCATCCAGTCCGAGGGGCGCGGCGTGTTCGTCTACATGCGGCAGGAAGGGCGAGGCATCGGGCTCCTCAACAAGATGCGCGCCTACGAGCTGCAGGACGAAGGGAAGGACACGGTCGAGGCCAACGCCGCGCTCGGTTTCCACGCAGACCTCCGCGACTACGGAATCGGCGCCCAGATCCTGGTCGACCTCGGGGTCAAGAACCTCCGGCTGCTGACCAACAATCCTAAGAAGATCGTCGGCCTCGAGGGTTATGGTCTCCACATCGCCGAGCGCGTGCCGATCGAGATCCCGGCGACGGAGACCAACCGGAAGTACCTCAGCACCAAGCGCGACAAGCTCGGGCACCTGTTGTCGTCACTCCCAGACTGAGATGGCCGGTCGCGCTCCCAAGCTCCGCCGGGCAGCGGTGCGTCCCGCATCGCTCAGGTTCGCGATCGTCGCGGCGCGATTCAACGAGCGCATCACCCAGCGCCTGGTCAGCGGGGCTCGGGAGGCGTTCCAGTCGGCGGGCGTGGGCGCCGACGCGGTCGAGGTGCACTGGGTGCCGGGCTCCTTCGAGCTCCCACAGGCGGCAAGTCATCTGGCCGAGACGGGCCGCTTCGCCGGGATCGTCTGCGTCGGCGTCGTGATCCGCGGCCAGACCCCGCACTTCGAACACGTCGCGCGCGAGGCGGCGTCGGGCATCCGGCAGGTCGCGCTCGCCACGGGCATCCCCACCACCTTCGGGCTCATCACCGCCCTCACCGAGGAGCAGGCCTGGGCTCGGGCGGGCGGGGACGTCGGCAACCGAGGTGAGGAGGCCGCCGAGGCCGCGCTGCACATGGCCGACTGGGTCCGATCGATCCGAAACGACGGCAAGGGAGCTGAACGGGCAGGTCGGCGCCACGCGCGTCTTTCTCAGGCCACCCGCGGTCTGAGCCGGTCTTCTGGCACTCGGTAAGATGGGCAAGCGCAGGAAGGCGCGCGAAGTCGCGCTCCAGTTCCTGTACCAGCTCGATCTCCACGGCGAGGACGATCCCTCGCCGCACGGCGCCGAGTTCTGGGCGCGACACCCCGTGGACGCCGACACCCGAGCGTTCGCCGACGCCCTTGTGCGCGGGACCAAGACCAACCAGGCGAAGATCGACCAGGTGCTCTCGCAGTTCGCGGAGCACTGGGATCTGGAGCGGATGGCCGTCGTCGACCGCAACATCCTCCGTCTCGCCGCCTACGAGCTCCTGTGGACCGGAGAGGTGCCGCCAAAGGTTGCCATCAACGAGGCCATCGAGATCGCCAAGAAGTTCGGCACGAAGGAGTCGAGCCGCTTCATCAACGGCGTCCTCGACCGGGTGCACAAAGAGCTTCGCCCCACGATCTGAGCCAGGCGTGCGGTACGCGGTGCTCTCCGACATCCACGGCAACCTGGAAGCGCTCCAGGCCGTCCTCGCCGACGCGGCGCCGCGCACCGACGCGGTGCTCTCGCTCGGCGACCTCGTCGGCTACGGCGCCGACCCGCTCGCGTGCGTCGAGATCGTCGCGGAGCGGGCGCAGAAGATCACGTGCGGCAATCACGACCACGCCGTCGCCGGACTTCTCGATCTCGACTGGTTCAACCCGCACGCGCGGGCGGCCGCCGAATGGACGCGGGAGCGTCTCGACGACGACCACCGGGCGTACCTCGGCGGGCTTCCACTCGTCGTCGAGGTCGGCGACGCGACGCTCGTGCACGCGTCGCCGGACCGCCCCGACGAGTGGGAATATCTCGTGACTGCCCAGGACGGGTTCGACGCGTTCCCTGCGTTCGCCACCCGGCTCTGCTTCATCGGCCACTCCCACCTCCCGGGCGCCTGGTCGCTTGGCTCCACGGGGCGCGAGCACCTGTCGGGCCTGGTCGATCTCGAGTTCGCGCGCGGGCGCCGCTACATCGTCAACGTGGGCAGCGTAGGCCAGCCGCGCGATCGTGACCCGCGCGCGGCGTACGCGATCTGGGACGTCGAGGAGGGAACGGTCGCGATCCGTCGCGTCGTCTACGACCTCGAGGCGGCGCGCCAGAAGATCCTCGGCCGAGGATTGCCGAGGTTCCTCGCCGATCGGCTTGTGAGGGGCTCCTGATCCGGCGACCATCGTCGTTCCTCGCGGCGGTGCTCTTCGTGGCCGCTCTCGGCCTGGCGCTGGCGTTTCCACGCACCGACTGGGAGGGCACGGTCTGGATCGCCCTGACGCCGCTGCTGGTGACCGCGGTGCGCCGCCCGGTCAGAGCCGGGTTCGCGTGGGGCTGGTTCTTCGGCACCGTATTCTTCCTGGTGCTGCTCCGCTGGCTGGACTTTACCTTCAGGACCTACAGCGCGATCCCGTGGCCGCTGACGTGGCTCCCGACGATCGCGCTCGCGGCGTACTGTGGGCTCTACGTGGCCGCGTTCAGCGCCAGCGTGTCGTGGCTGGCGGAGCGCTCGGTCATCGGAGCTCTCGGCGCCTCGCCATTCCTCTGGGTGGGCGGGGAGTGGATCCGCGGCCACCTGCTCGGTGGATTTCCATGGGGCCTGCTCGGCTATTCGCAGTATCTGCACCTCAACGTTATCCAGATCGCGGAGCTCGGGGGAGTCTATGCCGTCTCCCTCGTGATTGTCGCGGTGAACGCCGCGCTCGCCGGGTTTCTCGTCCTTTCCTGGCGCGGAGCGATCGGCGCGATCGCGATCGCGGCGGTGATCGTCGGGGGTACGCTGGGGTTCGGCGCCTGGCGCCTGGCCGCGCCGGCGCCTCCCGGCGAGGCCACGGTGGCGGTCATGCAGCCGTCGATTGAACAGCCGCTGAAGTTCGAGCCCGGCCACGCGGCGACTACTGTCGCGATCTACATCTCTCTCACACAGCGAGCCGGCGCCCAGCACCCGGATCTGATCGTGTGGCCGGAGACGGCCCTCCCCTCCGTGCTCCGCCGCGACATCGAGCTGCTCCGAGCCCTGGGGAGCCTGTCGAGCTCGCTTCGCGTTCCCCTGCTCATCGGGTCGATCGATGCTGATGGAGCGCCTGCGCCGAGGCTGCGTAACAGCGCATTTCTTGTGACCGAACATGGGATCGTGGGCAGGTATGATAAGATCCACCTCGTTCCATTCGGAGAATTCGTGCCGCTGTCGGGATTGATCGGATTCGTCAGGGGCTGGGCCGAGTTCATCGCCGATCTCGAGCCGGGCTCCAGCGCCAGCATCTTCCCGGGCCCGCCAGCCCCGTTCGGCGTCGTGATCTGTTACGAGGGGATCTTCCCCGAGCTTGTCCGTGACTTCGTGAGAGGTGGCGCGCGTCTGATCGTGAACATGACCAACGACGCCTGGTTTGGCCGCACGAGCGGGCCGTGGCAGCATCTGGGCATGTATCCGTTCCGCGCCGTCGAGCATCGCGTCTCCGTGGTCCGCGCCGCGAACACCGGGGTGTCGGCGTTCATCGCGCCCACCGGCCAGATTGTCCGGCGCATCTCCCTCTTCGAGCGCAGCACGATCATCGAGCGCGTGTCCCTGCGCTCCGGCGAGACTGTCTACACCCGCTTCGGCGACTGGCTCGCCTATCTAGCCCTGTGCGTGACCGCCGCCTCGCTGGCCGTGCGGGCGCGGAGGCGTGCCGCCTGATGCCGGGCGACTTCAAGCGCGAGGTAACCGATCTCACGGGTCGCGTGACCGAGCTCAGGGGGCATCTTTGACGTCCCGGCGAAGGAGCAGCGGATCGCCGCGCTCGACACCGAGACCGCCAAGCCGTCGTTCTGGGAGGACAACCGCCGCGCTCAAGAAGTCATCCGCGAGCGGACGGAGCTCGCCCGGCTCGTCACGCGGGTCACGGAGCTCTCCACGCAGGCCGAAGACCTCGAGGTGGCGCTCGAGCTAGCCGACGAGGCGGCCGACGGCAGCCTCGACGCCGAGATCGTCGACGGGATCGCGAGCCTCCGGAAGGACCTCGAGGAATTCGAGCTCAAGATCATGCTCTCGGGTCCCCACGACACGAAGGCCGCGATCGTGTCCATTCACCCGGGCGCCGGGGGCACCGAGTCGCAGGATTGGGCGCAGATGCTTCTGCGGATGTACCTCCGCTGGTGCGAGCGCGCGGGCCTCAAGGCCGAGGTCGTCGACCTGCTTCCGGGCGACGAGGCCGGCGTAAAATCGGCGACGGTCGAGGTATCCGGCGAGTACGCGTTCGGCTACCTCCGGGGCGAGACAGGCGTCCATCGGCTCGTGCGGATTTCCCCGTTCGACGCCTCGCGACGTCGGCAGACGAGCTTCGCCTCGGTGGCAGTCGTCCCCGAGGTCGATGACGTCGAGGTCAACCTTCGAGAAGACGAGCTCCGGGTCGACGTGTTCCGCGCCTCGGGTCCGGGCGGGCAGGGTGTCAACACCGCGGATTCGGCCGTGCGCATCACGCACCTGCCGACCGGGATCGTCGTCCAGTGCCAGAACGAGCGCTCGCAGCTCCGGAACCGCGACACCGCGCTGCGCATCCTCAAGGCGCGGCTCTACGAGATCGCGGAGAAGAAGCAGCGGGAGGCGCTGGCCGAGCTGACCGGGCAGAAGAAGGAGATCGCGTTCGGCAGCCAGATCCGCTCGTACACGTTTCATCCTTATCAGCTGATCAAGGACCACCGAACCGGGCTCGAGGTCGGGAACGTCGACGCCGTGATGGATGGCGACCTCGATATGCTGATCAAGGCATACCTGCTCTGGGCGCGAGGACGCGAGGATTGATGGTGGCCGTGCGGGCGGCGGCCGTTGGCGGGGCGAGCCTGTGACTCTCGACGACGAAAACGAACAAATTCGGCAGCGCCGGGAGAAGCTCGAGGCGTTACGGCGCCGGGGGATCGATCCGTTCGGCGGCCGCTACCCGGTGACCCACTGGGCGCGCGGCCTCGCCGAGCGGCTCGGCCACGCTGTGGACGAGGAGCTCAAGGGGTTCGGCGCTGTGAGCCTCGCCGGCCGCCTCGTGGCCCTGCGCCACCACGGCAAGACGTGCTTCGCGCACCTCATGGACCAGACCGGCCGGATTCAGCTCTACGCGCGGGCCGACGCGCTCGGGGAGGAGTACGCGCGCTTCGTCGATCTGGACACCGGCGACTTCATCGGGGTGACCGGTGAGATGTTCAGGACCCGGACGGGCGAGCTGACGGTCGCCGTCAAGGCGTTCACGTTCCTCTCGAAATCGCTCCGCCCGCTGCCGGAGAAGTGGCACGGCCTGAAGGACGTCGAGACCCGCTACCGGCAGCGCTACGTCGACCTGGTCGTCAACACCGAAGCGCGCGAGATCTTCCAGCTCCGCGCGCGCCTGATCGGCGGGATCCGCAAGTTTCTCGATGCTCGCGGGTTCCTCGAGGTCGAGACACCGATGATGCAGCCGATCCCGGGCGGCGCCATCGCCCGCCCGTTCAAGACGCACCACAACGCCCTCGACATGGAGCTCTACCTGCGCATCGCGCCCGAGCTTTACCTGAAGCGGCTCGTCGTCGGGGGCCTCGAGCGCGTGTACGAGATCAACCGCAACTTCCGGAACGAGGGCGTGTCGACCCAGCACAACCCCGAGTTCACGACGCTCGAGTTCTATCAGGCGTACGCGGACTACACGGACCTCATGGAGTTGACCGAGGCGCTGTTCACGGAGCTTGCCCTGTCGCTCCTCGGCACGCATGCGCTCCAGTGGGGCGAGCACGCCATCAACCTGACGCCGCCGTGGCGGCGACTCGGGTTCTTCGAGGGGATCTCCCAGGCGCTGGGGATGACGGTGACGCCGTCCACCGATGCCGCGGCCGTCGCACGCGCGGCGGCCGGCAAGGGGCTGGCGCCGCGCGGCGGCGCGCCGTGGGAGCTGTGGAAGGACGTCTTCGAGACGCTCGTCGAGCCCACGCTGGTGCAGCCGACGTTCGTCGTCGATTTCCCGATCGAGCTGTCGCCGCTGGCCAAGCGCAAGCGGGACAATCCTGCGCTCGTCGACCAATTCGAGATCTACATCGGCCGGCGCGAGCTCGCCACCGCCTACAGCGAGCTGAACGATCCGATCGACCAGCTCGCGCGGTTCCGCGAGCAGGCGCAGCTGCAGGAGCGCGGCGACGAGGAGGCGCACTGGCTCGACGAGGACTATGTCCGCGCGCTCGAGCAGGGGATGCCCCCCGCCGCCGGCGAGGGGATCGGCATCGATCGGCTGCTCATGCTGTTCGCCAATCAGCCGTCGATCCGCGAAGTGATCCTGTTCCCGCTGCTGCGACCGGAGGGGGGCCGCGCCGCCGACGAGAGAGGGCCGGAGCGATGAAGCGCGGACTGCCGTTCGAGCTGTTCCTGGGACTCCGGTATCTCAAGTCTCGTGGACAGCGGACCAACCTGTCGCTGTTCGCCTGGATCGGCGTCGGCGGCGTCTTCCTTGGCGTCGGGGCCCTCATCGTCGTGCTCGCCGTGATGACGGGATTCCAGGACGGGATCCGGGACAAGATCATCGCCGGAAGCCCGCATCTGCTCGTGTTCCAGAGCGGCGGGCAGGGGCTCGTCGATGCGGCGGCCGTCGCTGGACGGATCCAACAAGTCGCCGGCGTTCGCTCGGCGACTCCTTTCGTGCACCAGCAGGTTCTCTTCACCACGCCCGCCGGCGGGGCGCGCGGCGGCCTCATCCGGGGCGTCGATCTGAACACGCCGGCCGTGCGCACCGACGTCCGCTCCCAGCTCCGCGCCGGCTCTCTCGAGCCGCTGGCCGAGGGCGCGCCGATGATCCTCCTGGGGCGGGAGCTGGCGCGGTCGCTGGGCGTGTTGCCGGGCGACCCGGTGACGGTGATCTCGCCGGAGGGTGCGCTGACCGCCGTCGGCATGGTGCCCAAGATGCGCCGCTACACCGTGGCCGGAATGATCGAGATCGGGATGCACGAATACGACTCCTCGATGGCCTACCTGAGCCTGCCGGCGGCGCAGGAGTTCGCCGGGCTCGCGGGCGTCACGGGAATCGAGGTCAAGCTCAAGGACCCGTTCGACGCCAAAAGCGTCGGTCTGACCGTCGCCAAATCCCTGGGCTTCCGATATTGGGTGCGCGACTGGATGGAGATGAATCGGAGCCTGTTCGCCGCTCTCCAGCTGGAGAAATACGCGCTCTTCGTCGTGGTCACCATCATCGTGCTCGTCGCGGCGTTTGCGATCATCGGCCACCTCGTCCTCCTCGTCGCCGAAAAGCGCAAGGAGATCGGGATCCTCAAGGCGGTCGGCGCGTCCGGGCGCTCGATCACCCTGGTGTTCTTCGCCGTCGGGATGATCATCGGGGTCGCCGGCACCGCGGCGGGCGCCGCGGTCGGCTTCACGCTCATCTGGGCGCAGAACACTTACAAGGTCATCGGGCTGGCGGCCGACGTGTATCAGATCGACTACTTGCCGATGCGGCTGACGCTCTTCGACGGGTTGATGGTGGTGGGATCGACCCTGATCCTCTCGTTCCTGGCGACGATCATCCCGGCCCGGCGAGCTGGCTCGCTCGTGCCGGTCGACGTGCTGCGCTATGAGTGACGGCCCGGCTCCGCTGCTAGCGGGCGAGGAGCTCGAGAAGGAGTACCGGAGCGGGTCCGAGGTGGTGCGCGTGCTGCGGGGCGCCAGCGTGACGATCAGCCAGGGCGAGTTCGTCACGCTGATCGGCGCCTCCGGGGTGGGGAAGTCGACGCTGCTCCACCTGCTCGGAGGGCTCGACCATCCAACGGCTGGGCGCGTCCTCTTCGCGGGGGAAGATCTCGCGGGCCGGGGCGAGGCGGGTCTGGCTCGCTATCGCCGCCAGGACGTGGGTTTCGTCTTCCAGTTTTACAACCTGCTCGGCGACATGAGCGCCCTCGAGAACGCAATGATCCCCGGACTGATCGAGCGCCGGCCCATGCGTGAGGTCAGGGAGCTGGCAGCGGCAGCCCTCGTCGAGGTCGGGCTGGGCGATCGCTTGAATCATCTTCCCGGGGAGCTCTCGGGGGGCGAGCAGCAGCGAGTGGCGATCGCGCGCGCGCTCATCAACCGGCCCAGGATCATTCTCGCCGACGAGCCGACGGGCAATCTCGACCCGAAGACGAGCGAGGTCATTTACGATCTCTTCCTTCGGCTTCAAGCCGAGCGCGGTCTGGCGTTCCTCGTGGCCACTCACAACCAGGAGCTCGCCCGAAAGGCTGAGCGAGGGTATCGCCTCGTCGACGGCCGGGCGCGGGAGGTTGTAGGGGACGCGAGCGCTATCGGGTAAGTGTTTCGCAGAGTTAGAAAAAGTCTAGCGGGCCCCGGAGCGGTGGGCTATACTGAAGTCGCAGTCCGGTAACTAGGCGTCGTCGAAAGGGAAATTCGCATCTCCGCGGCCCGAGAAAAGGTGGGAACCAGTGTTTGAACGGTTCACCGAGCGTGCGCGGCGAGTCATCATTCTGGCGCGAGAGGAAGCAGGCCGCTTCCGTCACGACTTCGTCGGGACGGAGCACGTCCTCCTGGGACTGATTCGAGACGGTGAGGGGATCGCGACCGCGGTCCTGCAGCGTCTCGGGTTGAGACTCGAGACGGTCAAGGCCGAAGTCGAGCGCGCCCTCGCCGGATTCCCCAAGACGCTCACCTTCGGTGAAGTTCCGTTCACGCCTCAGGCCAAGCGGGTCCTCGAGCTCTCGATCGAAGAAGCGCGTCAGCTCGGTCACAACTACATCGGGACCGAGCACCTGCTCCTCGGGCTCATGAAGGAAGGGCAGTCGATCGCCGCAAAGATCCTCGAATCGCTCGGCGCCCGCCTCGATGAGGTCCGCCAGGAGACGCTGGCGCTGCTCGGGGATCAGTACTATCCCCGACCGAAGAAGCGGTCGCAGACACCGGTACTCGACGAGTTCGCGCGCGACCTGACGCAGCTGGCCCGCGAGAGCAAGCTCGACCCGGTCATCGGACGCGAGCAGGAGATCGAGCGCGTCATCCAGATCCTGGCCCGCCGCACCAAGAACAACCCGGTGCTGATCGGCGAGCCAGGCGTGGGCAAGACCGCCATCGTCGAGGGGCTCGCGCAGAAGATCATCAGCCACGACGTGCCCGACGTGCTCGTGAACAAGCGTCTGCTGCAGCTCGACCTGGGCGCCCTGGTGGCCGGCACGAAGTATCGCGGCCAGTTCGAGGAGCGGCTCAAGGCGGTCATGAAGGAGATCCGGCAGTCGGAGAACGTCGTGCTGTTCCTGGACGAGCTCCACACCCTCATCGGCGCCGGCGCGGCCGAGGGCGCGATCGACGCCTCCAACATGCTCAAGCCCGCCCTCTCGCGCGGCGAGATCCAGACGATCGGCGCCACGACCCTCGACGAGTACCGGAAGTACATCGAGAAGGACGGCGCCCTCGAGCGCCGCTTCCAGCCGGTCATCGTCAAGGCCCCGACGGTACCGCAGGCGATCGAGATCATCCGCGGCCTGCGCCACAAGTACGAGGCCCACCACCGGGTCAAGATCACCGAGCGGGCGATTTCGGCGGCCGTGCAGCTCGCCGACCGCTACATCACTGACCGCCAGCTCCCCGACAAGGCGATCGACGTGATCGACGAGGCCTCGTCGCGCACGCGGCTCATGGCGCTGACGCCTCCGCCCGAGCTCAAGGAGATCGAGAAGGAGCTCGAGCGCGTGATCCGCGAGAAGGACATGTACCTCGAGGCGCAGGAATTCGAGAAGGCGGCGTCGCTCCGCGAGAAGGAGAAGGTGCTCCGCCATCGCGAAGAAGAGCTGAAGCGCGATTGGGAGAAGAACAAGGGCAAGGGCACCCAGACGGTCGAGGAAGAGGACATCGAGTTCATCGTGTCCCGCTGGACCGGTATCCCGCTCGCGAAGCTCGAGGAGAAGGAGTCCCAGAAGCTCGCCCGGATGGAGGAGGCTCTCCACGACCGGATCATCGGACAGAACGACGCCGTGGCTGCGGTCGCGCGGGCCATCCGCCGCTCGCGCGCCGGCCTGAAGGACGCCAAGCGCCCCGTCGGCTCCTTCGTGTTCCTGGGACCGACCGGTGTCGGCAAGACCGAGCTCGCGCGCGCGCTCGCCGAGTACCTGTTCGGCGACGAGAACGCGCTGATCCGTGTCGACATGTCCGAGTACATGGAGAAGTTTTCGGTCTCGCGCCTGCTCGGGGCCCCTCCCGGCTACGTGGGTTACGAAGAGGGCGGGTTCCTCACCGAGAAGGTCCGGCGGCGGCCCTACTCGGTCGTCCTGTTCGACGAGATCGAGAAGGCGCACCCGGACGTGTTCAACATGATGCTGCAGGTTCTCGACGACGGCCGGCTCACCGACTCGCTCGGCCACGTCGTGGACTTCAAGAACACCATCCTCATCATGACCTCGAACCTGGGCACGAGCCTGATCGGCAAGCGGGTGTCGCCCGGGTTTCTGCAGGAGTCCGACCAGGCCTCGTACGAGAAGATGAAGGAGCGCGTCCTCGAGGAGATGAAGCGGGCGTTCCGGCCGGAGTTCCTGAACCGCATCGACGACATCATCGTGTTCCACGCCCTGTCGCTTGATCACATCCGAGAGATCATTCGCTTGATGATCGGTCGGATCAACAAGCAGCTGACCGACAAGGGCATCGAGCTCGTGCTGACGCCGGCGGCCGAGGCGGCGTTGGTGGAGAAGGGGTACGACCAGACGTACGGCGCGCGGCAGTTGAGGCGCACGATCCAGAAGCACATCGAGGATCCCCTGGCCGAGGCGATCGTGCGTGGCCAGGTCGCGGAGAGCGCCCGCATCGAGGTCGACGTCGATGGGGCGAACTTCACCTTCCGCGAAGCGCAGGCCGCCGAAGCGCCCCTCGAGCTTGCAGAGCACTAGCACGCCGCGCCCACGCGCCTGAAGAGCCCGGTGACGACGGGGGGGTGGGTGTGTCAGGCCATTCTTGCCGTCCTGACCGTGGGTCTCCTCGTCGTCGTCGCCGCAGCGCAACCGTCCCCGCCCCCCATTGTCATCAAGGACATCCACGTCGAGGGCAACCGGCGCGTCCAGGAAGCGGTAATTCTCGGGCGCGTCAAGGCCACCATCGGCTCGCCCTTCAACCCCGCGGTCCTGGCCGAGGACATCCGTGCCATCTTCAGTCTCGGCTTCTTCGACGACGTGCAGATGCGCGTCGAGGACTTCGAGGGCGGGGTCAAGGTGGCGTTCGTGGTCACCGAGCGTCCCTTCGTCCGCGACCTCGATTTCGCCGGTAACAAGAAGCTCGACCGCGACACGCTGCAGGACAAGATCGACATCAAGCTGGGCAGCGTCTACAACCCCGTCGACGTGCAGCGCGCGGTGGAGAAGCTCCGGGAGTTCTACGAGGACGAGGGGTACTTCGAGGTGCAGATCACGCCGAACGTCGAGAAGTTCAGCGACGGCGACGTGCGGCTGGTCTTCAGCATCGTCGAGGGACGACAGATCACCATCGAGAAGATCGTGTTCCGAGGCAACCAGGGGCTCACCGAGGCCCAGCTCAAGGACGCGATGGAGACCCGGGAGCGGCAGTACTTCATCCTGCGCGGGAAGGTCCAGCGCCAGCGACTCGATTTGGACATCGACCGCATCGTGGCCCTGTACAACGACAACGGGTACATCCAGGCCCGGGTCGACTCGCACGACATCACGATCGATCGCGAGAAGGCGCGCGTGACGATCACGATCACGGTCGTCGAGGGGCCCCAGTTCAAGGTCGGGGACGTGAACGTCACCGGCGTCACGCTGCTGCCGGACCGCGAGATCTCCCGCCAGATCAAGTTCAAGTCCGGCGACGTCTTCTCGGTGAGCAAGGTCCGCGAGGCCACCCAGGGGATCCTCAACCTGTACAGCACGATCGGCCGCGCCTCGGCGGACGTCAACCCCAAGCGTGAGCAGCTCGCCGCGACCAGCCAGATCAACCTGACATTCGAGATCAACGAAGGCCCCGAGGTGTACGTCGAGCGCATCAACATCAACGGCAACGTGCGGAGCCAGGACAAGATCCTGCGCCGCGAGCTTCCCCTGCGCGAGGGCGAACTCTACACCCTCCAGAAGCGCGACCGCGCCCGCCAGAAGCTCGTCAACCTCGGCTACTTCGAGAGCGTGAACGTCACGACCCAGCCCGGTGCCGACAAGACCAAGATCATCGTGAACGTCGAGGTGGTGGAGCGGGCGACCGGCATTTTCAGCCTCGGCGGCGGCTACTCGTCGGTCGACTCGCTGGTCGGCACGATCGATCTGGCCCAGCGCAACTTTCTGGGCCGAGGCTGGGAGGCGTCGATCCGGCTCCGCGCCGGCGCCTCGTCGCAGCAAGGCACGATCAGCTTCACCGAGCCGTGGCTGTTCGACCGGCCCCTGTCGACCGGCTTCGACATCTACAAGAGCCTCCGGCAGTACACGGAATACCACTACGACACGACCGGTCTAAACCTCCGCATGAGCCACCCGTTCGAGGAGTTCTGGCGCTGGCAGGTCGGTTACCGGGTGTCGCGCGACGACATCACCAAGATCTCCGACATTGCGTCGCCGGACCTCAAAGCCCAGGAAGGCGTCAGCGTCACGTCGGCGGTCGGCGCCGCGCTGACGCGCGACAGCCGCGATTTCGTCGCGGCCCCGACCAAGGGGGGCCAGACGTCGCTCAACGCCGACTTCGCCGGTCTCGGCGGCGACTCGAAGTTCGTCAAGCTGACCGGCCTCCAGACCTATTTCAAGCCGATCTGGTTCGACCACATCATCGGGACGAGAGCCGAGGCGGGGTACGGTTTCGGCTGGGCCGAAGACCCGCTGCCGATCTTCGAGCGGTTCTATCTCGGCGGCCCGAACTCGATCCGGAGCTTCAAGTTCCACAGTCTCTCGCCCAGGGACTCGGGCGGCTTCAAGACGGGCGGGACGAGCGAGCTGCTCGGCAACGTCGAGTACATCATCCCGCTGCCCTTCGCCTTTCGGATCGCGGGGTTCTTCGACATCGGCAACGTCTACGGGTTCAGCACCGAGTTCGACCCGACGGATCTTCGCAAGGCGGCCGGCGGAGGTATACGATGGCAGTCGCCGTTCGGTCCGATCCGGGTCGATTACGGAATCAACCTTGATCGGAAGCCGGGCGAGGGCTTCGGGGCGTTTCACTTCTCGGTTGGGTCGCCGTTCTAGGAGGGGTTGGATGAGGAAGTCGAACGTGGCGCTGAGCGTCGCGCTCGTTGCCGCCGCGGCGCTGGTCGGTGCCAGCGCGGCGCTGGTCAGCGCGCAGGCACCGGCGTCTGGGAACTGCGGCGGGACCCGGGTCGCGTTCATCGACGTGCAGCGGGTGCTGGCGCGGTCGGCGGCGGGCGTGGCGGCGCGCGACCAGCTCGAGCGCGAGAAGGCGGCCATGCAGCGGGAGATGGACGGCAAGCGCGTGGAGCTCGAGAAGCTTCGCGACGAGCTCGAGAAGAAGGGACCGCTGATGGCGGCCGACGCCCGGCGTGACAAGCAGGACCAGTTCGATCGCAAGCGCCGCGACGCCAGCCGCCAGATGGACGACTTCCAGAAGGAGCTCGAGAAGAAGGAGCAGATGCACCTCCAGCGCGTCCTCCAGGACCTGTCCGGCGTCATCGAGCGAGTCGGGAAGGAGCGCGGCTGCTACCTCATCGTGGAGAAGCGGGGCGCCTCGGTCCTCTACGCCTCGGTCGAGGCGGACCTGACCGAGGAGATCATCCGCGCGTACGATCAACAGCCGGGGGCCAAGGGACCGGTGCCCCCGGGCCCGACGCCGACGAAGCCCTAGCGCCGATGGTCAAGCCAGCCGGGTTCACGCTCGGCGAGCTCGCCAAGGCGCTCAGCGCGACGCTCGATGGCGATCCGAGCCGCCGGGTCACCGGCGTGGCCCCGCTCGAGACCGCGGAGCCCGAGCAGATCTCGTTCGTGATCGACGCCCGCTACCGGGCCGCCGCGGCGGCTTCGCGGGCCGGAGCCTTCCTGGTGTCGAAGGACGTGTCGGGTCTGCGCGGGCCGTTGCTACGCTCCGATGTTCCCACGCAGGCGCTCATCGCCTTGCTGACCGTCTTTCATCCGGCGGCGCCGGCGCGGCCCGGTGTCGATCCGACGGCGATCGTCGCGCGCGACGCGCGCGTCGATCCCAGCGCGGCGATCGGGGCCCTGGCGGTGATCGGCTCGGGCGCCGTCATCGGACCGAACGTCAGCGTCCATCCGCTCACCTACGTCGGGCCGGGTGTCGAGGTGGGGGAGGGGTGCGTGCTGCACCCGCGGGTCGTGCTGTGCGAGGGCGTGCACCTCGGACGCCGTGTCATCGTGCATCCCGGCGCGGTGATCGGCGGCGATGGCTTCGGTTACGCGTTCGACGGCAACGCGCACCGCAAGATTCCGCAGGTGGGCGGCGTGGTCATCGAGGACGACGTCGAGATCGGCGCGAACACGACGATCGACCGGGCGACGCTGGGCCGGACGGTCATCCGTCAGGGGACCAAGATCGACAACCTCGTCCAGGTCGGCCACAACGTGGAGATCGGCGAGCACTCGATCATCGTCGCCCAGGTCGGGATCTCGGGCTCGTGCCGGCTCGGCCGCGGCGTGGTCGCGGCGGGACAGGTCGGGTTCGCGGATCACCTGACGATCGGCGACGGCGCGATGCTCGGCGCCCAGGCAGGCGTGTCGTCCGACGTCGCCGCCGGCGAGAAGCGCCTCGGCACGCCGGCGCTGCCGATGGGACAGACCAAGCGCATCATGGTCGCCCAGAAGCAGCTGCCGGACATGGTCCGTCGACTTCGCACCGCGGAGCGCCGCCTCGAGCGGCTGGAGCGCCGCCTCGGGATCTCGCCGTCGGAGGCCGGCCCGACGGAGGGGGCGGATGAGCGGGCCTGACGGCGTGCATCCGACGGCGCTGGTGGATCCGAAGGCGGCCCTTCACCCGACCGCTCGGGTGGGGGCGTTCTCGATCGTCGGTCCCGAGGTGACCCTCGGCGCCGACGTGGCAGTCGGCCATCACTGCGTGCTCGAGGGGCGCGTCGAGATCGCCGACCGCTCGAAGGTGGGCCATGGCTCGGTGCTGGGTGGACGGCCGCAGGACCTCAAGTATCGGGAGGGGACGCCGTCCGGGGTCAGGATCGGCGCGGACACCGACATCCGCGAGTACGTCATGATCCACCGGGCGACCCGCCCCGACGGGTGGACCCAGATCGGCGCCGGCTGCCTCTTGATGGGGATGAGCCACGTGGCGCACGACTGTCGGATCGGAGCCGGTGCAATCATCATCAACTACGCCGGGATCACCGGCCATTGCGAGATCGGCGAGCACGCGACGATCGGGGGACTCAGCGGGCTCGCGCCGTTCACGCGGGTCGGCGCGTACGCCTACGTGGGCGGCCACTCCAAGCTCACCGCGGACGTGCCGCCCTACATGCTGGTGGACGGCCACCCCGCCGTCGCCTACGGCATCAACGTCATCGGGCTCCGCCGCGCCGGCATGACCCCGGTCGATCGGCGCGTGCTCCAGGACGCCTACCGGCTGCTCTACCGCAGCGGGCTCACGCCGCGGCGTGCCGTCGAGCGGATCCGAGCGGAGCTGCCGGCGTCGCCGCCGTTGACTCGGCTGCTCGACTTCATCGCGGGCGCGCGGCGCGGGATCTGCGGCGGGGGGCGGTGGGCAGACCGATTCGCCGGCGACGACGAGCAAGCGATCGCGCGTCCCGAGAGCGAGAGGGTCTGATGGGAGCCGACGACCGGAAGCTGCGCGCCGGCGTGGTCGGCGCGGGGCACATGGGGCAGTACCATCTGCTCGCGTACGCGGAGCTGTGGGACATCGAGCTGGCCGGCGTCGTCGACGTTGACCGGGCGCAGGCGGCCAAAGTCGCGGCCCCCTATGACACGCGTGCGCTCGTCGACCATCGCGACCTGATCGGCCTGGTCGACATCGTCAGCGTCGCGGTGCCCACCGAGCAGCATTTCGCGGTCGCCGCCGACCTGCTGGAGGCCGGCGTCGGCGTCCTCGTCGAGAAGCCGATCGCGCCCACCGTCGAGGAGGCGCGCGAGCTGTTCGCGATCGCGCGGCGCAGCGGCGCGGTGCTCCATGTCGGTCACGTCGAGCGGTTCAACGGGGCCGTGCAAGAGCTGAAGAAGATCGTCGAGCGCCCAATCCTCATCGAGTCGCGGCGCCTGGGCCCGTTCGCGCCCCGCGTGCAGAAGGACAGCGTGGTCATGGACCTGATGATCCACGACCTCGACATCGTCCTGGCGCTGGTCGACTCGCCGCCGCGCCGACTCACCGCGATGGGCTCCTCGGTGCACTCCGGCGTCATCGACATCGCGAACATCCAGATCGGCTTCGACTCGGGAACGATCGCGCTCATCACCGCCAGCCGGGCCACCGAGGAGAAGATCCGGACGCTGGCCATCACGCAGCCCGACGCGTACGTCGTCCTGGACTACTCCGAGCAGGACATCCGGATCCATCGCCGCGCGGCGCTGGAGTACACGCTCAACCGGGAATCGATCCGCTACCGGCGCGCCTCGTTCGTGGAGC
Organism: Candidatus Rokuibacteriota bacterium; assembly: GCA_003220435.1. Lineage (GTDB taxonomy): Bacteria > Methylomirabilota > Methylomirabilia > Rokubacteriales > CSP1-6 > AR31. The sequence goes on along the minus strand of QHSL01000064.1, from coordinate 48,746 downwards.
ACGTGCAGGTGCACAAGGACAATCCCCTCAAGCTCGAGATCCTCAATCTGGTCCGGGCCGTTCGGCGAGCGCGCAAGGGCGAGCCGATCGTCCTGGCCGAGGCCGAAGATATAAGATCGCTCGCGATGGCTCTCGAGATCGAGCGAATGATCCGGGACGGCCGCCCTGAGGCGGCGTACTCGAACAGCCTTCCGTGGAGCGGTCACTCGGCCTGATGTGCGGCGCCGGCGTTCTGCCGGCCCGCATGGCGGGCCAGGCACGGCGCCAGGGCTGGCGTGTCGTGGCGTTCACCTTCGGCGAGGCGCCCGGCGTGAGCGCCCACGCCGACCGTACGATCCCGAGCCTGCTCAACGAGGCCGGCGCCGTGCTGGGGACGCTCGCGCACGAAAAGATCGGGGCGGTGCTCTTCTCCGGGAAGTTCTGGATGCGCGACTATTTTCACGGCGGCCGCCCCGACGCCGCGGTCACCGAGATCACGGCGCGGGCCGGGGCACTCGTCGACACGAACCTCGTGCAGGCCGTAGTCACGACGCTCGGCCAGATGGGCATCACCCTCCTCGACCAGCGCGCCTTCCTAGGCGACTGGCTCGCCGGCAGCGGCTGCTGGTCGGCCCGCGCCCTCACCGAGACCGAGCTGAGCGACGTCCGCCGAGGCCTCGCAGTCGCGCGGCTGGTGGCCGAGGCGGGCATCGGTCAAACCGTCGTGATCAAGCAGGGCGCCGTGATGGCGGTCGAGGCGAGCGAAGGCACGACCGACGCGATCCGGCGCGGGATCGCGCACGCCGGTCCTGGCGCCGTCGTGGTGAAGGCGGTGGCGCGCGATCACGACTACCGCTTCGATACGCCGACGATCGGTCCGGAAACGCTCACGGCGGCGGCGTCCGGTGGCGCGACCGTCGTCGCGGTCGAGGCGGAGCGCGTGCTGATCCTCGAAAGGGACGAGTGCCTGCGGATCGCCGACGAGGCCGGGCTGGCTCTGGCGGGGATCGTGTGATGGCCGGCGGAGCGCCGGCGATCATGCTCGTCGCGGGCGAGGCGTCTGGCGACCTGCATGGCGCCGGCCTCTGTCGGGCCCTGCGCGGACTCGAGCCCGCCTGCCGCCTGTTCGGCATGGGCGGCGCGCGAATGGCCGCCGCGGGGATGGACCTCATGGAGGACGTCACCGCGACCGCCGTCGTGGGCCACCGCGAAGCGGTCGGCCAGGTGCCTCGGCTCTTCGGTGCCTATCGCACGCTTCGGGCCGCGCTCAGCGGTCCCGAGCGTCCCGGCGTGCTCGTCCTGATCGACTTCCCCGAGTTCAATCTGCGACTGGCGCGCGCGGCGCGCCGGGCCGGTGTGCCGGTCGTCTATTTCATTCCGCCACAGATCTGGGCGTGGCGCGGCCACCGGGTGAAGGCGATCAGGCGGTTCGTATCGCTCGTCCTGGCCGTGTTTCCGTTCGAGCCGGCGCTGTATCGTGGGGCCGGAGTCCCGGTGGAGTTCGTCGGGCATCCGGTGCTCGATCAGCTTGTCGGCGCGCCTACGCGTGAGTCTGCGCGCCGCGCGCTCGGGATCGAGGATGGGGCTCTCGTGGTCGGCCTCCTGCCAGGGAGTCGGCAACAGGAGATTGTCAGCGTCTTGCCCGCCATGCTCGAGGCGGCGGCGCAGATCGGGGCTGCCGTCCCGGGCACGCGGTTCGCGCTGGGCCTCGCGCCGACCATCGACCGGCGTCTGGTCGAGGGCCAGCTTTCCGGCGGCCCGCCCGTCGCGATCGTCGGCGGCCAAACGTACGCGGTCGTGCGCGCGGCCGATCTGCTGCTCGCCACCTCCGGCACCGTGACGCTGGAGGCGGCGCTGCTCGGCACGCCCATGGTCGTGGGCTATCGCCTGTCGCGCGTGAGCGAGCTCTTCATTCGGCTTCTGATCCGGGTGCCGTGGGTGAGCCTCGCGAATCTCACGCTCGGCCGTGCCGTCGTGCCGGAGCTGTACCAGCGGGCCATGACCGGCGCGGGTCTCGCCGGCGCGGCATTGCCTCTCCTGAAAGACGCGGGCGCGCGCGAGACCCAGCGCATCGCCTTCGGCGAGCTGGCCGGGCAGCTCGGCGAGCCCGGCGTCGGTACACGCGCCGCGCAGCTCGTCCTCGCCCAGGCGCGCCGGTGACACCTGGGCGCAGCGACCTGCTGGCCGCGGTCGCTCCATCGACCGCCGCGGCGCTGGCGCGCCTGATCGGTGCGACGCTCCGTTTGCGCGTCGAGGGCGTCGATGCACTGGCGCCGCACTGGACGGCCGCGCGGCCGCTGATCTACTGCGTCTGGCACGGGAGGATCTTGATGGTGCCCTGGCTGAACGCGCGATTGCGCCGCACCCACGGCGCTCGCGCGGTGAGCGTGCTGGCGAGCCGGTCGCGCGATGGCAGTATCGTCGCCCGCTACGTGAGCCGCTTCGGGCTCGATGTCGTCAGGGGCTCGTCCTCGCAGGGCGGGGCCGCGGCGATGCGGGCGCTCGTGACCACCGTCGAGGCGGGTCGCGACGTCGCCCTGGTGCCCGACGGCCCACGTGGCCCGCAGCGCCAGCTCGGTCCCGGGGTCGTCGTGCTCGCGGCGGTCACCGGCGCGCCCGTGGTGCCGCTCGGCTTCGCCGCTCGGCCGGCGCGGCGCATGGTGACGTGGGACGAGTTCCTGGTGCCGGCCCCCTTCGCGCGCGCCGCACTGGTGTTCGGCGCCCCGCTGACGGTCCCGCGCGACGCCGACCGCGCCCTCGTTCGCAAGGATATCGAGCGGAGCCTGGACGAGGCGACCGCCGCCGCCGACCGGCTGGTCGGCGCGTGATGTACGCGCTCTACACCACGGTCGTGCTGCTGGGCCTGGTCGTGCTCTACGTCCCGCTCGCGGTGGTGAGGCGCCTGACGCGCGGAGTGCCGCTCAACGTCCGGGCGCGGCTCGGCTACGGCGCACCAGATACCAACGGCCGGCGCACCGGGTGGCTGCACGCGGTGTCGGTGGGCGAGGCGATCGCGGCGACGCCGCTCATCGAGGGTTTGCGGCGGGTCTATCCGGAGCTTCCGCTGGTGGTGACGACAGTGACGAGCACGGGCGCGCAGATCGTCCGCGAGAGATTCGCCGGCCTCGCGACCCATCGCTTCTTCCCGCTCGATCTTCCCTGGGTTGCTCGCCGCGTCTCGGCGTCCATCAACCCCGTGTTCCTGATCTGCATGGAGACCGAGCTTTGGCCGAACACCTTGCGGGCGGTGGCGGCGCGCGGCGCGCCGGTCATGATCGCCAACGGGCGGATCTCGGATCGGTCCTACCGTCGCTATCGGCTGATCCGGGGCTTCCTGAGGGGAGTCCTGGCCCAGGTTCGGGTGTTCGCGATGCAGTCGGACGAGGACGCGCGGCGGATCATCGCGCTCGGCGCCCCGCCCGAGCGCGTCGTGGTCACCGGCAACGTCAAGACCGATGCCGCCGTCGTCGACACGGCCGGCGCCGTCGATCTGTGGCGGCGCCTTCTCGGGCTGGCCGCGCCGCAGCGCGTCTGGATCGCCGGCAGCACGCACCCGGGCGAAGAGGACATGGTGCTCGAGGCTTACCGCGCCGCCCTCGTCGATTTTCCCGATCTCGTGCTCGTGCTGGCGCCCCGGCACCCCGAGCGAGCGGCCGACGTGTTTGCCCTCCTGGACCGGCGTGGATGGCGAGCGGTGCGGCGCAGCGAGCTGCCGTCGAGGGCGCCGCATCCACCGACCGCCGTCCCGCCCGTGATCGTCCTCGATACCGTCGGCGAGCTGGCGACGCTCTACGCCGTGGCCGACGTCGTGTTCGTCGGCGGGAGCCTCGTGCCCCTCGGCGGCCACAACGTGCTCGAGGCCGCGCAGCGGCGCAAGCCCGTCTTGGTCGGGCCGCACACTGGCAACTTCCGCGAGTCCGCCAGCCTGCTGGAGTCGGCCGGCGCGGCGCTCGTGGTCCGCGATGCGGCCGACCTCGGCCACGATCTCCGGCGGCTGCTCGCCGATCCGGACCTGCGAGCGAAGATGGGCGACGCCGGATTCGAGGCGCTCGCGTCCCGTCATGGTGCCGTCCGGGAGACGCTCGACCTGATCGGCCGTTATCTCCAGCCGGGGATCGGCGCGTGAACCCCCGCGAGCGCTTTGTCCGCGGATGGGAAGAGGGGTTTGCGCCCGGTCCCGCGCGGCTGCTCTCCGTCGCCGGCGGCGGCTACCGAGGCCTGCTCGGCGCGCGCGAGTGGCTGTACGGCCACGGAGTCCTGAAGTCGCGCGCGCTGCCGTGCCGCGTCGTGTCCATCGGGAACCTGACCGTCGGGGGAACGGGAAAGACCCCGGCCGTCGAGGTGGCCGTCCAGACGCTCACCGAGCTCGGCCACCGAGCGGCGGTCGTCAGCCGTGGCTACGGACGCAGCACGCGCGGTGTCCAGATCGTCGCGGACGCCGCGTCCATCCATCTCGATCCCGAGGAGGCGGGCGACGAGCCGTTTCTGCTCGCGCGGCGGCTGCCAGGCGTTCCGGTGCTGGTCGGCTCGAACCGCCATGACGCTGCGCGGCTGGCGATCGAGAGGTTCGGCGTGACGGCGATCGTTCTCGATGATGGCTTCCAGCATCGAACCCTCACGAAGGACCTCGAAATCGTCATGACGCGAGCGCAGCGCCCCTGGGGCAACCGGCGACTGCTGCCGGCGGGACCGCTGCGAGAGCCGCTGACCTCGCTCGCCCGAGCCGATCTGATCGTGGTCACCGGTCTGCCTGGGGCCGATGCTCACGAGGTGACGGAAGCCGTCGGCGCGCACGCGCCGCGGGTTCCCGTCCTGTCGGCCGTGATCACGCCGTCGGAGTGCTGGGAGGCAGGCCGAATGCGGCCGCTCAGGCTCACCGACCTCAGCGGCAAGCGACTCGTCGCGTTCGCGGGGATCGCGTCGCCGGCGGCCTTCGCCGAGACGCTCAGGGAAACCGGGGCCGTCGTGGAGGCGCTGCTGGAGTTCGCCGACCATCACTGGTACTCGACCGACGACGTGGCACGGCTCGACGTCCGCGCCGACGAGCTCGGCGTCGAGGCGCTCATCACGACCGAGAAAGACTGGGTCCGCCTGCGCCGGCTGCGACTGCCGCGGCGGCCGCTCTACGTGCTCAGCATCCGGCTCGTGCTGCAATCGGGAGAAGCCGCCTGGCGCCAGGCGTTCCACCGCGCGTGCCCATGAAGATCGCGCTGCGGCTCCCGAACTGGCTCGGCGACACCGTCATGGCCGTGCCGGCGCTGCGGGCGCTTCGCGACGCGTCTCCTGACGCTCGGGTGCTGCTCGCCGGCCCCTGGGTCGAGCTGCTCGGCGGCCAGGGCCTCGGCGACGTTCTCGTGCCGTATCCTCGGTCGTGGAGCGGTAGGCTCCGGACCGCCGACGTGGTGCGGGACTTCGGCGCCGACACCGTCGTGCTCTTGCCCAACTCGTTCGAGGCGGCGGTGGCGGCCGTGTACTGGCGAGCGCGGCGGCGAATCGGCTTCGCCGTCGACGGTCGTAGCTGGCTCCTCACCGACGCGCTCCGTCTGCCCGAGCCGCGCCGGCACCAGGTCGACGAATACCTGCTGCTGGTCGACGGGCTGGGCGTCTCCCCGTCGGCGCGCGAGCCGCGCCTGGCGCCGCCCGACGTACACGCCGACATCCGTCGGCGAGCGCGCGAGCTCCTCAGTCAGAACGGCGCGCCAGTCGGGCGGCGGCGGATCGGAATTCACCTCGGCGCGGCGTACGGGCCGGCGAAGGTCTGGGCGCACGAGCGCGTCGTCGAGTTCTGCCGGCTCGCGGAGGCGCGCGGCGCGCTGCCCGTGCTCCTCGGGGCGCCCTCGGACGCGCCGGCGGCCGCGGACGTGCTGCGCGAGGTGCCTGCGGTCAGCCTCGTGGGACGGGACGGCCCCGAGCTCCTGCCGGCGGTGCTCACCGAGATCTCGGCGCTCGTGTGCGGCGACACGGGCGTCGCGCACCTCGCCGCGGCGCTCGGCACTCCGGTCGTCGTGCTCTTCGGCCCGACCGACCCCGCGCTCACTGCGCCGCTCGGCCCGGTGGCGGTGGTGCACCAGGCGGTGCCGTGCGCGCCGTGCTTCTACCGCGAGTGCCCGATCGATCACCCGTGCATGCGGGGAATCAGCGCCGAGGTCGTGGGGCAACGCGTCGACGCGCTGCTCGCCGCCGGTCCATGAAACCGCTATCGATCCTGCACCTGGCGGCGAACCGCTGGTGGACCGGGAGCGCCGATCCGGTCATTCACCTCGTGGCCAGCTTGCGCAAGCGCGGCCACCGCGTGCTGCTGGGGATCATTCCGGGCGATCGATTCGAGGCCAAGGCGAAGGAAGCGGGCATCGACGTGGTCAACGGGCTTCGCCTGGACGCGCGCCCCGGTCCGCGCGCGCTCGCGCGCGACGCCCTGAGGCTTCGCGCGGTCATCCGCGACGAGGGCGTGGAGGTGGTTCACACTCACCACTCGCACGACCACTGGCTGGCGGTTCTCGCGCGCCCCAAGCGCGCCGAGGGCGGCCGGCTGCCGGTTGTGAGAACCTTCCACAACCTGCGCTCGGTCAAGCGGGACCGTCTCGCCGCGTCGCTCTACCGCCGCACCGCCGCCGCCTTCGCAGTCTCCCGCCAGATCGAGGCTCGTTGCATCGAAGCCGGGATCCCGTCGGAGGGTGTCTTCTGGATCCCGGGCGCGGTGGACCTGACGCGCTTCACGGCCAACGCCGACCCGTCGCCGATCCGGGAGGAGTTCAAGCTCGGCGACGCTCCGGTCGTCGTGTCGGTCGCACGCCTCGCCACCAACCGCGGCCATGAGCTCTTGCTTTCGGGCTTCCGGCTGCTCGTGCGCCGCCTACCTCGGGCGCGCCTCCTGCTCGTGGGAAAAGGGGAGATGCGACTGCGTCTCGAGCAGCTGGTCGCCGATCTCGAGCTCGAGCGCCACGTGATCTTCACGGGCTACCGCGACCACGACCTCCCTTCGGTCCTCGCGGCCGCCGACTGCTTCGCGCTCATGGCGGCCGGCTCGGACGATTCCTGCCGCGCGGCCTTGGAGGCGATGGCCGCCGCGCGGCCGGTGATCGCGCGCAAGGTCGGCGCGCTCCCGGAGACGATCGTGCACGGAGAGACCGGCCTTCTCATCGACGACGATCACCCCGAGACGGTCGCGCAGGCGCTCGGCGAGATCCTCGCGGATCCAGCGTGCGGCCGCGCGATGGGAGTCGCGGCGCGGGCGAGGGCGGAGAGCCACTTCGGCTCCGACCGCTCCGTCGAGACGGTCGAGCGCGTCTACCGCGAGCTCTGGTGAGAGTCCTCCAGCTCATGTCCTGCCGCGGGTGGTCGTCCGACGCCTATTGGGCGGCGCGGATCACGCGCGAGCTCGAGCGGCGCGGCCACGCCGTGACGCTCGCCTGCCGCGCCGGCACGGAAACGCAGGTGATCGATCGCGCGCGCGCGGAGGGCGTCCAGTGCGTGACCACGCTTGCCCTCGCGGGCGGCGTGCAGCCCGTCACCGACGGGCAGGACGTGCGGCGTCTTCGCGCCATGATGACGACGGCCGACGTGGTTCACGTCCACCGCGGCAAGGAGCACTGGCTCGCCGCCGTCGCCAACCGGCTGACGGCCACGCCGCGGCCACTCGTCCGGACCCGCCACATCGCCCAGGCCGTGAGACCCCACGCGGCGAACCGCTGGCTCTATCGTCGCGCGACCGCGCTCGTCGTCACGGTGACCGACGCCATCCGGCGGCAGTATCTCGCCGCGGGGCTCGTGGACTCGGACCGGGTCGCCGCGCTACCGGGGGGCGCCGACACCGAACGTTACCGGCCGCAGCCGCGCGATCCCGAGGTCTATCGAGCGCTGGGCGGCGGGCCCGACGGTCTGCTGGTGGGCATGATTGCCGGACTGCGCGTCATGAAAGGCCACGAGGTCGTGATCGAGGCCGCCGCCCGCCTCAACGCGCGCGGCGTCCGACTTCGCTTCGTCTTCCTCGGTCGTGGGGGTCGCGAGCACGCCCTCCGCGCCAGGATCAGCGGAGCCGGGCTCGAGCCGCAGATCAGCATCGGCGGGTTCGTCGAGAACTTGGCCGCGGCGATGGCCGCGCTCGACGTGGCGCTCTACGTCCCGCTCGAGTCCGACGGGATGTCGCGTGTGGTCTTCGAGTGCCTGGCCGCGGGGCGGCCGTTGATCGCATCGCGAGTGGGCGTCGTGCCCGAGGTCCTGACCGACGGCGAGCACGCGGCGCTGGTGGCGGCTGGCGACGCGGCGGCGCTCGCCGACGTCCTCGGGCGTCTCGCGCGCGATCCCGAAGCGCGCGCGCGGCTGGGCGAGAGCGGGCGCCGACTCGTCGAGGCGCGATACTCGGGCGCCCACGTCGCCGCCGCGCTCGAGGCCCGGTACGCGAGCCTGTTGGCCCTCGGGGCCGCGTGAAGATCTCCGTCCTCGCGCCCGACCTGTCCGACAACGCGACGGGCCGTGCGGACTTGCTCGCCCGCCTGCTGGCGCCTCGCTACGAGGTCGACGTCGTCGGGGCCCAGCTCGGCGACGGCGTCTGGGCGCCGGCCCGCGACGGCGTCGTCAAGTATCGCGGTGTGAGAGCCGGGCGCTACCCGGGGTTCGCGTGGCGCGTCCGTGAGGTGCTCGACCTCGTTGACGGCGACGTTCTCTTCGCCTCCAAGCCGCGGCCGACGAGCTTCGGGCTCGCGCTGCTCGCGCGCCTCCGTCGCCGGAGGCCGCTCGTGCTCGACATCGACGACTGGGAGCTCGGCTTCTTCTATCACTCGGATGCCTGGGGCCGCGTGGGACGCGCCCTCAACCTCGCCGATCCCAACGGGCTCGCGTGGACGTGGTTGGCCGAGAAGCTCGTGGGCTGCGCCGACGCCGTCACCGTGGCCTCGCGCTTCCTCGAGCAGCGCTTCGGCGGGACGTTTTTGCCCCACGTGCGTGACACCGACGCGTGGGACCCCGCCCGCTACGACCCCGCCGCGTCGCGCACCCGGCTGGACGTGAGTGCTCGCAAGGTCGTCATGTTTCTGGGGACGCCGCGCGAGCACAAGGGCGTCAATGATCTGGTGGAGGCGGTCGGGCTCCTGGGACCGGGGGTGGTCCTGGTGCTCGTCGGCGTCGATCCCGCCAGTGCCCAGGCGCGACGCTGGTCCGGGCTCCGGCACGTGCGCATGACCGGCGAGATCCCGTTCGACGACGTGCCCCGCTATCTCGTCGCCGCCGACGTCGTCGCGGTGCCCCAGCGGGCGACGACCGACACTCTGGGTCAGGTGCCCGCTAAGCTCTTCGACGCGATGGCGCTCGCGCGTCCCATCGTCTCGACCACCGTCTCGATGATCCCGGAGATCCTCGATGGCTGCGGATGTCTGGTCCCGCCGGGGAACGTGCCGGCGCTCGCCGGCGCCGTTCGTCGGCTCCTGGAGAACAAGGACGAGGCCGCAGCGCTGGGCCGGAGCGCGCGCGAGCGCTGCGGCGCCCGCTACAGCTTCCGCGCCGCGCGCGCGACCCTGTTCCCGTTGATCGACGGTCTGGCGCCTCGTGCCGGGCTCGCAAACCGAGAGCGCTGAATCTCCAGGGATGAAACGGGCGCCACGGAGCCGGGTCGAATCTTTCTCAGGCCACCCGCGGTCCAAGCCGGCCTCAGGTCACCTCGAGCCGGGCTCGCAAGCCGAGAGCGCTGAAGCGGGCATGCGGAGCCGGGTCGCTTCTCGCTCAGGCCACCCGCGGTCCAAGCCGGCCTCACGGCACCTCGAGCCGGGCTCGCAAGCCGAGAGCGCTGAAGCGGGCATGCGGAGCCGGGTCGCTTCTCGCTCAGGCCACCCGCAGTCCAAGCCGGCCTCACGGCACCCGCTACAGTGAAGCTCCTGATCATCGCGCGGCCGTTCGCCCTGCACGGCGGCGTCGAGCGCGCGACGGCGGGCCTCGTCGCCGCGCTGGTCGACCACGGATACGACGTCCATCTGTTGAGCCCGCGGGGCCAGGCGCCCGTGAAGGGCGTGACGCTCCACACGCTGCCGTTGCCGCCCTTGCCGGCGGCGGCGCGTGCGCTGGCGCTGGCGATGAACGCGCGCGTCGCGACCGCGCGGGGAACCTGGGACATCGTTCAGAGCCACGAGCGCACGCTTCGCCAGGACGTCTACCGCGCGGGCGAAGGGTGCCACCGCGGGTATCTGGCCAGCGAGCATCGACCGCGGGCCCGCGGGCTCTATCATCGGATCGTCCTGGCCCTCGAGCGACGCGTCTTCGCGCGAACGCCGCAGATCGTCGCGATCTCCGACGCTGGGCGCCGCGAGATCGGGTTGCTCTACGGCGTGGCCGGGGAGCGCCTCACCGTGGTGTACAACGGGGTGGACCTCGAGCGCTTTCATCCCCGCAACCGCGCGACGCATCGCGCCGCTGCGCGCGGCGAGGCCGGCGTGCCGTCCGACGCCTGGACCGTCCTGTTCGTCGGCAGCGGGTTCGAGCGCAAGGGGCTCGCGACGGCGATCGAGGCGTTTGCGAAGCTCTCGGATCGCGAGAGCCGCCTCCTCGTCGTCGGCAAGGGCGACCCGCGGCCCTATCGCGCGGCGGCGGCGCGCGCGGGCGTCGGCCCGCGCATCGCCTGGCTCGGTGCGCGGCCCGATCCCGAGCGATGGTATGCGGCGGCCGACCTGGTCGTGCTGCCGAGCCGGTACGAGCCCTTCGGCAACGTCCATCTCGAAGCGCTCGCCTCGGGTCTCCCCGTCGTCGCGAGCGCCAAGGCGGGGGGAGCGGAGGTGATCGCCGACGGTCTCAACGGAGCCGTCGTCGACCCGACCGACGCTTCGGCCGTCGCGGCGGCGCTCGCGCGCTTCCGCGAGGGCTCCGCGCGCGACGTCGGCGAGGCGGCCCGCCGGTCTGCAGAACCTTTCACATACCGTGCGCAGGTCAGCGGGTTCACGCGGATCTACGATCGCTTGAGCCACGCAAGATGCGATTTTCCTTGAGAAATCAGGCTTCGGAGCTTACACTTTGCTCGTGGTCCGTCGGCCCGTGGTGTTCATGGATCGTGACGGGACGCTCACCGAAGAAGTCGGTTACGTGAACCACCCCCGGCGACTTCGACTCCTGCCGCGATCGGCCGAAGCGATCCGCCGACTGAACGGCGCCGGCTTCGCCGCGGTCGTTGTCACCAACCAGGCGGGGCTCGCTCGCGGATACTTCTCCGAGGAGATCCTCGCGGCGGTGAACGGCTCGCTCCTATCCCAGCTCAAGGACGACGGCGCGCACCTGGACGCGATCTACGTCTGCACCCACCACCCGACCGAAGGCGCGCCGCCGTACCGGATGGCATGCGACTGCCGCAAGCCCAAACCCGGGCTGCTTCTGCGCGCGGCCGAGGAGCTCGGGCTCGATCTCTCCCGCGCGACGCTGGTCGGCGACAGGGGCTCGGACCTCGAGGCCGCCCGGGCCGTCGGCGCGCGGGCCGTTCTTGTCCTGACGGGCTACGGACTTGGCGAGTGGGAATACCGGCGGGACACATTGGCGGTGGCGCCCGACCACGTGGCCGAGGACCTGCTCGGCGCGGTCGAGTGGGCGATCGAGAGCCAGCGCTCGTGACCGCGGTGACGCCTGGGATGCGGGCGGTCATCGATCGGCTGGACCGGCCGGTTGTCGTCGTGCTCGGCGACCTGATCGCCGACGAGTATCTCTTCGGCAAGCCGGCCCGGATCTCGCGCGAGGCGCCGGTGCTGATCCTGCGCTTCTCCGAGCGCGAGGTGCTGCTGGGCGGTGCGGCGAACGCGGCGCACAATGTCCATGCGCTCGGCGCTCGGGTGGTGCCGATCGGCGTGATCGGCGCCGATGATGCCGGCGAGGAGCTCATCGCGCTCTTCCACGGCGCCGGGATCTCCACGGACGGGGTCGTCGTCGAGCGCGGCCGGCGGACACCGGTGAAGACGCGGATCATGGCCGGTGGCTACCAGGCGACGCGCCAGCAGGTGGTCCGCCTGGATCGTGAGCCGGCCGGCGAGCCGCAGCCCACCACCGAGGACGCGCTGCTCGATCGGCTCACCGCGCTGGCGCCCGGCGCCGCCGCGGTCGTGATTTCGGACTACGGCTACGGCACGGTCACGCCGCGCCTCTTCGAGTGTGTCAAGAAGATCGCCGGCAGCGGCAACGCGATCGTCAGTACCGACAGCCGCTACCAACTCCCGCGATTCAGCGGGGTGACGGCGGCCACGCCCAACGAGGCCGAGCTCGAGCAGCTCACCGGCGTGCCCGTGGACGACGAGCGCGCGGTCGAGAAGGCCGGGCGGCACCTGCTCGAGCGGCTGGACGCGCGGATCCTGCTGGTCACGCGGGGCAGCCGGGGCATGGCCCTGCTCGAGCGCGACGGCGCCACGACATTCATTCCCATCCACGGCACCGACGAGATCGCCGACGTCACCGGCGCCGGTGACACGGTGATCAGCACGTTCACGCTGGCGCTGGCGGCCGGTGCGACGCCGATCGAGGCGGCGTTGCTGGCGAACGTCGCGGGCGGCGTGGTCGTGATGAAGCGCGGCACCGGCACGGTTTCACGCGCGGAGCTCCGGCAGGCGCTCGGCCTTGACTCTTGATGAGGCGGTTGCGCTGGCCGACCGCCTTCGGGCCGAGCGCAAGCGCATCGTGCTGGCGAACGGCTGCTTCGATCTGCTTCACGTCGGTCACGTCCGCTACTTGCGCGCCGCCCGAAAGCTCGGCGACGTCTTGTTCGTCGGGATCAACTCGGACGCGGCGGTGGCCCGCCTGAAGGGACGAGGACGCCCGCTGATGCCGGCCGCCGAGCGCGCCGAGATCTTGCTCTCGCTCCGCGAGGTCGATCACGTCGTCGTGTTCGAAGAGGACACCGCCGACCGGCTGGTCGCGTCGCTCCGGCCCCACGTCCACGCCAAGGGGACGGACTATCGTCCCGGTTCGGTGCCCGAAGCGGCGACGGTCCAGGCGGTCGGGGGCCGGATCGAGATCGTCGGCGACCCCAAGGACCACTCGTCGCGCGATCTGATCGCCCGCATCCTCGAGCAGTTCCGATGAACATTGCGCTCGTCAAGCTGTCCTCGATCGGCGACGTCGTCCACGCGCTGCCGGTGGCGGCCGCGCTGCGGACCGCGCTGCCGCAGGCGCGGCTCGCGTGGATCGTCGAGCGCCGCGAGGCGGCCGTGCTCCGCGGGAACGTCGCGCTGAGCGAGGTCGTGCCCGTCGACACCCGCGGCTGGCGTCGCTTCCGCTCGCCGCTGGTCGTCGCGGAGACGACGGGCGCGCTGGTTGCGCTCGGACGCCACCTGCGCGCCTCACGGTTCGACGTGGCGATCGACCTGCAAGGGCTGGTCAAGAGCGGCGTGATCGCCGCGGCGACGCGGGCGCCGCTGCGGATCGGCTTCGCGGCCACGCACTGTCGTGAACCCCTGAACACGCTCTTCTCGAATCGCCGCGTGACGCCGCCGCCGTCCGCCCAACACGTCGTCGACCGGTATCTGTCGCTAGTGGAGCCGCTCGGCGTGCGCGCCGCCGCGGCCGAGTTCTCCTTGCCGACCGACGACGCGGCCGAGGAGCGAGTGGAGGAGTTCCTCGCGGGCGCGGGCCTCAAGTCGCGCGACCGCCTCGTCGTCCTCAATCCCGGCGCTGGTCGGCCCGACAAGCGCTGGCCAGCCGTCCACTTCCGCGGGCTCGCGCGCCGGCTCGTCCACGACGCCAAGGCTTCGGTGCTGGTCACCTGGGGACCGCACGAGCTCGGCGAGGCGCGCACGATCGCGGGCGACGACATGGCTGGCCGCGCGGCCCTCGCCCCCCCGACGAGCCTCGACGAGCTGCTGGCGGTGCTGAGACGCGCGAGCGTTCTGGTGGCCGGCGACACCGGGCCGTTGCACATGGCGGCGGCCCTCGGTACGCCGTGCGTCGGCCTCTATGGCCCGACATCGGCCGCCCGCAACGGACCGTACGGCCAGGTCCACCGTGCCCTCGCCAGCCCGGACGGGACCATGACTGGGCTCGCCGTCGAGATCGTCTTCCGCGCGGTCGTGGATGCCCTCGAGCGCGAGACGAGCCCGAATGGGAATGCGAGCCGAGACGGTGCCGCCGGCGAGGCGAGCCCTTCAAAGGTTCAAGGCAGTGCGAGCCGAGACGGTGCCGCCGGCGAGGCGAGCCCTTCAAAGGTTCTATGACCCGCCGGCGGCTCTCGGTCGTCGTCGTCACGCTCAACGAAGAGGAGCGGCTGCGCGCGTGCCTGGAGAGCGCGGCGTGGGCGGATGAGCTGATCGTCGTCGACGCGCTGTCGCAGGACAAGACCGTGCAGATCGCCCGCGAGTTCACCGATCGCGTGATCGTGCGTCCATGGCCAGGCTTCGCCGCGCAGAAGAACTTCGCGATCGGAGAGGCGGGCGGCGACTGGATCCTCTCGCTCGACGCCGACGAGCTGGTCTCGCCCGAGCTTCGCGGCGAGATCGCGCGCGTGCTCGCCGCCGGCGGGCCGCACGACGGCTACCGTACCCCCCGGCGCAACATGTTCTGGGGGCAGTGGATCCGGCACGGTGGGCTCTGGCCGGACTGGCAGATCCGACTCTTCCGGCGCGGCCGCGGCCGGTTCGTCGAGCGCGCCGTCCACGAGTCGGTGGACGTGACGGGCAGTGTCGGCCGGCTCGAGGGCCCGCTGATCCATCGGAGCTATCGCGACGTCTCCGACTTCCTCGCGCGCGCCGACCGCTACTCGACCCTCGCCGCCGAGGAGTGGCTGCGGAGCGGTAAGCGCGCACGGGCGAGCGACATGGTGCTGCGGCCGCTCGGCCGGTTCCTCGCGATGTATGTCCTCCGTCGCGGCTTCCTCGACGGGGCGCGAGGCTTTCTTCTGGCTAGCCTCTACGCGTACTATGTGCTCATCCGATCGGTGAAGGCGTGGGAGCGTCAGAAAGAGAGCGACCAAGGCTGATGGCCGGAGTGGGGAAGGACCGCGTGCTGTCGGGGATGCGACCGAGCGGCAAGGTCCACCTGGGCAATTACCTGGGGGCCCTGGCGAACTGGGTGAAGCTGCAGGACGAGCTGGACTGCTTTTACTTCGTCGCCGACTGGCACGCGCTCACCGACGACCTCGACACGTCGGACGTCCCGGCGAACGCCGTCGAGATGGTCGCTGACTGGCTCGGGGCGGGGCTCGATCCGGAGCGCTCGACGCTTTTCATCCAGTCGCTCGTGCCGGAGCACGCCGAGCTCCACCTTCTGTTCTCGATGACCACGCCGGTGACCTGGCTCGAGCGCGTCCCGACCTACCGGGAGCGCATCGAGCAGCAGCACCTGGAGTCGCCGTCGTACGGCCTGCTCGGCTACCCGCTGTTGCAGGCCGCCGACATCTTGATGTATCGGCCGAAGTGGGTACCGGTCGGCATCGATCAGGCGCCCCACGTCGAGCTCACGCGCGAGGTGGCGCGGCGGTTCAACAACACGTTCGGCCCGGTGTTCCCGGAGCCGGAAGTGAAGCTGACCGAGATTCCCAAGGTGCCGGGCACCGACGGCCGCAAGATGTCGAAGTCGTACAACAACACGATCGAGCTCTCCGACACCGCGGAGATCATCACACGCAAGATCCGCCCCATGGTGACGGATCCGGCGCGCAAGCGGCGCTCGGACCCCGGCAACCCCGACATCTGCCCGGTGTTCGACCTGCACAAGATCTTCACGCCCCCGTCCGATCGCGAGGCGTGCGCCACCGGATGCCGGACGGCGTCGATCGGCTGCCTGGATTGCAAGGACGTCCTGCTCAAGCACATGCTGCCGCCCCTGGCGGCGATCCGCGAGCGGCGGCAGGTCTACGCGGAGAAGACGGCCACGATCGTCGAGCTCCTGCACGAGGGGTCACGTCGCGCGCGCACGGTCGCCCAGGCCACGATGAAGGACGTCCGGACGGCGGTGCACCTGACGCCATGAGCGACGAGTCACGGGACACCCTCGACGCTTCGCGCGACCTCACCCTTCGCGTCGGGGGCTTCGAGGGGCCGTTCGATCTGCTCCTGCACCTCTGCCGCACGAACGAGATCGATCTGGCGCACCTTCCGGTGCGCACGATCACCGACCAGTACCTCGCCCACCTGGAGGCGATGGAGTTCCGCGACCTCGAGGCGGCGGGCGCCTATCTCGTCATGGCCGCGACGCTGATCTATCTCAAGTCCAAGCTCCTGGTCCCGCCCGACGAGACGCCGGACGAGGAGCTGGACGAGGACGGTCTGACCCTGCGTCTGGAGCTCGAGGCGCGCCTGCGCGAGTACGCGCGGGTCAAGGCGCTCGGCGAGTGGCTGGCCCAGCGGGAGGCCGAGCAGAGCCTGGTGTGGGGCCGTACCGGTAGCACGCTGCCCCCACCCGAGGAGGTGCCGCTCGAGGACTTGAGCGTGCACCTGCTCGAGCGGACGCTGAAGCGCCTCATCGAGGAGCAGACCCGGCAGCGGCCGCGCGAGGTGGAACCGAACGCGCCCTCGGTGCTCGAGCGCATGACGATGATCCTATCGGTGTTGCGCGACACCTGGTCGCTGCTCTTCTCGTCGCTGACGTCCGGCGATCGCCGCCGCTCGGAGATCGTCGTGTCGCTGCTGGCGGTGCTCGAGCTGGTGCGGCTCGGTCGGATCAAGACGCAGCAGACGGAGCTCTTCGGCGAGATAGTCATCGAACGCCAGACCACGATCCCGAATGGGGAGGCTGCCCGTGCCGACGCCAACTGACGTCGTCGAAGCGCTCCTGTTCGCCTCCGACGTGCCGCTGGAAGCCGAGCGCATCCGCGAGGTGCTGGACCTGGGCGATCTCCGCGAGGCGCGCGCGCTCGTCGACGAGCTGCGCGCGCGCTACGACGCTTCGAGCCAGGGACTGCAGATCGTCGAGGTCGGCGGCGGCTATCGGATGATGACGCGTCCGGAGCTGGCCCCGTGGCTCGTGCGGCTCGCCCGGGCGCGGACGCGCGCCCGCCTGTCGCGGCCGGCCCTCGAGGCCCTGGCGATCGTCGCCTACAAGCAGCCAGTGTCCCGTCCCGAGATCGACGCGGTCCGCGGCGTGAACTCGGATGCCGTGCTCGAGAACCTGCTCGAGCGCCGACTCGTTCGCATCACCGGTCGCAAGGAGGCTCCCGGGCGGCCCTACCTCTTCGAGACGACGCGCGAGTTTCTGGTCGCGTTCGGGCTGCGCGATCTCGCCGATCTGCCCAAGGTCGAGGGCGAGCTGATCATCCCCGAGCTGGCGGCTGTCCCCGCCGAGCATGGCCAAGCTGAGACTCAACAAGATCCTGGCGCAGGCGGGGCTGACGTCTCGACGGGGGGGTGACCGCCTGATCGTCGACGGCCACGTTGCCGTCAACGGCATCGTCACGCGCAGTCCCGCCACTCTGGCCGATCCCGAGCTCGACGCGATCACGGTCCACGACCGTCCGCTGCCGCCGGCCGAGGCGAAGCGCTACGTGCTGCTCAACAAGCCCCGCGGCTATGTCACCACGCTCAGCGACCCGCAGGGGCGCCCGGTCGTGGCGGACCTCGTGACCAGCGACGTGCGCCTCTATCCGGTGGGCCGTCTCGATTGGGACGTCGAAGGCGCGCTCCTGCTCACCAACGACGGGCCGTTGACTCATCGGCTCCTCCACCCGCGCTACGCGCTGCCGCGCATCTACGAGGCGAGTGTCGAAGGCCCCGTCGCGCGCGCGGCGCTCGCCCGGTGGCGGCGCGGCGTCGCGCTGGACGACGGGCCGGCGCGGCCGCTCGCGGTCGAGCTTCTCGACACCGGGCCACGCGAGAGCCGCGTGCGCCTCACGTTCGCCGAAGGCCGCAAGCACGAGGTCAAGCGCTACTGCGAAGCGCTCGGACATCGGGTGGTGCGGCTGCGCCGGACCGAGTTCGGCGCCGTCGCGCTCGGCGCGCTCCCGCCCGGCGCCTCGCGGCCACTCACCGCGAGCGAGGTGCGGGCGCTCCGCGCCGCCGTCGCCGACGGGCCGCCACCGCGACGGGGGGGCAGGTAACTTGCCCTTGCCGAAACCGTGGGCCTATAATGCGCGGTATCCCGAGAGCCCGGAGTAGTGGGAGTCCCTATGAACCTGGACGATTGGCGTTCCAGGATTAACGACCTCGATAACCAAATCCTCCGCCTCCTCAACCAACGCGCCGAGGCCGTCCTCCAGGTCGGAGACCTCAAACGCAGGCAGGGAGTGCCGATCTATGCCCCGGAGCGTGAGGCCGAGATTTTCGGGCGCCTGATCGCGACGAGCGGCGGGCCGCTCACCGCCGAGGCGATCGGCGCGATCTGGCGGGAAGTGCTCTCGGCGTCCCGCGCCCTCGAGTCCCCGCTGACGGTCGCCTACCTCGGTCCGCAGGCGACTTTCACCCACCAGGCCGCCCTCCAGCGCTTCGGCGCGTCCGTGGTCTACAAACCGGCGCGCTCCGTCGGCGAGGTGTTCGACGAGGTGGAGCGCCGGCGCGCCGACTTCGGCGTCGTGCCAGTGGAGAACAGCACCGAGGGAGCCGTCAACGTGACGCTGGACCTGCTGATCGACTCCAACGTGATCATCTGCGGCGAGCTCCGCCTGAACATCTCCCAGCAGCTCCTGTCGAGGGCCGCCGAGCTCTCGGAGGTCAAGCGCGTGCTGTCGCATCCCCAGGGGCTCGCCCAGTGCCGCACCTGGCTCGCCGCGCACCTGCCCGAGGTCCCGACCGAGCAGGTCTTCTCCACCGCGGGCGCCGCCG
This sequence comes from Candidatus Rokuibacteriota bacterium, assembly GCA_003220435.1. GTDB lineage: Bacteria > Methylomirabilota > Methylomirabilia > Rokubacteriales > CSP1-6 > AR31. The sequence continues at coordinate 30,069 of QHSL01000064.1, read as the reverse complement.
AGATGGCGAGCGCCGACGCCACCGTGGCCGCGATCGCTTCCGAGCTCGCGGGCGAGCTCTACGGCGTGCCGGTCCTGAGGCCGCGCATCGAGGACAACCCGCACAACTCGACCCGCTTCCTGGTCGTGGGCCGCCATCCGAGCGGCCCGACGGGACGCGACAAGACGTCGATCCTGTTCGCGATGCGCAACGAGCCCGGCACGCTCTACCGGATCCTCGAGCCGCTCGCGCGGCTCGGCATCAATCTGACGAAGATCGAGTCGCGCCCGGCCAAGCAGCGGCCGTGGGAATACGTCATCTTCGTGGACGTCGAGGGCCATCGCGATACGTCCCAGGTCGCATCGGCGTTGAGCGAGATCGGGGAGCGGACCCTGTTCCTGAAGGTCCTCGGGTCCTACCCGGCCGGGTAAAGGAGAGAGCCTTGTCAACGCAGTGGGAGTCGCTCGCGAACGAACACATCCTGGGCATCGCGCCGTACGAGCCCGGCAAGCCGATCGAAGAGGTCGAGCGCGAGCTCACGATCCACGATGCCATCAAGCTCGCTTCGAACGAGAACCCCCTGCCGCCGTCGGACCGCGTGCAGAAGGCGATCATGTCGGCGCTGAACTCGCTGAATCGCTATCCGGACGGCAGCGGCTTCTATCTTCGGCAGGCCCTGGCCAAGAAGCACGGCGTGATGCCCGATCAGGTCGTGCTCGGCAACGGCTCCAACGAGCTCATCGAGCTGCTCGTCCGCTCGTTTCTGCGACCGGGCGACGAGGCGGTGGTGCCGCACCCGTCGTTCGTGGTGTACCCGATGATCGTCCAGGCCGCCGGCGGCGTCCGGGTCATGGTGATGCTGAAGGACTTCCGGCTGGACCTCGAGGCGATGGCGCGGGCGATCACGCCGATGACCAAGGTCGTGTTCATCGCGAACCCGAACAATCCGTCGGCCACGATCGTCACGCGGGACGAGGTCGAGCACTTCATGACCCGTGTCCCGGAGCGCACGATCGTGGTGTTCGACGAGGCGTACATCGAGTTCGCGATGGGCCCCGACTTCCCCGACACGCTGGCCCACGTCAAGCAGGGACGGAAGGTCGTCGTTCTCCGCACGTTCTCGAAGGCCACGAGCCTGGCGGGGCTCCGCGTCGGGTACGGCGTCGCCGATGCCGACGCGATCGCGCTCATGAACCGGATCCGCCAGCCGTTCAACGTGAACTCGCTCGCCCAGGCGGCGGCCCTGGCCGCCCTCGACGACGAGGCGCACGTGCTCGAGTGTGTGCGGATGATCGAGGCGGGTCGGCACTTCCTCTACGACGAGTTCAAGCGCCTCGGGCTCTCCTACGTGCCCTCGCGCGCCAACTTCATCCTGGTCGACGCCGGCCGCAGCGCGGCGGACATCTACCAGAAGCTCCTGCATCACGGAGTGATCGTGCGGCCGATGACGCCGTTCGGGCTGGAGACCGCGCTGCGGATCACCGTCGGCACCCCCGAGGAGAACCGGAAGCTGGTGAAGGCGCTCCGCGTGGTTCTCGGAAAGACCTCCGGGTGATCCGCGAGCTTGCGGTCGTGGGGGTCGGCCTGCTCGGTGGGTCGGTCGCGAAGGCGGCAAGGGCCGGCGCGCTCGCGGGTCGGATCGTCGGCATCGGGCGCGACGCGGCCCGGCTGCGGCCGGCCCTGGACGACGGCACGCTCGACGCAGCCACGACGGACCTCGAGGTGGGAGTGCGGCAGGCCGACTTCGTCCTGCTGGCGGCGCCGGTCCTGGCGATCGAGGGGTTGCTCGAGCGCGTGTGGCACGCGACCTCCGACGGCGTGGTGATCACCGACGTGGGCTCGACCAAGGGCAACATCGTCCGCGCGGCCGAGCGGCTCGCCGCCGCCCGCCCGCTCGCGTTCGTCGGCAGCCACCCGATGGCCGGCTCCGAGCAGAGCGGCTATCGCGTCGCCCGCGTGGATCTGTTCCGCGGCGCCACGGTCGTCGTGACCCCGACCGATCGAACCGAGCTCCGCGCCGTCAAGGCGGCCACCGAGTTCTGGGAAGCCCTGGGCGCGCGCGTGAGCACGCTCGACCCGGAGACGCACGACCGGTCGGTGGCGGCGATCAGCCACCTTCCGCACCTGATCGCGTGCGCGCTGGTCGACGGCGCCGGCCGCGTCGACCCGGCTGCCCTCGAGCTCGCGGCGCGCGGGTTCAAGGACACCACACGCATCGCCGCCGGCGACCCGGACATGTGGGCGGAGGTCTTCCTGGCAAACCGGGCGGCCCTGTCGGCGTGCGTCGACGCGTTCGGCCGGGCGCTTGCCGATCTCCAGCGTGCCATCGACGCCGGGGACGCCGACGTCCTCCGCGCGGTGCTCGCGCGGATCAAGGCCGTGCGCGAGGGCTTGCGGTGAGGCCCGGGTGGTCGTAGAAGAGTGACGCGGCGAAAGGAGCCGGTGATCACGATCGACGGCCCCGCGGGGGCCGGCAAGAGCACCGCGGCGCGCCTTCTGGCCGAGCGCCTCGGCTACACGCTGGTGCCGACCGGCGCGATGTATCGCGCCCTCGCGCTGAGCGTCATGCGGGCCGGGATCCCGCCGCGCGACGGGCCGGAGCTGCACGCGCACCTGGCGCCGCTGACGATCTCGGTGGAGGCCGGGCACGTCTACCTGAACGGGGAGGACGTGACGGAAGCGGTCAAGAGCCAGGAGGTCGCCCGAGTCACTTCGGAGATTACGACGCTCGCTGCCGTGCGCGGGAAGGTCACGCCGTTGCAGCGGCAGCTGGCGGCCGAAGGGGCCGTCGTCCTCGAAGGGCGCGACACCGGGACGGTCGTGTGTCCTGACGCCGAGGTGAAGTTCTACCTGTCCGCCACGCTGGAGGCACGCGCCCGCCGTCGCCGGGCCGAGCTGAGCGCGGTCGGGGCGACGGCGCCGCTCGACGCGATCACGAACGAGCTGCGGGCCCGGGACGTCCAGGACGAGACGCGCGAGCTGGCGCCGCTCCGCAGGGCGCCCGGGGCGATCGAGGTCGATACGTCCGACCTCACCGCCGACCAGGTCGTCGAACGGATGGCCGCGGCGGTCGATCTGCACCGGCGCGACGCCGAGCCCCCCGTCGACGGGCCACCGCGCGCGAACCGGCTGTACACGGTCATGAGGATTTTGGCCGTGGGGCTCCTGCGCACGTTGTTCCGCCTGGAATCGACCGGACGTGAGAATATCCCGGCCACAGGACCGGCGCTGCTGGTCGCGAACCACTCGAGCGTCCTCGATCCGCCGCTGATCGGGGGCGCCGCCGGCCGGCAGCTGACTTTCCTGGCAAAGGCGGAATTGTTTGAGATCCCGGGATTCGGCGGGTTGATCCGGCGACTGAATGCGCGACCGATCCGGCGCGAGGGGGCCGACCCTGGGGCGCTGCGCACGGCGATGCGGGCCCTCGCCGACGGGCGGGCACTCCTGATTTTCCCGGAGGGCACCCGCGGCGACGAGGGCGTCCTCAGGCCGGCCAAGGCCGGGGCCGGCATGCTGGCGGTCATGAGCGGCGCTCCGGTGGTCCCGGTGTACGTGAGGGGCTCTGGGCGCGCGTGGCCCCGCGGGCAGCGCTTGCCGCGCCCGACGAAAGTGACGGTCACGTTCGGCGAGCCGCTGCGGTTCGACGGCGAGCACGGCGGAGACCGCAAGCAGCGATACGAAATTGTCAGCCGCGAGATGATGGAGGCGATCGCGCGGCTGCGAGACGGTATCACGGGCGGCGCCCACAGGCCCCAGCCCGCGTCGTACGCAGGTCGAAGCAAATAAAAGGACGGGAGGACTTGGCGGCATGATGAACGAACCACGGCATACCCTCGGCGGACCGCGCGGGGAGGGCGGAGACGCGGCCGAGGAACGGATGGAGGATTGGTACGGCACCGGCGTGACCGAGTTCGAGGAGGGTGAGGTCGTCCGCGGCCGTGTCGTCCACGTCGGCTCGAGCGAGGTGCTCGTGGACGTGGGCTACAAGAGCGAGGGAGCGATCCCGATCGAGGAGTTCCACCGCCACGGCGCGCTGCCGAAGGTGGGCGAGGAGATCGAGGTCTACCTCGAGGCCAAGGAGGACTCCGAAGGGCTCATCGTCCTCTCCAAGGACAAGGCCGACAAGATCAAGGTCTGGGACGCGATCACCCAGGCCTACGAGAAATCCGCGCCGGTCGAGGGGCGGGTGGTCGAGGTCGTCAAGGGCGGCCTCGCCGTCGACGTCGGGGTCAAAGCCTTCTTGCCGGGCTCGCAGGTCGATCTCCGGCCGGTGAAGAATCTGGCCTCCATGGTGGGCCAGACGATCCGGGCGAAGGTCATCAAGCTCAATCGCCGCCGCGGCAACGTGGTGCTCTCCCGCCGCTCGGTCCTCGAGGAGGAGCGCGAGGAGAAGAAGAAGCACACGCTCGAGGTGCTGTCCGAGGGCATGGTGCTCACCGGCACGGTGAAGAACATCACGGACTACGGCGCCTTCATCGATCTCGGCGGGATCGACGGGCTGCTGCACGTGACCGACATGAGCTGGGGTCGGGTCGGCCATCCCTCGGAGATCTTCCAGGTCGGCGACCAGGTCGAGGTGGTCGTCCTCCACTTCGACCGTGAGACGGGCCGCGTCTCGCTCGGCTACAAGCAGAAGTCGTCGGACCCGTGGGAGCGCGTCGAGAAGACGTACGCCGCCGGCACCAAGACGCACGGCAAGGTCGTGAGCCTCACCAACTACGGGGCGTTCATCGAGCTCGAGCCCGGCGTCGAAGGGCTCGTCCACGTCTCCGAGATGTCCTGGACTCGCCGCGTCCGCCACCCCTCGAAGCTCGTCAACGTCGGCGACGACGTCGAGGTGATCGTGCTCGACGTCAACCGCGGCGCCAAGCGGATCTCGCTGGGCATGAAGCAGGTCGAGCCCGATCCGTGGGCGACGATCGAGCAGCGCTACAAGCCCGGCGCGCGGACCCTCGGTCGTGTCCGCAACCTCACCGACTTCGGGGCGTTCATCGAGCTCGAGCCGGGCGTGGACGGCCTGCTGCACATCTCGGACATGTCCTGGACGCGCAACGTGGGTCACCCCTCGGAGATCCTCAAGAAGGGGCAGGAGCTCGAGACGCAGATCCTGAACCTCGATCGCGAGAACAAGCGCATCTCGCTCGGGCTCAAGCAGATCCAGCCCGACCCGTGGACCACCGTGGCCCAGCGGTACCCGATGGGCTCGCGGGTCACCGGGAAGGTCGTCCGTCTCACCGACTTCGGTGCCTTCGTCGAGCTGGAGCCGGGGGTGGACGGGCTGCTGCACATCTCGCAGATGTCGAACCGTCCCATCGGCCGCCCCGACGAGCTGGTCACGGCGGGGGACGAATTGACGCTGCTGGTCATCCGCGTCGATCAGAACGAGCGACGCATCGGTCTCTCGCTCAAGGAGCTGGCGCACGCGATCGTCGAGGTGCCCAAGGAAGAGGAGCGGGGCGGCGGGCGCCGCGGGCGGCGCGGCGGCAAGCAGCGGGGCGACGACTACGACGACGACGAGGAATAGGCCCCTCCGTCGAAGCGCCATCATCGCCGCCGCCCTGGTGATCTACCTCGGGGTGGCGGCGATCTTCGTCGCCACGCTGGCGGCGGCGCTGGCTCCCGCGGGTGGGGCCGGGCCGTTCTTCGGTGGCCGCGTCGCGGTGGTCGAGCTCGAGGGGCTCATCGTCGACGTCGACGATCTGCTCCGGGAGCTGAAGTCCCATCGCGACAACCCCCTGGTCAAGGCGGTCGTGATCCGGATCAACAGCCCGGGTGGCGTCGTCGCGCCCACCCAGGAAGTCCACGCGGCACTGACGCGCCTGCGGGAGTCGGGCAAGCCGGTGGTGGCGTCGCTGGGCGCGGTCGCCGCGTCGGGCGGTTACTACGTGGCGGTCGCGGCGGACCGGATCTACGCCAGCCCCGGCACGCTCACCGGGTCGATCGGGGTGATCATGCGGCTGGCGAACCTCGACGCCCTCATGAAGAAGGTCGGCGTGGACTACGTGGTCGTGAAGGCCGGGCGATACAAGGACATCGGCAGCATCGGGCGCGCGATGACGCCCGAAGAGCGCCAGGTGCTGCAGGCGATGCTCGACGACGTCCACGCGCAGTTCATCTCCGCGGTCGCCGCCGGCCGAAAGCTCGACCGCGCTCAGGTCCTCGGGTTCGCCGACGGGCGAGTCGTCTCGGGCGTGCAGGCCCAGAAGCTCAAGATGGTGGATGCCCTCGGCGGACTCGACGAGGCGCTCGACGGCGCCGCGACGCTGGCCGGCCTTCCCAAGCCTCCGGCGGTCATCGGCCCTCGGCGCAAGCTGTCGATCTTCGACCTTTTGCGAAACCAGCTCGATCTTCGTGGATGGACGGGGCTCTCGCCTTCGCTGCCGGTCTTCAAGACCCCGCTCTATCTGATGGACTGAGGTGCGCGAATTGGCGTCGAACGCTCAAGCTCGATGCAAAGAACGCGACCGCAACATCCCGTCGATACGGGAAAAATCTGAGAGTTCTCCAGGGCGTCTCCAGGCCTTCGCCGATGCCCAACACAGCGTCGTGTCGACGTTTCCGTACCCAGTAGAGGGCTCGGCCCGGAGCAAAGTCGGGGTGATGTCTAACCCCTTACGATGGTTGACATTCTCGCGATCGGCGTGGTAGGTTTGCTTTGGGATCGATCCCCGATTTCGTCCGAACTGCGACGGGAGTAGACGATGACCAAAGCCGACCTGATCGACGAGGTGTCCAAGGTCTCCAGTTTGACCAAGAAGGAGACCGAGACGATCGTCAACACGATCTTCGACAACATCACGGACGCGCTGTCGAAGGGCGACAAGGTCGAGCTGCGCGGCTTCGGGAGCTTCAGGATCCGTCATCGCAATTCTCGCAAGGGCCGCAACCCGAAGACCGGGTCGAGTGTGGACGTCCCGCAGAAACGCGTGCCCTTCTTCAAGGTAGGAAAGCGACTGCGAGAGCTGGTCAACGGCTGAGGTCGCTCCAGCCGGTTTGAAACATCTGTGGGCGCCGTGGCGTATGGCCTACCTCGGTGCCGCCAAGGCCCCGGCCGGCTGCGTGTTCTGTGAAGCCCTCTCCGGGTCGGACGACCGAAACAACCTCGTCCTCGCGCGCCGCGACCACGCTTTTCTGATCCTGAATCTCTTTCCGTACACGGCCGGCCACGTCATGGCCGTCGTCAACCGCCACGTCGGCGCGCTCGCCGAGGTGACGCCGAGCGAGATGGCGGACGCGATGGGGCTGGTCAACCTGGCGATCGCAGCGCTCACCGCCGAGTACTGCGCCGAGGGCTTCAATGTCGGGATCAATCAGGGCCGCGTCGCCGGGACGGGCATCCTCGACCACCTGCACGTCCACGTGGTGCCGCGGTGGAACGGCGACAACAACTTCATGTCGGTCGTGGGCGATGTGCGCGTGATCCCTGAGGCGCCGACGGCGACCTACGACCGCCTGAAGGGCCGCCTCGTTGGCTGATCGCGACGCGCCCACGCCGATGATGCAGCAGTACCAGGAGCTGAAGCGGCGGTATCCCGATCACCTACTCTTCTTTCGCCTGGGTGATTTCTACGAGACCTTCTTCGAGGACGCCCAGCTGGCAGCGCGGCTGCTGCAGATCACGCTGACGGCGCGCCAGGGCGCGCCGATGGCGGGGATCCCCCACCACGCGGCGGACGCGTACATCGCGCGCCTCGTCCGCGTGGGACAGAAGATCGCGGTGTGCGAGCAGCTCGAGGCGCCCGGACGGCAGAAGAAGCTCCTGCGGCGCGACGTCGTGCGGGTGATCACCCCGGGCACGCTCACCGACACCGCATACCTCGAGGGCGCCGCCAACAATTTCCTGCTGGCCCTGGCTCCGGGGCGGGACGGCACGGGCGTGGCGCTGGTCGACGTCTCGACGGGCGAGTTCTGGGTCGGCGAAGACAGTCCGTCGGAGAGCCAGATTCTCTCGGCTGCGCTCCTCCGGCGCCCGACCGAGCTTCTGGTGCCGGACTCGCTGCGCGCGAACACCACCGTCATGGCGCGCCTGCAGGCGACCGGCGCCGCCATGACCTTTTGCGATGGCGCGACCTTTTCGCCCCGACGGGCGGCGTCCGACCTCTGCGCCCACTTCCGCGTGGATTCACTGGCGCCCTTCGGAATCGGCGATCTCAGCGCCGGCCTCGGGGCAGCGTCGGCCGCGCTCGCGTACCTCCGCGCGACCCAGGGCGACGCGCTCGGCCACCTCACGCGCCTGCAGCGCCTGACCGCCGCCGACGCGCTGGTGCTCGACGAGACGGCGGTCGCGACGCTCGAGCTCCTCGAGTCGAGCGGCGGTAGCGTCCGCGACTCGCTCTTCGGCGTGCTCGACGAGACCGTGACGCCGATGGGCGCGCGGCTCCTCCGCCAGTGGCTTCTGCGGCCGCTGCTCGACCCCGCCGCAATCGCGGCGCGGCAGGCGGCAATCGGCGCGTTGGTCGAAGCGCCCGCTGACCGGACGCGCCTGCGCACACTGCTTCGGCGCGTTGGCGACCTCGAGCGGCTGACCAGCCGCGCCACCCTCGGCGTCGCCCACGCGCGCGATCTCGTCGGTCTCCGCGCGTGTCTGGCGCCGCTCGGCGAGATCCGCCGCGCCGCCGAAGGGTTCCCCGCGGAGGCGATCGCGGAGGCGCGTACCGCGCTGGCGATGCTCGACGAGGTCCGCGACTTCCTGGTAGCGGCGCTCGAGGACGAGCCGCCGCTGACGCTCCACGACGGCGGCCTGATCCGCGGGAGCTGGCATGAAGGGCTCGCGGCGCTCGTGCGGGACGCCCGAGAGGCGCGGGCGTGGATCGCGGGGCTCGAGGAGCGCGAGCGCGCCCGGACGGGGCTCTCCAGCCTCCGGGTCCGCTTCAATCGCGTGTTCGGCTACGGCATCGAGGTGAGCCACGCGCAGGCCGCCCGCGCGCCCGCCGAGTACGTGCGGCGCCAGACGCTCACCGGCGCCGAACGCTACGTGACGCCGGAGCTGAAGGAGTACGAAGCGAAGGCGCTCGGGGCCGACGAGCGGCGCCGGCGGTTCGAGTACGAGCTGTTCGAGGACGTGCGGCGGCGGGTGGCGGCGCGCGCGGATGAGCTCCTGGCCACGGCCCGCGCGCTGGCCCGGCTCGACGTGTTCGCGTCGCTGGCCGAGGTGGCGCACGTGCGGCGGCACGTGCGGCCGCTCGTCGACCACGGCGATGCGCTCGCGATCGTCGAGGGCCGCCATCCCGTGCTCGAGGCGCGCGCGGGCCACCCGGTGACACCGAACGACCTGGCCCTCGACCGCGACGCGCGGATCGTCATCCTCACCGGCCCGAACATGTCGGGGAAGTCGGTCTACCTCCGCCAGACGGCCCACATCGTGATCATGGCGCAGATGGGCGCCTTCGTCCCCGCGCGCGAAGCCCGGATCGGCGTCCTCGACCGTGTGTTCACACGGGTCGGCGCCCAGGACAACCTCGCGCGCGGCCAGAGCACGTTTCTCGTCGAGATGGTGGAGACCGCGACGATCCTGAACAACGTCACACCGCGCAGCCTGGTGCTGCTCGACGAAGTGGGGCGGGGGACCTCGACCTTCGATGGCCTCGCGATCGCCTGGGCGGTGGTGGAGGCGCTGCACGACCGTGGGCACGGCGCCAGGGTCCTGTTCGCGACGCACTTCCACGAGCTGACGCGTCTCGCGGGCCGGCTGGGCGCCGTGCGGAACTTCCACGTGGCCGTTCGCGAGTGGAACGACGAGATCGTTTTCTTGCACAAGGTGCAGCCCGGAGGCACTGATCGGTCTTATGGCATCCAGGTCGCGCGCCTCGCGGGCCTGCCGGCGGCCGTGATCGAGCGGTCCAAGGCTCTCCTCGCCGAGCTCGAGGAGGCCGGACAGCTCCGGACGGACGCGAGCGATGCCGCGCAGCTCGGCCTCTTCGCTTCGGCGCCGCCGCCCGATCCGATGCTGACCGAGCTCGCGAGCCTCGACCTGACCCACCTCACACCAATCGAAGCCCTCAACCTCCTAGCCAAGTGGCAAGCCGAACGCAGGGGATCGGGACAGCACGATCGGCACCACCAAGCGAATTCTCAGGAGGAGCGGAGCCGGCAAGCACCTACGGCAGGCCACCCTCGGTCCGATCCGGCCTCGAGGCACCCGCTACAATGACCATCCGTAAGCTGCCCGACCACCTTGTGAACAAGATCGCGGCGGGTGAAGTCGTCGAGCGTCCGGCCTCCGCGGTGAAGGAGCTGGTCGAGAACGCGCTGGACGCGGGCGCGCGGACGGCGACCGTCGACCTGCGCGACGGAGGCGCGGCGCTCATCCGCGTGATCGACGACGGCATCGGGATGACCGCGGAGGAGCTGCCGCTGGCGCTCGAGCGGCATGCCACCTCGAAGCTCGCGTCCGACGAGGATCTCGACGCGATCGCGACGCTGGGATTCAGGGGAGAGGCGCTCGCGGCCATCTGCGCGGTCTCGCGCTTCACGCTCACGAGCCGGGCGCGTGGGGCGTCGGAAGGTCTGCGCCTGGGGGGCGAGGGCGGTACGGTCGTGCAGCGTCTCGCGGTGCCCGTCGACCCGGGCACGGGCGTCGAGGTGCGCGACCTGTTCTTCAACACGCCCGCGCGGCTCAAGTTCCTCAAGTCGCCCGCGACCGAGCTGGCCGCGAGTCTCCGCGTCGTCACCCAGCTGGCGCTGGCGCATCCCCACGTGCACCTCCGCGTGGCGAACAACGGACGCGCCGCGCTGACGGCGCCGGCCGCGGCCGACCTTCGCCAGCGCGTCAGCGCGGTGTGGAGCCATGACGTGGCCGAGCGCCTGCTGGCGGTCGATCGCACGGAGCACGGCGTCTGCGTGCGCGGGCTCGCCAGCCCGCCCGATCTCGTCCGCGGCAGCCGGGACGAGATCATCCTGATCGTGAACGGGCGCCCCGTGCGCGATCCCGCGCTGCTCCAGGCGACGCTCGATGCCTATCGGCCCCTCCTGGCGCGTGATCGCTTCCCGCTCGTCGTGCTCGGAATCACGCTGCCCGAGCCCGACGTGGACGTGAACGTCCACCCGACGAAGGCGTGGGTGCGGTTCCGCCACCCGCGGCTCATCTACGAGATGGTCGCGGCCGCCACCCAGGCGGCGCTCCGGCGCCCCGCCGTCATGCCCGGGGTCGAGGTGCGGGCCGAAGGCGACGATCGCCAGAGCGTGACGACGGTGAGCGGGGTCGCGGAGCAGGTCGCCCTCTTCGGGGACCCGAGCGCACCCGACCAGCCACGGGGCCTCTTCGGTCGAGTGCTCGGCCAGGTGCAGGACACGTTCGTCGTCTCGACCTCCGAGGAGGAGGTGTTCTTCCTCGACCAGCACGTCGCCCACGAGCGCGTGCTGTTCGAGCGCCTGCAGCACGAGCTCCGAGAAGGCGTGCCGGCGGCCCAGGCGCTGCTGTTCGCGGAGCCGCTCGAGTTGCCGCCCGCCGCGTCCACGCTGCTCGAGCGCTGGCGCGAGCCCTTGGAGCGTCTGGGCTTCGCGTTCGAGGGATTCGGTGGCCCGGCGATCATCCTGCGGGCCGTGCCGGCGCTCCTCAAGGGCGACGAGCCCAAGCGGCTGATCGAAGCCGCCGTGGACGAGCTCGCGGGCTCGGGCGCCGGTGAGCCGGTGCTCGATCGCGCTCTCGCGTTCGTGGCGTGCCGGGCCGCGGTGAAGGCAAATACACCGCTCGCGCGCGAAGAGATGGAGCGACTCGTCGCCGAGCTCTCGGTGACCGAGACGCCGTATTTCTGTCCTCACGGCCGGCCGATCGTGAGCCGCGTCTCCCTCCACGACATCCGCCGGGAGCTCAAGCGCAATTGGTAGCGTTGACGTCCCGCCCGAAGGCCAGTGAATCACCTAGATAGAGTGGGTCAGGTGATTGACGGCTCGAGGCCTAGAGTGGTCGTGATCGCGGGGCCCACCGGGGTCGGCAAGACGGCGGTCGCGGTGGAGCTCGCCCGGCGCACGATGATCGAGGTGATCAGCGCGGATTCCCGGCAGGTCTACCGCGGCATGGATACCGCCACGGGTAAGCCGACATTCGAGCAGCGCCTCGCGGTGGCCCATCATCTGATCGACGTCGTCAACCCGGACGATCGATATCAGGCCGCTCGATTCCGCAACGACGCCGCGATCGCGATCGAGGCGATCCACAGTCGCGGCCGCCTGCCGGTTATCGTCGGTGGCACCGGGCTCTACATCCGCGCGCTGCTGCGCGGGCTCGACCCGGCTCCTCCGGCCGACCCGGCGTTCCGCCGGGAGCTCGCGTCCATCGCGGCGCGCGAGGGGCGCGCGGCGCTCCACGCGCGGCTCGCGGCTCAGGCGCCGGCCGTGGCCCAGCGGCTCCACCCCAACGACCACGTGCGCGTGGTGCGCGCCCTCGAGATGGCGCGCGCGGGCGGTGCCGTGCTGGAGCAGGAGCGCTGGCGGAGTCTCGTCGGCCCCTACGAGGTATCCTACTTCGGCCTCACGATGGACCGCCGGGCGCTGGCCCGCCGGCTCGAGGCGCGGGCCGCAGGGTTCGTGGCCGCGGGCCTTCTTCACGAGGTCGAGCGCCTCCTGGCCTGGGGCTACCATCCCGCGCTGCCGTCGCTCCAGTCCATCGGCTATCGTGAGTTCGTGCATGTGGCGCGCGGCACGATGGCGGCAGACGAGGCCCTGCGGCTCATGCAGCGGGACACCGCGCGCTACGCCAAGCGGCAATGGACCTGGTTCGCGCGCGAGCCGGCCATCGAGTGGATCGACGTCGAGGAAGCCGGCGGCGCCGACGGAGCGGCCGCTCGGATCGCGGCGTCGCTGGAACGGGAGGGTGTGACCGGGTGAGGCGTGCGCACAACGGAAATCGCAACGGCCAGGAGCGCGCCGTCATCGGCGCGCTGCGGCGCCCAGCGCAGCGTCGCTGGCAGATCGAGGAGTCGCTGGACGAGCTGACCGGGCTCGTGGCGGCGGCCGGTGGCACCGTCGTCGGACGCGTCACCCAGGACCGCGCCGCGCCGTCGCCCGCGCTCTACTTCGGGCGCGGCAAGATCGACGAGATCGGCGAGGCCGCCCGCGCCGCCGGCGCCGACCTGTTCATCTCCGACGACCCGCTGCGGCCGATCCAGGAGCGCAACATCTCGCAGGCCCTCGGGATCAAGGTCATCGACCGGACGGCGCTGATCCTCGACATCTTCGCCCAGCGGGCGCGGACGAGCGAGGGCAAGCTCCAGGTCGAGCTGGCGCAGCTGACCTATTTGATGCCGCGCCTCGTCGGGCAGTGGTCCCACCTCGAGCGCCTGGGCGGCGGCATCGGCACCAGGGGACCGGGCGAGACCCAGCTCGAATCCGACCGGCGGGTGATTCGCCGGCGGCTCATGGCGATCCGTCGGGAGCTCGAGGGCGTACAGGTCCATCGACGTTTGCAGCGCCGGGGCCGCCGCCGGACGGGCGTTCCGGTGGTCGCGCTCGTCGGCTACACCAACGCTGGAAAGACCACGCTGCTCAACCGCCTCGCCGGCTCGCGATTCACGGCCGCTGACCGGCTCTTCGTCACGCTCGATCCGGCGGCGCGGGTGGTTCAGCCGGACGGCGGGCCGCAGTTCATCCTGACCGACACCGTCGGTTTCATCCGCAAGCTCCCGCACGAGCTGGTGGCTGCCTTTCGGGCGACCCTCGAGGAGCTGGCCGACGCTGATCTGTTGGTGCACGTGGTCGACGCCAGCCATCCGGCGCTCGAGGAACACATGCGGGCGGTCGAGGAGCTCCTGCGCGAGCTTCACGTCGACGACCGCCCGACCGTGGTGGCCATGAACAAGATCGACCGCCTCGACGTCGACGCGGCGCTCGTGACGGCCCGCCGCGGCGGCGTGGGCATCTCGGCGGCGACCGGCGAGGGCATCGATGCGCTCCTCGTCGCCATCCAGCGAGCAGTGCCGCCTGGCGGCTGCGTCACGCTGCGAATCCCGCACGCCGACGGCGCCGCGCTGGGGCTCTGCTACGAGCGGGGCCGCGTGCTTGCGCGTCGCGACACCGCCGGGCACGTCGAGCTGGACGTGGAGCTCCCGCAGCGGCTGCTGGGCACGCTGACCCGCTACCGCGTCGCCGAGCCGACTTCGATGCTCGGAATGGTAGACTGAGCGCTCGTCAATGGGACTCGCCAACTGGCTGACGCTGATCCGAATCTTGTTGATCCCGGTATTCGTGTCGCTGCTCGTCTACCGGCGGCCGGGCCTCGCCTTCGTCGTCTTCGGCCTGGCCGCGCTGACCGACCTGCTCGACGGCTGGGTAGCGCGTCGCTGGAACGACCAGAGCACACTCGGCTCGTTCCTCGATCCGATGGCGGACAAGCTCCTGCTGACCGCTTCGTTCGTGACGCTGACGTACCTCAAGGCGTTGCCGTTCTGGATCGCCGCCGTCGTGATCAGCCGCGACGTCTTCCTGGTCGTGGGCGCGCTGCTCGTCTACATGCTGGGCGGTCGCATCCGTCCCCGCCCGACGTGGGCGGGGAAGGCGGCCACATTCTTCCAGGTGCTCACGGTCCTCACCGGCTTGCTGGCACGCTACTTCGACCTGCGACTGGCGCCGACGCCCGTGCTGTGGCTCGCCGCCGCGTTCACCGTGATCTCAGGGCTCCAGTACATCGTTCACGGCATGCGGTTCCTGAACGCGCCGCCGGACGAGAAGCGAGAGGAGTCTCGTGAAGGCGCCCTGTACTCCTAGCGCCGTGACGGTCGCCGCCGTGCGGGCACGGACGCCGGCGGCCGCGGCCGGTCTGGCGCCGGGCGACCGGATCCTGACCGTCAACGGCCACTCGCTCCGCGACGCCATCGACTTCCAGTTCCACGCCGGCGATGAGCGTCTCGAGCTGGCGATCGAGCGCGCCGGCGTCAGCAGCGTGCGGCGTCTCGTGCGCCGCGGGGCCGATCTCGGGCTCGAGCTGACCGCGCCGCGTCCCGACGACATCGCCACGTGCGCGAACAAGTGCGTGTTCTGCTTCATCCACCAGCTGCCCAAGGGCATGCGTAAGAGCCTCTACGTGAAGGACGACGACTATCGGCTCTCGTTCCTGCACGGCAACTACATCACGCTCAGCGACCTCGACGAGCCGTCGTTCGAGCGTATCGTCGAGCAGCGTCTCTCGCCGCTCTACATCTCGGTGCACGCCACCGACTCCGAGCTGCGCTGGACGCTGCTGGGACGGCCGCGGCACTCGGCCGAGATCCTGCCGCGGATGGAGCGGCTCGCGAAGGCCGGGATCCGGATGCACGCCCAGATCGTGCTCTGCCCCGACCTCAACGACGGCGCCCATCTCGAGCGGACCGTCTTCGAGCTGGCGCCGCTCCACCCCCAGGTGGCGACAACCGCGATCGTGCCGGTCGGCCTCACCCGGCATCGCGAGCGCCTCCCGGCGCTTCGCAGCCTCACGCCGGCCGAGGCGCGCGTCCTCGTCGCGACCGCGGAGCGGTGGCAGCAGCGCTGGCTCGCCGACCTCGGCAGCCGCTTCGTGTTCCTCGCCGACGAGATCTATCTCCTGGCCGGCGTCCCGCTGCCGCCGGCCGCAGCGTACGAAGGCTTTTCCATCGCCGAGGACGGCATCGGTCTGGTCCGCCGGTTCGAGGATGGGTTCGCCCGGGCGACCCGCCGCCGGCGCTCGCCCGGGCGCTCCGGTTCCGTCACCGTCGTGAGCGGCGAGCTGTTCGCTCCGCGGCTGGCGTCGCTGCTCGCCGGCGCCGGGCTTGGTGGGGCGGTCGCGCGCGTCGCGGCTGTTCGCAACGACTTCTTCGGCCCCGCGATCGGCGTGGCTGGCCTCCTGACTGGTCGCGACATCCAGCGCGATCTCGCCGGGCGGCCGGAACTCGGCCGGGCGGTGCTGGTGCCAGCCGTCGCGCTCCGCGACGGCGACGGCGTCTTCCTCGACGACGTGACCCCCGCCGACCTGGCGCGCGACCTCGGCGTCTGCGTGAAGGTCGTGGACCCGACGCCGGGCGCTCTCCTGAAGGCGATCCGCGACGCCTGACGAGGCGGGCTCGTGACGCTGATCAGACCCATCATCGCCGTGGTGGGCCGGCCGAACGTCGGCAAGTCGACGCTCTTCAACCGCCTCGTCGGCCGGCGCCAGGCGATCGTGCGGGACACGCCCGGCGTGACCCGCGACCGGCTCTACGGCCGCGTCGTCTTCGAGCGCTGGCAGGCGACGGCCATCGACACCGGCGGCTTCGATCCGTCGTCGGAGGAGCCCCTGATCGAGGGCGTCCGCCGCCAGGTGCTGGCCGCGGTCGAGGAAGCCGATCTGGTCCTGTTCGTGATCGACGCCCGCGAGGGCGCCACGGCGCTCGACCTCGAGATCGCGGCGATCCTCCGACGGTCGGGCCGCCCGGTCGTGCTGGCCGCGAACAAGGTCGAGTCGGCGGCGCAACAGGACACGCTGGGCGACCTCTACCGGCTTGGCTTCGGCGACCCCGTACCGGTCTCGGCCGAGCACGGTCGCGGTGTCGCGGAGATGATCGAGCTGCTGCGCGAGCGCTGCCCCGCGCCCCCGACGCCGACGGAGCGGCCGGCCACCCCGGTCCACATCGCGGTGGTCGGGCGCCCGAACGTGGGTAAGTCTTCGCTGGTGAACGCGATGATCGGCGCCGAGCGCGTGCTCGTCCACGAGGCGCCCGGAACCACACGCGACGCCGTCGACACGACGCTGGTCTACGAGGGACGTACGTACGTGCTCGTGGATACGGCGGGGATTCGGCGCAAGGGGCGCGTGCAGGAGCCCCTCGAGAAGCTCGCGGTCGTCATGGCGCTCAAGAGCCTCGAGCGGTGTCAGGTGGCGCTCGTGGTGGTCGATTGCTCCGAGGGCGTCGCGGCCCAGGACGCGCACATCGCCGGCTACGCCAACGACGCCGGCCGCGCGGCCGTGATCGTGGTCAACAAGTGGGACCTCGTGCCCCGCGGGCTCATCAGGAAGGCCGAGGTCGTCGATCAGATCCGGGAGCGGCTGCCGTTCCTCGACTACGCTCCGGTGTGCTTCACGTCCGCCACGCAGTCCCAGGGAATCCCGGAGCTCTTCGACACGATCGACCAGGTCGCGATGGAGGCGCGGCGGCGCATTCCCAGTCAGGCGGTGCTGGAAGCCATGCGCACGGCGATCGCCCGACGGCCCGTGTCCGTGCGCGGCGCCGCCCTGACGATCCAGGCCGCGTCGCAGGTGGCCGTGGGGCCGCCGACGTTTGCCCTGCACGTCAACCGGCCCGGCGACATCCACTTCTCGTACGAGCGCTACCTGGTGAAGTCGCTCCGGCACGCCTTCGGGCTTTCGGGCTCTCCGATCCGCCTGTCGCTGCGGAAGGCGACGACGCCGAGGTCGCGGGCGAGGGGCGTCCGCCGGTGAGGCTCGGCGAGCGAGGGCTGCGGCCGACGGCGAGCCTACTCGTCGTCGCCCTCGTGGCGCTGATCGCCGCCGTCCTGCTCGTGGCGAGCCCACGTCATCGCGCCTTCTTCTTCAACCGGCCGCCGGCGCCCCTGGACGAGCAAGCCGGAGCGGTCCTAGCGCCGCCGACCATCAAGGCCTCGGCGAGGAGCTCCGGCGCGGGGGCGCCGGCGTCGAAAGCCGCCGTGACGGCCGCCCGGCGTGTGCCGTTGCCGGACGCCGAGGGCCGCATCTGGCTGCCCGTGGTCGACCGCGTTCCGTTCCGCCTCCCGGCCGAGGGCGTCCCGTTGGGGTGGACGTCGAAGGAGTTCGTCGGGCGGGCCTCGGTCGAGGTCGTTCGAGACGGCGCGCGTCTGGCGCTGAGGCTCCGTAGCGACCACTCGTCGTTCGCCCTCTACCGCGACATCGTCGTCGATCCCAACGAGTTCCCGTATCTCACGTGGTCCTGGAAGGCGGTGCGCCTGCCGCCGCGGGGCGACGTGCGCGAGCGCGCCGCCGACGACCAGGGCGCGCAGGTCTACGTGATCTTCCCGCGCTGGCCGGCCCCGCTGACCAACAGCGACGTCATCGGCTACGTGTGGGACAGCCGGGCGCCCGTCGGTACGCGGATCACCAGTACCAAGGCCCCGAACGTGAAGATCGTCGTGGTCGAGTCGGGCATGGGCGCGCGCGAGACCTGGCGCGTCCAGGAGCGCCACGTGGCCCAGGATTACCAGACGCTGTTCGGCCGCCCGGCGCCCCGGGTAGGTCAGGTGGCCCTCATGATCGACTCCGACGACACCAAAAGTGCCGCCGAGGCCCTCATCGGCGGCCTCGTCTTCTCCCGGCAGCGCGTCGAAAACGTTGAAATCCCAACGTCTATGCTAAGATGACGCCCGATGGCCGATTCTGACCGTCACGGCGACCTGGACGACGAGGACCGCTTCGAGGACGAAGGAAGGCGGTCGATCTTCTCCGCACTGTGGTTCCGCGCGATTCTCGTCGTCGTCGTGCTCGGAGTCGTCGCGGCTGTCGCCGTTCCGTACCTCCTCGAGTGGGCGAACCCGCAGCCGCCACAGCCGACGACCGCGGGAAGGCCGGGCGGTGCCCTGTCGCCGCCGGCGCCGCCAGCGCCTCTCGCCCCGCCGCCTTCCGCTCCGCCCGTCGCTGTTGCGCCACCGACTCCGCCGCCCGCAGCCGAGAAGCCCGAGCCCGCTTCACCGCCTTCTATCGTGCAGGAAAAGCCGCCGGCGCCGGTGAAGGAGAAGCCTGCGGCGCCCGCGAAGAAGCCCGAGGCCACCAGGAGCGCGGCGGCCAGGGAGCAGCCGGTGGCGTCACGGCCGGCGAAGGCGAGTCCAGGCGGCACCTATTTCGTGCAGGTCGGTGCGTTCAAGGATCCCGACGCGGCGCGGCGGCTTGCGACGCGTCTACGCGAGCTGAAGTTCGACGTCGACGAGTCGATGCTGCGCGGAGCGCCGGCCGCCAAGGCGCCCGCGGCACCGAGCGCCAGCGCTCCGACCACGGGAAGCGACAAGTACGACGTCTACGTGTCCGGCGGCGTGCCGGCCGAGATCAACGCGAAGCTCGCAGCCAAAGGGCTCTCCGCCGAGCAATCGAGCGCCGGCCTCGTGGTGAAGCCGAGCCTTCCATTGCGCGACGCGGTTGCGCTCTCGAAGGATCTCGCGGTCGACGGGCTCAAGGTGCAGGTGCGGCGGTCGGCCGGTGGGTCTCCGCCGGCGGCCGCGAGTGCGCCAGCGCCGAGCGCGCCGGTCCCGAGCGGCGACACGTTCTATCGAGTGCGCGTCGGCCCGTACGACGCGCGCGCCGACGCGGCGTCGGCGATGCACGACCTCGAGACGCGCGGCTACAAACCGTTCCTCGCGCGGGCCGGACAGTGACTGCCGAGCACGTGTACGTGCGTGACGCTGCGTCTGCCTGGGGAGGTGACGTCTCACCGTGACGAAGAACGATCTGGTCAACGCGGTCGCGAATCATGGCCTCTCCAAACGGCAGTCGGCGTCGGTCGTCGAATCGGTGTTCGATATCATCTTCCGGTGCTTCGAGAAGGGCGAGGACGTGAAGATCGTCGGCTTCGGCCACTTCCGGATCCGCCGCAAGGCGTCGCGGCGCGGCCGGAATCCGCAGACGGGCGAGTCTATCGAGATCACGGCGCGTAAGGTACTCACGTTCAAGCCGAGCAAAGGGCTGAAACAACGGATCAACGCTCCGGCGTGACGACGGAAGTCGCCGAAAAGCTCTACTACCGCATCGGGGAGGTCGAGTCGATCACGGCCATCCCCGCGTACGTGCTGCGCTACTGGGAGTCGGAGTTCAAGCTGCTCCGGCCGAAGAAGAACCCGGCCGGGCAGCGTCTGTACCGCCCGCGCGACCTCGAGCTGGTCCAGCGGATCAAGACCCTCCTCTACGAAGAGCGGTTGACCCTCGAGGGCGCCAAGAAGCGGCTCATCGCCGAGTCGCGCCGGTCGGAGCAGCTCGAGCTCGGCGTGAAAGAGGCCGCCTATGCGGAGGCGCTGCGGCGCATCCGCGACCGCCTCGGCGTGCTGCGCTCACGCCTGGGTTCTTGAAGGCCCCGCGGATATCTGCCACAATCCACGCTTGAAGGTCGGGGCGTGGCGCAGCCCGGTAGCGCACATGACTGGGGGTCATGGGGTCGCTGGTTCAAATCCAGTCGCCCCGACCATTTTTCTCCTCCTATAACGTCACGCCTCGGCCGGCGGGGCCCCAGCCCCGCGACGGCCTGCAGCGTGAACAACCACTATGTCCGTCGTACTGCTCACCAACGATGACGGCGTTCACGCAGAGGGCCTGGCGGCGCTCGGGAGGGCGTTGGCCGAGCTCGGTGACGTCTACATCGTGGCCCCCGAGCGGGAGCAGAGCGCCTGCGGACACGCGCTGACGCTGCACCGGCCCATCCGGCCGGTGCAGCTCGGCGAGCGTCGCTTCGCAGTCAACGGCACCCCCTCCGATTGCGTGAACCTGGCGGTCCTCGGCTTCTTGCCGGCGCCGCCCGTTCTGGTCGTGTCCGGCGTCAACCACGGGACCAACCTCGGTGACGACGTCACCTACTCCGGGACCGTCTCGGCCGCGATGGAGGGCACCCTCCTCGGCGTCCCCTCGATCGCGGTCTCGCTCGTGGACGGCGGCGACTTCGACGCGGCCGCGCGCATCGCTCGCCTGCTGGCGCTGCGCGTGCTGGTCGTCGGGCTCCCGCGCAAGACGCTGCTCAACGTGAACGTGCCGGCGAGCGCCCCGCGCGGCATCCGGCTGACGCGGCTGGGCCACCGCGTGTACTCGGGCAAGATCATCGAGCAGGTCGATCCGCGCGGCCGGAGCCATTACTGGATCGGCGGCGGCGATCCCAAGTGGGAGGACCTCGAGGACACCGACATGGCCGCGGTGCACGAGGGCTACGTCTCGGTCACGCCGCTGCACCTCGACCTCACCAACCACCGCGCGCTGATGGAGCTCAACGACTGGCCCGCGGGCCTGTCCGCCCAGCTCCGCGGCGAGACGGGGCGCGCGCCCGGGCCGGCGCCGAAGGCCGCGGCGAGGCGCGGCTCTCAACAAAGGAAGCCGCGGAGCGGGTAGTGGAGCGCTCCCGCGACGCGTTCGAGGCGGCCCGCGCGCGCATGGTCGAGGAGCAGCTCGCGCGCCGCGGCGTCACCGACGAGCACGTCCTCACTGCGATGCGCCGGGTGCCGCGCCATCTCTTCGTCGAGGAGGCGTTGCAGAACCGTGCGCACGGCGACCACCCTCTTCCGATCGGCGAGGAGCAAACCATCTCCCAGCCCTACATCGTCGGGCTCATGACGCAGCTCCTCGAGCTGCGCGGCCAGGAGAAGGTCCTCGAAGTCGGCACCGGCTCCGGCTACCAGACCGCGGTGCTCGCCGAGCTGGCGCGGCGCGTCTGCTCGATCGAGCGGCTGTCGCGCCTGGCCGAGCGGGCGCGCGCGCTGCTGGAGCGGCTCGGGTACGACAACGTGTGGGTGCGTGTCGGCAGCGGAACGCTCGGCTGGCCCGACGAGGCCCCGTTCGATAGGATCCTGGTGACCGCCGGCGGGCCGTCGGTGCCGCCGCCGCTGTTCCAGCAGCTCGGCGAGGGCGGACGCATGGTGGTGCCGGTCGGCGACGCGGTGAACCAGACGCTGACCGTCGTGGAGAAGATCGGCGGCGAAATGAAGACGCGGCTCTGCGGCGAGTGCAAGTTCGTGAAGCTCGTGGGAAAGTACGCCTGGGAGGCCTGACGATTCTGTACAATGGGCCCGTCGTGTCGGGGCGTAGCGCAGCCTGGTAGCGCGCACGGTTCGGGACCGTGAAGTCGGAGGTTCAAATCCTCTCGCCCCGACCATCTCTCCGCCCGCTCGGCGGCCGGTCAGGCCGGCCGCCGAGCGGCGACTGAAATCCGAGCCACAGACCAGTGAGCGCGAGATCGGCGGCAGAGATCATCGTCGAGGGACGCATCCAGGGCGTCGGCTATCGCAATTACGCGCAACGTCGCGCCTCGAGCCTTGGCCTCAACGGCTTCGTGATGAACCTGAAGGACGGGCGCGTGCGTGCGCGTTGCGAGGGGCCGCGCCCGATCATCGAGGAATTCATCCGCGACCTCGGGAAGGGCCCGCCGCTCAGCCGCGTGGAAAACGTCACCGTCCGCTGGCTCCCGGCGAGCGGTCGGTTCGGCGCCTTCGGCATCCGGTACGCAGAGTTCGAGTCGTGAGCGCGTGCGCGATACGCGACGGCACGCGGCTGGGGCTGGCCGCCCTCGGGCTGATCGTCGCCCTCGGCCCCGCGGCCGCGCCCGCCGAGCCTGTCGCCGGACCGCGCGCTTCGCAGCGTACGCACGAGGTGAAGGCGGGCGACACCCTGACCGCGCTCGCCAAGAAGTACCGCGTCACCATCGCCGCGATCGTCAAGGCGAACCGGCTCCCCAACGCCAACGCTCTCCTGAAAGTCGGTCGCCGCCTCGTGATTCCCGGCCCGGATTCGATGGTGACCCAGCGGGAAACCGCGCCCGCGGCGGGCAAAGGTGTTGGTCCGGTGGCGGTCTCGGCCACGGCGCGCGCACCAGCGGGCCTCGTCCTCGCGGTGCCGGACTTCGACCAGGCCACGCCGCCGTTCGTGTGGCCGGCCGAGGGCCCCGTGATCTCGACGTTCGGCCATCGCCGGAGCGGCTGGCACGGCGGGATCGACATCAAGGCCCCGCCCGGCACCCTGGTGCAGGCGGCGGCCGCCGGCATCGTCGTGGTGAGCGGCATCGAAGCGCGCTATGGCCAGGTCGTCAAGATCGAGCACCGGGACGGCTTCGTCACCGTGTACGCGCACAACGACGTGAACCTGGTCGACGCCGGCGAGCGCGTCGACGCCGGCCAGATCATCGCCCTCGTGGGCCGCACCGGGCGGGCGACGACCGACCACCTGCACTTCGAGATCAGGCGCGAAGGGCACGCCTACAACCCGCTCTATCTGCTCCCGCTGCCGCCGCGGGTCGCGCAGGTCGACGAAGAAATGGACCAGGGCCCGCCGCATGAGTGAGGAGGCCGAGGAGGTCGTTCCCGACGAGCCGCTCGACACGCTCGTCGACGACGTCGACGAGGACGTGCGCGAGGAGACGCGGGCGACGAGCCGTGAGAACCTCAGGGTCTACCTGAAGGAGATCGCGCGGATTCCGCTCCTGTCGCGTGAGGAAGAAGCGGCGCTGGCGCGGCGCGTTCGGGCAGGGGACGCGGCGGCCAAGGCGGCGCTCACCGAGGCCAACTTGAGACTCGTCGTCCAGGTCGCCCGTCGCTATCTGAACCGCGGCCTGCCGCTGCCCGACCTGATCGAAGAGGGGAACATCGGCCTGCTGCGCGCGGTAGAGAAGTTCGACCCCGACCGCGGCACCCGTTTTTCGACGTACGCGACGTGGTGGATTCGCCAGGCCGTCGTGCGCGCGCTGGCGAACCAGGCGCGCACGATCCGCCTCCCGGTGCACGTCGAGCTGCTGCTCGGACGCTATGTGAACGAGCAGCAGCGGCTCACGCAGGCGCTCGAGCGTCCGCCGACGGTGGAGGAGCTGGCGGCGGCACTCCGCCTCACCGCGGAGCAGATCGAGGAGCTGGAGGAGATCCGGCAGCAGCCGCTGTCGCTCGATGCGCCCCTGGGCGAGGGGAAGCATCGAGTCGGCGATCTGGTGGTCGACCGGTCGGCGGATCCGAGCGACGCCCTGACGTCGCTGTTCCGCGAGCGCGCCGATCTGGTCTCGGCGCTCGACGATCTCGCCGCCAACGAGCGCACCGTGCTGCGACGGCGCTTCGGACTGGAAGGCGACCCGCCGGAGAAGCTCGAGACCATCGGTCAGCGACTCGGTCTCACCCGCGAGCGCATCCGGCAGCTCGAGGCGGCGGGGCTTCGGAAGCTCCGCGCGCTGCTGGCGGCCCGCGGGTTCGACCCATCCGATCTGTTCAGGCCCTGAGCGTGGTACGCTGCGCCCGCCTCGCGTGACGGCAGTGCGCGCTGCAGGCCGTCGCGGGGCTGGGGCCCCGCCGGCCGAGGCGCGGCTATAGATAGGGAGACGCCATGAAGAACGGGTTCAAGGTCCTGGACAGCGATCTGCACACGATGGAGCCCGACGGCCTCTGGGAGCAGTACCTCGAGGAGCCGTTCACGAAGTTCGCGCCGCAGTTCGTCCGCCGCACGGAGAACGCGACGAATCAGCCGATCATCCGCATCGGGCAGCTCGAGATCGGCGAGATGTCCAGGCGCACCCAGACCGCGCTGGTCGGCAAGGATCTCCAGGCGCGCGCCTTCGCCCGCCATCCGCACTACGAGATCGCCCACGCGCGCGGCTACGACTCCGAATCGCACGTGGCCGCGATGGACATCGAGGGGATCGACGTCGCGGTGATTTACGGCACGCGCGGGCGCCAGGTGCAGATGCACGACGACCTCGATCCCCAGGTGGCCGCCGCGCTGGCCCGCGCCCACAACAACTGGACCCGCGACTTCTGCGCCTACCGTCCACAGCGGCTGAAGTTCGCCGCGCAGATCTCGTTCCACGACGTCGATCTCGCCATCCGGGAGGCCCGGCGCGCGGTGCGCGAGCTGGGCGCCGTCGCCGTCATCGGCAACCCCAACCCGGTGAACGGCCGTCACATTCACGACCCCGAATTCGAGCCGCTCTGGTGCGCGGTCGAAGAGCTCGAGGTCCCGGTGGGCTTCCACCCGACCGGCCAAGCCTCGCTCCGCGACGACATCGCGCGGCGCTATCTCGACCATCCGAACGGGCGCGTCATCGGTGTCGCCGGCCGTAACCCGATGGAGCTGATGCTCGCCTTCGGGAGCATGGCGGCGGGCGGCGTGCTCGAGCGGCACCCCGGGCTCCGCTGCGCGTTCCTCGAGGGCACCTGCGGCTGGCTCCCGTGGTGGCTCTGGCGGCTCGACGAGGCGTGGGAGAAGTTCGGCCCCGGCTCGGACGTGCAGATCTCGCAGCTCCCGAGCCAGTACTTCTTCCGCCAGTGCTACGTGGCCACCGATTCCGACGAGAAGGTGCTCAAGCAGGTGGTCGAGGCGGTCGGCGACGACAACATCGTGGTGTCGACCGACTACCCGCACTCCGACGGGCTCTTCCCGCACGCGATCGAGGAGTTCGTCTCGCTCGAGGGCGTCGCCGACAAGACGAAGGCCAAGATCCTGTGGGACAATTGCGCGAGGCTCTACAAGCTCAACGGCGCGCGGTGACGCGGGAGCCGGGGAAGAGCATAGAGTCCGAGGACGCTGATTGGGCATGGCACGCAGAAATCAGAAAGAGCGCGAGCCGCGCCTGGCGAAGGCGCCGACCGGAATCGACGGAGTCGACGAAATCACCGGCGGAGGGTTGCCGCGTGGCCGCGCGACACTGCTGACCGGCCCGGCGGGGTCGGGCAAGACGGTGTTGGCGCTCCAGACGCTGGTGAACGGCGCCCGGCGGTTCGACGAGCCCGGCATTTTCGTCGCCTTCGAGGAAGGCTTCCAGCAGGTCGTCGCCAACGCCGCGTCCTTCGGCTGGGGAATCCCCAGTCTCGTCCAGAAGCGGGGGCGGAGGAGCCCGCGGCTGGCGTTCGTCGACAGCCGGCTGTCTCCGGGGGCAGTGCAGGCCGGCACGTTCGACCTGAGCGGCCTGATCGCCGCGGTCGAATTCCGGGCCAAGGAGATCGGCGCCAAGCGGATCGTGTTCGACGGGATCGACGTCCTCCTCGTGATGCTGAACGATCCGCGAGTCGAGCGCGGGGAGATGTGCCGCATCCACGACCTCCTCGAACGCGCCGGCCTGGCGGGCGTCGTCACCATGTCGACGACAGGCCCCGAGCCCCCCGGCAGTTTCATGCTGTCGCTATCCGACTGCATCATCCAGCTGACCCACCGTCTGGCGGAGCGCGCCTCGATCCGCGCCTTCCGGGTCGTCAAGTACCGCGGCTCCGCATTCGTCGCCAATGAGTTTCCCTTCGCCATCGCGTCCCAGGGCATCGAGGTCGCCGACTTCGGCACGCGGCCGAGGTACCGCGTGTTCGCCGAGCGCGTGTCGAGCGGTATTCCGCGTCTCGACAACATGCTGGCCGGTGGATACTTCCGGGGAAGCACGGTGCTGGTGACCGGCATGCCCGGAACCGCCAAGACCACGCTCGCCGGCGCCTTCGTCGCCGCGGCTTGCGCCCGCGGCGAGCGGGCGCTCTACATCAGTCTGGACGAGCAGCCCGCCGAGATCATCCGCAACCTGGCGTCGGTGAGCCTTCGCCTCGAGCGGTACGTGCGGTCGCGACTGCTGGAGATCCACGCGGATCAACCCCAGGCGACCAGCCCGGAGGAGCAGTTCGTGCGCCTGCGGCAGCGGATCCGAGCGCACCGACCCAGCACGCTGGTCATCGATCCTATCTCGGCGGCGATCAGGATGGGAGGGCAATCGACCGCGTTGGGGGTGGCGGAGCGGCTGCTCGCGATGGCGAAGTCCGAGGGGGTAACGACGCTGTGGACCAGCCTCTACCAGGGGAGCGAAGAGGCGATGGAAGCCACGCCGCTTCACGTCTCGACAGTCGCCGACACGTGGATCCACCTCTCGTACCGAGCCGGGCGAGGAGAACGCAACCGCTCGTTGACGGTCATCAAGTCGCGCGGCACCGGACACTCGCACCAGGTGCGCGAGCTGATCCTCGACGATCAGGGGATCGACCTGGCCGATGTGTACACCGTCGGCGGCGAGGCGTTGATGGGCACCGCGCGCTGGGAGAGGGAACGCATCGAGGCTGCCACGCAGCGGGACGTCGAGGAGGAAGAAGCGCGGAAGCGCCGGGAGCTGGAAAGCCTGGCGGCGGAGATCCGGGCGCAAACGGAGGGGCTGGAGCGCCGCCGGCAGAGTCTGGCCGCCGAGATGCGCTTGTTGGACCAGACCGTCACGCTCCGCGAGCGAAATGAATCGCGACGGCTACAGGAAGTCCGCGCTCGGCGTGGCGGGGGACCGGCGTCCCGCGCCCGACGTAGGAAGGGCCGCAGCGCTCCAACCGAGGATTGACGATGGCGAAGAGACCCGACCAACGCGAGCCCTTCGTGGTACGCCTGTACGTGGCAGATCGGGAGTCGACAGCCGTACGCGCGATCGCCAACCTCGAGGCCGTGTGCCGCGAGTTCCTACCCAATGGTTGTGAGCTCGAGATCATCGACATCCTGCGGGAGCCGCAGCGCGGCCTGGACGACAGCATCATGGTCACGCCCACCCTGATCAAGCTCGCCCCCCCGCCGGTCCGCCGGATCTTCGGCGACTTGAGCAAGCGGGGGAGGTTGCTCGACGCGCTGGGGCTCACCGGGCTGGAGATCGCGCCACGACGGCCATAAGATCCAATCACATTCGCGCGGGTGAACCGCTTTAAACCCACATTGTCGCTTAATGGCTCCGGGAGGCCGTCGCCTCGCTTGAGGTTTCAGCACAAAATCAGGACAAAGGGATAAAATCGGCGGCAAGCGTCTCGTAAGTCGGTGGACGCCCCCGTAGCTCAGGTGGATAGAGCAACAGTTTCCTAAGTCGCGGCGCCCCTCGGTGGGCGCCGCCCGCATTTCCGCGACGTTGGCCCCAAGTGCGTACCGAGGCGAGCGTTTCGCTCGCCGCATGTCCGATGCGAAAGTCGGCGCTAGAATGCGATAGCGCACCATAACAGACACGGAAGTCGGCTTGGTATGCACATGGCTGCGCACATGGAGGTGCGATGATTGCGCTTCACCGTGATCCGCTCGTGGGCACCCCACGTCCGGATCTCGGTGACGGTTGGCTGGTCAACGCGCTTGACGCGGATGTGGGCAGTCTTCCCTGCGTTCGTCGTGTACAGCCGGCCGACGACTGTCCACTCAGCGGTCTGGTCGACTAGAGGTGGTCGCCGATCTTTAGTTGCATCGGGAGCACGCTTGCGGTGGGGGGCCGCCGCTTGTTGCGGCAACGGCAGTTGCCCGCTCGCCTCCCGCTCGCGTTTCTTCCTGGGCCGGGCCTTAGCCATCCGGTATCGTCACTTCCTCTTCAGTCCACGTGGGTCCACGGTGTCGGGGTAGCAGTAGAAGTCATGTTCGGTGACCCACTCGCCCTTGCCATCCCCCGCTCCACGCGATCCCGCCGTAACACGACGAAGCGGTGGCGACGAAGTAATAAAGACAATAAGGCCAGAACGCGGCCCCTCCTCCCCGAGACGAACGATCGAATGCCCTATGTATCGGTAGTCCTCAACTTTGGCATCCATTGCTTTGGGAAGCGCCGACTCGCATGCCTTGCGCGTTTCGTGAATCTTCCTGTCGAACGTCCACGATATCTGTTCTGTTTTTGTTCTCTCTAGGGTCTTTTCCTCAATCCACAGTACCCACGCGCACTCGGCGGAGGCCGTCGCAGCCGAGGTGAGGAGGCAGAGCGCGACGAGCAGTGGGGCCCTTCGTGCGAGTCGCGTCATCGGGTTGACCTCCGTCGCGAGAATCGAGCTACGGACGCTCTTCGATCTTGGTCCACTTGATAGAGTAGCGAGCGGGCGCTTTGGCTCCTGAGAGTTCGCCGTACCAGACACGTCCCTGCGCATCCAGACCTACCAGACCGACGGCTCCCGCGTTCCCTTGCACCACCACTTGAATCTGAACTAGACCGTCCATGTTATTTACCCTCCTCGGCAGTCACTCGCTTCACGCTGATCCGCTCGTGCGCGCCCCAGGTCCGGCCGTCGTGTACGGTCTCGGGGCTTCTCCTCGAACGACCGTTGCCGAGCCATCCGTGCTATGCTCCGCGCGCCTGCACCTCGGCCTCATGGGTTGCCGCCGCAGGCGGCAGGACCCAGGTGAATGTGGCGTGTCTTCGCGACCGCCACTACCCGCGAGGCCACTATGGACCCGGAATCTCTCCGTCTTCTCATCCGACGCAAGCTCCAGGACGGGCGCCTGCCGCGCGACGGCATCAAAAAGGTCTGGAGTAGTCGAAGCGACGGCGAAAGGTGCAACGGTTGCGACGCGATCCTCTCGAAGGACCAGATGCTGATGGAAGGGGTCCCGATGGACCTCGGCAGGAGGCTCCTTCAGTTGCACGTCCGATGTTTCCAAGTCTGGGATCACGAAAGGCTCGCCGCCTAGTCGTCGCGGATGGCCTCTCGTAGCGCCTCCCACGCCGCGCGCTGCGTCGCGTGCCACGGCGTGGACTCCCACCCCGTGCCCGTCGCGCCGGTGGGTGAGCGCTCCCTCGCGTGTAGGTCGCGCTCGCCGGATTGGTCGGATGCCGAAGCAGGGCCACCCGAGAGACCTTCGGAACCACCTCCTTAATCAGCTCCAACTGCTTCCCGACCAGGTCAGGGGCCATATAGGAGGTTCCTGTGACGTTTCCCCCCCCGGACGCGCAAGGCTGGCGACGATTCCGCTTCCTACGGGATCCATAACGAGCGACATGACGATCGGGATGATCTTGGTCGCTTGTTGGGTAGCCTGGGTCGCTTCCCCACTCTGCACGACGATGACGTCCACCTTCAAACGGACCAGGTCAGCCCGAGCGCGGGGTACCGATCATATTTGCCCTCGGCCCATCGGGACTCGATGGCGATGTTCTGACCTTCCACATAGCCCAGCTCGCGCAGGCCCTGGCGGAAGGCGTTGAGACGGCGCTGTGTCAGCGGGTCAGAGGCGGAACCCGGATTGAGATAACCTACCCGGGGCACCTTCGCCGTCTGCTGCGCCTCGACGGCGAGCGGCGCAGCGACGAGACCGAGCAGCAGGGCGAGCGTGAGTGATCGAAGGATCACCGACCGATGATAGCGCCCTAGGCGTACGTACGCTTTCTAGAGCCTCCTGGGCGATGTCAGGGGGTCTCGCAGGCATGGGGCTAGACGGGTTGAGGGGAGTCGAGACGGACCCAGCCGGCGGCGAGCGCGTCGGGCAGTCGCTCCGCCGGCTCGGCGCCGAAGACGATCTCCACGCCGACCGGGTACACGCCCGGCTGACGCGGTGACCAGTATGCCACCATTCGCATGGTCGCCACGCCCGCCACTAGGAAGACCCAGAGCGGATCCGTGTTCATGCGGTTGGCGACGACGACGGCGAGGGCAATATCAATCAAATCGTAGCGGGGGCGGGTGGCGTCGTCGGTCGGGAAGGCGAGCCATCGTCCAAAGGCGTCATGGACGGACGTCAGGGTGTTCTGCCTCGGCGCCGTTCGTCACCATAGCGGCTGGCCCGCG
>QHSL01000005.1:5992-70149 GCA_003220435.1 Candidatus Rokuibacteriota bacterium | reverse complement strand
CCGAGATCCTCCAGGCTCGCCGGCGCGTTCCACGTCACCACGGGGAGCACGTCGCCGCGTTCTGCGGCCACGTGGAGCGCCACGAAGCCCCCGAGGCTGGAGCCGAGCAAGCCGAAGCGCTGATCGAGCCGCGCGTGGGCCCCGAGGTAGCTCAGCACGGCCCGCGCGTCCTCGACGCGCGTGGCCACGGTGGTCTCGTCCTCGCGGCCCGACGACTCGCCGCAGCCGCGGAAGTCGAAGCGCGCGAGGGCCAGCCCCGCCCGCGTGAACTCCTCGCCGAGCAGCAGGTATTTGTCGCTGTCCTTCGAGGCGCCGAGTCCATGGCAGGCGACGACGCACGGAGAGGGGCGGGCGGCGTCCGGAAGGTGGAGAACGAGGGCGAGCTTGCCGCCAGGTAGCGCGACGGTGTGCCGTTCCTGGATCAAGCCCAGACGAGATCGAAGAGCTGGCAGGTGTTCGTCGAGAGGCGGAACATCACATCCTCGACCGGAAGCTGCTTGAGCTTCGCGACCTCCTCGGCCGCCCGGCTGGCGAGCCACGGACCGGAGCTCATCCCCTCGAACTCGCCGCCGTACTTCCACGGGCCGTCGCTCTCGACCAGCAGGGCGTCGAGCGGCACCGACGCGACCATCTCGCGATCTCGCTCGCGGTAGACGACCTCCGGGCTCACCGAGATCAGATAGCCGGCGTCCACGATCGCCCGCGTCACTTCGGCGGGCGCCTTGTGCCAGTGGAAGACGGCGCGCTCGATCTGGTGACGCTTGAGCGCTTCGAGGGCACCGACCGCCGCGCCGTGGGGTGCGTGCAATGCCACCGGCAGGTCCCAGCGCGCCGCGAGCGCGAGCAGTCGCCCGAACCGCTCTCGTCCCCGCGCCATCAGCATCGGCGCGTCGGCCGCGCCCTCGAGCGAGTACCACGGCAAGCCGATCTCGCCCACGCCCACGATTCGCGAGTGGTGGGCGCCGATCTGGGCCTCGACCCGATCGAGGTCGTCGTCGGTCAGCCGGGTCCAGTCGGGGTGGAACCCGAAGCACGCCCACACCGACTTCGGCGCGGCGGTGGCCGCCTTCATCGTGCGCGCGTTCGTCTCGGCGTCGCACCCGACGGCGATGACGCCCCACACGTCGTGGGTCATCGAGGTGCGGAGCGTTTCGGCGAGGTCCGCGAACGACGGGTCGTGGAGGTGGCAGTGGCTGTCGATGACCATCGAGTCGCTCTCAGGTCCCCGCCACCACCATCCGACTGATCCGCACGGTGGGCGCCACCGTCCGGTCGCGCAGGACGAGATCGTCGCCGACGCCGTCGATCGCCGACAGCATCTCCCGGAGATTGCCGGCGATCGTCACCTCCTCGACCGGGTAGGCGAGCTCGCCGTTCTCGATCCACTGGCCCGCGGCACCGCGCGAATAATCACCGGTCACGCCGTTCACCCCGAACCCGATCAGCTCGGTGACGTAGAACCCGTTCTTGACCGATCCGATCAGCTCCTTCGGCGTCGCCTTCCCTGGCAGCAACATTAGATTCGTCGTCGAGACCGAGACGCCGCTGCCGTCCCGGCTGGCGTGGTGCGTGGACGTGAGCCCGAGCTTCCGAGCGCTGTAAGTGTCGAGCAGGTAGGACTCGAGCACGCCCTCCCCGACCAGCACGGTGCGGCCGGTGGCCAGCCCTTCACCGTCGAACGGGCGCGAGCCGAGGCCGGCCGGGACCAGCGCGTCATCGATGATGGTCACGGCCGGGGATGCGATCTTGGTGCCGCGCCGGTCGAGCAGGAACGAGGCGCGCCGATACAGGCTCGGACCGCTCGCGGCGCCCGCGACCGCGCGGACGAGGCTCGCCGCCGTCTCCGGATCGAAGATCACCGGCACCTCGACGGTCTTCATCTTTCGCGCGCCCAGGCGCCGCAATGCGCGGACGGCCGCCGTCCGGCCGACCGCGGCCGGGTCCTCGAGCCGCGCGCGCTTGCGCGCCGTCGAGTACCAGTAGTCGCGCTGCATCTCGCCGTCCCGGGAGGCGATCGGCGACACCGCGATCGAGTAGCCGGTGGTTGCATAGCTCTTCACGAACCCGTGGGAGGTCGCGTACGCGTAGCGCGCCCGGCGATCGGAGTACTCGGCCCCCTCCGAGTTCGTGATGCGCGGGTCGGTCTCGCGGGCCGCGGTCTCCGCGCGGCGGGCGATCTCGATCTTCTCCTCGGGCGTGATGTCGCTCCCATCGTCCTCGAGATCGAGATCCGGCACGCGCTCGATCAGCGCACCCGGCTCCGGGAGGCCGGCGTGCGGGTCCTCCGCGGTGATCTTGGCCAGCGCGGTCGCCTCGTCGACGACGCGCTCGAGGGACTCACGGGAGAGGTCGGAGGTCGAGGCCGCTGCCGAGGCCCGGCCGGCGAACACGCGGAGCGAGAGACGCTGCTCGCTCGAGTGGTTGAGCGTCTCGATCTCGCCCATCCTCACCGCAGCGGCGAAGCGGCTCTCCTCGACCAGGAAGCCGTCGGCGGCGGTCGCTCCGCGCTGGACGGCCCGGGCCAGGACCTTGACCAGGAGCTCCTCGTTCATACCGCGGTGCCCCCGACCGTCATCTCGTCGACGCGGATCGTGGGAAGCCCCACGCCCACCGGCACGGACTGGCCGTCCTTGCCGCAGGTGCCAACGCCCTCGTCGAGCTGCAGGTCCCGCCCGACGCGACTGACGTGCGTGAGCGCGTCCGGCCCGTTGCCGATCAGCGTCGCTCCCTTCACCGGCGCCGTGACCCGCCCGTCCTCGATGAGATATGCCTCGCTCGCCGAGAAGACGAACTTGCCGTTGGTGATGTCGACCTGGCCGCCCCCGAACGTCACGGCGTACAGGCCGTTCTTGACCGATCTCAGGATGTCTGCCGGATCGTCGGGCCCGGCCAGCATGAAGGTGTTGGTCATCCGCGGCATCGGCGCGTACGCGTAGGACTCGCGACGCCCGTTCCCGGTGGGCTTCATGCCCATGAGCCGCGCGTTCAGCCGGTCCTGCATGTAGCCCGTCAGGATCCCGTTCTCGATGAGCACGGTCCGGCCGGTCGGCGTGCCCTCGTCGTCGACGTTGAGCGAGCCGCGGCGGTTCGCGATCGTCCCGTCGTCGACCACCGTCACCAGCTCCGAGGCGACCTTCTGCCCCATGCGGCCAGAGAATGCCGACGTGCCCTTGCGGTTGAAGTCCCCCTCGAGGCCGTGGCCGATCGCCTCGTGGAGCAGGATGCCCGGCCAGCCCGGACCGAGCACCACGGTCATCGCTCCGGCGGGCGCGTCCACCGCGCGGAGCTTCAGCACCGCCTGGCGCGCGGCCTCGGTGGCGAACCGGCGCCAGCGTCCGTCCTCCAGGAAGAAGTCGAAGGTCACGCGCCCACCGCCGCCGTACGATCCGATCTCGCGCTTGGCGCCTTCCTCGGCGATCGCGGTGACGTTTAGCCGGGTCAGCGGCCGAATATCGCCGACCGTCCACCCCGAGGCGGTCGCGATCAGCATGACGACCTCTTCGCTGGTGATCGAGGCGATCACCTGGTTGACCCGCGGGTCGACGGCGCGCGTCTCGGTATCGATGCGCTTCAGCAGATCCAGCTTGCGCGCCAGCTCGGCGGCGATGGGCGGCTCTGCCAGCGAGTAGAGATCGTGCGGGCGCCCGCGGGAGGCGAGCGCGACCGCGCCCGAGGTGCCGCTCCGGTCGGCGATCGCGCGCGCCTGGCGCGCGGCCTCGTCGAGGTTCCTGATCGATATCTCGTCGGTGTGGGCGTAGCCGGTCCGTGTTCCCGACTGGGCGCGAACCCCCGCCCCCTGGCTCACGTGGCGCGACGCCTTTTTGACCGTGCCTTCCTCGAGTAGCAGCTCTTCGTTGATACGGTACTCGAGGTAGATGTCGGCGTCGTCGACCTTGCCGACGAGGTTGCCGCCGAGGACGCGCTCCATCAATCCGGCGGTGATGTTGAAGCGGTCGGAGAAGAACCTCTCAGGACGAGTGCTCACGAGGTCTGTCATACCAAATCCGGCTCCCATGGGGGCGGTCGGAGGCCCAATCCTAACCGTGCGGCCTGCTACACCCCAAGTTTTTTGGCTTCGATCTATTCTACCCAGCGGGTGAAGGCTAGGCGGTCGCTTGAAAGGCTTGAATAATCTCGTGGATGCGTCGAAGACCGACCATGAGCGACGGGCCGGGCGCGAGAATGTCGGCGCCGTCGATCTCGTGAATGCGCCCCGCGCGCACGGCGGCGATCTGCTCCCACCCCGGACGACACGCGATCAATGCGGGATCGACCGGCTTGCCGCACCACGACGCGAGGATGATCTCGGGATCGCGCTCCACGACGACGCCGGGCATCACGACGCGGCGTGGCGCTGCGTGCTGATCGCGTAGCTCGGCGAACACGTCGCGTCCGCCGGCGATCTCGATGATCTCCGACACCCAGCGGATCCCGACGATCATCGGATCCATCCATTCCTCGAAGTAGACGCGCGGGCGCTGGGGCCAGACTGCCGAGTACTCACGGATCTGGCGGACCTCATCGGCGACGTCCTGGATCACGCCACGCGCCGCGGCCTCGCAACCGAGCGCGCCGCCGATGACCAGAATCGTCTTGAGGACGTCGTCGAGCGAGCGCTGGTTCGTGCACAGCACGCTCACGCCGGCGCCGATCAGGTCGCGGACGATGTCCCGCTGGAGATCAGAGAACGCCAGCACGAGGTCGGGCTCGAGAGCCAGGATCCGGTCGAGCCTGAACGTCGTGAAGCCGCCGATCCGTGCCTTCTCCCGGGCCGCCTCGGGCCGCCGGGCCGTGCCCGGGACACCCACGACGCGCTCGCCGGCGCCCACCAGAAAGGCGATCTCGGCGGTCTCCGCGGTGAGGCAGACGATGCGCTGCGGGAAGTCGACGCGGCGCGTTCCGTACATCGCGGGCCGGTCGTTCGCTAGGAGGCGCGCGCCGGACGCGCCACACCGGCGAAGTGGCTGAGTAGAAGCCATCCGGGGAAGGCGCGCACGAGCTCGCGCGGTCCTTCCACGCGCACTCCTCGTGAGCGGAGGGCCTGGTCGAACGAGACGTCGCCGAGCCAGACACGAGTGAACGCGCCGAGGTCCGCCGTCACGACGAGGTCGACCCCGAAGCCGGGGTCCTTGAGGCACACGTCGACATCCTCCCGACTGGCGACGAGCCAGGAGGTCGCCGGCCCGCGACCGGCCGGCACGCCGCGAAAGTCGAACCGCACGACGATGCGCCGATTGGGCAGCCGGTCGACCGCCAGGCGCCGCCGAACGTTCCACAGGAGCAACATCGCGTCGAGGTTCTCGGCCGAGGCGCGCCCATGGATCCAGCGCTGGCCCCAGGCGCCGAGCTCCTCGATCACGCCGTGGAACTCGGCTCCCGCCTGGCTCAGGCGGTACTCGCGGCCACGCCCGGCGGGCTGGCTTTCGATCACGCCGACGTCCTCCAGGTGGCGCAGTCGCTGCGCGAGCAACGCCCGGGAGATCAGCGGCATGCCCCGTCGGATCTCCGAGAACCGTCGGCTCCCCGCGAAGAGCTCGCGTAAGATCAGCGGCGTCCACCGCTCCGCGAACACCTCGCAGGCGACGGCCACAGGACAGAACTGGCCGTACCCGTGCATTCTGAGGGGACTCTAGGCCGGTCCGAGGTACCGGGCAAGTTCATTTTTTGGGCTTTCGGCATCGGAGCGCACAGGGCATGGTTGGGCGATGACGCCGCCGACTGTCGCGCTCCGAGCCTCGAGAGGACATGCGATGGCACGGAGCCGACCACCAGATCATTGGGTCGCTGTCGTTCGCCAACTCGGGCCCGGCTTCGCGGCGCGAGCGGCCGCCCACGACGCCGCCGACGCGTTCGTCGCCGACAACTACGCCGAGCTCCGCGCGCATCGTGTCTTTGCGGCCGGCGTGCCGGTCGAGCTCGGGGGCGGCGGCGCCTCGCACGCCGAGCTCGCCGACGCTCTACGGGTCCTGGCGACCTACTGCAGCTCGACCGCCCTGGCGTTGTCGATGCACACGCATCAAGTCCTCATCCCGACTTGGCGCTGGCGCCACGGAGAGGCCTCGGTCGACGCGTTTCTCCGGCGCGTGGCGGCGGAGGAGCTGGTCCTGGTCTCGAGCGGCGGGTCGGACTGGGTCGCGGGCTCGGGCACGGCGGAGAAAGTCGAAGGAGGGTACCGAATCACCGGCCGGAAGGTCTTTGGCAGCGGCGCGCCCGCCGGAGACCTCCTGATGACCATGGCGATCTACCACGACCCGAAGGATGGTCCGACCGTTCTTCACTTCGGAATCCCGCTGAGCGCTCCCGGCGTGACGATTCAGGACACGTGGCGGACGCTCGGCATGCGCGCCACCGGGTCGCACGACACGGTGCTCGACGGTGTGTTCGTGCCGGACACCGCCGTAAGCCTGCGCAGGCCGGCCGGCCAGTGGAGCCCCCCGATGCACGTGACGGCGGCGATCGCCCTCCCGCTCATCTACGCCGTCTACGTCGGTGTCGCCGAGGCCGCGCGCGCCCTCGCCCTCGACGTGGCGGCGAAGCGCCGTGACGATGCGACAACCCAGCGCCTCGTCGGTGAGATGGAGAACGACCTGACGGCCGCGCAGCTCGCGCTCCGTCACATGCTCGACGCCGCGGCGCTCGGCCCGATGGGCGCCGAGACGACCGGTCAGGTTCTGATCGGACGCACCCTCGTTGTACACGCGGCCATCAAGACGGTGGAGCGAGCCATGGAGGTCGCGGGCGGGGCCGGGTTCTTCCGCGGCCTCGGACTCGAGCGCCTCTTCCGGGACGTGCAGGGCGCTCGCTACCACCCGGTGCGCGAGCCTGCGCAGGTTCTCTACACGGGACGACTCGCTCTCGGCCTCGACGTGAATGGCTGAACCGAACTTGGCGCCAGCTGCGCTCAACTCGAACATGAAGGAGTGCGACTCATGCACGTGAAACAAGGAGGATCGGCATTCGCAGTATGTCGCGAGGTAACTATCCAGAGGTTAGCTGGCGGACTCGAGGTATGGAGGTATGCGATGAGACTGGCAAACATGCTTCGGCTCTTCGTCCTGATCAGTCTGCTCTGTGCCCCTATGGCAAGCGCGCAAGGAACGAACGGAGAAAAACTGGGGACGGTCGTCTTCCCAGTCTCGTGCAGCCCGGCTGCGAGCCAACAATTCGTACGCGCCGTCGCGATGCTGCACTCATTCTGGTACGAAGAGTCCGTCAAGGCCTTCACCGAAGTCGCCGTCACCGACCCGTCGTGCGCTATGAGCTTCTGGGGCGTCGCCATGAGCATGTATTACCCGCTCTGGTACCCGCCCAGCGAGGCCACCCTGAAGAGCGGGGTGGCCGTCCTCGACCGCGCGAAGGCCGTCGGCGCGAAGACCCAGCGAGAACGAGATTATCTCGAGGCCATCGAGACGTTCTATCGCGACTGGGAGAAGAGTGATCATCGCAGCCGAACCGTTGCCTATGAAAAGGCGATGGAACGCGTGTACGCGCGCTATCCCGACGACCACGAGGCGGCGATCTTCTATGCCCTCGCCCTGAATGCCACCGCGCCCCCGACCGACAAGACCTACGCCAACCAGCTCAAGGCTGGCGCGATCCTCGAAAAGGTGCTCATCGAGCAACCGAACCATCCCGGGGTGGCGCACTACGTCATCCACAGCTACGATTCGGCGCCGTTCGCGAGCCGCGCCCTCCCGGCCGCCCGCAGCTACGCGAAAATCGCGCCGTCAGCGCCTCACGCCCTTCACATGCCCGGCCACATCTTCACGCGTTTAGGACTGTGGCAAGAGTCCATCGACTCGAACCGCACGTCCGCTGACGCGGGTGTCGCGTACAGTAAGAAAGCGGGAGCGAATGGCGTCTGGGATCAGACCCTTCATTCACTCGACTATCTCGTCTACGCCTACCTCCAGACGGGCCGCGACGTCGCGGCCAAGCGCGTGGCCGAAGACGTGGCGACGATTTCCAAGGCGTATCCGGAGAGTCTTCCCGCCGCCTATGCCCTCGCCGCCATTCCAGCGCGCGTCGCTCTGGAGCGGCACCGCTGGCCGGAGGCCGCGACCCTGACCCTCAGCCCCTCGACGTTCCCGTGGAATCGCTTCCCATGGGGCGAAGGCATCACCGCCTTCGCCCGCGCCCTCGGGATGGCGCGCAGTGGTGATGTCGTCGGCGCCGAAAAGGAAGTCCAGAAGCTCGCGTCGCTTCGGGACAGCCTCGTCCAGGCGAAGAACAAGTATTGGGCAGACCAGGTGGAAGTCCAGCATCGCGCGGCCGCCGCGCTCGTCGCGCGCGCCCAGGGCAAGAACCAGGAGGCGTTGAACCTGCTCCGCTCCGCCGCCGATCTCGAGGGCTCAATGGACAAGCACCCTGTCACTCCGGCGCCCGTGGTCCCCACGCGCGAGCTCCTCGGCGAGCTGCTCCTCGAGCTCAACCAGCCGAAGGAAGCCCTGCAGGAGTTCGAAGGAACGCTGAAGGGGGAGCCGAATCGGTTTCGGAGCCTGTTCGGCGCCGCGCAGGCGGCTGAGCTGTCACGCGACCCTGGCAAAGCCCGGGCGCTGTACACCGAGCTCCTATCGCTATGCGACCGCGCGGACACACAAAGGCCGGAGCTCCAGCATGCGAAGGGGTTTCTCAGGAAATGAGGTCATCTCCGGGCACACACTACCCTTCGTAGGTCTCGCGCCGCGCCAGGCCCCGCTGGAACGCGAGGTAGCTCTCGCGGGTCATCGGCGGCCTGGCCTTGGCCATCACCTCGCGGGCGCCAGCGGCGCCCTCCCAGAGCATATCCACCACCATCGCGGCCAGCGCCTTGGCGGGGCCGAGGTACGCGAGCGGCTTGTCGACGATCTCGAAGTCCGCGCCGTGGCCCGTGCCGCGGGCGCCTCCGATGTAGGGATGGAGCACGGGCATCACCTGAGAGAGGTCGCCCATGTCGGTGGAGCCCGTGCGGTGGCCGATCTGGCGGTAGTGCTCCTCGCCCAGCAGGCCGGCTACGTTGTCCTTGAAATACTGCTCCATGATCGGGTCGCAGGTCATCGGCATGTAGCCGGGGAGCGTTTCGATCTCGACCTTGGCGCCGAGCGCCAGGGCGCCCGCGCGGAGCGCGCGATCGACCTTGCGGTTGGCGTCGAGGATCGCGTCCATCGAGCGGCCGCGCACGTACGTCTCCATCCGCACCTCGCCTGGGATGACGTTCACCTGCGAGCCGCCGTGGGTGATGATCGGATGGACGCGGATCGTGTCCTCATCGCGGAATGTCTCGCGGATCGCGTTGATCCCCATCAGGCCGATCTGGGCGGCGTAGAGCGCGTTCACGCCCAGGTGCGGGGCGCCACCGGCGTGCGCCGCGCGGCCGATATAGCGCACCGTCTTCACGATGCAGCCGTTGTTCGACGCCGGCACACCCGCCTTGCCGTCCTCGGTCCGGGAGGTCGTGTGGATCATCATCGCGAGGTCGACGTCGTCGAAGTGCCCGAGGCGCAGGAGCTCGGGCTTGCCGCCCAGGAACTCGAGCTTCCCGGCGCGCGCCTGGGCGATTCGCCATTCGATATCGCCGTACTCCTCGGCCGGGACGGCGAAGAATGCCACCCGTCCCGCAAGATGATCGACGGCCTTCGCATCTTGCAGCCCCATCGCCGCGCCCAGCATCCCCGCGATCTGCGCGTTGTGGCCGCACGCGTGCGCCGCGCCCGTTCCCGGGTCCCCCTCCGGGTGGCCGGCGACGACCAGCGCGTCCAGCTCGCCGAGCACGGCAAAGGTCGGGCCGACGCCGGCGCGGCCGCCGGCGTCGGCCCGCACACCCGTCAGCGCGAGGCCCGCCCGCGGGGCCAGCCCGAGCTTTTTGAACGTGTCCTCGACGAGCCGGGCCGTCTTGACCTCCTTGAACCCGAGCTCGGGGTGGCGCCGGATCTGCTCGCCGAGCCCGATGATCTCTTCGCCTCGACGGTCAATGGCCTCGTAGACCCGCTGCTTCAGCTCGCTCTTGGTCATGTCGTTCTCTCCATGGGTTGCCCCGGCGTGGCGGCCGCGAGACATTCTACTGCCGCCAGCCCGGGCGCGCCTGCATACTGGCGGAGGCTCAGATCACTCGAGTTGAGAGGGGACCATGGACTTCCACCATGTCATCGAGGCCGCCGGCATCGTGGCCCTGGGGCTCGTCTTCTACTCGTACGCACGGCGCTGGCTCGAGCCGACGGCGCGGATCGATCGTCGGCTGCGAGCGCTGGTGAACGGCGTCTTTTTCGGGCTCCTGGCGATTACGTTGATGATCTCCCGCATCCAGGTCGGCCCGGGCGCCTTCGTCGACGCACGCGCCGTTCCGATCGCGCTGGTCACGCTGGTGGAGGGCGGCTGGGCGGGGCTGGTCGCCGCGGTTGTCGCCGCCGGCTATCGGGTGTGGATGGGCGGCAGCGGCGCGCTGGCCGG
Source organism: Candidatus Rokuibacteriota bacterium (assembly GCA_003220435.1). Classification (GTDB taxonomy): domain Bacteria; phylum Methylomirabilota; class Methylomirabilia; order Rokubacteriales; family CSP1-6; genus AR31. The sequence continues at coordinate 59,724 of QHSL01000005.1, read as the reverse complement.
CGTGCTGTGGCTCCTGGCCACGGCGGGCACCGCGGCGCTGGCGCTCGCGTGGGCGCGCCGCGAAGGGCGTGTCCGCACGCGTCACGCGTTCGCTCTCGGCGCCGCCGTGTTCGTGGTGACGTTCGCCTCGTTCCTCGTGCTGGGCGCGCGGGGCATCGAAATGTTCTCGCGCGACTGGCTTCCTCTACTGGTAGTCAGCGTCGTGGGTATCGGGGGATTCACCCGACTCTTCACGGACGTCGCCAACGCCCAGGTGGCGGAGGGGGCGCGGCGCGAGGCCGCCGAGCTGCGCGCGATCAACTTGCTCGCCCGCGCTGCAGCACACGAGATCAACAACGCGCTCATGGTCGTCGCCGGCGGTCTGGCTATTCTCGCCAAGCGCCTGCCGGCCGACAGCGAAGACGCTCAGTGGGCGGCGCGGGCGCGAGAAGGTGTCAACAGCGTGAAGGACATCATCACCCGCATGAACTCGATCACTCAGATCGAGGCAGTGCCGGCTCACGGCATGCTCCCGCCGATGCTCGACATCAGGAAGTCGAGCGGATCCGAATAGAACCCGACGGCAGGAACGACCGATCGGCGTAAGTCGGGATCGGATCGCGCCTTCCGGCTCGCCGGGAGGCCATGGCACGCCCTCTGCACCTCGAAGCGTCGCCGCAAACGTGCTCGCGTCGTAACTAAACCAGGTGATTGCAGCGTCAAATCGTACGAACATGAGCCTATGCTCAGAGTCGACCCCTACCCGGAAAGCGAATCACAAGAGCGAACCGCGAGGAGGATGCGCATGAGCTGGAAGATCGCCGGGGTCACGTCGCTGGTCGTGGCGATGGCCGCAGCGCCGGCGGCAGCGCAGACCACCACGGGTCAGGACACCTGGACCAGGGACGGCAACACGGTCACTCACTCCGGGACGAACACGGCGCCCAGCGGGGCGTCGACGACCAACCAGGGCACGATCACCAAGCAGGGCAACTCGGTCACGCGCAGCGGCTCGACCACTGGCCCGAACGGCGCGCCCGCCACGACTGGAACCACCGCAACCAAGGACGGCAACACGGTCACCCGCCAGGGCTCGACGACGGGCCCCGGCGGCAACGCCGTCGGCACTCAGGGCTCGTGGGTCAGGAACGGCAACACGGTCAGTCAGTCGGGTACCACGACCGGGCCGAACGGAAAGACGGCGACCACCCAGGGCGCGGTCACCAAGGACGGCAACGCCGTCAGCCGTGGCACCACGGCGACGGGGCCGAATGGGCAGACGACGACGTCTCAGGGCAGCGTGACGAAAGACGGCAACTCAGTCACCCGCAGCGGGTCGACGACGGCCCCGAACGGGTCGACCGTCACCAGCGGAGGCACAGTTACCAAGGACGGAAGCACCGTGAGCCGCAAGGGCTCCACGACGGCGCCGAACGGGAAGACCGCCACCAGCAACGACACGTGGAAGCGGAGCGGCAACACCGTCGACCATCAGGGCACGACGACTGGCTCGGACGGTGGTACGGCGACGCGCGAGGACACCTGGGCCAAGGACGGCAGCACGGTCACCCATAGCGGCAGCGCCTCGAGGGGCGCGAGGCACTGAACGCCTCACGCCCCTTTTTTCGCTTCAGCCCCACGCGGTTGGATAAATCGGTCCGGGAGAAAGTCCGGCACGTCGACGCTCAGCGCTTTGCCAGTGATCCATTCCGTCATGAGCCGCGCCGTGATGGGCGCGAGCAGAATCCCGTTTCTGAAGTGGCCGGTGGCGACGAACAGCCCTTCAACGCCGGGCCAGGGACCGAGAACCGGCAGGCTGTCGGGCGCCCAGGGCCTGAACCCGCACCACGTGCGCGCGATCGGCAGCTCCCGGAGCGACGGCACCAGCTCGATCGCGGCGCGCAGGAGACCCCCGATGCCCTCGGCGGTGACCGCGCGCTGGAAGCCCGCCCGCTCGACGGTCGCGCCGACGATCAGCTCGCCCGACGGCCTCGGCGCCATGTACGCCTCGCCGTGGACGCAGTACGTGAGGACGGGCGGCACGTGACCGAGCGCGATCATCTGTCCGCGGCGCGGCTCGATTCGTAGCGGCGCGCCGAGCGGCGCCATCAGCTCGGCGCTCCAGGCGCCGGCGGCCAAGAGCACGACGTCGCCGTCGACCCGCTCGCCTTCGGTCACGACGGCGCGCGCCTTGCCGCCTTCGACGACGAGACGGGAGACGTTGGCTCCAGTGTTGAGCTCGACGCCGACGGCCGCCGCCGCCTGCGCGTATGCGAGGACGAGACGTTGGTTGTTGAGCCAGTGATCTCCCCTGACGAAGATCGCGTGGCGGATCTTCGGCGAGAGCGCCGGCTCGAGCGCCTGGACGTCGGCCCCCTCGAGCGCCTCGACGCCGAGATCCTTGTTGATCGCCCACTCCTCGGCGTCGCCTCGCGTTCCCGTCGCGGACATCGGATAGATCGTTCCGCGCGTGACGTACTCCACGTCGATCCGGGTCCGCTCCTGCAGCTCGCGGACGACGTCGGGATAGAGCCGCCAGCTCGCGAGGGCAAGCCGGGCGAAGTTGGTGTCGTTCGAGGCGCCCAGCGGCGCCAGGAGGCCGGCGGCCGCGCTCGAGGCCTCGGCGCCCGGAGTCGACCGCTCGAACACCGAGACCTGGCAGCCCGCCTTCGCCAGCTCGTAGGCCGCGGCGCAGCCGATGATCCCGCCGCCGACGACGAGAACTTTCAAGCGCTCGCCTGCAGCGCCTCGAGGAAGCGGCGGGTCGCCTCGCCGGGGGCCGAGGCCGCGAGGATCGCGGAGATGACGCCGACGCCGTGGGCGCCGGCCCGGCGCACCTCGCCGACTCGCTCCGGCGTGATCCCGCCGATCGCGATCACGGGCAGTCGGACGGTGGCGGCGACGCGCTCGAGTCGGCTGACACCCTGAGGTGGCCCGTACGGCAGCTTGGACAGCGTCTCGTACACGGGACCGAAGATGACCCAGTCCGCGCCCTTCAGCTCGGCTTCGACCGCTTCCTCAAGAGAGTGGACAGAAACGCCTATCCGCAGGCGCTTGTCGACGATGGCGCGGATATCTTCGACCGGGAGCGACGTCGAGGTGCGCTGGATCCCGTCGGCGCCGACGGCCAGCGCCACGTCCACTCGATCGTTGACGATCAGGAGCGCCCGGCGGTCGAGCGTGAGGGCGCGGATGCGCCGGCAGAGAAGCGCCAGGTCCCCGGCGCCGAGGTCCTTCTCTCGGATCTGCACGGCCGGAAGCCCCGCCGCGAGGCACTCGTCCACGACCGCGGTGAGGTCGCGGCCGCGCGTCTGGGTACGGTCGGTGACGAGGCAGAGCCTCAGCTCGACCAATCGGGCACGCCCTCGAGCGGCGAGGACGCGGTCGCGTAGAGCTTCTTGCCGATGCGACCCGCACGGAACGCCAGGCGGCCGCCCTCCACCCCTAGCCGCATGGCGCGCGCCATGGCGACCGGATCCTGGGCGCCCGAGATCGCCGTGTTCATCAGCACACCCTCACAGCCGAGCTCCATGGCGATGGCCGCGTCCGAGGCGGTGCCCACGCCCGCGTCGACGATGACCGGCACGCTCACCGTCTCGAGGATGATCTTGATGTTGTACGGGTTGCGGATACCCAGGCCCGAGCCGATCGGCGCGCCGAGCGGCATCACCACGGCGGCGCCCGCGTCCTCCAGCTTCTTCGCCATGACTGGGTCGTCGTTGGTGTAGGGCATCACGGTGAACCCGTCTCGGGCGAGCGTGCGCGTGGCCTCCAGGAGCCCGAGCACGTCGGGGAACAGCGTGCGCGGATCGCCGATGACCTCGAGCTTGACCATCTCGCCGAGCCCCGCCTCGCGCGCCAGGTAGCAGGTCCGGATCGCCTCGTCGGCCGTGTAGCAGCCGGCGGTGTTCGGGAGCAACGTGTAGCGTGTAGTGTCGAGGTGGTCCAGGATCGACCCGCCCGTGGGCAGCGCGACCCGGCGCAGCGCCACGGTGACGATCTGGGCGCCCGACGCCTCGTGCGCCTGCTTCATGACGTCCATCGACGCGTACTTGCCAGTCCCGACGATGAGACGCGACGAGAATTCCTTGCCGCCGATAACGAGATTCGTGTCGCTCATGGTTCCATCCTCCCCGCTGCTATCCGCCGCCCATCGGTCTGACGATCTCCACCCGGTCGCCGTCGCGCAGCACGGTTGCCGCATACTCGCTCTTCGGCGTCACATCACGATTCACGGCCACCGCGGTGTACTTGCGGGTCACGCCGAGGTGGTCCAGGAGCCCGTCGACGCTGATCCCGTCGGCGACTTCCATGTCCTTGCCGTTGACCGAGATCTTCATAAGCAAAAACGGCCGCGCCCCTTCACGGGTGCGGCCGCTGATCGTCGTCGTGTTCCCTTCGCTGGAATTACCCAGTGCAGGTTCGAGGGGTCCCGGGCCGCACCCGGTTCTCAGGAAACCTCCCCCCACGACGCCAACGCGGAGTATACCACCGCGGCGCCTCCCCGCGGCCGGGGTGTCCCGCCGTCGAGCGCGTGGTAAGCTCTGCGGGCCCGGCTGGACGTCTTTTATCTCGACCCGCATCGCGACACGAGAGGAGACGACCCATGAATGGTCGGCGCTCAGTCGCCCTCCCGATCCTCGCTCTGATCCTGCTCGGCGGCGTCGCGGCGGCGGATGCGCAGGGCCGCTCGGACAATTCCGGAAGTCAGATGACGTGGGCGGTCCACGTCTCGCTCGCTCCGGTCTGGTTCGACCCGGCCGAACACACGGGCATCATCACCGTGATGATGGTGCTCTACGCTGTGCACGACGCGGTCGTGAAGCCGATGCCCGGCAACCCGATGGCGCCCTCGCTCGCGGAATCCTGGAGCACGTCCAAGGACGGCCTCAGCCACGAGTTCGTTCTCCGCAAGGGCGTCGTCTTTCACAACGGTGACCCGTTCACCGCCGAGGACGTGAAGTTCTCGTTCGAGCGGTATCGCGGCGCCGCGGCCAAGCTACTCAAGGACAAGGTCGCGGCCGTCGAAATCGTCGATCCGTTCCGCGTGCGGTTCCGGCTCAAAGAGCCGTGGCCGGACTTCATGACGTTCTACGCGACGCCGGCCAGCGGCGCCGGCTGGATCGTGCCCAAGAAGTACGTCGAGAAGGTCGGCGACGAGGGCTTCAAGAAGGCGCCGATCGGCGCCGGACCCTACAAGCTCACCTCGTTCAATCCGGGCATCGAGATCGTGCTGGAGGCGCATGACCGCTACTGGCGCAAGCCCCCGGCGATCAAGCGCATGGTGTGGAAGACCGTCACCGAGGATCTGACGCGGCTGGCGATGCTCAAGCGCGGCGAAGTGGATGTCGCGTACTCGCTGCGCGGCGCGCTCGGCGAAGAGGTGAAGCGCACCCCGGGTCTCAAGCTGATGCCCACCGTGATCTCCGGGACCCAGTGGCTCAACTTCGGCCCGCTCCAGTGGGATCCGAAATCGCCCTGGCACGACCGGCGCGTGCGCCTGGCGGCAGCGCTCGCCTTCGACAAGGACGCCATCAACCAGGCGGAGACGCTCGGTCACTCCAAGCCCACCGGCGGCATCATCCCCAGCGCCTTCGAGTACGCGCTGTGGATCCCGCCCTATCCGTACGATCCCGCGCGCGCGAAGAAGCTCCTGGCGGAGGCCGGCTATCCCAACGGCTTCGACGCCGGCGAGTACGCGTGCGACGCGTCGTACTCGACCGTCGCCGAGGCGATCGGCAACTACCTGGGCGCGGTGGGCATCCGCACCAAGCTGCGGCCGATGGAGCGTGCGGCGTTCCTCGGCAACTGGAAGGACAAGAAGATCACCGGGATCTTGCAGGCGGGCGCCGGCGGGCTCGGCAACGCCGCCACGAGGGTGCAGAACTACTTCGTCAAGGACGGCCTCTACTCGTGGGGCGGCTACCCGGACATCGACGACCTGTTCATCCAGCAGGCGCGGGAGCTCGATCCCAAGCGCCGCGAGGGCCTGCTCCACCAGATCCAGCGCCTGGCCCACGAGCGGGTCATGCACGCGCCGCTGTGGGAGCTGGGCTTCCTGAACGCGGTCGGGCCGCGCGTGGACGAGTCGGGGCTGGGCCTCATCGCCCTGCACGCGTACTCGGCGCCGTACGAGGACGTCAAGCTCAAGAAGTGAGCCGACGCCCCCGGGCGTCAGGACATCGCGAGCTTCGTCATACCGCCTCCCTGACCGCCGTGACCGCGGCAGGGTTTTCCAGGGACGAGAGATCGCCAGGCTCCTTGCCGAGATAGGTCGCGCGGATCACACGCCGCATGATCTTGGCGCTTCGGGTTTTTGGTAGGTCGCGCGTGAACAAGACCCGCTCGGGTTTGAGCGCCCGGCCCATCTGCCGCGCGACCAGGTCCGACAGTTCGCTCCGAAGCGCCTCCGAGGGCTGCTGCCGTGGTCTGAGCACCACGAAGCACACGATCGCCTCGCCCTTCACCTCGTGCGGCACGCCGACCACCCCGGCCTCGGCGACGGCGTCGTGCGATACCAGCACCGACTCGACCTCGGCCGGCCCGAGGCGCTTGCCGGCGATCTTCAGCGTGTCGTCCGAGCGCCCCTGGATGAACCAGAACCCGTCCTCGTCCACGTACGCCCAGTCGCCGTGCACCCAGACGTCCTTCCAGCGCGACCAGTACGTCTCCTCGTAGCGCTGCGGGTCCTTCCAGAAGCCTTGCGTCATGCCGGGCCACGGCGCGGTGACGACCAGCTCGCCGACCTGGCCGCGCACCGGCCGGCCGTCGTCACCGAAACAGTCGGCCGCCATGCCGGGGATGGGCCCGGTGAACGAGCACGGCTTGATCGGCGCGATCGGAAACGAGCTGAGGATGCCGCCGGAGATCTCGGTGCCGCCCGTGTAGTTGATGATCGGCAGGCGCGCCTTGCCCGCGTTCTCGAAGAGCCAGCGATAGGGCTCGGGGTTCCACGGTTCTCCCGTGGACCCGAGGACCCGGAGCGACGAGAGCTCGTGGGCGTGCACGTGCTCGGCGCCATGCGGCATGAGCGCCCTCACCGCGGTCGGCGACAGTCCCATCACCGAGATCTGGTGGCGCTCGACGAGCGACCAGAGGCGGTTCGGCTTCGGGTAGTCGGGCACGCCCTCGAACAGGATGGCCGTGCCGCCGTGGAAGAGGGCCGCCGTGATCAGCATCGGGCCCATGAGCCAGCCGAGATCGGTCAGCCAGAAGAGCCGATCGCCCGGGCCCACGTCCATCAGGTATCCGAAGTCGTGGGCGCATTTGACGAGAAAGCCGCCCTGCGTGAGCACGGCGCCCTTGGGGCGGCCCGTCGTCCCAGACGTGTAGATGATGAGGCACGGGCGGTCGAAGTCGACGTCCACCGCGGGGCACTGGCCGGATTCCTTGCCGATCAGCTCGTGCCACCAGTGGTCGCGCCCCTGCGTCCACGGAATCTCGCGACCGAGCCGCTTGTAGACCACGACGTGCTCGATGGAAGGCGACGCGGCGGCGGCCTCGTCAGCCGTCTCCTTCATCCTCACGACCTGACCGCGGCGGTAGAAGCCGTCGGCGGTCACGAGCACTTTCGCCTCGCAGTCCTGAAGACGCGACGCCACGGCCTGGGCGCCGTAGCCGGAGAAGCACGGCGTGTAGATCGCGCCGATGCGAACGACAGCGAGGGTCGCGATGGCCGCCTCGGGCGACATCGGCAGGAACACGCCCACGCGGTCGCCCTCGCCGACGCCCAGGCGCTTGAGCGCGTTGGCGAGCTGGTTCACCTCTCGCGAGAGCTCCTGGTAGGTCAGCGCCCGGCTCCGCCCATCGTCTCCTTCCCAGACGATCGCCGGCTGCTGAGCGCGGCCTCCGTCGAGGTGGCGGTCCACGCAGTTGTCGGCGAAATTCAGCCGGCCGCCCTCGAACCACCGCGGCCACGGCAAGCCCCGCGAGACGTCGCGTACCTTCGTGTACGGGTGCGTGAAGCGCACGCCGAGGTCGCGGACGACCGCGTCCCAGTACCACTCCGGCTCCGCGACGCTCCGCCGCTGGAGCTCTTCCAGCGAGCCGATGCCGAGAGAGCGCATGAAGCGCGCGAGGCGCGAGCGCTCCGCGTAGTCCTTCGTGGGCCGCCAGACGACCTCGCTGCCTCCGGCCTCGGCCATGCGTTCCTCCCGAGACGGCAGTGTACTCGGAGGGGGGCCGGCCAGCCAACGCCAGCGAACGGTAGACCGATAGGGGATGCGTCGCCGACCCGTATACTTCGAACATGGCGGAATGGTTCGCCGACGACTCGCTGTGGGAGGCGATCTACCCGTTCGAATTTCCGGATGCGGTCATCGCCGCCGGCGAGACACAGGTCGCGAACGCGCTGCGCCTGCGCGGCGTGCCACAGTCGGGGAGCGCCCTCGACCTGGGATGCGGCCCCGGCCGTCACGCGATCGCGCTGGCCTCGCGCGGCTTTGCCGTCACAGCGGTCGACCTCTCGGCGTTCCACCTCGAGAAGGCCAAGCAGAACGTGGCGAAGGCTCGCCTCGCGATCGAGCTGGTTCAGGCCGACATGCGCGCCTTCATGAGGCCGGAGAGCTTCGACCTGACGCTTTCTCTCTTCACCTCTTTCGGCTACTTCGACGACGCGGCTGACGCTCTCCAGACGCTGCAAAACATCCACCGGAGCCTTCGGCAGGCCGGCGCGCTCGTGATGGACGTGCTGAGCAAGGAGTGCCTGGCCCGAAGGTTTCAGCCGACGACGTCGCAGAAGGCGCCCGACGGGTCGGTCCTGTTCCAGCGGCACGCGATCGTCGACGACTGGACGCGGGTGAGCAACGAGTGGACCGTCGTCGCCGGCTCCCGGGTCCGCACCTTCGACTTCAGCGTGCGCGTGTACTCCGGGCGCGAGCTGCGCGACCTGCTCGTGCGGGCGGGCTTCGCGAGCGTCGAGCTCTACGGCGGCCTCGACGGCCGGCCGTACGACCTCGAGGCCGAACGCCTCGTGGTCGTCGCGTCGAAGCACGGACGAGATGCGCGCTAAGCTCGGCGCTCTCCTGGCCCTGACCACGCTCATCGCCCAGGGCTGCGCGTCGGCACCGGCGCCGCCGAAGCAGGTGGATCGAGGGAGCGCGATTCGACGCGCCCTGGAGCCCTGCGAGCGGCAGTATCCGGCGGTGCGCGTGCTCGGCATCGACGATCAGGGCCAGCTACATGCTCAGGCGACGCCCGCCCACGCCGCGGACCTCGGAAGGTTTCAGATCTGCGCCCAGGAAGCGATCCGACGCCAGTTCGACGTCCAGTTCTCGGCCGGCCAGCTGTCGGCGCCCGCCAGATCGACGACGGTGCCGCTCAGGCTCGCCGGAACGCTGAGCCTGGTCTCAGTCGTCGTCAACGGCGTCACGGCGAGTCTCCTGCTCGATACCGGCGCCACGCTCACCGTGCTCCGACCGGCATTCGCGCGCCGCGCGTCGATCGACGTCCTCGCGGACGCGCCGAAGATGAGTAGCGTGGTGGTGGGAGGCCAACGGTATGAGGTTCCGCTCGTCAGGGTCCGGTCACTCGCGGTGGGCGACGTCACGGTCGAGGGTATCGATGTCGGTGTGATCGAGACTCTCGGAAACCTCCCGGGCGTCGACGGGCTGCTCGGCGGCAACTTCCTCAGCCACTTCAAGGTCACGATCGATCGGACCGGTCAGCGGCTCACGTTCGAGCCCTCGCGGCCGAGCCAGCCCACCGCGACCGCCCCGGCGCCGAAGACAGTGGCGATGAGCGACCGCGAGTGGCAGCTTCCGGTGTGGTCCCCCGGCGACGAGTGGCGAACCAGCTGGAAGACCCCGACGGCCAGCGGGACGGCCGTCCTGACGGTCGAGGGCGAAGAGACGGTGGACGGCATCGAGTACTACGTCATCCGCAACGGCGCGCGGCAGGTCTACTACGTGAAGTCAACGCTCGGCTGGCACATGGAGAAGGTGAACGGCGCGGTCGTGCTGCGCCGCACCCCGCCGATCGCCCATGACTGGCCGCTCCGCGTCGGCAAGTCGTGGGACGTGCGCTATCAGCGCCAGGACGGCGACGGGCGCACTAGTGAGTTCTATCGGCGGTGCCTGGCCGCCGACGAAACCCCCCTGAGCGTCGCGGCCGGGACGTTCCTCACGCTCCACCTCGTGTGCCGCGACGTCGACGATCGCGTCGTCTCGGAGGTGTGGTACGCCGCGGAGGTGAAGGGCGCGGTCCGAGAGCGCATCGTGTCGAGCCAGGGCGATCGTATCGAGGAGCTCGTGTCCTACACGGTCAGGCCCGCGCAGTGAGCGTCTCGTGACGACGCCTTTCGCCACGCTGGATCGCGCGCACGCTCCACAAGCGGTGGCGCCGGATGGGTCCGGTGTTCGGCTGCTGCTGGGTCTCGCCGGCGGCGGCCTCGCCGAATTCGAGCTGGCGGCCGGCGAGGTGTCGACCGCGGTCACGCACCGGACCGTCGAGGAGATCTGGTACGTGCTGCGCGGCCGGGGCGAGCTGTGGCGTCGCCAGAACCCTCGGGAGGAAGTCGTCGCGTTGCGACCGGGCGTGTGCCTGACCGTGCCGCTGGGCGCTCACTTCCAATTCCGGGCCCTCGGCGACGAGCCGCTCACGGTGCTCGGCGCGACGATGCCGCCGTGGCCGGGCACAGGCGAGGCGATCGTCGTCACGGGCCCGTGGACGCCGACGGTGCCGCCCCGCGCCCCTACCCCTTGAGCGCGCTTACGCGGACGCCCTCGACGATTCTCCTGTTTGCCACCAGGAACACGATCAGCAGCGGAAGCGCGCTCAGCGCGGCCCCGGCCATGATGGGCCCGTACGACTCCGCGGCGTAGGCGCCGCGCAGCAGCGCCAGCGCGACCGGCAGCGGAAACATGTCGGGCTTGTTGACGGCGATCAGGGGCCACAGGAAGTCGTTCCACGCCGACCGGAACGCGAAGATCGCGAGCGCGCTGAGGACCGGCTGCGAGAGCGGCAGCAGGATGCGCGTGAAGATCTGCCAGGGGCCGGCGCCGTCGATGCGCGCGGCGTCCTCCAGCTCGGCGGGGATCGTGAGGAAGAACTGGCGGAGCAGGAAGACGCCGAACGCGAACGTCATCGCCGCCTCGGGCACGATGAGGCCTTGATAGGTGCTGAGCCAGCCGAGCCGCTGGACCAGCACGTACTGCGGCACCAGGATGACCGCGTTCGGGATCATGAGGCTGCCGACCAGCAACCCGAAGACGGGACCCCGCCCCCCAAAGCGCATGCGCGCCAGCGGATACGCGGCCATGGCGCTCGTCAGGAGGACGATCGCCACGGACCCGAGCGAGACCACCGCGCTGTTGAGGAACGCCCGGCCGATCCGCGCCGTGCGTGAGCTGCTGAAGAGCACCTCGCCGTAGTGCTCGAGCGTCGCCGGCCACGGGATCCACTCGGGCGGCACCCGCACGATGTTCTCGGTGAGCTTCAGCGATGTGACGACGACCCACACCACGGGCAGCAGCCACGCGACGGCGAGCGCCACCATGAGCGCGGTGAGGATCGCGTACCCGACGCGCGACGACGTGGGGCTCATCGCGGTCAGTACTGAGTGTGGCCGCGCAGCAGCCGGAACTGAACCAGCGAGAAGGCGAGGATCACCAGGAACAGCACCCACGCCATGGCCGTCGCCGAGCCGAAGTGGAAGAAGTTCTGGAACGCGGTCTCGTAGAGGTGCTGGACCACCGTGCGGGTCGCGTCGCCCGGGCCGCCGTTGGTGAGGATGAAGACCTGGCCGAAGATCTGAAACGACCCGATGATATGGGTGACCAGCACGAACAGGAAGACCGGACGCAGCAGGGGCAGCGTGATCCCCCAGAAGGAGCGCCAGCCGCCGGCGCCGTCGAGCGCCGCCGCCTCGTAGAGCTCCCGCGGGATATCTTGAAGTCCGGCCAGGTAGATCACGAGGTAGTAGCCGGTCACCCACCACACCGACGTCAGGATGATCCCCCACATCGCGGTGGCCGGGTCGGCCAGCCACGAGCGCACCGGCACCCCGAGCGCGCGCAGATAGTATGTGGAGGGCCCGATCACCGGGTCCAGCAGCCAGAGCCACGTCAGGCCGACGGTGACGACCGAGAGCGTGAACGGGAAGAAGAATGCGCCGCGCAGGAAGGTGCGCATCGCGACGCCGCGGTTGAGCGCGATCGCCAGCACGAGCGGGACGGCGAGGATCGGCAGCGTACTGGCGATCGTGTAGTACGCGGTGTTCAGCAGGCTCGCGTGGAAGCGCGTGTCGTCGAGCAGCCGCGAGTAGTTCGCGACGCCGACGAACGTCTGCTGCGCGCGGCCGAGCCGCGCGTTGGTGAACGAGAGCCAAAGCCCTTCCAGGAGCGGATAGACCCGGAAGGCCGCGAACAGGACGAGGCCGGGCGCCAGGAACAGGTAGGGCGTGAGAGCGGACCGGCGGCGCGCGCGGCGCGGTCGCACCGGATCGTCGGGGCTAGTCGGGCAGCGCGTTGATCTGGCGCGCGAGGTCGCCCATGGCCGCCGCGGCCGGCTTCTGGCCGATGTAGACGGACTCGATGACCGGCCGCGTGAGGTTCTCGGCGGCCACCCACTTCGGCGTCGGCTGGCCCGACTGCCACTGCGTGGCCTGGCTCAACAGCGTCCGGAGCACCGGGTCGCCGGTGATCCGCGCGTCGGCGTGCGGCTTGCGGAGCGCTGAGACCTGCCCGGCCTTCAGGGTCCACTCCGCGACGTGGTCGCTCATCCAGCGCACGTGCGCCCACGCGGCGTCCCGCTTGGCCGTGTCCACGCTCTTCCTCTTCGGCAGCGTGTACTGGTGGGGGATCGTCCACACGACCGGCTGCTTGAACAGCCGCGGGACCGGCGCCGCGGCAAAATCCACCTTCGCGTCGCGCAGCCCCGTGAAGTTCCAGGAGCCGGCGATCCAGAGGCCGAGCTTGCCGGCGATGAACGCGTCGCGGCAGTTCGCGTTGGCGGGCGGCGTGATCTTGTGCTGGTTCACGATCGCGGCCCAGAACTCGGCCACCTCGAGGGCGGCCGGCTCGGCGAGGCCCGAGCGCTTGAGGTCGGCCGCGTAGACGTTGGCACCGTTCTGCCAGAGGAGATTGTGAAATCCCCAGGTGTAGCGGCCGGGATTCGCGGTGCCGATCGCGAACCCGAACGTGTCGCCCTTGGTGATCTGCTTGGCCATCGCCAGCAGGTCGGCGCGCGTCGCTGGCACCCGGGGCTTGCCGTCGGCGCCGACCAGGCCGGCGTCGCGCAGCACCTTCACGTTCACGTAGAGCAGATGTTGCGGCACGTCGAGCGGGATCGCGTAGCGCTTGCCCTGGTAGACGCCGCCCTGCCACGTCGACGGCAGGTAGTCCTCGGCGCGGAACCCCTTGGCGCCGGTCGGTGCGTCGGCCATGACGTCGAGGATGCCGTCGCTGGCGAAGTGCGGGATCTCGACGGTGTGGATCAGCGCCAGGTCCGGGCCCTCGTCCGCCGGCGCCGCGACCTGGAGCTTGGCGTAGAGATCGGCCCACGGGATCCGCTGCTGCTCCATGCGGATGCCCGTCTCCTTGGTGAACCGATCGATCAGCTCGTCCATGATCTTGCCGTCGGCGCCGGTGAGCCCGTTCCAGTATGTGGTCGTGGGCTTCGCCTGCGCCGAGGCGCGCCGCGGGGGCACCGCGAGCGTGGCGGTAGCGAGGGCGGCGGTTCCCTGGACGAAGCGGCGGCGGGTCAGGCGGCGCGACGCTGCGCTCATGTGATCTCCTCTCTGGCCGAGCGGGAGTATAACAGGGCGGGAGGAACTCGATGGCGCGCATCGGGATCGATCTGTCGCGGCGCATCGGCATCGTCGACCGCCGCATCTTCGGCAACTTCGTCGAGCATCTCGGCCGCTGCATTTACGGCGGGATCTTCGACGAGGGCTCGCCGCTGAGCGACGCCGCCGGCTTCCGCCGCGACGTGCTCGACGCGGTCCGCCCGCTCCGCATTCCGATCCTCCGGTGGCCCGGGGGCAACTTCGTGAGCGGCTACCACTGGCTCGACGGTGTCGGGCCCGCGGACGATCGGCTCCGGCGGTTGGAGCTCGCCTGGCACGCCGAGGAGTCCAATCGCTTCGGCACCAACGAGTTCGTCCGCTACTGCCAGGCACTGGGCGCCGAGCCCTACATCTGCGTGAACATGGGCACCGGCTCCATGGACGAGGCGCAGGCGTGGGTGGAGTACTGCAACGGAACGGGCAACACGCACTGGGCGAATCTGAGAAGGAAGCACGGCTACCCCGAGCCGCACCACGTGCGCTACTGGGGCCTCGGCAACGAGATGTACGGGGGCTGGCAGATCGGAAGCCTGAGCGCGGAGGACTATGTCAAGAAGGCGCGCGCGTTCGCGCTCGTCATGAAACGCACCGATCCCACCATCGAGCTCATCGGCTGCGGCCACAACGGCTGGAGTGACTGGGACGTGACCGTGCTCGAAGGGCTGGCGCCGATCGTCGACTACCACAGCATCCACCTCTACACCGGGCAGCGCGACCACTACACGACGGTGTTCCAGTCCCACCAGGCCGAGCGCGCGGTGCGCATCTGCGCGGGGCTCATCGAGCGGGTCCGCCACGCGCAGCGGATCGAGCATCCGATCGCGATCGCGTTCGACGAGTGGAACGTCTGGTATCGCACCCGAAGCCAGCAGGACCGCGTCGGCGGCATCGAGGAGCGCTACAACCTCTCCGACGCGCTCGCCATCGCCACCTATCTGAACGGGTTCATCCGCCACTGCCGTGCGGTCCGGATCGCGAACCTCGCCCAGCTCGTGAACGCGATCGCCCCGATCTTCACCCGGCCCGACGGCTTGTTCCTGCAGACCATCTACCACCCGCTCCGGCTCTACGCCGAGCACACGCGCGACGTGGCGCTCGACGTGCTGGTCGACAGCCCGACCCGCGAGCTGGCCCCGGTCCAGGAGGAAGGCGGCTCCGGCCGCGTCCACCACGTGGCCGATCTCGGGCCGTTCGCGCTGCTCGACGCCAGCGCTACCTGCGACCGGGCAGGCGCCGGGCTCACGCTCGCGGTCGTCAACCGCGATCGCGAGCGTCGCCACCGGGTGACGATCGACCTCGGCGAGGCGGAGGCGACGGGCGACGTGCTCGTGTCCGAGGTCAACGGCGCCGACGTCGACGCGGTCAACTCGTTCGAGACGCCGTGCGCGGTCGACGTGCGCGAGGGGAAGCTCGCCGTCCGCGGGCGGAGGTTCGAGCACGAGCTCCCCGCGCACTCGATCAGCGTCCTGCGCGTACCGCTCGTCTGACGGACGGGAGCGCCGATGATAGAATCCGCTCGCTGGGCCCCCGCCCGAGGCCCGCATGAGAGGCGCCATGGCCAGCTCGCAGATCGGTTTCGACGTGCCGGACAACTGGGGTTTGACGGGGAAGGTCGCCATCGTGACCGGCGGCGGCGCCGCCGGCGACGGCATCGGTAACGGCCGCGCCGCCGCGATCCTCCTCGCCCGCGCCGGCACCCGCGTCGTCGTCGTCGACCGGGACGCCGGTCTCGCGAAGCGAACGGTCGAGATGATCGCGGCCAGCGGGGGCGAGGCGATCGCGTTCTCGGCCGACGTCACGCGCGCGGGCGACTGCGCCGCGATGGTCGAGGCCGCGCTGGACCGTTTCAGCCGCCTCGACTTCCTCGACAACAACGTCGGCATCGGCAGCCGAGGCACCATCATCGACGAGAGCGAGGCCAGCTGGCGCCGGCTGATGACGGTCAACGTCGACAGCATGTTCCTCGCCGCCAAGCACGCGATCCCGGCCATACGGCGAACGGGCGCCGGCGCCATCGTCAACGTCTCGTCGATCTCCGCGCTGCGGCCGCGCGGCCTCACGGCGTACTCGGTCTCCAAGGGCGCGGTGATCGCGCTCACCAAGGCGATGGCGGTCGACCACGGCGCCGAGGGCATCCGGGTCAACTGCGTGGCGCCCGGTCCTGTCTACACGCCGATGGTCTACCAGCGCGGCATGAGTGCCGCCGCACGGGAAGGGCGGCGCATGGCGTCGACGCTCGAGATCGAAGGGACCGGGTGGGACATCGGCCACGCCGTGCGGTTTCTCCTCTCGGACTTCGCGCGCTACATCACCGGCCACGTGCTCGTGGTCGATGGCGGCACGACGCTCACGGCGCCGGAACGCGACGCCGGCGGCGCCGGAGGCTAGCGCCGAGTCAGCGGGCGTGGCTGATGTGGCGGAACCACCCGCCGGAGAGCACGAAGCGCGGGAACGTCACCCACTGCTCGACGACGAAGCGGCTTACGAAGTCGATGGGGCCCGTGAAGGGCTCCGGGGCCGCCCCCTCCTTCCGGTGGCCGCCCCCCTCCATCACGACCGCGGCCACCATCGCGGCGACGGCGAGCGCCGCGACGCCCACCCAGCGGCTCATCGCGGCGGCGACCAGGACGATCGTGGCGACGTCGAACAACGGGACGGCGACGATGTGGAGCAGCAGGTTGGTCCGGTTGCGGTGCTTCAGGGCGTAGTCGCTCCACTGCCACTCGAGCAAGTGCGGACGAACCAGATTCATCACGCCGGGGCCCTCACCTCTTATCACCACGCCTCGGCCGGCGGGGCCCCTGCCCCGCGACGGCCTGCGGCGCGCATTGCGCCATGAGCTTACCGCCGCATGACCCGCTGCTCAACGCGAGGCTCGCCGGCTACACGCGAAAGGGGTTCTCGGCCCGCTATCAGGCCTGCCGCCCCAAGCCACCGGGGGCGCTCGTGGAGCTGCTGCTGCGGCTCGCCGGGACCCGGCGCCCGCACGTCGTGGTGGACCTCGGCAGCGGAACGGGAATCTCGACCCGCATCTGGGCCGCTCACGCCCGGCAGGTGATCGGCGTGGAGCCGCTCGACGAGATGCGGGAGATCGCCGAGACCGGCGACCAGTTCCCGAACGTGGAGTTCCGGCCGGGCGTCGCCCAGCGCACCGGCCTCCCGGCCGCCTCGGCGGACATCGTGACCTGCGCGCAATCCCTTCACCACGCGGAACCGCAGGGTACGCTGGCGGAGGTCGACCGAATCTTGAAAGTGGGCGGCGTTTTCGCCGCCTACGACTACGATTGGCCTCCGCTGGTTCACTGGGAGGTCGAGCTCGCGTTTGCCGAGTTCATCAGCCGGGTGCACGAGCTCCGCGCACGGCACGGCATCCGAAGCGAGCAGCAGCGGTGGAGCAAGGAGGAGCACGTCGAGCGGATGCGGAGGAGCTCTATGTTCCGCTACCTCAAGGAGATCGTGCTGCATAACACCGAGCCGTGCACGGCGGAGCGGTTGATCGGGTTCGCGTGCTCCATCGGCTTCGTGCTCCCGGTGCTCGACCTGGGTCTGCCCGATGACGAGCTGGGCCTGACTCCCCTTCGCGAGATCTCGGCCAGGGTCCTCGGCGATACCGGCCTTCCCTGGCACGTCAGCTACCGCGTCCGTGTGGGGGTGAAGTGAATGCCCACGGTCTTCTCGCACGCGGTCGCGGCCACCGCGATCGGCGCAGCGATGATCACCCCGCCGCGGCTCGCCGTCTGGGGGCTCGGCGCGCTGTGCGCGGTGCTGCCCGACCTCGACGTCGTCGCGTTCGCCTTCGAGCTCCCGTACGGCCACGTGCTCGGTCATCGGGGCCTCTCCCACTCCCTCCCCTTCGCCGCCGGACTCGCGTTGGTGGCGACAGCGGTCGCGGCTCGCCGACGACTTGCCGCCAGCAGCAGCGCGATCCGGCTCTGGGCCTTCTTCTTCGTGGCGACGGCGTCGCACGGGCTCCTCGACGCGATGACCTCCGGCGGTTTCGGGATCGCGTTCTTCGCGCCGTTCTCGGAAGCGCGGTACTTCTTCCCCTGGCGACCGATCGTCGTCTCACCGATCGGGATCGGTGCGTTCTTCAGCCATCGTGGCCTGGAGGTCGTGTCGAGCGAGCTCGTGTCGATCTGGCTGCCCGCCGCGGTGGTCATCTTCGTCTGCTGGCTGGCGCGGCGCGGGCGAGCACGCGAAATCGGTCCGGTTGTCGAAAAGCACGGGGCTCGCCCGTCATGAAGGTGGAGCGAGAAAGGAGGAACCCATGAAGTACACGATCCTGATCTACGAGACCGAGGCCGATTTCACCACCCGTAGCGACGAGAAGCGAAAGGAGGCCTACTGGGGCGCCTACCGGGCATACACCCAGGCCCTGACCCAGGCCGGGGTGATGGCCGGCGGCGCCGGACTCCAGGTGCCGCCTCGCGCCACGACGATCCGCCTGAGGGACGGAAAGCGCCAAGTGCAGGATGGCCCTTTCGCCGAAGCCAAGGAGCAGCTCGGGGGCTACTACGTCATCGAGGTGCCGGACCTCGACCGAGCGCTCGACTGGGCGGCCCGTTGCCCGGCAGCCTCGACGGGCGCGGTCGAGGTGCGCCCCAACCTGCCCAACTGATTGGCGCGAGGGCGACATCGACGCACACCGCGCGGCGGAACTGGCGGCCCGCGCCTCCTATGGCAGGCTTCTCGCCTACCTCGCCGCTTCATGGCGCGACGTGGCGGCGGCCGAAGACGCGCTCGGCGACGCGCTGCTGGCGGCGCTCGAGGCGTGGCCGCGATCGGGTGTGCCGGACAAGCCTGAAGCGTGGCTGCTGGCGGCCGCGCGCCGCCGGCTCGTCGACGGCGCGCGGCACGCGAAGGTCGAGGCCGCGACCGCCGAGGCCCTCGAGCTCGTCGCCAAGCGCGCGCAGCAGACGGCTTCGTCCGAGGCGGTCTTTCCGGACGAGCGGCTGAAGCTCCTGTTCGTCTGCGCCCACCCGGCGATCGACGAGACGGCCCGCACACCGCTGATGGCTGCAGACCGTGCTCGGCCTCGACGGAACCACGATCGCGTCGGCGTTCCTCGTGGCCCCCGCGGCGATGAGCCAGCGCCTGGTGCGCGTGAAGGCCAAGATCCGTGACGCCGGCATTCGCTTCGAGATCCCGGACCCGGCCGACCTTCCGGGACGCGTCGACGCGGTGCTGGACGCCATCTACGCCGCGTACGGGAGCGGCTGGGACGACGTCGCGGGAGCCGACGCGCGACGCAAGGGCCTCGCCGAGGAGGCGATCTGGCTCGGACGCCTGGTCGTCGGGCTCCTGCCCGACGAGCCGGAGGCGCTCGGCCTGCTCGCGCTGACGCTGCACTGCGAGGCGCGGCGAGCCGCACGGCGGGACTCGGCGGGGCGCTATGTTCCGCTCGGCGAGCAGGACGTCGCGCTCTGGTCACGCTCGACGATCGACGAAGCGGAAGCGGCGCTGGCGGCGGCGGCGCGCGCGAAGACGCCGGGGCGCTTCCAGCTCGAGGCCGCGATCCAGTCGGCCCACGCGCGGCGAGCGGTGGTCGGGCGGACGGACTGGGAGGCGATCGCCCTCCTCTACCAGGGACTGCTCCTCTGCGCGCCGACGATCGGAGCCCGCGTGGGCCACGCCGCGGCGCTCGCGGAGGCGCGGGGCCCGCGCCAAGGATTCGCGGCGCTCGACGCCATCCCTCTGGAATCGATGAAGACCTACCAGCCGTACTGGGCGCTTCGCGCGCATCTACACGAGCGCCTCGGGGAGGACGAGCCGGCCCGGCAGGCGTACGCGCGAGCGATCGGGCTGAGCGAGGAGACGGCGGTGCGCGAGTTCCTCGTCGCCCGCGCCGCTATTTTCCGAAGACCTCCTTGAGCAGATCGGTCACGCGGGCGGATGGGTCGCTCCTGATCTTGCGCTCCTCCTCGCCGACCACGTAGAAGAGGCCGTCGAGGGCCTTGCCGACCACGTAGCGATCGAGCTCGTAGTCCTCGGTCTTGAGGAACGGGATGGCCTTGGCCTGGCCGAGCAGGTCGTTGTACTGCCGCACCGTCCCGACCTCGTTCATGGCTTTCTCCACGACGGGGCGGAAGGCGATGCGGAGTGAGACCGACGTCTTGCTCTTGAAGTAGTCGGTCGCGGCGGTCGGGGTGCCGTTCAGGATCCTCTGCGCGTCGTCGATGGTCATCTCGCCGATCGCGTCCCAGAAGATCTTCTTGCCGGCCGGCGCGGCGCGCTCGGCCGCGCGGTTCATGCTGAGCACGAGCTCGTCCACCTTCGACCCGTAGCCGGCGGTGCGCAGGCCTCGGTCGACCGTGCGGAGGCGATCGGGCATCAGGATCTTGATCGCCTTGTTCGCGAAGTAACCGTCGGTCCGCCCCGTCAGCTTCACGGCGTTCTCGCTCCCGACCTGGAGCGCCTGCTTGAGCGCCGCGCCGATCTTCACGCCGCCCGGCGTCGCGGAACCGGGGCGCGTCCACGTGTCCACCTCTTTCAGGATGCTGTCGAGCTGGGCCGGCGCCGGCGTGGCGGTCGTCAGGAGGAACGCGCCGACGAGGAGAGCTATGGCGCGCACGCTTAAGCCTGATCGAGCTGGCGCGCCAGCCCGGCGCGATCGGTGACGGGCAGCTCGCAGGCGTAGTTCCGGCAGACGTAGGCCGTCGGCCTTCCGCCCACCGCTTCTCGCCCCGCGAGGAGCGGGATCCCGGCGGCGTCCCCGGCCTCGCCCGCGACCATCCCGGCCACGACGCGGTTCGGCAGATAGCGCCCGAAGACCTCGCTGACCAGCGGCTCGAGCCCGTCGCCGGCGGCGGACGCGACGAGCGCGATCTCGACCACCGGCCCGAGGTGGAAATCGAGCGCACACAGGAATCGGCCGAAGCCGCTCGCGTAGCGGGCCATCAGATCCGCCATCGGCCGGAGCGCTTTCACGGCGGTCGCCTCGTATCGCGACTCGCCCGTGAGCACCGCGAGCCGGAACAGCGTCTCGGTGGCCACCGACGTCCCGCACGGCACCGCGTTGTCGAACAGGTTGCGCGGCCGCACAATCAGCTGCTCGTGGTCGCTCCCGGTGTCGAAGAAGCCCTCGAGGCGCTCGTCCCAGAAGAGTCGGATCATCTCGTCGGCCAGGCGCCGCGCCTCGTCGAGCCACCGGCGCTCGAACGTCGCCTCGTACACCTCGATCAGCGCCGCCGCGACCATGGCGTAGTCCTCGAGGTAGCCCTTGAGCTTGGCCCGGCCACCCTTCCAGGTGCGGAGCAGCCGGCCGTCGGCCTGCATCGCACCGAGCACGAACCCCGCGTTCTTGACCGCGGCCGCGATGTAGTCGGGGCGACCGAGCGCGCCGCCCGCCTCGGCGAGCGCCCGGCAGGCGAGGCCGTTCCACGACGCCAGCACCTTGTCGTCGCGGCCGGGATGGACCCGGCGCTCCCGCGCCTCGTAGAGCTTTCTCCTGAGGGGCGCGATCCGCTCGGGGTCGGGCTCGCCCGCGAGATAGAGGATGTTCTTGCCCTCGAAGTTCGGCCCGCGGTCCACGCCCCAGTACTGGCCCGCGCGCCCGGCGTCGGTGTCGCCCAGCACCTCGCGAAGCTCCTCGGGCGTCCACACGAAGAACTTCCCCTCGTGACCCTCGGAATCCGCGTCCTGCGCCGAGTAGAAACCGCCGGCCGGATCGGTCATCTCGTGCAGGATGTAGTCGAGCGTCTCCTCGCACACGCGCCGGCACTCGGGATCGCCGAGTGCCTGCCAGCCGTGCAGGTAGAGCGAGGCGAGCTGGCCGTTGTCGTAGAGCATCTTCTCGAAGTGGGGCACGAGCCAGTGCGCGTCGACCGAGTAGCGGTGAAAGCCACCGCCGACCTGATCGTACATCCCGCCGCGCGCCATCATGGTCAGCGTGGCGTGGGCCATCTGACGCGCCCGCGCATTCTGCGTCCGCTTCCCGTAGCGCAGGACGAACTCCCAGATCATGGGCTGCGGAAACTTCGGCGCACCGCCCAGACCGCCGTCGCCGTCGTCGAACTGAGCCGAGATCGCCTGGAACGCCTCGCCGAGCATGCCCGGCGTGAGCGGCTCGCTCGCGGCCCGCAGCCGCTCCGTCTGGGCGAGCGAGGCCGCGATCTTCTGCGACGACTCGAGGACTTCGCCTCGGCGCGTCGTCCACGCGTCCGCGATCGCCGCGAGCAGGCGCTGGAACCCCGGAAGCCCGTGCCCGTCGACCGGTGGGAAGTAGGTGCCGCCGTAGAACGGCACGCCCTCCGGCGTGAGGAAGACGGTCATCGGCCAGCCGCCGTGGCCAGTCATGGACTGGACCGCCTGCATGTAGATCTGATCGACGTCCGGGCGCTCTTCGCGGTCGACCTTGATATTCACGAAGTGCCGGTTCATCACCTCGGCGACTGCTTGGCTCTCGAACGACTCGTGCTCCATCACGTGGCACCAGTGGCACGCGGAGTAGCCGACGGACAGGAGCACCGGCTTGTCCTCGGCCCGGGCGCGCGTGAAGGCCTCGTCTCCCCACGGGTACCAGTCGACGGGATTGTGGGCGTGCTGGAGCAGGTACGGGCTGGTCTCGCGCGCGAGCCGATTCTCGGACACGCCGGCTCTCCGACCTACCCGGTGGGGGAAATCGGGGGCAGCGGCGCTCGCTCCCCCCGATGTTCAACGACAAAGGGAAGCGCGCTCACGCTGGCCGAGAGCATCCGTTCACCGACGCGAACCTGGATGCGGCTGCCGGCGGCGGCGTGCTGGCGACGGACGAACGCGAGAGCGATCGGCCGCTCGAGTCCGAACGACCAGGTCGAGCTCGTGACCCGGCCGATGGCCGCGGAGTCGGCGACCACCTCGGCGCCGTCCGAGGGGGGGTCGGAACCGTCGAGCAGCAGCCCCACCAGCATCCGGTTGACGTGACCGCGATCGCGGATGCGGACCACGACCTCCTGGCCCGGATAGCACCCCTTCGTCTGGGAGACCAGACGCTCGAACGGGATCTCGGGGAGCAGGACGGACTCGTCGACGTCACGGCCGAGGACGGGCGTTCCCGCCTCGATCCGGAGCGACTCGAACGCCATCCGGCCGATGGGCTGGGCGCCGGCGGCGACGAGCGCATCCCAGAGGCGCGCTGCCTCGCTCGCGGGACCGGCGATCCACACCTCGGCCTCACCGGTCTCCCGGCCGCCGGTCACGAGCCGTACGGGGACCTCGCCGAGCTTGCTCGCGACGTGCGCCCACGCGGCCTCTCCGGGTCGCGCGCCGGCCATCCGCTCCGCCGTCTCGCGCGCCTTCGGTCCGGCGAGGACGAGCAGCGCGGTCTCGTCGGAGACGTCACGGATCGCCACCTTCTCCGAGAAGAGGTAGTGATCCAGCGCCTCGGCCGTCTTCTGCGCCATCGAGGGCGGCGTCACCACGAAGATCCGATCGTCGGCGACCCAGACGGAGACGACGACCTGCACCTTGCCGTGGACGTCGAGCAGCGTTGCCGCGCACCCCTGCCCCGGCGCCAGCGCCTTGACCTCGTTGCTCAGCAGGGCGTGGAGGAACGTCGCCCGATCGCGGCCGGTGAGCTCGAGGACGCCCCAGTCGCGGCGATCGACGAGCCCGACGCCTCGCCGCGCGGCCCAGTACTCGTCGGCGGGCTGCCCGTACGCCGACGACGTCTCGCGATTCGCCATGGCGTCATTCTACTCTCTATACTCGCGCCGCGGCCGGCGGGGCCCCAGCCCCGCGACGGCCTGCGGCGCGCCCCACGTCGCGGGCCTCGTGCTAGACTGCGCGCCGTGCGACCGCCGCCGCGCCCGACTGTCGAGCGCTTCCAGCGACGTCTCCTCGCGTGGTACGGCCGGCACGGTCGTGATCTTCCCTGGCGCCGGACGCGGCATCCGTATCGGGTGCTGGTGTCCGAGATCATGCTCCAGCAGACCCAGGTCGATCGCGTCGTTCCGAAGTATCACGAGTTCCTCCGTCGCTTTCCGACCATGAGGCGTCTGGCGGCGGCACCCGTCGCGGAGGTGCGGCGCCTCTGGTACCCGCTCGGCTACAACATCCGTCCCGTTCGCCTCCACGCGATCGCCCGCGAGACCGTCGCCCGCTACGGCGGCCGCCTGCCCGATCGCGAGGAGGCGCTGCGGCGACTGCCCGGCGTCGGGCGCTACACCGCCGGCGCGATCCTCTCGTTCGCCTACGGGCGAGACGCGGCGGTTCTCGACACGAACGTGCGGCGCGTCCTGGGCCGCGTGTTCCTGGGCCGGCGCCGCCTCGCGCGCGTCCGCGGCGAGAAGACGTTCTGGGATCTCGCCGAGTCGCTCGTGCCGCACGGGCGCGGCTACGACTTCAACCAGGCGCTCATGGACTTCGGCGCGACGTGGTGCACGCCGCGCAACCCGCGCTGCGCTCCGTGCCCGATGCGATCCTTCTGCGCCTGCTATCCCTACGTGGGATCGTCGTGACGGTCCCGGTCGTCGATGTCTCCGCCGCCCTCATCCAGGACGAGGCCGGACGCTACCTCGTCACCAGGCGCCGGCGCGGGTCGCACCTCGAGGGCCTGTGGGAGTTTCCCGGGGGCAAGCGCGAGGCGGGCGAGTCAGCGGAGGCGGCGCTCCGGCGCGAGCTGAGCGAGGAGCTGTCGGCGACCTTCGCCGTGGGCGCGCTGGTCGACACCGTCCGGTGGGAATACCCGGAGCGCGTGGTCGTGATCGCCTTCTACCGCTGCCGGCTCGAGGCCGGCACGATTGCGCCCCGGGAGTCGCAGACGATGGCCTGGGTCGCTCCGGAGCGACTCACGGAGCTCGAGTTTCCTCCCGCGGATCGCGAGCTGATCGCACGCTTGGAGGCGGGTCGCTGAAACGGGCCCAGCTGCGTCGTTGACGCCCTCAGCCCTCCCTGCGGCGTATGCGGCATACGCCTCAGTCGGGCCTTCGGGCGTCGCCTCGCATCTGGACCTGTTTGAGCGACCCGGTCACGCTGGCCAGAGATTGCACGGACACGGGACGCAAGGAGTCGCGATAGAATCAGGCGCGTTTGCTAGCGTGGAGAATTGATGGACACACCGAAAACGGCCAGCGTGGTGGTGATCGGTGGCGGCGTCGTCGGCTGCAGCATCGCGTACCACCTCGCCCGGCGCGGCCTCCGCGACGTCGCCGTCGTCGAGCGCGAGACGGTCGGCTCGGGCACGACCAGCAAGGCGGCGGGCGGCATACGCGCCCAATTCCCGATCGAGGCGGAGATCCGCTTCTCGCTGGAGTCGATCCAGGTGTTCGAGCGCTTCCGCGAGGAGTTCGGCGTCGATCCCGGCTACAAGAAGATCGGCTACCTCTTCCTGATCTCCGAGGCGAAGCATCTCCACGGGTTCGAGCAGCGGATCGCGCTCCAGCGCAAGCTCGGCGTCGACGTGCGCGTGATCACGCCCGACGACGCGCGCGCGCTCGTGCCCGCCCTTCGGGTGAACGACCTGATCGCCGCGGTGTGGGGACCCGGTGACGGCCTCGCCGGCCCCGCCGAGGTCACCACCGGCTTCGCGCGGCGCGCCCGCGAGCTCGGGGTGAAGATCGTCGAGGGCGTCCGGGTCACGTCGATCGAGCGAGCCGACGGCCGGGTGACCGGCGTGACGACCTCGAACGGCTCGATCGCCGCACCGCGCGTCGTCAACGCCGCCGGGCCGTCGGCCGCGCGCGTCGCGCGGCTGGCCGGGATCGAGCTGCCCGTCCATCCCAGACGCCGCCACATCTTCTTCACCGAGCCCTTTCCAGCGATCCCGGGGCCGGTGCCGCTCACCACCGACGTCTCGAGCGGCTTCTATTTCAGGAAGGAGCTGGAGCAGGTGCTGCTGAGCCCGGGCGACGTCGAGGACATCGGCGAGGACTTCGACGTGCCGATGGACCCTGGGAAGGTCGAGGATGCCGTGCAGAAGGCCGTTCATCGCCTGCCGATGATCGCCGACGCGCGGATCGCCGGCGGCTGGGCGGGGCTGCGCCCGCTCACTCCGGACGACCACGCGATCATCGGGTGGTCCGTCGTCGAGGGTTTCTTCCTGGCGGTCGGGTTCGGCGGCCACGGCTTCCAGCACTCGCCCGCCACCGGCCGCTACGTCTCCGAGTGGCTGCTCGACGGCACACCGTCGATGGACCTCTCGCCGTTCGATCCGGGACGCTTCGCTAGATAATGCGGATCGCCGACGTCCGCGTGATCCTCGCCGACATCCCCGTCAAGCGCCCGCACAAGATGTCCTTCACCACGCTCGAGCGGGTGAACTTCGCGTTCGTGCGCATGGAGACGTCGGACGGTCTCGTGGGCTGGGGCGAGGCCGCGTGTCTCGGCGGCCCGACGTGGAGCGAAGAATCGGCGGAGTCGGTCGGGGTGACGATCGAGCGTTACATCGCGCCCTGGCTCGTGGGGCGCGACGCCGCGGGAATCGAGCCGCTCCGGCAGGAGATGGCGCGCCGGGTCCAGGGCAATCCGTTCGCGCGCGCGGCGGTAGAAATGGCGCTCTGGGACCTCAACGGCAAGGCCCTCGGCGTTCCCGTGCACCGCCTGCTCGGCGGCCGCGTGCGCGAGAACGTGGAGCTCTCGTGGTCGCTCGCGGTGGAGAGCTCCGAGGCGGAGGTCGCGGAGGCGCGGGCGAAGGTGGCGCTCGGCCATCGCATCTTCAAGATCAAGACCGCGGCCCATCCCGTGGCCCACGACGTCGAGCGCGTGCGCCGCCTGCGAGAGGCGGTCGGGCCCGACGTCTCGCTGCGCGTCGACGCCAACCAGGGATGGGATCGCGCCACCGCGCTCCAGGCCATCCGCGCGCTCGAGCCGTACCGGCTGGATTTCGTCGAGCAGCCGGTCGCACGCTGGGACCGGGAGGGCATGGCCGAGATCGCACGGGCGGTCACGGTACCGATCATGGCCGACGAGTCCTGCTGCTCGCTGCACGACGCACTCGCGATCGCGCGCCTGGGCGGCGTGTCCATCCTCGCCCTCAAGCTCACGAAGTCGGCGGGCATCCTCGGCACGATGGCGATCGCCCGCATCGCGGAGTCGGCGGGCATGAGCTGCTACGTCGGCTGCATGATCGAGACTTCGCTCGGCACCGCCGCGTATCTCCAGATGGCGCTGGCGGCGACGCCGGTGACGTGGGGCTGCGAGCTGTTCGGCCCGCTGCTCCTCGAGGGCGACGTGACCCGCACGCCCGTGCAGTACCGGGACGGCGCGATCCTGGCGCTCGACGGCCCGGGGCTCGGCGTCGAGGTGGATGAGGCGCGGCTGAAGGAGTGGGCGCGCTGAGTCAGCGCTTCTTGGCCAGGAACGCCTCCATGCCTCGCTTGGCGTCTCCGGCCGCGAACGACGCGTGGTGCGCGCTCTCGCAGAACCTGGCGCACGCGCGGAAATCGGCCTCGGTCCGCCGGCGCGCATACTGCTTGTTCTGCTTCATCGCGATCGGCGCGTAGCCGGCGAGCGTCCGCGCCAGGGTCAGCGCCTCGGTCATGAGCTGGGCGCGCGGGACCGTCTTGATCGTCAGGCCCGCCTCCTGCGCCTGGCGCGCGTCGAGCGCATCGCCACTGAGGACCAGATAGAGTCCGCGGCTCATCCCGATCGTGTTCCACAGGAGCTCGAGGCCGAAGACGGCGGGAATCCCGTCGCGGATCTCGGGCATGCCGTAGCGTGCGTTCTCCGACGAGATTCGAATGTCGGCCAGCAGCGCCAGCTGACAGCCGGCGCCCATCGCCCAGCCGTTCACCGCCGCGATCACGGGCACGTCGAGCATCCGGACCTGGTCGTAGAGCAGCTCGTACTCCCGCACCCACTCCTCGGCCTCCGGTCCGGACATGTCCTTGGCCTCGGTGAGGTCCTGGCCCGCGCTGAACGCCTGCTCGCCGGCGCCGGTGAGCACGAGGGCGCGGATCCGCTCGTCGGCTTTGACGCGGCCGAGCGCCTCGGCGAGCTCTCGCTTGAGCGCCCGGCTGAGCGCGTTGAGCACTCGTGGGCGATTGAGCGTGACGACCACGACGTTCTCGGTGCGCTCCCACACGATGTGTTCGTACATGCGCGGCCCCCCTCGGCGTGCTCACTGCGCGGCAACGAACTCTAGCACGGCGACGAACGACCGATCGGCCGGGCGGTCGATCCGGGAGCCCCTCGAGCGTCGCGGCCGTAGCGCCCGTGAGTGTATTGACGCTGACCGAGGGCCCGCATAGCATGAGGCGGCTCGACGCCGCACACCCGCACTTCGGTTGTGCGCGCCGCAGGCCGTCGCGGGACTGGGGCCCCGCCGGCCGAGGCGCGGCTATCAAATGGAGGACCACATGATCGGACGAGGTCGAGTCGCTCTCCTGACAGCGCTGCTGATCGCCGGGCTCACCGCGCCCGCGCTCGCGCAGAAGCCCGTGAAGATCGGCGTCCTCACCCCGCTCTCGCCTCCGGGTGACGCCGCCGCCGGGCAGTTCATCGCCCGCGGCGCCAAGATGGGCGCCGAGGACGTCAACGCGCGGGGCGGCGTGCTCGGCGGGCGGAAGATCGAGCTCGTCATCGAAGACGACGCGGGAACGCCGGAGAAGGGCGCGGCCGGCTTCCGCAAGCTCGCCTCCCAGGATCAGGCGGTCGCGGTGGTCGGCCAGTTTCACAGCTCGGTGATGACGGCGGTCCAGGCGCTCGCCGAACAGTTCAAGGTTCCGGTGTTCTCCACGCAGGCCTCGGCCCGGCAGGTCACGGAAAAGCATTTGGAATACACCTTCCGGACCCACGTGATCGACCCCGATCGGTGCCAGATGTGGACGCGCTGGGTCAAGGAGCGGGGCTTCAAGCGCGCTGCGCTGATCACCGAGAACACCGACTACGGCGTGGGGCTGGTCGACGAGACCAAGAAGGCGTTCGCGTCGCTCTACCCGGGCGCCGAGCTGAAGACGATCATCTTCGATCGCCAGGTCGTCGACCTCACCCCGCAGCTGCTCGAGATCAAGAACTGGAAGCCGGACATCTTGCTCAACGGCGGCATCGGGACGCCGATGTACCTGATCATGAAGCAGGCGTACGACGTCGGGCTCCATCCCACGGTGCCGATGCTGATCTCGTACGACGCGCCTACGCGCCCCGAGTACTGGAAGACCCTCGGCGAGAAGGGCACCTGGGCCTCGTTCATCGTGTACTACCATCCGACGATGAAGCTGACGACGCGGGGTGAGGCATTCCGCAAGAAGTACATGGCCGAGTTCAAGGAAGATCCGGTCTACGGCGCGCTCAACGCTTACGCACAGGTACTGCTGCTGGCCGACGCGCTCAACGCCGCCAAGAGCGACAACTCCGAGCAGCTGGTGAAGGCGCTGCTGGCCAACAAGTTCGAGGGCTGGAACGGGACCATCAGCTTCACGCGCGGCGAGGGGCCGTACTGGCAGCAGTGGACGCCGCCGATGCTGGTGACGCAGTACACGAAGCCGGAGATGGCGTTCTCGGAGGTCAAGATCGTCTATCCATCCGAGCTCAAGACCGGAGAGTGGATGGCGGCGCCGAAGCGCTGACGACGCCGGGCGCCAGGGTTGGACGCGTTCCTGTTCTCCCAGTACCTGTTGTCGGGCGTGGTCATCGGGGTGATCTACAGCCTGATGGCGCTCGGGATCACCTTCATTTACAGCGTGATGAAGATGATCAACTGGGGGATGGGCGAGTTCTACATGATCGGCAGCTATGCGCAGTACGCGCTGATCGTGTCGTTCTTCGGCCCCCGGCGCTGGTACCTGGCGCTGCCGGTGGCGATGGCCGGGGTGTTCGTGCTGGGTGTCGTCATCCAGCGCTTCCTGCTCCGCCCCATGTTCGTGGGCGCGATCGAGCGGCGTGACGAGTACGCGACGATCATCACGATCGCCCTCATGGTCCTCTTCCGGAACCTGGCCATCGTCCTGGGCGGTCCCAACCAGTACGCGCCGGCCGACTACGCCCGGCCCACCACGATCGGCACGCTACCGATCTCGGGCAATCGCTTCGTAGCGCTCATCGCCACGCTGGTGCTGCTGGGCCTCTTCTACTTCGTGATCAAGAAGACGTGGGTGGGCCGCGCGCTGCGCGGCGCCGCCCAGAACCGCGTCGGGATCCAGACCGCGGGGATCGACCCTTCGGCGTCGGCGTGGCGCTGGCGGCCGCGGCCGGCGCGCTGCTGGCGCCGGACTTCCTGGTCTACCCCGAGAACGGCGCGATCTCGACCTTCAAGGGGTTCGAGATCATCGTCATCGGCGGGCTCGGCTCGGTGCTCGGCAGCATCGTGGGCGGCGTGCTGCTCGGCGTGATCGAGGCGCTCGGGTCGGTCTTTCTCTCGGCGGCGTACAAGGACCTCTACGGCTTCGTGCTGCTCATCGCGTTGCTCGTCTTCCGGCCCACCGGGCTCTTCGGCGAGCGCGAGCGGAGCGTGTAGCGTGTCGATGACCCGACGCGGACCGATGGCTCCGTTCGCGCTGGCGGCGACGCTCCTCGCCGTCCTCGTCATGCCGGCCTTCGCTCAGGCGCCGGTCTATCCGGACAAGTCGTGGAGCCGCGTGCCGTCGGCCGATCAGATCGGCTGGTCGGCCGACAAGCTGAAGCAGGCGCGGGAGTATGCCGCCACGATCAACACCGCCGCGGTGATGATCGTCGCCGGCGGCCTCGTCCTCGACGAATGGGGCGACACGACCACGCGTTTCAACGTCCACTCGATCCGCAAGAGCTACCTGAGCGCGCTCTACGGGATCCACGTTCGGGAGGGACGGATCCAGCTCTCGAAGACCCTCACCGACCTCGCCATCGACGACCACAGCCCGCTCACCGCCGCGGAGAAGCGCGCGACGGTCGGCGATCTCCTGAAGGCCCGCTCCGGCGTCTATCATCCAGCGCTCTACGAAACGCCGGGCATGTCCATGGCGCGTCCCGCCCGCGGCAGCTATCCGCCGGGCGTCTACTGGTACTA
Source organism: Candidatus Rokuibacteriota bacterium (assembly GCA_003220435.1). GTDB lineage: Bacteria > Methylomirabilota > Methylomirabilia > Rokubacteriales > CSP1-6 > AR31. The sequence goes on along the minus strand of QHSL01000005.1, from coordinate 29,065 downwards.
CAACAACTGGGACTTCAACGTGCTGGGCACGATCCTGGAGCAGACGATCAAGGCGACGGTCTTCGAGAACTTCAAGGCGCGGATCGCCGATCCGCTCCAGATGGAGGACTTCCGCCTCGAGGACGGCATCCGCGTCAGCGGCCCGGAGTCGATCCACCCGGCGTACCCGTTCAGGATGACCGCGCGTGACATGGCGCGATTCGGGCTCCTGTACCTGCGCGGCGGACAGTGGCGAGGCCGAACGATCGTCCCGCGGGAATGGGTCGAGGAGAGCACGCGCTCGTTCTCCGACATCGGCCAGGCCGGCGGCTACGGCTATCTCTGGTGGGTGGCGCCGAACGGCGGACCGCACTTCACGTCGGCGGACTTCAAGGGGCGCGTCTTCTCGGCGCAAGGGTTCGGCGGACACTACATCGTGGTCGTCCCGTACCTCGATCTGGTCGTGGTCCACCGCGTGAACACCGATATCCAGGGCCGATTCGTGACGACCTCCCAGTTCGGCCACCTGATGCAGCTCATCCTCGACGCCCGGAAGTAGCGGCCGCCAGCGCCGGGATGCGGGCGGCCAGCCGGCGGCCGAGCGCGCGCCCGATCCCCACGAGCCCGGCGGGGTAGCCGCGGGCGATCAGGATCACCAGCAGGGCGAAGAGCACCATCCGGACCTCGCCCCAGGCCCGGAGCGCCTCCGAGAGCACCTCGATGAACACCGCACCCACGATGGGGCCGGGGAAGGTCCGGAGGCCGCCCACGATCACCATGACGACGATGATGGCCATCTCGTTGAACTTCATCGGCGTCGGCGACAGCAAGCCGACGTAGTGGCCCTGGAAGCCGCCGGCGACCGCGGCGAAGACCGCCGACACCGCGAAGACGAACCGCTTCCACTTGAAGGTGTCCACGCCCATGACGGCGGCCGCCTCCTCGTCGTCGCGGATCGCGCGCATGTACGCGCCGATCCGTGAGTCGACGATCTCGCGCGCGACGAGAATGGCGGCGAGCGCCAGGCCGAGGAAGACGAAGTAGTACGGAGTCGGACGCGGCGTGCTGAACAGGAACGGCGCGGCCAGACCGAGGTCGCCTCGAGTGATCTGGTACTCGACCGTGACCAGCAGCCGGAGCGACTCGGCAAAGGCCCAGGTGGCGAGCGCCAGATAGATCGCGCGCATCCGGAGGCACAGCGTGCCGAGCCCGTAGCCGATCGTCGCCGCCACCAGAGCGCCCGACGCGATCCCGACCAGAAGCGGAACGCGCGCGTACAGCACGAGCAGCGCCGAGGTGTAGGCGCCCACGCCGGCGAACGTGTGGTGAGCGAGCGAGAACTGACCCGTGTAGCCCGCGAGCAGGTTCCAGCCGATCGCCAGCACGACGTAGTAGAGGCTCGTGACCAGTACGTGGGTGTGGTACTCGGAGGCGACCCACGGCAGCCACGCCAGCGCCGCGTACGCGACGGCGCACCAGCCGAGGCGGCGGACGAGGCGCGGCACGATCAGGCGCCGAGGAGCGAATCGCGGATGATCTCGCGCAGCTGATCTGCGAACGCCTGGCGCGGTCCCTCACGGCGCACGCGACCGATCTCCAGCATGTAGAGATAGTCCGAGATCTCGACGGCCTTGGTGACGTTCTGATCGACGAGGAGGATCGTCACGCCGGCTGCACGGACCTCGAGCAGACGCTCGTAGACCTGCGCGGCGATCCGCGGCGCCAGGCCCGCCGAGGGCTCGTCGACCAGGAGCAGCGTCGGGTCGGTCACCAGCTCCTTGGCGACCGAGAGCATCTTGGCTTCGCCTCCCGAGAGCGCCGTGGCGCGCAACCGGCGCTTTTCCCGCAGCCGCGGGAACGCGGTGTAGGCGCGCTCGAGCATCCCGGCGACGCGCGCGCGGTCGTGGCGGTATACCCAGCCCCCGATCTGGAGGTTCTCGTGCACGGTGAGCTGGGGAAAGACGTTCGCCCCCTGCGGCACGTATCCGATCCCCAGCCGCTTGAGCGCGTGAGGCGCCAGGCTCTGGACGGGGCGGCCGTCGAAGACGATCCGGCCCCGACGGGGATGGAGGAACCCGAAGATCGTCTTGAGGAGAGTGGATTTTCCGGCGCCGTTGGGTCCGATGACGCCGGTGACGCTGCCCCCGGCGACGCCCAGGTGCAAATCGTTCAGGATGTCGATGCCCTCGACGTAGCCCGCGACGACCCCCTGGAGCTCGAGCAGCGGCATCAACGGCCCAGGTACGCCTCGACGACCGCGGTGTGGTTGGCGATCTCCTCGAACGAGCCCTCGGCGATCAGCTGCCCCTCGTGCATGACCGAGACGCGGGCGCAGAGCCGGCGCAGCGTCGCCATCTCGTGAGACACGATCAGGAACGTCACGCCTTCCTCGCGGTTCATCCGAAGGATCGTCTCCATGATGGTGTCCTTGATCGTCGGGTGAACACCCGCGAACGGCTCGTCCATCAGGAACAGATGGATCGGGCTCACCATCAGGCCGCGCGCGATCTGGAGCAGCATGCTCTGGCCGCCGGAGAGCTCCTTGGCAACGTCGTGGCGCTTGTCGTCGAGCGTGACGAGCTCGAGGAGCCGGCGGGCCCGCCCGAGGATATCGCCCGCCGGCCGCGCCGGGCCCCGGTCGAGCGCCGCCAGCGCCGGCACCAGCGCGTTCTCGAGCACGGTCATGTTCCCGAAGAGCTTCGGGATCTGGAACGTCCGGGCCACCCCGCGCGCGGTGATCCGGTGCGGCGCCAGCCGGTCGATCCGCTCGCCGCGCAGCCAGATCTCGCCCGCGTCCACGCGGTAGAGGCCCGAGACCAAGTTCACGGTCGTGGTCTTGCCCGAGCCGTTGGGACCGATGAGGCCGCGGATCTCGCCGGCTCGAAGCGTGAGCGGAAGCCCGTCGACGGCCACCAGCCCGCCGAATCGCTTGGTGAGCCCGCGGGTCTCGAGCAGCCAGCCGGCGGGCGCGCCGGGCGCGCTCGTCACACCCGGGGCTCCCAGAACCGCATGGTCGCCGGGCTCCGGCCGATCAGTCGATCATGCCCGCCGTGGTGGCAGGCCGGCGGCGAGCGCGCCGTGGACCATGATGACCAGCGACACGATGTCGAAGACGGGGCGCCCGGTCTCGCGCTGGATGTCGGCGGCGTAGGGCGGCATGTTGGTGCACTCGAGCACGATCGCGCCGACGTCCGCGTGATCGGCGACGAGCCGGCGGGCGACCCGCACGTGCTCCTCGCGCGCGGCGTCGACGTCGAGGACGAGCTCGTTGCCGAGCAGCACCCGGGTGAACTCCTTTTCGGTCTCCATCCCGGCGACGGCGATCGGCACGTCCGCGCCGATGCCGGCGCCCGCGAGGTGCTCCGGAGTCAGCGACGTCGCGTCGACGGTCATGATGCCGATCCGCTGGCTGGGCGGCAGCAGGCGATGGACGAGCGGGACCAGCAGGAGGCTCGACGTGAACACCGGTACCCGCACGGACGTCGCGAGCTCGCGCTGGAACTTGACGAGGAATCCGCAGTTCGTAGTGATCGCCCCCACGCCCTCGCTCTCGAGCTGCCGCGCCCCGTCGACGAACGCGCCCAGCAGCCCGGCCGCGCCCTGGCGGACGACGCGATCGGGATCAGCGCCGCTGACGCGCTGGTAACGGACCGGAAACGGGAAGGTCGCGGCGTTGCCCATGTCGCCGGGAATGCGCGGAAACCTCGTGTCGAGCATGAGGATCCCGACGGTGAAGCCGTACTGGTTGAAACCGCCCTCGACGCGTCCCGACGTCATGGCCCCCTACTCTACCCTGCTTCTTCCTTTCGGAGCCGCGTGAGCTTATCCTCATCGCGCCATGAAGATCGACGTCTTTCCCCACATCATGCCGCGCCGGTACTTCGACCGGATGATTCAGGTCGCGCCGCCGGGCATGGCGCTCCAGAAGCGGATGACCGGCATCCCCGTCCTGGTCGACGTCGAGCAGCGCCTGCGTATCATGGATCGCTACGAGGGCTACGTGCAGGTGCTCACCCTGGCCAACCCGCCCATCGAGATCGTCGGCTCTCCCGACGCGACCCCCGGGCTGGCGAGGCTCGCCAACGACGGCATGGCCGAGGTGGTCGCGAAGCACCCCGACCGCTTCCCCGGCTTTGTCGCGTCGCTGCCGATGAACAATCCCGACGCCGCCGTGCGCGAGATCGACCGGGCGATCGACGACCTGGGCGCGACGGGCGTGCAGATCTACACCAACGTCGCCGGACGCCCGCTCGACTCGCCGGAGTACCAGCCGGTGTTCGCGCGGATGGCCCAGCGCGACCTGCCGATCTGGATGCACCCGGCACGGCCCGCGACCTTCGCCGACTACGCGGGCGAAAAGCGCTCGAAGTTCGATATGTGGTGGGCCTTCGGCTGGCCGTACGAGACTTCGGTGGCGATGGGGCGCCTGGTCTTTTCCGGGATCTTCGATCGCCACCCGCGGCTCAAGATCATCACCCACCACCTGGGCGCGATGGTCCCGTTCTGCGCCGGGCGCGTCGGCGGCGGGCTGGACCAGCTCGGCAGCCGCAGCGACGACCCCGAGGACATGGGGCGATCGACTACTTCCGGATGTTCTACGGCGACACCGCGCTCTTCGGCGCGTGGCATGCCATGGAGTCCGGGCTCGAATTCTTCGGGGCCGACCACGTCCTGTTCGGCACCGACATGCCCTTCGATCCCGAAAAAGGCCCGGGATTCATCCGCGATACGATCGAGGCGATGACACGCATGCGCGCCACCGACGAGGACAAGGCCAAGATCTACGAGGGCAACGCCCGCCGGATGCTCCGGCTGCGGCTCAAGTAGCAGCGCGCGACACGGTAGTGGCAGTGCGCGCCGCAGGCCGTCGCGGGGCTGGGGCCCCGCCGGCCGAGGCGCATCTGTGAACAAGGAGAAAGCGATGACCAAGCGAGCGAGCGTCGAATCCACCGCCGAAGCCTACCTGGAGCTCCTGGCCGCGCGCGGGGTCGAGTACTTCTTCGCGAATTCGGGCACGGATTTCGCGCCGCTGATCGACGCCTACGCCAAGCGGCTCTCGCAGGGGCAGGCGCTGCCGCGGCCCATGACCATCCCGCACGAGACGCCGGCGGTGGGCATGGCCCACGGTTACGCGATGGTGACCGGCCGTCCCCAGGTGGTCATGGTCCACGTGATCGTCGGCGCCGGCAACGCGGTCGGCGGCATCATCAACGCCGCGCGCTCGAACGTGCCGATCATCTTCAGCGCCGGGCGTAACCCGCTCACCGAGTCGGGCCTGCACGGCAGCCGCAACCGGGCGATCCACTGGGCCCAGGAGTCGTTCGACCAGGCCGGGATGATCCGCGAGTTCGTCAAGTGGGACTATGAGCTCCGGAACTTCACCCAGCTCGAGACCGTCGTCGATCGCGCGCTGTCGCTCGCCCAGGCGGAGCCGCAGGGCCCGATCTATCTCACGCTGCCCCGCGAGGTCCTCGCCGAGAAGCAAGAGGTCTTCGAGTACGCCGAGGCGAGCCGGGCGCCCCGTCCCGCCGCGGTGGTCGCGGCGCCCGAGGCGATAGCCGAGACTGCGCGCCTGCTGGCCGCTTCTCGCAACCCGATCATCGTCACCAAAGCCGCCGGCCGCGATCCTCGCGCGGTCCCCGCGCTGGTCAAGCTCGCCGAGGCGCTCGGCGCGCCGGTCATCGACCAGTTCCACACCTACGTGAACTTTCCACAAGACCATCCCCTCCATGCGGGCTTCGACGCCACGCCGTATCTGGACGACGCCGACTGCATCGTGGCCGTCGAGTCCGACGTGCTCTGGTACCCGGCGCTCAAGGCGCCGCGGCCGGAGGCGAAGATCGTCCAGATCGCCGTCGATCCGCTCTTCGCGCGCTATCCGATCCGTGGCTTCCCGGCCGACGCGGCGCTGTCGGGCACGGTGAGCCTGAACCTCGTCGCCCTCGCCGAGGCCGTGCGGCAGCGCGTCGATGCGTCGTCCGTCGGCGAGCGCACCCGGCGCTGGCATGCCGAGCACCGGAGGCTCCGCGAGGCGTGGGCCGCGACGGCACGAAAGGCCCGGAGCGAAAAGCCCCTCGAGATGGTGTGGGTCTCGAAGTGCATCGGCGACCTCATCGACGAGAAGACCATCCTGGTGGACGAGTACGACTTCGATCCGACCCAGGGCTGCTTCCGCACGCCCGGGACCTACTTCGGGTCCTCCCCGGCCGGCGGCCTCGGCTGGGGGCTGGGCGCAGCGCTCGGCGCCAAGCTGGCGGCGCCGGACAAGACCGTCATCTGCTGCGTGGGCGACGGCGCCTACATCTTCGGCGCCCCCACCGCCGCGCACTTCGTCTCGCGCGCGTACAACCTGCCGGCGCTGTTCGTGATCTACAACAACCGGGCCTGGAACGCGGTGAAGCGCGCGGTGCAGAGCCACGCGCCCACGGGCGCCGGAGTCAAGGCCGCGACGATGCCGCTCTCCGACCTCGAGCCGGCCCCGGACTACGAGATGGTATGCCGCGCGTCGGGCGGACACGCCGAGCGCGTCGAGGATCCGGCGGCGCTGCCGGAGGCGCTGGCGCGCGCCCTCAAGGTCGTCCGCGACGAAAAGCGTCAGGCGCTGCTCAACGTGATCTGTAAGAAGCCATGAGGATGTCGCGCGCTCTGAGCGGCGCCGTCCTGCTGCTGGTCGGGCTCCTCCCGGGCCAACCCGGAGGCTTCGCGGTGTCGGCGAGCCCGCAGATCGAGGGACCCTTCGTGGGCGCTCCCGTCACGCCTCAGCCGCGCCGCCCGGTGCGCGATCTCCCGCTCCGACAGCCGGTCGCGCAGCCCAATCGAGACATGAAGCCTCGTATCAACCCGCTGGCCGGCGGCGGCGCGCCGGCGCCGAACATTCCGGGGCCCGCCGATCCGCTGCTGCGGTCCGGGGTCGCCAACAACGAGCTCGCCCCGCCGCCCCTCGTCAGCTTCGACGGCACGTCGAACCTCTCGTCGGTGACGCCGCCGGATCCGATCGGCGCGGTCGGGCTCACGGAGTACGTCCAGCTCGTCAACGCGACGTTCATGGCCGTCTACGACAAGAGCGGCAACCTGCTGCATGGGCCGGTTCAGCTGAACGACCTGTGGCCCGGCGGCGGCTGCGCGAACAGCACGGGCGGCGATCCGGTCGTCGTCTACGACGTGCTGGCCGATCGGTGGATCCTGGCGCAGTTCAGGGCGAATTTCGCCGACGGCATCTGCGTGGCGGTCTCGCAAACGTCGAGCGCGCTCGGCGCGTATGACCTCTACGAGTTCGTCTTTCCCGAGTTCCCGGACTACTTCAAGATCGGCGTCTGGCCGGACGCCTACTACGTCGGCAGCAACGAGAGCAGCTATAGCGCCTACGCCCTCGAACGGACGAGGATGCTGAGCGGGCTCGCCGCCTCGTTCGTGCGCTTCACGGGCGAGACGAACTTCCTGATGCCCGCGGTCGTGAACGGCGCCACCCCACCGCCCGACGGCGCGCCTGGCCTGTTCTACACGTTCAAGGACGACGTGTTCCATGGCGGCAGCGACCGGCTGGAGATCTTCGAGCTGCACGTCGACTGGACGACGCCGACCAGCGCGACCTTCACGCGCATCGCCGCGCTCGACGTCACTCCGTACACCTACACCGTCTGCGGGTTCTTCCACCTCAACTGCATCCCGCAGCCGCTCGCCGTCCAGCGCGTCGACGCGGTGTCGGAGTGGCCGATGTGGCCGCTGGCCTATCGCAACTTCGGCGAGCATCAGACGCTCGTCGCGAACTTCACGATCGACGTCGGCGGCGACCGTGCCGGCATTCGTTGGTACGAGGTCCGCAACGGTGGCGCCGGCTGGTCCCTCCATCAGGAAGGCACGCAGGCGCCCGGTGGGGAGCACCGCTGGATGGGATCGATCGGCATGGACCGATTCGGGAACATGGCGCTCGGCCACAGCATCAGCGGGCAGACCGGCAGTCCGTCGACCGCGGTGTTCCCCTCGCTGCGCTACGCCACGCGCCCGGCGACGGACCCGCCCGGCACGCTCCAGGCGGAGGCGACGCTGGTCGCCGGCAGCGCTCCCCAGAGCGGCAGTAACCGTTGGGGCGACTACAGCGCGATGAGCGTCGATCCCGCCGACGATTGCACGTTCTGGTACACCGGCGAGTACTATACGACGCGCGGCACGCAGTGGCGGACGCGGATCGGCAGCTTCAAGCTGCCGGGGTGCCCCTGATTGGTCCGCCGTGGGCTTCGCAAGTCTTCGGCGGCCTCCTGGTAGAATCCACACCATGAGGACGCGGCGGATCTTTGTCCTGCTGCTCGCGTGGCTGTCGTTCGACCTCGCCACGCCGCTGCCGGGCGCCTTCGAGTTCGAGGCCGACGACTCCGAGATCGAGGAGTCGATTCACATCCGCCGCGAGGCTCGAGGCAGACGCGCCTTCGGTACCGCGCGCGTGACGCTCCAGGCCCGCACCGAGCAGTCCACGCCGGAGCGTCAGGTCACGCCTCGGCTGCTGGAGGCTCGCCGCCCACTCGACGACGAGTGGCACGCGTACATACGGCTCGCCCACCTGCCCTCCTCGGGCCGCGCGCAGACCTCCGAAGCCCACTAGCTTCGTCATCCCGTTCGTCTCCTGAACCGCGCCGCCGTCAGGCGGCGAGCTGCGTCCGTTCGCTCCAAGGGGAGACTCGAGATGACTATCAATCGCTACGAAGGCCTGGCGATCGCCGTCGCGCTCATCGTCGTGGGGCGCCTCCTGGTCGCGATCGTCAAGGCGCTGGTCGAGTGACATATGATGTTTCTCATGGATCCCGAGTTCTGGATGCGGGTCGTCGGGATCGTCGTTATCGACCTCACGCTCGCCGGCGACAACGCGCTCGTCATCGCGCTGGCGGTCCGCACCCTGCCCCAGCGGCAACAGATCTGGGGGCGGATCTGGGGAACGGTGGGCGCGGTCGGGCTCCGGCTGGCGTTCATCGCGATCGCAACCTATCTGCTCAGGATTCCGCTCCTCCAGCTCCTCGGCGGCCTGGCGCTGCTCTGGATCGCGTTCAAGCTCGTCCACAAGGAGACCGGCGCCGAGGGACACGTCCGCCAGGGCGGCTCGCTCCGCGAGGCGGTCTGGATCATCATCATCGCCGACGCCGTCATGAGCCTCGACAACGTGCTGGCCGTCGCGGCCGCGGCCCACGGCAACCTGATCCTGGTCGTCTTCGGCATCGCGCTCTCGTTGCCGATCGTCGTGTGGGGCAGCGGCCTCCTCGCCACCCTGATGAACCGCTTCGCGTGGATCATATGGCTCGGCGGCGGGATCCTCGGCTACGTCGCCGGCGAGATGATCCTGAAGGACAAGAGCCTCGCGCGCTGGTTCGATCCCGGGGCGCCCGGCCTCGATCTGTTCGACGTGCTGCCGCTGGTCCCAGCGGTTGTGCTGGTGGCGCTCGGCTGGTGGTTCTCGAGCCAGAACGGCAGAAAGAAGATGCCCGAGCGCGTGTGAATTCAGTATCCTAGGCGCCATGGCGCAGGACCTGCGGAGCTTCCTCGATCTCGTCAAGCGGCGGAAGCCCGGCGACTTCGAGATCGTCTCCCGACCGGTCGACCCCTGCTACGAGCTCACCGCGCTGGTCGTCAAACTCGAGCGCGAAGCCAAGCGCCGGCCCGTGGTGCTCTTCGAGAACGTCAAGGGCACGAAGTTCCCGGTCCTCACCAACCTCCACGCGAGCCGCCCGCGGCTCGCCGCCGCGATGAACGTTCCGCCGGAGGAGACGCAGACGACGTACCTCCGCGCGATGGAGAAGCCGCTCGCGCCGAAGGTGGTCGCCGGGGGGCCGGTTCAGGACGTCGTGCTCCGGGGCGACCGGATCAACCTCTACGACTTGCCGCAGATCGTCCACCACGAGGGCGACGCGGGAGCATACATCACGGCGGCGATCTCGTTCGCGCGCGACCCGACGCGCGAGCTCTGGAACTGCGCCTACAATCGCCTGCAGATCAAGGGCCGCGACACGACGGCGATCCACTTGACGACGGCCAAGCACCTCTGGGAGTTCCATCGGATCGCCGAGGCGCGGAACGAGCCGCTGCCCCTGGCCCTCGTGATCGGTGTCCACCCGGCGATCGCCCTCGGAGCCCTCGCGATCGGGTCCATCGACGAGGACGAGCGCGCGATCATGGGTGGGCTCCTCGGCGAGCCGCTGGAGCTGGTGAAGTGCGCGACGTCGGACGTGCTGGTGCCGGCCCACGCCGAGATGGTCCTCGAGTGCGAGATCCTCCCGCGCGAGCGCACGCCGGAAGGGCCGTTCGGCGAGTTCACCGGCTACAGCCTGGGCGAGCGCCAGCGCGAGATCGTGCGCGTCAACGCGATCACCCACCGGCGCGACGCGATCTTCCAGGACATCACCGTCGCTCACCTCGACCACATGCTCCTGTCGACGATCCCGATGGAGGCGAACCTCTACCGGGCGGTGCGGGCGATGGTGCCGTCGGTGAAAGCGGTTCGTGTCCCCGGGCCTTTCACCTGCTTCATCGCCCTCGAGCAGCGCGTCCCGGGCCAGGCCAAGAACGCGATCCTCGCCGCGCTCGGCGCCGACCTCTACATGAAGCGCATCGTCGTGGTCGACCACGACGTCGACGTGTTCGACGACCGCCAGGTGAACTGGGCGATCGCGACGCGCTGCCAGCCCGACCGCGATATCACGATCGTCACCAACGCGCGCGGGTCCGATCTCGATCCCTCGGCGCGCGAGGACGGCTATACCGCGAAGTGGGGCGTGGACGCCACCGCCAAGCCCTCGCTGGCTGCGTACACGCCGCGCCACCGCGTTCCGTCCGACGTCTGGCAGCGGATCAGCCTCAAGGACTTCTTCGCCTAGCCTCGGCGGGGCCATCCGGCGGCGCTCGGTGTCGAAGAACTTCAGCGCTCTCCTCGACGCGCAGCTCCACCATCATTCCGCGAAGCCCGCCCTGGCCTGGGACGGCGGGGCGCTCACGTTCGGCGAGCTTGGTCGGCGGACCGACGGCTTCGCGCGTGCGCTCGCGGCCAAGGGCGTGCGCGCCGGCGACCGGATCGCGCTGACGATCGGTAACCACTGGGCGTTCGCCGTCGCGCTGCTGGCGGGATGGAAGCTCGGCGCGACCGTCGCGCCACTCGACGTCCTGTTGAAGGCCGATGAGCGCGCCGATATCGTCGCGGATCTCGGGTCGACGGTCATCGTCCGAGCCGAGGACGTGGGGACGGAGCCCGCGCCCCCGAGCGCCCCGCTCGCCTCGGCCGCTGATGGACCGGACGCCGCGGCGCTGATTCTGTACACCTCGGGGAGCACCGGCCGGCCCAAGGGCGCGCTGCTGTCCCACACGGCGCTGGAGTTGGCCATCGAATCGTGGGCGGGACCGGTGATGGCGCTGACCGCGCACGACGTCGTGCTGGCGACGCTGCCGCTCGCGCACTCGTTCGGGCTGAACGGCGCGCTCCTGGCGCCGCTGGTGAGAGGCGCCACGGTGGTCCTGGTCGATCGCTTCGCGCCGGATGCGGTCGTCGAGGCCATCCGCCGCCATCGCGTCACCGTGTTTCCCGGCGTCGCGACGATGTTCCGCCGGCTCCTCGACAGCGCCGAGCTCGCCGCTGCCGATCTCGCGTCCGTGCGCATCGGCGTTTCGGGCGCGGCGCCGTGCCCCTGGACGCTCGCCCAGGAGTGGCGCGCGCGCACGGGCATCCGCATCGTCCGCGGCTACGGGATGACGGAGCTGTTTCGCCCGATCTCCTACCAGGCGGCGGACACCACCGAGTCGCCGGACGCGATCGGCCGCGCCGTGCCGGGCGTGGAGATCCGGATCGTCGACGACGACGGGCGTTCCCTCAGCGACGGCGAGACCGGCGAGCTTCTGATCAAGAGCCCCTCGGCGATGGAGTGCTACGTCAACGCGCCCGACGAGACGCGCGAGGTCCTCGCCGACGGCTGGTTCCGCACCGGCGACCTCGCGACAGTCAGCGCCGACGGCCTGGTCACCATCGTGGGCCGCAAGCGCGAACGCATCCTCCGCGGCGGCTATTCAGTCTTTCCGCCCGAGGTGGAGGCGGCGCTCCTCACGCATCCGGCCGTCGCCGAGGCCGCGGTGGTCGGAACGCCCCATCCCGAGCTTGGCGAGGACGTGGCGGCGTTCGTGACGCTCCGGCCCGGGACGACGGCACGCCCCGAAGAGCTGATCGCCTACTGCCGCGATCGTCTGGCCTCCTTCAAACACCCCCGCCGCGTCACGATCCTCGGCTCGCTCCCCAAGGGCCCCACGGGCAAAATCCAGAAGAGCCGCCTCGCCGGCTAATGCGTGACGGACGCGCGCCGCGCAGCACGTGCACGGTGTCTACGCGACGGTGTAGTCGTGATCGACGGGTAACCGGCGGGGTGGGGGCGGGAGGTGCGTGGTGCCCCCCGCGCCCTGTGTAGTCAGGACTGATCGAACGAAGCGCGCACGACATCGACCCCACGGAGTGTCCGCAACCAGGGCGCGGGGGGCACCACGCACCTCCCGCCCCCACCCCGCCGACAAGCTACCGGTCGAGCTCGACCAGATACTCCTTGATTCGCTTGGCGTCCGGCGCATCCGGCTTGAGCGCGAGATATTTCTTGAATGCGTCCTTGGCCTTCTCGTTGTCCTTCTGCTGGTAATACAGAAAGCCAAGCTGGCGGAATGGATCCGGGAACGCCGGGTCGAGCTCGGCGGAGCGCTCGTACCGCTCGAGCGCCTTCTTGGCCTTGTCGTTCTTGTCGGCGACGTCCCGCGCGCGCTGCGACTGCAGACGATAGAGATCGCCGTAGTAGAGGTGAGCGACCGGATCCTTCGGAGTGATCTTCAGGACGCGCTCGAGCTGATCCTCGGCGAGCTTGAAGCGGCCGGCCTGGATGTCGAGCCGCGCGTTCTCGCGAACCACCGTGCGCATCCGCAGACCGAAGTCTTCCGTGTCCCTCACGCTGGAGGACTCCGCCGCCGCGGACGCGTACTTGGTCTTGATCAGCTCGCTGGTGGTCTCCACCCGCTCCGTCAGCTTGGGGTGGCTCCCGAAGAAGAAGGCCTCGAGGCTCCCGCCCTCCTTGGACTGGCTCCGTAGCAGCTCGAAGACCTTCGGCGCCTCCTCCGGGTCGTAGCCCGCGCGCACCAGCTTTTCCATGCCGCCGGCGTCGGCCTCGCGCTCGAGGTCGCGCCCGTAGCCGTTGATCGAGGCGATCGCGGCCAGCTGCAGACCCAGGCCCAGGAGCACGTTGGCGGTCTGGCTCAGGACGGCGGCGCCCACGTAGTCGCCGCCTTTCGCGCGCGATCCCGCCGCCACCGCGACGCCGATCGAGGCGGCGACGGCCAGCACCGTGTAGAGGATCTGCTTGTTCTGCACGTCGCGGGTGAAGCTGAGCGCGTGCCGGTTGGTGACGTGGGTCATCTCGTGACCGACGATCATCGCCAGCTGCGCCTCGTTGTCGAGCCGGCTCAGGAGCCCGGTGTGGATGTAGATGCGGCCGTTGGGCATCGCGAACGCGTTGAGCGTGGGGTCGCGGATCACGCCGAATCGGAAGCCGGGCCCGCCGGCGGCGCGCACGTCGTCGGGCAGGAGCTTGTCGCCGATCTTCCCGAGGTACTCGTCGAGGAGCGGGTCGTCGTAGGGCTTGGTCTTCTTCTGAAGCTGCTCCTCCTCCTTCTCGGCCTGGGCCCACAGGCGGAGCTCGTCCGATTCCGGCTTGAACGGCTTGCCGCCGGCGCCGATCGGCGGAACGCTGCGCGAGGCGCACGAGCTCGTCAGGAGGGCGGCAATGACCAGCCACGCGACGGAGCGAGAGGCGACGTTCCCGGAGCCCCGCACCATCATTCCAGTAGTCTACTCTTAGTTCCGTTCAGCCAATGTCTGGCGGACGCGCCGCAGCTCTTCCTTGAAGGCCGCGGCGTCCCTGGCCTGAGGATACCGGGTCAGGTAACGCTCCCACTCCGACGCGCCGCGGTGGAGGTCGCCGAGCTTGACGAGCACGGTGCCGCGATCGCGCAGGTGGGCCGGCACGCCGGCGTCAACGACGAGGAGCCGGTCGATGACGGCCAGTGCCTTGGCCCAGTCCTCGCGTCGCGCGTAGATGGACTCGAGGTTCCGGAGCATGCGGACCACGATCTGCGCCTTCGGCGTCGGGGCGAAGTGGGCGTCGGTGAGCTTGACGGCCCGCCCGACCGAGCGCGAGACGATCGCTTCGGCCTCCGCGCGCTCCAGCACGCGCCCGCCGCCGAACGGGTCGAGCACCAGCAGCTCGCGGCCGATGCGCGATCCCACGCAGAAGTGGCCAGGCAGGCCCAGGCCCAGGATCTCCAGTCCCACCCGCCGCCCGACTTCCATGGCCAGGACCGAGAGCGTGATCGGGATACCGAGCCGGCGTTCGAGGACGTCGTTCAGGCAGCTGTTGCGGGGATCGTAGTAGTCATCGGCATTGCCGCGAAATCCCTCCTCGTCGAACAGGAACTCGCGGAGCCGGTCGAGCGCGGGCCGGCCCCCGCCCGCCTTCGACACCCCGGAGCGAGCAGCCAGGCCGTCGAGCGCCGCCAGCGACGGCTCGACCGGGAGCTCGGGGTGCTCGATACGCGCGATCGCGAGCGCGGCGCCGGCGAGGTCGATCTCGGGCATTCGCAAGAGGTCCCGAAACTCGCGCAGCGTCGGGTCGAGAGTCATGAGTCAGCAGCCCGGGGCGTGGTGGATACCCGCGGTGGCGAGAGCCTTTCGCTGGAGCTCGTCGGCGAGCTCGAGCGTCTTCCGCGCCGACGCCGCGGCGGCCGCCTGCGCCTCGGGCGTGGTGGCCAGCCGGAGCAGGAGGATCCGTCCGAGCTCATGATGGTACCGCTCGTCCGGCTCGATCACGTCGCGGTACATCGCAGCGGTCTCACGGTCGCCGGCGTGCTCGCAGAACTCGATGAACTGGCGGTTCTTCACGACCGCGATCGCCTCGCGCGTGAACTGGCCGGCGGCGACGCGCTCGACGGTCGTCGGGAGCGTGTCCAGGTAGTTGAACAGTGGGCCGTAGCCTTTGCCGAGCGGGTCGAACGACTTGGCGTCGAAGCCGAGCGCGCGAAGGCGGTCGGCGATCATCCGGTAGTGCTTGGCTTCGTCGCCGACCTGTCGCGCCAGCGCGAGCTTGACGTCGACCTCGCCGGTGGTGACGAGCCAGCGCGCCGCGATCTCGGTGGCCTCGATCTCGTTCTTGAGCGCCACCTTCAGCAGATTGAGCACGGTCAGCTCGCCTTCGACCTCCGGCTTCAACGTGTCGTCGGGGGCCAGGCTCTTGAGACGCCGCTGGTTCTCTCCGTCGAGGTGCGCGACGAACTCTTCGGACGTCATGCCCTCACTCCATTCCTCAAGAGGCGCGGCAGCTCCTGCGTGAGCGTCTCCTTGGTCACGACGCGATCGCATCGCGGGTGCCAGGGCTGGGTCTGACCCGCCAGCGCGTGCGTCGTGAACCCGAGCACGGGCGGGCGCGCGCGCTCGAGCTCCCCGAAGAGACGTTCATAGTCGTAGCCGGCGGTCAGATCGACGAGGACGAGCCGAGGGGACCGGGCGAGCGACGCCGCGACCTGCTCGGGCGTTCTCGCGAACTCGACCGGCACGCCCGCGAGGCGGCCGGTCTCGCGGATGCGGGCGACGAAGAACAGGTCGCTGACGATGGCGAGCGCCGGAGCGTCGGGCCGGGCGTCGCGCTCCGAGCCGGCTCCCGCCCCGCCGGCTCCGCCGGGGTCAGTCGCTCTGTTCACGGATGCCGAGCCAGTGCTTGTTCCACTCGGCGATGTGCGTGAGCGTGGAGAGGTCGCGCATCCGGTCCAGGTAGACGATCCCGTTCAGATGGTCGGTCTCGTGCTGGATGACGCGGGCGAAGAAGTCCTTGGCGATCAGATCGAGCGGCCGGCCCTCCCGGTCGAGGCACTGCAGGCGTACCGCTGTGTGGCGGGGCACCCTCCCCCGCATGTCGGGGACCGAGAGGCAGCCCTCCCACCCCTCCTCGAGCTCGTCGGTGAGGGGCGTCACGACGGGGTTGACGACGACCATCAGTGGGATCGACGGAGCGTCCGGGTAGCGCGGGTTGCCGAGCACCTCGATGACCGCGATCTGCCGGAGCGTGTGGACCTGGTTGGCGGCCAGGCCGGCCCCGTCGTATTCGCGCATCGTGTCGATCATGTCGTCGATGAGGCGCTGGACCCCGGGGGAGCGCACGGCGCCGGGGTCGAGTGGCTCGGCGCGTTGCCGGAGCACCGGGTGACCGAGTCGCGCGACCTTCAGAATCGCCATAGTCGACCAAATCTTACCACGTCGCTCACTTGGCCTCGACCCTCCCCACCTTGCGGACGCCCGCCGCCAGGCGGCGCGCGTCGGTCTTGAAGAACTTGGCGAACTCCTCGCCCTGCTTGAAGACGATTGGCGTCTCTAGCCTGTCCGACGAACAGCGCGAGCAGCGCGAGCGCGCCGCCCGCGACCCGGTTGGTCGTGAGCATCCCGGCTAGCGCCTCGCGGCGAGCGAGCGCCAGATCCGCTCTGGCGTGAGCGGCATGTCCAGATGGCTGACGCCGAACGGTGAGAGCGCGTCGACCACTGCGCTCACCATCACGGGCGGGATCCCGATCGTACCGGCCTCGCCGATTCCCTTGGCGCCGAGCGGGTTGCGCGGCGACGGGCTGTGGGCGTGGCCGATCTCCGCGTGCGGGACGTCGTCGGCGCGCGGGATCGCGTAGTCCATCAACGTGCCGCTCAGCACCTGGCCGCCGGCATCCAGCGCGATCTCCTCCATCATCGCCTGGCCCCAGCCCTGAGCGAGCGAGCCCTCGAGTTGGCCGTCGGCGAGCAGCGGGTTGATGATCGTGCCGGCATCGTCCACCCAGACGATCCGCTCGGGGGTCACCGTGCCCGTGTCGCGGTCGATGCGGATCGACACGACGAACGCGCCCGCGCTCCACACCTCGCCCTCAGGGCTGAAGAAGCGCGTCGCTTCGAGACCGGGTTCGGTGCCGGGCGGGAGCCCCTGCCCGCGGTAGGCGAACTCGGCCACGCGCGCCAGGGTGACCGTGCGCCCGGGCGCGCCAATGACGCCGAAGCCACCGTCGACGGCGACGACGTCATCGACCGCGGCCTCCAGCATTCCGCCGGCGAGTCGCCGCGCCTTCTCGCGCACGTCGCGCGCGGCCAGCGCGAGCGCCGACCCGCCGAGCGCGGTGCTGCGGCTCCCGAACGTGCCGATGCCCTGAGGCGCGCCGTGGGTGTCGCCGTGGCGGACCGTGACGACCTCGGGAGCAACGCCGAGCTCGTCGGCGACGATCTGGGCGAAGGTGGTCTCGTGTCCCTGCCCGTGGGCGCTCGAGCCGGTGATCGCGAGCACGGCGCCGGTCTGCTCCACCCGGATGAGCCCGCTCTCCCAGCCGAGGCCCGACGGCTCGACATACGCGGCCACCCCGATGCCGACGATCTCGCCACGCGCACGCCGCGCCGCCTGGGCCCGACGTAGGCCGGCGTAGTCGGCCGCGGCGAGCGTGCGCTCGAAGAGGGCGGGGTAGTCGCCCGAGTCGTAGACCTGACCGGTCGCGGTCTTGAAGGGAAACCGCTCCGGCGGAATCAGGTTACGTCGCCTGAGCTCGGCCGGATCGACCTTGAGCGTGCGCGCCGCTTCGTCGACGAGGCGTTCGATCAGGAACGCCGCTTCCGGCCGGCCCGCGCCGCGGTAGGCGCCGACCGGCGGCGTCGTGGTGAACACGCCCACCGACTCGATGTCGACGTGCTCGACGAGATAGGGGCCGGGCAAGCACCGCCCGTAGTTCTGCGGAGTGCCGCCGACCGTGACCGCGAGTGTGGCGCCCAGCGGCTGGCGGATCCGGGCGCGAAGCCCCTTGATCCGGCCTTCCGCGTCGAGTGCCAGCTCGCCGGTGGCCCGGCCGCCCCGGCCGTGATTGGTCGTGAGGAGATCCTCCGCGCGGGTCGAGACCCACTTCACCGCCTGACCCAGGCGCCGCGCCAGCCAGGCCACGAGGACCTCTTCGCGATAGGGTCCGCCTTTCACGCCGAACCCGCCCCCGACGTCGGGCGCGATCACCCGGATGCGCGCCTCGTCGAGCCCGAGCATGCGCGCGAGCGAGGAGCGGATCCTGAACGGCGCCTGCGTCGAGGTCCACACCGTCAGCTCGTCCGTGCTCGGATCCCAGCGGGCGAGCGCGCCGCGCGGCTCGAGCGGAACGCCGGCCAGCCGCTGCTGCTGCACGGTCACCGTCACGCGGTGGGCAGCCTCGCGAAACGCGCGCTCGGCGTCGCCGTGGCGCCACGCGACGGCCATGGCGCGGTTGTCGCGGCTGGCCTCGACCGCCTGGGGCGCGCCGGCCGCCAGCGCGGTGTCGGGATCGGCGACGCCGTCCAGGGGTTCGTAGTCGACGGCGATGCGCTCCACGGCGTCGAGCGCCGCGTAGGGCGAATCGGCGACGACGGCGGCAACGGGAATACCCTGTGCGCTGACGACGCCGGCGGCCAGCAGCGGATAGTCGGGAACGACCGTGCCCGGGACCAGCCGCATGAGCGGGATCGGCCCGATCGTGCCGAGGTCCTTGGCCGTGATCACCGCGACCACGCCCGGCATCGCAAGCGCCGCGCTCGTATCGATGGAGCGGATCCGCGCGTGAGCGTGCGGGCTGCGCGCCAGCACGAGGTGGCGCACGCCGGCGAGGGCGAGGTCATCGACGAAACGCCCTCGCCCGGTCACGAGCGTCCGGTCTTCGCGCCGACGCAGCGGCTTTCCGACCCAGCCGCCGGATGCGGTCTCGCCGTCCATCACGTCCTCTCAGCTTTGGGACGGTAGCCCACGAGCTCCAAGAGATTCCCGTCGGGGTCGAGGAAGTAGATGCAATCGTGGTCGCCCCAATCGATCGGCGCGTGATGCGGGACGCCGCGATTCGCGAAGAGTGCCTGGGCGGCTGTCAGGTCCTCCCACGGGACCTCGAAGGCGTGGTGGCTCTTGCCGAGCGGATGGTTCACCTGCTCGGGATCGACCGGCGCGCGCTCCGGCCGGAGAAACAGCGCGCACGCGCCGTCTCCATGGCGCAGCAGCACCTGGTCGGCCAGACGCATCTCAACCGTCATCCCGAGCACCTCGGTGTAGAAGTGCTCCGCCCGCGCGAGGTCGGCGACGTCCACGCCGAAGTGATCGAGCCGCTTCACCCTCACGGCGCGGCGAGCCGCTCGAGCGCCCATGCGGCGGCGCGTCGAACGGTTTCGTCCGGGTCCTCGAGCGCCCGGGTCAGGGCGCCGGCGGCGCGCCGGTCGCCGCGGTTGCCGAGGACGATCGCCGCATTGCGCAGGAGGCCAGACCGCTTCGTCCGGGTCAGCGCGCTCCCGCGGAACCGCGCGCGGAATGCCTCGTCGTCGAGGTCGAGCAGCGCCTCGAGCGGACCGAGCGTGGCCGACGGCTCGAGCGCGGGTTCGCGCCCGGGCTCCGCCTTGCGATTCCACGGACACACCTCCTGACACACATCGCAGCCGAAGAGCCACTCGCCGACTCCAGCGCGGAGCTCGCCCGGCACGTCGCCGCGGTGCTCGATGGTCAGGTACGAGATGCAGCGCCGGGCATCGAGGACGTAGGGCCCCACGAATGCGCCGGTCGGGCAGGCGTCGAGGCACGCCGTGCAGGTGCCGCAGCGGTCGGTCTGGCGCTCGTCGAAGGTCAGCTCGGCGGTCGTGAGGACGATCCCGATGAAGAAGTAGGATCCGAGCGACGGCGTCAGGAGGTTCGTGTTCTTGCCGATCCAGCCCAGGCCCGCGCGGGCCGCGAGGTCGCGCTCGAGGACCGCGCTCGTGTCGACGGCCGCGCGACTCCTGACCTCGCCGCCGGCGGCCTCGTGGATGAACGCGCCGAGG
Organism: Candidatus Rokuibacteriota bacterium; assembly: GCA_003220435.1. Lineage (GTDB taxonomy): Bacteria > Methylomirabilota > Methylomirabilia > Rokubacteriales > CSP1-6 > AR31. The sequence goes on along the minus strand of QHSL01000005.1, from coordinate 9,210 downwards.
GCGACGAGACGCGGTTTGAGAATGTCGTGGTAGTCGCGCCCGCGTGCATAGCGGGCAACGCCGTCCCAGTTTTTTTGTTTTGCCGTCGGGGCGCATTTTTCTTGTTGTGCCGTCGGGGCGCATTCGCGCCCGACGGTCGGCCCCTCAGCGCTGGTGGTCGAAGCGTTGTAGCTCACCGCCGCGGCCACGACCGAGCGACAGCCCGGCAGGAGGCGTGCCGGATCGAGACGGTCGGAGCGCGTGCGCTCGAGATAGCGCATCTCGCCGGCGTAACCCGCGTCGAGCCAGCGCTCGAACGCCGCGCCGTGCTCCGGGCGCTCCGGCGGCCCGATCGCGACCCGGTCGAAGCCCAGCTCGAGCGCGTGGGCTCTCACCGCCTCGCCCAGCGCGCGAGCGACCAGCGTCACGCCTTGCGCGCCTTCACGACGAGATGGGCATGGGTGAGCGTGCGTCCGCCGTCCTCGAGAAACTTCACGTAACGGAACCAGCGACCGTCGGCTCGCCACTTCTCCTGGAGCCCAACCGCGGCGGCGAGCCCCTCTTCCACGGAGGCGAAGGACTTCACGTCGCGCTCCACCGCCAGGTGCTCGACGGTGAATCCGTACTTCTTCAGAACCCGACGGGCGCCGGTCTCTGCGTACGCGAAGCGCGACGGGCGGCCCGTCTCCTTCCACTGGTCGGGGTGCAGCGCGACGAACGCGAAGACCTGGCCAGGCCGCAGCGCCCGCCCGGCCCGCTCGGCGATCGCGTCGGACATGCAGAGATAGGCCGTGACCAGCTCGGGCTTGAACGGCGTGTACTCCTCCACCTCGATGTCGCCGACGACGAAGCGGACGTTCGAGAGCCCGGCCGCCGCGGCGCGCCGGCGCGCCTCCTCGATCGACCGGGCCTCGCGGTCGATCCCGACCACGGCCCGACAGTGCGGGGCCAGCGTCAGCGCAAGCCGGCCCGCGCCCGTCCCGGCGTCGAGCACGGTGAGCGTGGCGAGCGGCTCGGCCTTCAGCAGCTCCAGGAAGGCCGGGCTCAGCCTGTCAGTGGGATCCTCGGGCCGTCGGGACACCTCCGAGCCTCCGGTGCCCGACGTTCGGGCACTAACCCGTGACGGCGCCATCGGATGCCGAGGAGACGAGGCGGGCGTACTTGGCCAGGACGCCCCAGGTATAGCGCGGCTTGGGCCGCTTCACGGACTTGAGCCGCTTCTTCAGCTCGGCGGCCGAGAGCTCGACGTCGAGCTTGCGCTTCTTGATGTCGATCACGATCGTATCGCCGTTGCGGAGCGCCGCGATCGCGCCGCCTTCGGCGGCTTCGGGCGCGATGTGGCCGATCATGAACCCGTGGGTCGCCCCGGAGAATCGCCCGTCGGTCATGAGCGCGACGGTGTCGCCGAGGCCGGCGCCCTGGAGCGCGCCCGTCACGTGGAGCATCTCGCGCATCCCCGGACCGCCCTTGGGGCCCTCCCACCGAATCACGATCACGTCGTTGGGCTTGATCTTCCCGGCCTTGACAGCCTGGAACGAGTCCTCTTCCCGGTCGAACACGCGGGCGGGCCCGCGATGGAAATCGCGCTTCTGTCCCGAGATCTTGGCGACGCACCCCTCAGGCGCGAGATTACCCTTGAGGATCGCCAGCCCGCCCTCGGGCTTGATCGGGTTGGACAGCGGCCGGATCACCTTCTGCCCAGGCGCCTCGCGGGCCCCGCGCGCTTCTTCACCGATCGTCCGTCCGGTGACCGTGCGCTCGTCGGGATAGAGCAGGCCGGCTTCGAGGAGTCGCTTGGCCACCACCCCCATGCCGCCGGCGTCGTGCATCTCGGGCGCGGTGTAGTTGCCCCACGGCCGCATGTCCGCCAGCAGCGGCGTCTTGCGAGAGATCTTGTCGAACTCGTCGATCGCCAGCTTGACGCCCGCCTCCTTGGCGATCGCGAGCAGGTGCAGGACGGCGTTGGTCGAGCCGCCGGTCGCCATGACTCCGGCGATCGAGTTGTAGAGCGCCTTCTTGGTGATGATCTGGCGTGGTAGGAGGCCCTTGTTCAGGAGATCCATGACCAGACGGCCCGTCTCGAAGGCGACCTCTTCCTTGCGCGGGTCGACCGCCGTCACGCCGTTGAAGCCCATAGGCGACACGCCGAGCATCTCGAACGCCGTCGACATCGTGTTGGCGGTGAACTGTCCCCCGCAGGCGCCGGCGCCGGGACAGGCGCGGCCCTCGATCTCGCTGAGCTCGCGGGCGTCGATCTTGCCGGCGTTGAAGGCGCCGATGGCCTCGAAGACTTCCTGGATCGTGAGCCGGCGGCCCTTGTACTCGCCGAAGGCGATCGAGCCCCCGTAGAGCATCACGCTCGGGAGGTTGAGCCGGGCCATCGCCATGACCATCGCCGGAATGGTCTTGTCGCACCCGGAGATGCCCACGAAGCCGTCGAAGAGGTGGCCGCGGACCACCAGCTCGACGGAGTCCGCGATCGCCTCGCGGCTGATGAGCGAGGCCTTCATCCCCTCGGTGCCCATCGCGATCCCGTCGGTGACGCTGATCGAGTTGAACTCGATCGGGGTGCCGCCGGCCGCGCGGATCCCTTCCTTCACCTTCTCGGCCATCTTCCGGTGGTTCCAGTTGCAGGGCGTGACCTCGATCCAGCAGTGGGCGACGCCGACCAGCGGGCGCTTGAGGTCCTCGTCGGTGAAGCCGATGGCCTTGAAGTACGAGCGGGCGGCGGCGCGATCGGCGCCGTCGAGGAGCGTCTTGCTCTGGTGCCTCGGGTCGAAGGTCATGCCACTGCCTCCTTGGGTCGCTTGGCGACGAGAAACGTGAACTTGCCCTGCTGCACGACCTCGCCGTGCTGGTCGACGAGGGTGCGGTCCTCCACTACGAGGCCACCGTCGCGCATCGGGCGCTTGGAGCTGATGCGCGAGCGGATGTGCACCGTGTCGCCCACCCGCACCTCGCGCACGATCTGCCACTCGAGCCCGACGAAGGCGAGGACGACCATCGGCGGCTCCTTGGTCCGCCAGCCCAGCCCGACCGACAGGCACAGGGGCAGGATTTCCGGGACCGCGCCGTGGTCGAGCGCCGGCTCGCGCGTGACCCCGAGGTACATCGCGACGTGGGCCTCCGTCACGGTGATGGCCGGCGTCTCCTGGATCCTCTCGACCACGACGTCCTCGAAGAAGGTGCGGCTCACGGACGCTTCGCCACGATCAGGTCGGTCTCGCCCTGCTGGACGA
>QHSL01000005.1:0-5987 GCA_003220435.1 Candidatus Rokuibacteriota bacterium | reverse complement strand
GAGCGTGCGCTGGAGCGTCACGAGCCCGCGGCCGGGGTCGGAGAGGTCCTTCCGGGCGATCACCTTCGCCCGGAGCCTGATCGTGTCGCCGATCTTGACCGGCACCTTGAACTTCCAGCGCAGGCCCACGAACGCGAGCGTCGCGTAGGCCTGGGTGGCGCGGGCGAAGAGGCCGGACTGGATCGCGAGGCAGAGCAGGCCGTGCGCGATGCGCTCGCCGAAGATCGACTGCTTCATGAGCTCGGCGTCGGTGTGGAGGACGTTGTAGTCGCCGGAGAGCCCGGCGAACATCACGATGTCGGATTCGGTCACGGTGCGCCCGGGTGACTCGTATTCCTCGCCCAGCGCGATCTCGTCGAAGAACCGTCGCTGCTCGACCATCTGTGGGCTTTGGGTCGCGCGCCGCAGGCCGTCGCGGGGCTGGGGCCCCGCCGGCCGAGGCGCGACTGTGGAAAGGATATCACGCACGCGCGCCGAGCTCCGCGCGGACCAGCGCGGCGCCGGCGGCGAGCGCCCGGAGCTTGCCCCGGGCGACATCGCGGTCGAGCGGCACCATCCCGCAGTTCGTGCACGGATAGAACCGCTCGGGCGGGACGAACGGCAGCACGCTCCGGATCGTCGCCGCGACCTGCGCGGGCGTCTCGATCGCGTCGGTCGCGACGTCGATGACACCCACCAGGACGTCCTTGCCCCGGAGGAGCCCCAGCAGCGAGATCGGCACGCGGGAGTTGGCGCACTCGACGGAGACCTGGTCGATCCGGCTGGCGGCGAGCGCCGGAAACGTCTGCTCGTACTGCCGCCACTCGCCGCCGAGCGTCGCCTTCCAGTCGACGTTGGCCTTGATCCCGTAGCCGTAGCAGATGTGCACGGCGGTCGTGCAGGCGAGCCCGTCGATGGCGCGGTGGATCGCGTCGATCCCCCACGCCCGGACGTCGTCCATGTAGACGTTGAAGGCCGGCTCGTCGAGCTGGAGCACGTCGAGCCCGAGCGCGACGAGCTCGCGGGCCTCCTCGTTGATGACCCGGGCGAACTCCATCGCCAGGCGCCGCCGGTCACGATAGTGCTCGTCGGCCAGCGTGTCGACGATCGTCATCGGGCCGGGGATCGTGAACTTGAGCTTCCTCGCGGTGTGGGCCCGCGCGAACCTGACTTCGTCGGCGTGGACGGACCGGCGGCGGACCAGCGGCCCCGTCACCGTCGGCACCTCGGCCTTGTAGCGGTCGGCCCGGATGCCGATCGTCACCCGCTTCGCGAAGTCGACGCCCTCGATCGCCTCGAGGAATCCGTGGACGAAGTGCTGGCGCGACTGCTCGCCGTCGGTCACGATGTCGATGCCGGCCGCTTCCTGCTCCCGCAGCGCGACCAGCACCGCGTCGCGCTTGCCCTCGGCAAGCGCTGGGCCCGACAGGCTCCAGGGCGCCCACAGGACCTTGGGCTTCGCGAGCCACGCGGGCTTGGGCAGGCTGCCGGCGATCGTCGTCAGGAGCACGAGCCGCCTCGAGTAGACGATTCAGGCGAAAAGCGACGCAGCGGCGCGGCCGAGCATGGCGGTGCCCCGCACTTCTTCGTCGAACAACGGCACGACGGCCCGCACACGGTCATCGAACTTCTCGCGGATCGTCTTCATGTGGTCGTCCTGCATCTGCATGCGGTTCAGGACGAACTCGGGGACGTCCGCGCCGAGCGCCTCGCGGTCCAACACCATGTTGACGATCACGCCCCCGATCGGGATCCCGAACTCGTGGAACCAGCCGATGAAGCGGGTGATCACCGCGATCGGCAGCGCCTCGGGCAGCGTGACGAAGAAGAAGGCGGTCTTCTCGGCGTCCGTGAGGAGCTGCTGCGCCTGTCCCATGCGATCGCGGAACCCGAGCAGGTATTCGAGCAGCGGGTCCGCCTCCTTCTTCTTGGTGAACGAGAGCATTTCGCGCAGGGTCCGCGCCTCCTGCCGCGACCTGAGCATCTTGTCGACCCAGAGGGAGTACACCTTCGACATGCCGAGCAGGCGCCGGGCGTTCGCGGTCGGCGCGGTGTCGAACACGTAGACGTCGTATTCCTTCTTCAACATCAGCTCGACCATGTTCTCGAACATCGCCGACTCTTCGAACGCGGGGTTCATGGTCGCCGACTCGACGAAGTCGTCGGCCTTGGTCGAAATGTCCGCGAACTTCAAGAACCACTGGATCTTCTCTCGAATCTCCTTCTTGGAGCGCTCGATCGTCTCCCGCGTGTCGATCTCGTAGGCCCAGAGGTCCGGGACCTCGCTGATGGCGGTGTGGCCTCCGGAAACATTCCGGCCGAGGAGACCGGACAGGCTGTGGACCGGGTTGGTCGAGGCGAGGAGCGTCCGCTTGCCCCGGCCGGCGAGCCAGAGCGCTGTGGTGCCAGCCATCGCCGTCTTACCGACGCCGCCCTTGCCGCCGAAGAACAGGTACTGTACGCGCGGGTGCTCGGCCAGATACCCGGCCATCGACGTCGTGATCTCGAGGCTGGCCGTCATGACGGGGCGCCGCCGTCGACGAAGAGGCGCTGCGCGAGCCGCTCGATCATCGGCAGCCCCGTGATGTCCCGCTCCATCTCCGGGACATAGGCGCGGACCTCGTCGCCGAAGGCCGCCTTGATCCCGCCCATGTGCTTTTGCTGCAGCGCGATCCGGTTCCGCAGATAGGGCGGGATATTTCCGCGCCCGAGATCCGGCGGCAGCACGCGGTTCACGATGTAGCCCGAGAGGGGCACGTCGAATTTCGCGAAGAGCGCGGCGGCCTTCTTGGTGTCCAGGATGATCATCTCCTCCGGAACGACCACGAAGAAGAACGCGGTGCGCTTCCTGTCGGTCAGGATCTGCGAGGAGGCGTTGATGCGATTCTTGATGTACGTCAGCTCGCCCAGGATCTGGTCCTCCTGGACCGTGTCCTCGCGACGCATGGTCGCCGCCACCTGATCGTACTGGCCCATGTCCTCGCGGAGCTTGGTGATCTTGTTGATCCACTCGTCGTAGACCTTGGCCATCGAGAGGTAGTAACGAGGTCGTAGATGTAGTAGTCGTAGTCCCCCTGCACGATGATGTCGACGACGGCGTCGAAGATCGCGCTCTCCTCCATCGCGGGCTCCGCGGACGCGGCCGCGATGTAGTTGTCGATCTCCTCCGGCACCCGGTCGAAGCCGTACATGTCGAGGATCTTCTTCCGGATCTCTTCCTGGTAGTCTCGGATCCGCTGATCTGCGTTCACCTCCTGGGCCCAGAGGTTCTGCATGATCGGGACGGGACCCTTGCCGAAGATATCCCGCTGGAAGATGTCGGACAGGCTCGCCTGCGGGTCGACCGAGAAGAGGAGCACTCGCTTGCCCTGGCTCGCGAGCCAGAACGCGCTCGTCGCCGACAGCGTCGTCTTTCCCAGACCGCCCTTGCCGCCGAACATGATGTAGCGACGGTCGGGCTGACTCTCGAAGACGGTCTTGAGCGACATCGCGCCCCTTATCCCAGCATGTCCGTGACATCCCGTTCGCGCAGCATGCGGCGTTTCCACGACGCGATCTGGGGCGTCACGTAGGGAAGCAACCGGAGCGAGTAGTACGGCGGGAGGATCGGAATGCCCAGGAGATCGCCCATCGTGATGAGGATGAAGAGGTGTTCCATGCTCGCGCGCGTGCGCACGGCATGCCGTGTCATCTCGTGCGAGGACATCCCGTACACGATGTCCTTGAAGACTCCCAGGATCCCGCGCTTCTTTTTCGGCCTGTTCTCAGACGGCGTGGAGGTCATATTCCTCCTTCTCCCAGAAATCCTTCCGGCGCGCCATGTTGCGCTTCCAGGTCGCGACCTCCGGTACCAGGTACGGCAAGAGCCTGAGCGAGTACACCGGCGGCAGCACCGGCACGCCGATCAGGTCGCCCATCGTCACCACCATGAAGACCGCCTCCATCTCGTGGCGCATCTCGAGGGCGTGGCGGGCGAACTCGTACCCCGTCATCCCGTAGAGAAACTTCGACAGCGCCTCGCGCACCCCGGCCACGCGCTCGGAGACCGACCGGCTCAGCCCGCGCATGACGCAATCATTCACGCTCCCGACACCGCACGCCGGGGGGCGCTTACTCCCCCGGCGAGCGACGACACCTGCGACGCAAAAGACAGCGAGCCCCTACGCTCTCGCCGCAGCCGGCCTTCGCGCCGCGGCCGGCTGCCGCCGGTAGCGCCGGAACGCCCGCCACCCATCGATTCCGATCACGATCGCCGCCGCTACCAGCAGCAGCGCCACCAGCACCATGAGGCCCGAGCCGATCACGGGAATGACGCGGCCCGCCGTCAGGTTGGTCTGGTACACGTTGGAGTAGATGTTGTACGCCGTCACCAGCAGCGAGGCCAGCGTGGTGATGTACATGAAGATCGCGGGCAGGCCCGCGTAGAGCCAGCTCTTGCCCACCGACGCCAGCCATACCGTGACCAGGAGCAACGACAGCGCCGCCATGAGCTGATTGGCGCCACCGAAGAGCTGCCACAGGTAGATCCAGGTGCCGGTCATCATGAGGAGGATCGCCAGCGCGACGCAGATCAGCGAGGACAAGTGCTGGTTGCGCACCGGTGGGAACACGTCGCCCAGCCACTCGCTGAGCGTCACCCGCTGGACGCGGAACAGGAGCTGAGTAACGACGAGCACGATGACGATGAACGCGGCGAACGCGAGCGAGGTCGCATACTGGATCGGGATACCCCACACGCTGATGAAGCCTCCCAGCCCGGTGGCGAACGCACCCACCGGCGCGCCCTTGGCTCCGACCGAGACGGCCAGCAGCGCCAGGAGGCCGAGGAGAAACTCGGCGAACATCGAGCCGCCGCCTACGGGCAGCATGTCGGCCTCGTTCTCGATCTGGCGGGCGGTGCCGACCGCGCCGAAGAGCGCGTGCCAGCCGGAGATGGCGCCACAGGCGATCGTAACGAACAGCATCGGCCAGAGCGGCATGATCCCCGCCGGGCCGAGATGCGGGTTGAAGCCCTTGAAGGCGGGGATGACGAACTGAGCGACCTCCGGCTTCATGAAGCTCGCCGCCGCGGCACCGAGCAAGCCCAGGACCATCGACACGGCGGTGATCCAGAAGCCGACGTAAACGACCGGCTGGGCCATGCGCCAGATCGGCAGCACCGAGCCGGCATAGCAGAAGGCGCAGATGGCGAGCGCCCAGAACAATAGATTAGGCATGATCTTGGCGTCGGCCCCCTGGAAGTTCGCCAGCGTCGGATCGAAATACGTCACGAGAGGCGCGCCGCCGGTCAGCCCGTTGAGCCCGGCGCTGAACGACTTGAAGATCTCTTCAGTCCAGCCACCGCCGAGGATGGCGATGAACGTCACGCCGACCGTCAGCAGAGTGGCGCCGACGAGCCCGGTCCGCCAGCGGTAGAGCATCTGACCGAGGAGCAGGCCCATGACGGTGAGCACGATGACGCCGAGCTGCACCTTCGGCTGCGATTCCAGCACGGTGGCCATGATGCCGACGAAGGCGCCGGCCACCAGTAGCAGGTAGAAGAAGATGAACACGAAGAGGATCGAGCGCGACCGCGGAGACACCAGACGGTGCGCGATCGCCGAGAGGCTGTTCCCTTCGTTGCGGACAGAGATGACGATGCCGCTGTAGTCGCTCGCCCATCCCAGGAACGACACGCCGAGTATCAGCCAGATGATCGCCGGCAGCCATCCCCAGAGGTTCGCCGCGACGATCGCGCCGATGATCGGCCCCGCGGCGGCAATCGACTTGAAGTGGTAGCCGAAGAGGATGTTCCGGTTGGTCGGCATGAAATCGACCCCATCCATGTAAAGCGTCGCCGGGGTCGCGCGCTTGGGATCAGACTGGATGACGTGGCGGTCGATCCGCCGGGCGTAGAGGGTGTACGCGAGGTACACGGTCACCGCCCCGATGATCACAGCCAGTAATGTGTTCATCCTGCCTCCTCCTGAATCAGTTGGACGTCGGTGCGGTTGGCCGGACTCTCGATT
>QHSL01000136.1 GCA_003220435.1 Candidatus Rokuibacteriota bacterium | reverse complement strand
ACGCATGTCGCGGTAGCCCTGGCTGTGGTACCAGGCCTCGAGCTTCTGCCGGTCCTCCTCGAGGTTCTCGTCCTTGACCTCGCCGCCGCCGAAGAACCCGCGCTTCTTGCTCTTCAGGTGCTGGCGCAACCGCGGCGCCATCGCCGGCGAGGCGCCCTCGAACGCCAGGCGGGTGATGCGCACCTTGTCGCCTTCCTGGATGACGTAGCGCACGACGACCTGGCTCGGCCCGGCGGTGGTGTCCAGCACCGCCTCGACGTGGACGCGCGCGTAGCCCTCGTCGTGGTAGTACTTGAGCAGCGAGTCCACGCCCGCCTGGACGGCGCCCGGAGTGGCGATCTCGCCGGCGTGGATCGCGAGCTTCTTCTCGAGCTCGGTGGCCTCCTGCTTGCGCTGGCCGCTGAATTCGACCCGGGCGATCCGCGGGCGCTCCCGGACGTGGATGACGAGGTCCACGACGTCCTCGTGCTCGGCCTTCTCGACCCACACGTCCGCGAACAGGCCGAGGCCGGCGAGCTTGACGATGCCCCGCTTGACCGCGTCGGCCGAGTAGCGGGCGCCGCTCGCGACCCCGAACGAGCGCAGGATGCGATCGGCGTCCGTCAGGTGGTTGCCGGTCACGCCGATCTCGCCGACGCGCGGGCTCGGGGCGGGGGCGGCCGGCGCCACGGCCACCGTGTCGCCCGCGGACGTGCTCTGGGCGAACGCCGCCCGCGGTGGCGCCGCGACCCGTGCGATCGCCAGCGCCACGAGCAGGGCGCGGAAGCTAGCTCCGCCGGACCACGGCGGCGGGAGCGGGCGGCGGGGCCGGCTCGGGGGCGGTGACGGGCTTGAATTCGAGCTGGTCGTTGTTGCGCTCGATCCGGATCCGGGTGCCAGCCGGCCACTGGCCGCGCAGGATGAACTCGGCGAATGGATCCTCGAGCAGCTTCTGGATCGCCCGCTTGAGCGGGCGAGCCCCCAACGAAGGATCGAAGCCGCGGTCGATGAGCAGCTCCATCGCCTCGTCGGTGGCATCCAGCTGGATCTCTTGTGCACGCAGTCGCTCCTTGACCTGACCGAGGAGGATTCCCACGATGTTCCGCATGTCGTCGCGCGAGAGGGCTCGGAACACGATGACGTCGTCGATGCGATTGAGGAACTCCGGGTTGAACGCGCGCTTGAGCTCGTCCTGCACGGTGCTCTTGATCGACTGGAACTGCGCCGCGCTGCCCTCGGCCTGCTTGAATCCCAGATGCTTCCCCCCGCTCACGATCTGCCGGCCGCCCAGGTTCGAGGTCATGATGATCACGGTGTTCTTGAAGTCCACCCGCCGCCTCGAGCTGTCGGTCAGGACGCCGTCGTCCAGCACCTGGAGCAGGACATTGAACACGTCCGGGTGCGCTTTTTCAATCTCGTCCAGCAGCACGACCGAATAGGGCTTGCGCCGGACCTTCTCGGTGAGCTGGCCGCCCTCCTCATACCCCACATAGCCCGGGGGCGCTCCCACCAACCGGGAGACCGAGAACTTCTCCATGTACTCGCTCATGTCGATCCGGATCAGGGCGTCGTCGTCGTCGAACAGGAAGTTCGCCAGCGCCCGGGCGAGCTCGGTCTTGCCGACCCCGGTGGGGCCGAGGAAGATGAACGAGCCGATCGGGCGCTTGGGGTCGCGCAGGCCGACCCGGTTGCGGCGCACCGCGCGTGACACCGCCGCGAGCGCCTCGTCCTGACCGACGACGCGCTTCTGGATCGACTGCTCCATCCGCAGCAGCTTCTGGGTCTCCTCTTCCGCCAGCTTGACCACCGGGATGCCGGTCATGACCGAGAGCACGTTGGCGATCAGGTCCTCGTTGACCTGGACTTCCTTGTCGCGCTTGGACTCGGTCCACGACTTCTTGAGCTCGTTGCGGCGCGCGCGCAGCTCCTTCTCCTTGTCGCGCAGGCGCGCCGCCTTCTCGTACTCCTGGCCCCGGATGGCGGCCTCCTTCTCCTTGATGACTTCCTCGAGCTTTTTCTCGAGGTCGTGGATCTCGGAGGGCACGGTGCTCACCGAGAGGCGCGCGCGGGCGCACGCTTCGTCGATGACGTCGATCGCCTTGTCGGGGAAGAAGCGGTCGTTCATGTAGCGATCGGCGAGCTTGACCGCCTGGACCACCGCCTCGTCGGTGATCTTGACCCCGTGGTGCGCCTCGTACTTGTCGCGCAGGCCCATGAGGATCGC